>NZ_PDKW01000043.1:0-180366 GCF_002573965.1 Azospirillum palustre | reverse complement strand
CGTAACATGGCTGTTCTCGTCGACAAGAACACGAAGGTGATCTGCCAGGGCTTCACCGGAGCCCAGGGCACCTTCCACTCCGAGCAGGCGATCGCCTACGGCACCAAGATGGTCGGCGGCGTCACGCCCGGTAAGGGCGGCGCCAAGCACCTCGACCTGCCGATCTTCGACACCGTCGCCGAGGCGGTCGAGAAGACGGGCGCCAACGCCTCCGTGATCTACGTGCCGCCGCCGTTTGCGGCCGACGCGATCCTGGAAGCGATCGACGCCGAGATCCCGCTGGTGGTCTGCATCACCGAAGGCATCCCGGTGCTGGACATGGTCCGCGTCAAGCGCGCGCTCAGCGGTTCCGCCACCCGCCTGATCGGCCCGAACTGCCCCGGCATCATCACGCCGGACGAGTGCAAGATCGGCATCATGCCGGGCCACATCCACAAGCGCGGCAAGATCGGCATCGTGTCGCGCTCCGGCACGCTGACCTATGAGGCGGTGGCGCAGACCACGGCGGCCGGTCTCGGCCAGACCACCTGCATCGGCATCGGCGGCGACCCGGTCAACGGCACCAACTTCGTCGACAGCCTGGAGCTGTTCGTGAAGGACCCGGAGACCGAGGGCATCATCATGATCGGCGAGATCGGCGGCGACGCCGAAGTCCGCGGCGCCGAGTTCATCAAGGCCTCGGGCACCAAGAAGCCGGTCGTCGGCTTCATCGCCGGCCGCACGGCTCCTCCGGGCCCGATGGTGGCTTCGTCGCCGCCTGGGCCGGACCGGACGGATCCGGATACGGCATCCAGACCCGCGAGTTCAGTGCCACCGGCATTGAGCCTTCCCATTACACCACCCTCACCGGAACCCCCGGCAACGATTCGCTGACCGGAACGTCAAATCCAAATCGCATCTATGGTCTGGATGGCAACGACAGCTTGATCGGTGGCAATCTGGATGACCTTCTGTTTGGCGGGAATGGAAACGATACAATCGATGGCCTCGGCGGCTCCGACTATATCCTCGGCGGCGCTGGCGATGATCGGCTGACCGGCAATACCGGAAACGACACGCTGGATGGCGGCACCGGAAACGACACAATGTTCGGTGGCGTCGGCGACGACCTCTATTTCATAGACAGCGCACGCGACGTCATCCGGGAGTTGCTCAATGAAGGCCTGGACGAGGTGCGGACCACCTTAGGCAGCTACTCTCTCGGCGCCAATCTGGAGCGATTGGTCTTCACCGGTTCCGGCAGCTTTGCCGGCACCGGCAATGCGCTGGACAACCTGATTGTCGGCGGTGCGGGAAACGACACGCTGACCGGTGGCGATGGAGCCGACACGTTGATCGGTGGCGACGGTGACGACCGCTTCTACTTCGACGCGGCCGATGTCCTGCTGCGAGGCGGTGCCGGCTTCGACACCGCCGTCGTCCAGGGTGGTGCTGGCGTAAGCCTTGATCTGGCAGTATGCAGCATCGAGCAGGCCTACGGCGGCGCCGGTAACGACAACATGATCGGGGTGGGCGCCCTCGTCGGTCTGGCGATCAACGGACGAGACGGCGACGACCGCATCGTTGGCAGCGCTTTCAACGATACGCTGACCGGCGGCAACGGCAGCGACACCCTAATCGCCGGAGATGGCGATGACGTCCTCTATATTGACGCTGCCGACGGATTGGTGAGCGGCGGCGACGGCTTCGATACCGTCTATGTCCAGGGTACCGGTAATCTCACCTTCGACCTTACCGCCAGTGGTGTCGAGCGGGTTTTCAGCGGCAGTGGCAACGATACCTTGACCGGCACCAACGCTGCCACGCCGGTCGAGATCAACGGCGGCGACGGGAGTGACCTGCTGATCGGCGGCAGCTTCGACGACACGCTGCGAGGCGATGCCGGCGACGACACACTGTACGGCGGCGACGGCAACGACGTTTTGGTTGGCGGCGGTGGCAGCAATGTCCTGTTTGGCGGAGCCGGGGATGACCGTCTCTATGTCGACACCGCCACCGCCCTGCTGGATGGAGGCGACGGTGTCGACACGGTGTATGCGCGCTACGCCGGTGGCGTCACGCTCGACCTTTCGGCGTCGATTGAGCATTTCAGCGGCAGCATCGGGAACGACAGCGCGACCGCGGCCAATGCTGTTTCTGCGGTGGAATTGCTCGGTGGGGATGGCAACGACTGGCTGACCGGCGGCATGTACGCCGACACCCTGCAAGGGGGTAATGGCGATGATCGGCTGGATGGCGGCGACGGCAAAGACACGCTGTCCGGTGGCAACGGGAACGATACGCTGATAGGCGGCCTCGGTGACGACTCTCTGGTTGGCGGAGCCGGAGCGGACCTATTCGTCTTCGCCACTGGAAGCGGCAATGACATGCTGCGGGATTTCAACGTCTCCCAAGGCGATTTGATAGGCTTGACCGAAGGCCAGGCCTATACAGTGAACGCCAACGCCACTGGCGACGCCATTATCACGTTCGACACGTTCAACACCATCACCCTCAAGGGAATCCGAGCAACCGATGTATCGGATTCCTGGTTCGTCACTCTATGAAGCAACGCCCCGGGAAGGCAGCATCCTCACCGGGGCGTCCTCATGCCGACGGTCACGACCGGTGACCGTCGGCATGCATCGCTCTCAGTCCCGCTTGATCAGTCACGCTTGACCGTATCGCTGTTCAGCGCCGCCTAAGCCGCCGCACGGGCGATCAGCACGCGGTAGGGCGGGCGGGAGACGTAGGTCAGTCAGCCCGATCTTCTCGCGGAAGGAGATCAAGGCCGGGTCGCCACCATGCTCGCCGCAGATGCCGAGGCGCGGGCACAGGTTGCCGCCGGCCAGACGACTCCTCTGCGCGACGTCGCCGACTGGCTCAATGGCTGGGGCACGGCAGAGGAGCGTCCTGCGCCGCCATTGCTGATCTGATCGCGATCCGCAGCTATATCGGTCCTTTCAATCCCGTAGAGCGTACGGTGCTTCGTCTCAGAAGCGCTACGGAAAGCCTCGTGAATTCCTCGGCCATAGCCGTGGCCGTCTTCGCCGAGACGGTGCACGCGAGCTGGTAGCGATCCATCCCTATTTCATCAAATCAACCTTACATTAGGAGAATCTATAATCCTTCAGCAATCCACTCAATTTCCCATCCAGATTCTTCAAAAAACTGTTTTAGGTCAGTGCTATTCTCAACCCAACTATCAAAACATTGACTCATACTCTGATCTTCATCATCTAAGATTAGAAATCCCCCTGTGCTTTTGAAATCGTCAATTATTTTGATATAACGCCCGACACCCTCTCCTTTTACGATCCGTCCAACTTGGTCTATGCGAATATCAAGCATTTCAACCTCTTGATCGACAAAGGCAACATGAATATTCGTGGCGGGTTTTGTCATGCTTGGTGCGAATGTCTCCAAATAACCTTGTAGTACGCTAGGGATTGCGCTCCCGTTATAGTGCCATGTCTATGACGTGACACAATCCGGCATCACTACTCTGGGTATCTGGCTTGGGGGACGAAGCGCCGCTGACATCGTCCAGCGTAGCTGGGGCAAGCGACAAGCCAACCCGTTTTTCCGCGCGCCCTTACCGCCGGCCGCTCTCCATGATAGGACTATAAGCCTCAACCGCCCGAGGAGTGTCCTGCATGCATCGCCACTGGTGCCACGCCCCCTTGCGCCCATTCTCCCGCGCACCTGCCCCACCGGATGGAACAGTGAACAGCCCCCGGAAAACCGTTCCAAACTGTTCCAAACGTTCCATCCCACCGCCGCCGCCCCTGCCGGACGCCCCACATGAAACAGTGAACAGTCCCCCGAAACCTGTTCCACACTGTTCCACCCGCCCAACACCGCCCCGATACGAAACGGCCCCCTTCCCTTGCGGGAAGAGGGCCGAAGTCGTTTCAGCTACCCGGTTCGGCTCAGTCGCGCTTGACCGTGTCGCTGTTCAGCGCCGCCTGCGCCGCCGCCAGACGGGCGATCGGCACGCGGTAGGGCGAGCAGGAGACGTAGGTCAGACCGACCTTCTCGCAGAAGGAGATCGAGGCCGGGTCGCCGCCATGCTCGCCGCAGATGCCGAGCTTGATGTCCGGACGGACCTTGCGGCCGCGCTCGGTGGCGATCTCCACCAGTTCGCCGACGCCGGTGACGTCCAGCGACTGGAACGGGTCCTGCTCCAGGATGCCCTGGCGCTGGTACTCCGGCAGGAAGCTGCCGGCGTCGTCGCGCGACAGGCCCAGCGTGGTCTGGGTCAGGTCGTTGGTGCCGTAGCTGAAGAACTCGGCCGATTCGGCGATCTCGCCGGCCTTCAGGGCCGCGCGCGGGATCTCGATCATCGTGCCGGTCAGATACTCCACCGTCACGCCGGTCTCGGCCTTCACCTGCTCCGCGGCGCGATCGATCACCGCCTTGAGGATGTCGAACTCCTTGCGGGTGATGATCAGCGGGATCATCACTTCGGGAATGACGGCCTCGCCGGTGGTCTTGGCAACCTCGGCGGCGGCGGCGAAGATGGCGCGGGCCTGCATCTCGTAGATCTCGGGGTACGAGATGCCCAGACGGCAGCCGCGATGGCCCAGCATCGGGTTCGCTTCATGCAGCTGGATGGTGCGGTGGCGCACCCGCAGCGGGTCGGTGCCGGTGGCCTCGGCGACCTCGGCCATGTCCTCTTCGGTGTTCGGCAGGAACTCGTGCAGCGGCGGGTCGAGCAGGCGGATCGTCACCGGCAGGCCGGCCATGATCGTGAACAGCTCGACGAAGTCCTTCTTCTGGAAGGGCTCCAGCTTGGCGAGCGCCTTGCGGCGGCCGGCCTCGTCCTCCGCCAGGATCATCTCGCGGACGGCCAGGATGCGCTCCGGGTCGAAGAACATGTGCTCGGTGCGCGACAGGCCGATGCCCTCGGCGCCGAACTTCCGCGCGGTGCGGGCGTCCAGCGGGGTCTCGGCGTTGGCGCGGACCTTCATCCGGCGGATCTTGTCGGCCCAGCCCATCAGGGTGGCGAAGTCGCCCGACAGCTCCGGCTGGATCGTCGGCACCTCGCCCAGCATCACCTCGCCGGTGGAGCCGTCGATGGTCAGGATGTCGCCTTCCTTCACCGCGACGCCACGGACCGACATCTGCTTGGTCTTGTAGTCGATGCGCAGGTCGCCGGCGCCCGACACGCAGGCACGGCCCATGCCGCGGGCCACCACCGCCGCGTGGCTGGTCATGCCGCCGCGGCTGGTCAGGATGCCGCGGGCGGCGTGCATGCCGTGGATGTCCTCAGGCGAGGTCTCGATGCGGCAGAGGATCACCGACTCGCCCTTGCCGGCCATCTGCTCGGCCTCGTCGGCGGTGAAGACCACCTTGCCCGACGCCGCACCGGGGGAAGCCGGCAGGCCCTTGGCGATGATCTTGCGGTCGGCCTTGGGGTCCAGCGTCGGGTGCAGCAGCTGGTCGAGCGAGGCCGGATCGATGCGGCGGACCGCCTCGTTCCGGTCGATGACGCCCTCGCTCGCCAGATCCACCGCGATCTTCAGCGCCGCAGGCGCCGTGCGCTTGCCGTTGCGGGTCTGCAGCATGAACAGCTTGTTCTGCTGGACGGTGAACTCGATGTCCTGCATGTCGCGGTAGTGCTTTTCCAGCTTGAGGCGGACCTCGTTCAGCTGGTTGAACACCTCCGGCATCACCTCCTCCATGGCGGGGAGGTCGGACTTGTTGGCGATCTTGCCGGCGATGGTCAGGTGCTGCGGCGTGCGGATGCCGGCGACGACGTCCTCACCCTGGGCGTTGACCAGATACTCGCCGTAGAAGGCGTTCTCGCCGGTCGACGGGTTGCGGGTGAAGGCCACGCCGGTGGCGCAGTCGTTGCCCATGTTGCCGAAGACCATGCACTGCACGTTGACCGCGGTGCCCCAGGCGGCCGGGATGTCGTGCAGCTTGCGGTAGGTGATGGCGCGGGCGTTCATCCACGAATCGAAGACGGCGCCGATGGCGCCCCACAGCTGCTCCTGCACGTCCTGCGGGAAGGGCCGGCCCAGCTCGCGCTCGACAGCCTTCTTGTAGTCCTCGATGACCGCCTGCCAATCCTCGGCCGACAGGTCGGTGTCGAGGTTGTAGGACTTGTCGCGCTTGTGGTTGTCGAGGATGTCCTCGAAATGGTGATGCTCAACGTCGAGCACGACGTTGGAGTACATCTGGATGAAGCGGCGGTAGCTGTCGTAGGCGAAGCGGCCGTCGCCCGACCGCTTGGCAAGGCCGGCGGCGGTCGCGTCGTTCAGGCCCAGGTTGAGGACGGTGTCCATCATTCCCGGCATCGACGCGCGGGCGCCGGACCGGACCGACACCAGCAGCGGGTTGGCGGGATCGCCGAACTTGGCGTCCATCGCCGTTTCCAGCCGCGTGATGGCGGCGTTCACCTGCGCCGTCAGCTCCGGCGGATAGGAGCGTCCGTTGGCGTAGAAATAGGTGCACAGCTCGGTGGTGATCGTGAAGCCCGGCGGAACGGGCAGGCCAAGATTGGCCATTTCGGCCAGATTGGCGCCCTTGCCGCCCAGCAGGTTCTTCATCTCGGCCCGTCCTTCGGTGGCACCGGCCCCGAAGCTGTAGACCCACTTGGATTCACCCTGGCTCGCCATTGCGGATTTCCTCTCGCCCCATGGTCGTCCGGCATGCGGGTGCTCCCCTTGTCTCCAACGACCGTTCCACCCTGCGGAAATCCGCCGGGCGAAACCCCGTGGTCAGTTTGCTTGACCGCACATGCCGCTGAGTGGACCTTCTATCGCCCCAAACGTTGGGACACAAGACAGTCGCGTGGTCTAGAACAGGATGACCTGCGCTTCGCCGGCAAAGGAGCGTTGCGGCTATATCGTATTGCCCAGATCCTTGCCCGCATCCCCATTACTCCGGCGGATCCGCATAATACCGATTCGAACGGTGAATTGCTCCGGAAGTACCCCGTTAATCCAAAGAAAAACGGGACCATTTCCCCTGCAAATGTTTCAGATGCTGAAGCAAGCGTCGGCCGGACATTCGACCAAGTGCTTGCCCTCCCCTGCCAGCCAGTTCACGAGCGCCGCCGACGGCATCGGCCGGGCGAACAGATAACCCTGGCCGATGGCGCAGCCTTCCGCCTCAAGCATGCGGTGCTGGGCCTCACGCTCCACCCCCTCCGCGACGACGGTCAGGCCCAGCGCCTCGCCGATCTGGATGATGGCGCGGACCAGCGGCCGGTTGGCGGCGTCGATGTCCAGCTCCTTGACGAAGCTGCGGTCGATCTTCAGTTCGGCGACCGGGAAACGCTTCAGATAGCTCAGGGACGAATAGCCGGTGCCGAAATCGTCGATGGACAGGGTGACGCCCAGCGCATGCAGGGCATCCAGCGCGTCATGGACGCCGATCTCCTCCGTCATCATCAGCCGTTCGGTGATCTCCAGCGTCAGATCGTTGGCCGGGATGCCGTTGGTGGCCAGCACGGCGCGGACCTGATCCGGCAGGTCGCCGCGGGCGAAGCGGACGGCGGAGACGTTCACCGCCAGCCCGGGCACCGGCACCCCCGCCGCGCGCCAGCGGCCGAGCTGCGCCACCGACGTCTGCAACACCCAGCTGTCCAGCCGGTCGATCAGCCCGCACTCCTCGGCCAGCGGCACGAACTCCACCGGCGACACCGCTCCCCAGCGCGGGTGGGTCCAGCGGATCAGCGCCTCCACCCGGTGCAGGCAGTTCGGCTTCAACCGCAACTGGGGCTGGTAATAAAGCTCGAACGGTGCCTCGTCCTGCGGACAGCCCGCCTCCTGCCGGTCCAGCGCCTCGCGCAGCGCCGCCTCCATCTCCAGCCGGCGCACCGCCTGTTCGTTCATGTCGCGGCGGAAGAAGTGGCAGCGGTTGCGGCCCGCCTGCTTGGCCCGGTACATCGCCGCGTCGGCCTGCCGCAGCAGCGTGTCGAAATCCATGCCGTCGTCGGGATGCACGGCGATGCCGATGCTGGCGGTCGGGGTCAGCGTCAGATCGGCCACCGTCACCGGCAGCGCCAGGGCGGCGAGCACCCGCTCGGCCAGCAGCGAGGCGTGTGCCGCGTCACAGCCCGGCAGCAGCGCCACGAACTCGTCGCCGCCCAGCCGGGCCAGCGTGTCGCCCTCGATGAACAGCGGCTTCAGCCGGGTCGCCACCTCCACCAGCAGACGGTCGCCGACCGCATGCCCCAGCGAGTCGTTGATGGTCTTGAAACGGTCGATGTCCAGGAACATCAGCGTCACCGGCTGCCGGGTGCGCCCGGCCAGCGCCAGCGCCGCGGTGGCGCGGTCGGCCAGAAGCTGGCGGTTGGGCAGCCCGGTCAGCGTGTCGAAGTAGGCCAGCCGGTTGATCTCCGCCCGCGCCCGGTCATGTTCGATGGCGAGCGCGCACAGATGCACGCAGGCTTCCACCAGCCGGCGATGAAAAGCGGCAACGGGGCGCGGATGGTGGTAATAGAGCGCGAAGCTGCCCAGCATGCGGGCGTCCCGCCCCTTGATCGGGTTGGACCAGCAGGCTGCCAGCCCATGGGCCAGCGCGAGGTCGCGACGCTTGGCCCAGCGCGGATCGCCGGCGATATCGACGGACATCACCGCCTCACCCGCGCTCATCGCGCTGCCGCAGCAGCCGACGTCCGGCTCGATGGGAAGCCCGTCGATGTGGGCAGTGTAGCCGGCGGGCAGCGACGGGGCGGCGGCAACCCGCATGTGGTTCTCGTCATCCCGCAGCATCACCGAACAGGCGACATCCGGCGCGCAGGCCTCCACCTGCCGACAGAGGAAATCCAGGACCTGCTTCAGCGACCGGCCGGTCGCCACCAGTTCCAGAACATTCTGCTGCAGGCGGGCCACTGCCTCCGCCCGCTCACGTTCGTCGAAGTTGCGCATCTCGCACAGAAGCAGCTCATCGTCCCCGTCGGTCAGATGCTGCCAAAACAGATCGACCGGGACCGGATCATGGCGGAGGATCCGCAAGGCGCCGGCACCGGGCGGCGGAGGATCCTCCCGCGCACCGTCCCACACCGCTTGCCAGTCACATCCGCCGAGATCGAGCAGGCTGGGCAGCGTGCGGCCGACCAGCGTCTCCAGAGGGAGGCCGGCCAGCCGGGCAAAGCCGGGGTTGGCACCGACGATGGTGCCGTCGGCCGATGTCCAGACCAAGGCAGCGTTCCATTGCGTGGCGGTTGCCCGCAACAGGCGATCGGACGGCAGACGGTCGTCCAGCGCGGTTGCGGCCGAATCCATGACCCCTGATCCCTCCGGACATGCTTCAGGAACGCCGCATCGGCGCCCCTGGGAGAGTCAGCTAACATGAACACACGCGGCACGGTCAAGGCTCGTCACACGTCGGCCAACTTGTTGCAACCACACAAGAACGGTTCTAATCCGCCATCGCTGAAACCGTTCGCGCACAACAAAAAGGGAGGAAGCGGTTTCCCACTCCCTCCCCATCGTCATTGGCCTTCGGATGGCGCCCCCGGCGGGAGCGCCGTCCTTGGGATCAGCTGCAGCCGGTGGTCGACCCGCAGCTGTCGCACTTCAGGCAGGTGCCGTTGCGGACCAGGGTCATGTTGCCGCACTCGCCGCAGGGATCGCCTTCATAGCCACGGGCGCGGGCCTCGCGGATGCGGTCGAAGCGCTGGTCGCTGGTGCTGCCGCCATAGGCCGTGCCGGTGGCCGCGGTGGCGGCGACATGGCCCTGCACAGTGGCGGCGGCAACCGCCGGGCTGGCCGACATGGCCGCCTGGGCGGACGCCTGGGTTCCGGCCGAGGCGGTGACGCTGACCGCCGCCGTGTCGGTGCCGGTGGCGGCGAAGGCCGCCGCGGCGCTAGCGCGCTGGGTCTGGCCGCCATGCAGGACGCGCAGGTTGTTGCGGACATAGCCGGTCGACGCAATGCGGCGGACGATGTCGGACGGCTGCACCTGGGTGTCCGGCAGGTCGCCCTGCTTGTCGCCGCTGCCGACCGTCGACGGCACCAGATCCTCCGGCGTGGCGTGCGCCAGATCGGTGCGGTTCAGGTAGGAGATGGCGATCTCGCGGAAGATGTAGTCGATGATCGACGTCGCCATCTTGATGGTGTCGTTGCCGGTCACCATGCCCGACGGCTCGAAGCGCGTGAAGGTGAAGGCCTCCACGAACTCTTCGAGCGGCACGCCGTACTGCAGGCCGATCGACACCGCGATGGCGAAGTTGTTCATCAGCGACCGGAAGGCGGCGCCTTCCTTGTGCATGTCGATGAAGATCTCGCCCAGGCGGCCGTCCTCATACTCGCCGGTGCGCAGATACACCTTGTGGCCGCCGACATTGGCCTTCTGGGTGTAGCCCTTGCGGCGGTGCGGCAGACGCTCGCGCGAGCTGCTCTTCCGCTCCACCACCCGCTCGATCACCTTCTCGACGATGCGCTCGGTGACCATCTGGGCGCGAACGGCGGCCGGCGCCTCGATCATCGCCTCGACCGCCTCGCCATCCTCCTCGTCGTCGAGCAGGGCGGCCTGCAGCGGCTGGCTCAGCTTGGAGCCGTCGCGGTAGAGCGCGTTCGCCTTCAGGCCCAGGCGCCAGGACATCAGGTAGGCGTCCTTGCACTCGTCGACCGTCGCCGTGTTCGGCATGTTGATGGTCTTGGAGATGGCGCCGGAGATGAAGGGCTGCGCCGCCGCCATCATCGTGATGTGCGATTCCCAGGACAGGAAGCGCTTGCCGATGCGGCCGCAGGGGTTGGCGCAGTCGAACACCGACAGATGCTCGTCCTTCAGGAAGGGCGCACCCTCCAGGGTCATGGCGCCGCAGCAGAAGGTGTTGGCCAGCTCGATCTGCGCCTTGGTGAAGCCGATGTGGCTCAGCAGGTCGAAGCCCGGGGCGTCCAGCGTTTCGGCCGGGATGCCCAGCGTCTGGGTGCAGAAATCGGCGCCGATGGTCCAGCGGTTGAAGACGAACTTGATGTCGAAGGCGGTGGCGAGGTTGCCCTCCAGCCGCTCCAGCAGCTCGGCGGTGAAGCCCTTGGCCTTCAGCGCCTCGTGGTTCACACCCGGGGCGTTCTTCAGCGTGCCGTGGCCGACGGCGTAGAGCGCGATCTCTTCGATCTGGTCCGGGGTGTAGCCGAGCGTCTTCAGCGCCTCCGGCACCAGACGGTTGACGATTTTGAAGTAGCCGCCGCCGGCCAGCTTCTTGAACTTCACCAGAGCGAAGTCGGGCTCGATGCCGGTGGTGTCGCAGTCCATCACCAGACCGATGGTGCCGGTCGGGGCGACCACGGTGGCCTGGGCGTTGCGATAGCCGTGGGCCTCGCCCAGTTCCAGCGCCTCGTCCCACACACGGACGGCGGCGAGCGCCAGCTCCTGGTCGGGGCAGAGGTCGGCGACGAAGGGCACCGGCTCGACCGCCAGCCCCTCATAGCCGTTCATCTCGCCGTTGGCGGCGCGGCGATGGTTGCGGATGACCCGCAGCATGTGGTCACGATTGGCCTCGAAGCCCGGGAAGGTGCCCAGCTCCTGCGCCATCTCGGCCGAGGTGGCATAGGCGACGCCGGTCATGACGGCGGAGATGCCGGCACAGTAGGCGCGGCCCTCGTCCGAGTCGTAGGACAGGCCGGACGCCATCAGCAGGCCGCCGAGGTTGGCGAAGCCGAGGCCCAGCGTGCGGAACTCGTAGGAGAGCTGGGCGATTTCCTTCGACGGGAACTGCGCCATCAGCACGGAGATTTCCAGCACGATGGTCCACAGCCGGCAGGCATGCTCGAATGCCTCGACGTCGAAGGAACCGTCCTTCAGACGGAACGACATCAGGTTCAGCGACGCCAGATTGCAGGCGGTGTCGTCGAGGAACATGTATTCCGAGCACGGGTTCGAGGCGTTGATGCGCCCCGAGGCCGGGCAGGTGTGCCACTCGTTGATGGTGCTGTCGAACTGCACGCCCGGATCGGCGCAGGCCCAGGCGGCGTAGCCGACCTTGTCCCACAGGTCGCGAGCGCGGACGGTCTTCACCACCTTGCCGTTGGTGCGGCCGATCAGGTTCCAGTCGGCGTCGTCCAGCACCGCCTGCACGAACTCGTTGGAGATGCGCACGGAGTTGTTGGAGTTCTGGCCGGAGACCGTCAGGTAGGCTTCCGAATCCCAGTCGGTGTTATAGGTCTTGAACTCGATGGAGGTGAAGCCCTGACCGGCGAACTGGATCACGCGCTGGATGTAGTTCTCCGACACCTGATCCTTGCGGGCGGCGAGGATCGCCTTCTTGAGCTCCTTGTTCTCCTTCGGGTCCAGGCCCGACTGGGCGGCGGCCATCACCGAGGTCAGGTGCTTCTGGCAGATCCTGGAGCCGGTCACGAGCGCCGCGACCTTCTGCTCCTCGTTCACCTTCCAGTCGATGTAGCCTTCGATGTCCGGGTGGTCCATGTCCACCGTGACCATCTTGGCCGCACGGCGGGTGGTGCCGCCCGACTTGATGGCGCCGGCCGCGCGGTCGCCGATCTTCAGGAAGCTCATCAGGCCCGACGACTTGCCGCCGCCGGCCAGCTTCTCGCCCTCGCCGCGCAGGCGGGAGAAGTTGGAGCCGGTGCCCGAGCCGTACTTGAACAGGCGGGCCTCACGCACCCACAGGTCCATGATGCCGCCCTCGTTCACCAGATCGTCGGCGACGGACTGGATGAAGCAGGCGTGCGGCTGCGGATGCTCGTAGGCCGAGGCGGACGAGGTCAGCAGGCCGGTCTTGAAATCGACGTAGAAGTGGCCCTGGCTCGGACCGTCGATGCCATAGGCCCAATGCAGGCCGGTGTTGAACCACTGCGGGCTGTTCGGGGCCGCCATCTGGGCGGCCAGCATGAAGCGCATCTCGTCGAAGAAGGTGTGCGCGTCGGCCTCGGTGTCGAAATAGCCGCCCTTCCAACCCCAATAGGTCCAGGTGCCGGCCAGACGGTCGAAGACTTGGCGGGCCGAATGCTCGCCGACGAAACGCTTTTCCTTCGGCAGGGCGGCGAGCTTCTCCTGGTCCGCTTCCTTGCGCCACAGCCAGGACGGGACGGTGTTCTCTTCCACGGCGCGGAGCGCTGCGGGGACACCGGCCTTGCGGAAATACTTCTGGGCCAGGATGTCGCTGGCGACCTGCGAGAAGTTGTCCGGCACCTCGATGCCGGTCTGCTGGAAGACGATCGTCCCATCCGGGTTGCGGATCTCGCTGGTCGCCTGGCGGAAACCGAGGCTGGCGTAGGCGTCCTGGCCTTCGTGCGTGAAACGACGCTCAATCCGCATGATGAGACTGTCCCTTGCTTGGAGCCCGCCGCGGCGCGCTCAAATGGAAATATGGTGCGACCCGTCCTGTCGAAGCGGCCGGCGGTCTTCATCCGCCGTCCGGCCCGGCAACGCAGATGGCGCCGTACAAACAGGGGGCTCGATGCCCGTCTGTCCGCCGTCGCCGCTGTGCTGCCGACCGGGGCCGCCGCTGGAGGCCGGCCGGGTCACGTGAGCGGCATCCTAGCCAGCGCGACCGGGGCAAGCAAGCCCCACTCTGCTAGATATTGTGGTTGACATCACCGAACCCCTCAAAACCTTGATCTTGTGGTGTTCAACCCGTCGCCGGGGATCCTGTTCCCGCCTGCCAAGCAATTTTTTCGGGGGCGGTGGCGGACCGCATCGCGGTCGTGAGGCACAAACTGTAGGCACTCAAATCACCGCCGATGCTGGATCGGACGGCGCCACGCCCCGATTAGAGCGCAAAACACAGCCGATCACCAGCGCTTCGTTGCAGTAAAAATCAACATCTTGTTGCCTGTGCCTCATTGCACACACCACCGATTCGCTGCGCCTCCACTCGTGGCAAATTGGCGGAATCCAAGGGGCGACTCGAAAAAGCGGGCCCGAGGAGCCCCCGAGTCGCCGCCGGTCGGCCTGGGGATCGACACGGAAGAGGGGTAAGGACGGCCTCCCCGCAACTATTTCATGGGTCTCCGGTTAAGACCGGTGGAGCCCAGATGGATCCCGCGCGATCCCATAGAACCTTGGGGGAGGAGAAGCGCCCATGCTGAAGATCACCCACAAGATGTGGTTGGCATTGCCGGCACTGACACTGCTTGTCGGCATGGCGACTCCGCAGGGCGCGGCTGCCCAGAGCGTCATCATCAACGGCTCGACTCCGGCCGTTGGTGCGGCGGTGGAACGCAAGACTGGCCCCAGCGTCGACCAGTTGATGGACCGCAGCGTCCTCGGTGCCGACGGGTCGAAGATCGGCACCGTCACCGACGTGATCCTCAACGACAAGGGCGAGGCCCAATACATCGTCATCCATTCCGGCGGCATTCTGGGCTTCGGCGGCAAGGACATCGCGGCTGATCTTACGCTGGCCGACCTGCGCACCGGCACCGAGGCGATCCATCTGCGCGAGGTGACGGCCGCCAGCGTCCGCGACATGCCCGAATTCCGCTACGACGACAGCATCACATCGCTGACCCGCAGCCCGGAACCGCGACGGCATTAGCAAAATGAAGCAACGAAAAAGGCCGCGCCCCAAACGGGACGCGGCCTTTCTCTTACCCTACCGGGAGATAGCTAAGCCCCCTCCCCGACGTTGCCGCCGAAGAGAATGGCATCGGGCGATCACTCGTCGTTCTGCTGCTTGCGCTTCAGAGCGGCACCCAGGATGTCGCCCAGCGAGGCGCCCGAGTCGGACGAACCGAACTCGGCCATCGCCTGCTTCTCTTCCTCCATCTCGCGGGCCTTGATGGACAGCGAAATGCGGCGGGAAGCGCGGTCGATCTGGGTGACCTTGGCATCGACCTTCTCGCCGACGGCGAAACGGTCCGGGCGCTGTTCCGAACGGTCGCGGGACAGGTCCGACTTGCGGATGAAGCCGGTGTAGCCCTCGCCGACGGTCACTTCGATGCCGCCGTCCGTCACCTGCGTCACAGTGCAGGTCACGACTTCGTTCTTCTTCAGGCCGGCAGTGGCCGACTCGAACGGGTCGCTGGCCAGCTGCTTGATGCCGAGGCTGATGCGCTCCTTCTCGACGTCGACGTCGAGAACCTTGACCTTGACGCGGTCGCCCTTCTTGTACTCGGCGATCGCCTCTTCACCCGACTTGTTCCAGTCGAGATCGGACATGTGGACCATGCCGTCGATGTCGCCCGGGAGGCCGACGAACAGACCGAACTCGGTGATGTTCTTGACTTCGCCTTCCAGCTCGGTGCCGGGACCGAACTTGTCGGTGAAGGTCTCCCACGGGTTGTCCAGGCACTGCTTCAGGCCGAGGCTGATGCGGCGCTTCTGCGGATCGACGTCCAGGACCATGACCTCGACTTCCTGCGAAGTCGACACGATCTTGCCCGGATGGACGTTCTTCTTGGTCCAGGACATTTCCGAAACGTGGACCAGGCCCTCGATCCCCGGCTCCAGCTCCACGAAGGCGCCGTAGTCGGTGATGTTGGTGACGCGGCCCTTGAACTTAGCGCCGACCGGATACTTGGCCTCGACGCCTTCCCACGGGTCGGCTTCGAGCTGCTTCATGCCCAGGCTGATGCGCTGGGTTTCCGGGTTGAAGCGGATGACCTGGACCGTGACGGTCTGGCCGATCTGCAGGGCTTCCGACGGATGGTTGATGCGGCGCCACGCGATGTCGGTGACGTGCAGCAGGCCATCGACGCCGCCCAGGTCGACGAACGCACCGTAGTCGGTGATGTTCTTGACGACGCCCTGGAGGATCTGGCCTTCCTTGAGGTTGGCCACCAGCTCCGAACGGGCCTCCGCACGGCTCTCTTCGAGCACGGCGCGACGCGACACGACGATGTTGCCGCGCGAGCGGTCCATCTTCAGGATCTGGAACGGCTGCGGGGTGCCCAGCAGCGGGGAGATGTCGCGGACCGGACGGATGTCGACCTGGCTGCCCGGCAGGAAGGCAACGGCGCCCGACAGGTCGACCGTGAAGCCACCCTTGACGCGGCCGAAGATGACGCCGGTGACGCGGGTCTGGTCGTTGAACGACTTCTCCAGCAGGGCCCAGGCTTCTTCGCGCTTCGCCTTCTCACGGCTCAGCATCGCCTCGCCGTTCTTGTCCTCCATCCGCTCGAGGTAGACCTCGACGGTGTCGCCCGCCTTCAGCTCGGGCGGCTGGCCGGCAACGGCGAATTCCTTCAGCGCGACGCGGCCTTCCGACTTCAGACCGACGTCGATGGTGACCATGTCGTTCTCGACGGCGACGACGCGTCCCTTGACGACCGTACCTTCGAGCGACTCGGCCGCGCCCAGCGACTCTTCAAGCAGAGACGCGAAGCTTTCCTTTTCGACCGTGCGGGCCAGTGACTGTGCCATTGAAACTCCTAAAGGTGGCGCGAAAGCAGCCCCGTTCCGGTCCCGCCCGCGGCAAAACGGGTGGGACCTCGACCGAACCGCCGCGCCGGGCACCACGCCCGGCGACTTGGTTGATGGTTTTCCTTGGAGGGAGTCGGACCCGTTCGCGCCGCCACCGGCGGCCCGTCAACGGAAGTCGGAAGCGGCGGCGTTACGCCGTGGGCTTCAGACCGGTTTTCGAACCGATGTGGGCGACCGCCATCGAGAACACCTGATCGGCATCGAGAGCGGACGTATCAAGCACAAAAGCGTCGGCAGCCGGACGGAGCGGGGCCACCGCTCTCTGGCTGTCGCGCGCATCACGAGTCTTCATGTCCTCCAGGACATCGGAGGATATAGCCGGAATCCCCCGTCTCTGCAACTCCTTGAGTCGCCGTTCGGCCCGGACCTCCACCGAAGCGGTAATGAACAGTTTGGCCTGGGCATCGGGGCAGACCACCGTGCCGATGTCGCGCCCGTCCAGAACCGCCCCCGGCGCGCCGCCCGGCGGGTGGGTCGCGAAGCGCCGCTGGAAATCGAGCAGCGCCGCCCGCACCTCCGGCACCGCCGCCACCTTGCTGGCCGCCTGCGCCGCCTCGTCGGTGCGCAGGGCCACCTCCCGCAGGATCGGGTGTTCGGGGTGCAGGTCATAGGCCGCATGCGCCGCCGCCGCATTGTCGGCCGGATCGCCGCCGGCCCGCAGCACCGAAACGCCGACCGCGCGGTACAGCACGCCGGTGTCGAGGTGGGCGAAGCCGAAGGCATCGGCGATGCGCTGCGACAGGGTGCCCTTGCCGCTGGCGGCCGGTCCGTCGATGGCGACGACCACGGTCCTGGCCGGAGCGCCCTGGTTGGAAAGCGGCTGCGTCATGGCCTTACGCCTCCACGATCGCGGCGCCGAGCCCGTTCATCAGCCCGACGAAATCGGGGAAGCTGGTGTCGATGAAGGCGCCGTCGTCGACCGACACCGGCTGTTCGGTCGCCATGCCCAGAACCAGGAAGCTCATGGCGATGCGGTGGTCCATGGCGGTGAGGACGGTGGCGCCGCCCTTCGGCGGCTTGCCGGTGCCATGGACCGTCAGGCTGTCATCGGCGCCGACCTCGACCGACACGCCGCAACGGGTCAGCCCTTCCGCCACCATGGCAAGGCGGTCGCTTTCCTTCACCCGCAGTTCCTTCAGCCCCAGCATCACCGTGGTGCCCTCGGCACAGGCGGCGGCAGCGGCCAGGACCGGGTATTCGTCGATCATGCTCGGCGCGCGATCCGCCGGCACCACGATGCCCTTCAAGGCGCTGTGCCTCACCCGGAGGTCGGCCACCGGCTCGCCCGCCTGATCGCGGCGGTTCTCGAAGGCGATGTCGGCGCCCATCTCCACCAGCGTGTCATAGAGGCCGGTGCGGCGCGGGTTCATGCCGACGTCGTTCAGCAGCAGTTCGGAGCCCGGCCGCAGCAGGGCGGCGACCGCCGGGAAGGCGGCGCTGCTGGGATCGGCCGGCACATGGATGGTTCGGCCGGTCAGCTCCGGCTGGCCGGTGACGGTGACGGCCAGCGCGCCGTCCTCCAGCCGCTCGGTGGTCACGGTGGCGCCGAAATGGCGCAGCATCAGTTCGGTGTGGTCGCGGGTCGGCTCCGCCTCGATCACCGTGGTGGCGCCGGCGGTGTTGAGGCCGGCCAGCAGGATCGCCGACTTGACCTGGGCGGAGGCCACCGGCAGGCGGTAGGTGATCGGAACCAGCTCGCCGCTGCCGACCACGGTCAGCGGCAGACGTCCGCCGGAGCGGCCGACGAAGCGGGCGCCCATCTCCTCCAGCGGCTTGGTGACGCGGGCCATCGGCCGCTTGTTCAGCGAGGCGTCGCCGGTGAAGACGCAGGTGATCGGATGGCCGGCGACCAGCCCCATCAGCAGGCGGGCGGCAGTGCCGCTGTTGCCCATGTCGAGAACCTGCGCCGGTTCCTGCAACGCGCCCAGCCCGACGCCGCGCACGCGCCAGACGCCGCCTCCCTGGCCGTCGTCGCTCCGCTCCGCCTCGGCCCCCAGCAGACGCATGGCAGCCGCGGTGTGCAGCACATCCTCGCCTTCCAGCAGGCCGTGGATCACCGTCTCGCCCACGGCGATGGCGCCCAGCATCAGCGACCGGTGCGAGATCGACTTGTCGCCGGGCACGCGGATGCTGCCCCGGATCGCGCCGGTGGTGGTGGAGCGCAGCGGCCTTGCGTGCGTCATGGGACGGGTCCTTCGGATCGGAACGGGAAGCGGTTGTGGCCGCCGTTCCTATCACAGCCCCCGCCCCGATGCGAGAGGGGCCAAATCGCTGCCCGCATGAGCGTCCCGGCCGCCCGCCCGGCAGCCTCCGCCTTGCGCAAATGAAAAGAGGCCGCCCGAAAGCGGCCCCGAGTTCAAGGAGGAAACCAAATGGAGGAGTTGCACGGTGTGCAGGTCCGTTGTAGCGAGTTATGGTTAACGCTGTGTAAAGGCAACTCCTGCCCGGGCGGGATACCACTTTCCCGCCGGTGCTGCGACGCCACGGCGGCAGGCTCGTCTCATCTTTTTTTTGACAAGCGCCGCAGGGCGTGGCAAAGGGCGCCTCTTGAGAACCCCCCTGATTTTTGTGACGGAGGACGTGGCGTGGCCAAACCCGAATGGGGCGTCAAGCGCATCTGCCCGAGCTGTGGCGCTCGTTACTATGACATGCGCAAGGACCCGCCGGTCTGCCCGAGCTGTGGCGCGCAGTTCGATCCCGAGGCTCTGCTGAAGTCCCGCAAGGCCCGTCCGGCCCCGGTCGACGACACCAAGAAGGTGGCTGTCGTGGCCGAGGACGAGGAAGAGGTCGAGACCGAGGCCGAGACTCCGGAGCTGGAGGATGCCGAGGACGAAATGTCGGTCGACGACATCGAGGAAGCCGACGACACCGCCGAGGACGAGGACGATGTCCTGATCGAGGACACGTCCGAACTCGGCGAGGACGACATGGACGAGGTCGTCGACGTCGAAGGCGAGGACGAGGAGGAGCGCTGACCGGCGCCCTTCCCGGTGACTGCTTTCCGGTGAGGACGGGACGGCCGGCGGGGTGGTGAAAAAAGCGCGAAAGGACGAATTTTCCGCTTGCATCACTCCGCTGCCTGACTATTATCCCGCTCCACCAAGGCCGGACGGAAACGACCGGCCCCCAGAGTTAAGGGGCCATAGCTCAGCTGGGAGAGCGCTACAATGGCATTGTAGAGGTCATCGGTTCGATCCCGATTGGCTCCACCAAATCGATCAAGGGCCCGGCGAGCAATCGCGGGCCCTTGGTTCGTTTGCACCGGGCAACGCATAAAACGCCGGTTCGGTGCATGGTTGCGGAACTCCATCCGGCCGCCTGGAAATGCCGCCGCGCGGCGGATGGCGCGACGGCATCTCCAGCTGCCGGGACCAGCTACTTCAACCAGCGATCGAACACCGCCTGGTACTGACCGGTGGCGACGGTCTGGTGCAGCCACTGGTCGACCCACAGCTTCAGGACGATGTCGCGCGGCAGCAGGAAGGCCTTCTCCGAGAAATCGAAGGGTTGGTCCGGATGGACGGCGCACAGTTCCGGATGCAGCTTCTGCTGTAGCCGCGTCTCCACCGCGTCGGTGATCATCAGGTCGGCCTTGCCGGCGACGATCTGGTCGAAGATGGTGACGTTGTCCGGATGCACCTCGATCTGGGCCGTGCGGATGTTGGCGCGGGCGAACTTCTCGTTGGTGCCGCCAGGGTTGACGATCAGACGGACGCCGGGCTTGTCGATGTCGGCGACGGTCTGGAAGCGGTCCTTGTTCTCGCAGCGGGTGATCGGCGTCTTGCCGTCGCGCATCAGTGGATCGGTGAACAGCGCCTTCTTCTGCCGCTCCAGCGTGACGGAGACGCCGCCGACGGCGATGTCGTACTTGTCCGCCAACAGGTCGGGCAGCAGGTTGCTCCAACTGGTCTTCACGAACTCCACCTTCACGCCCAGCGCCTTGCCCATCGCTTCGGCGAGGTCGATGTCCATGCCCTCGAACTTCTGGGTCTGCGGGTTCAGGTAGGTGAAGGGCTTGTAGTCGCCGGTGGTGCCGACGCGCAGCGTACCGGCCGACAGAACGGCATCCAGGCGCGAGCTTTCGGCCGGCTGTGACGTGGCCGATGCCGACGGAGCGGTTTGCGCCAGCGCACCGGCGGACGACAGGGCGGTGACGGCACAGACCAGCACCGCGCCGACGGCTGCGGCAAGGCTCCGGCCGCTGCGGCGCAGGGTATGGACAGGCATGAAGATCCTCCCGATGCTTTGTTTGCCGACCGGATGGTACGGCGCAGGGAGGATTGTGGCGAGGGGCTGCGGTCCGGACGGGCAGAGTTCAGATATGCAGCCGCCGAAGAGGTGCGGCAGCCCCAAAAGCAGCCCCGAAACGGCGAAGGCCGCGAACCCGTTCCGGTTCGCGGCCTTCAGAATGGTGGGCGGTACTGGGATTGAACCAGTGACCCCTACGATGTCAACGTAGTGCTCTCCCGCTGAGCTAACCGCCCACTGTAGCGACCGGTGGAGAAACGCTTGGCGTCGTTCCGTCCGGCGTGGGCGGGTGTATACCGACCTCCTTGCCGACACGCAAGCCCTTTCGTACCACCCATCCGCTTTTTTATCCGCCGGCGGCAGGACGGCCAGCCCCATCACAGAGGATTCCGTGACAGAGGTTCCGTGACACCGGGGCCGGCGTCCATTACATCATTCGATCATGGACGCCTCCTTCGACGCGCAACGCGGCGCTGGTGCCGGTGCCGACCCGGCCGCCAACGCTCCGCTGCCCAACGCCCCGGCCTTCGAAATTCTGGCCCCGCAGAGCCAGAGGCTGCCGCTCGTGCTGGCGTCGCCGCACAGCGGCAACGCGTATTCCGCAGAGTTCCTCGCTTCGTCCCGCCTGGATGCCCGGGCGCTGCGCAAGTCGGAGGACTGCTTCGTCGACGAGATCTTCGCCTTCGCCCCAGGCTTCGGCGTGCCACTGATCCGCGCCCTGTTCCCGCGCGCCTATCTGGACGTCAACCGCGAGGCCTACGAGTTGGACCCGGAGATGTTCGCCGATCCGCTGCCGGCCTATGTCAACACCCGCTCCCCCCGGGTGGCGGCGGGGCTGGGCACCATCGCCCGCGTGGTCGCCAACGGCGAGGACATCTACAAGGGCAAGCTGCGCTTCGCCGAGGCGCTGGACCGCGTCAGCCGCTGCTACACCCCCTACCACAACGCGCTGCGCCAACTGGTGGACGGTACCCGCGACGCCTTCGGCCATGCCCTGCTGATCGACTGCCATTCCATGCCGTCGGGCAGCGTCACCACCGCTGGACGGGGAGGCGGGCGCGGCGGCACCCACCCCGACATCGTGCTGGGCGACTGTTTCGGCAACGCCTGCGCCCCAGCGGTGATCGACGCGGCGGAGGATTACCTGCGTGGGCTGGGCTATGCGGTCAGCCGCAACAACCCCTATGCCGGCGGCTACACCACCCGCCATTACGGCCGGCCGCGCCAGGGCATCCACACGCTTCAGATCGAAATCGCCCGCGACCTCTACATGGACGAGGCGGCGCTGACCCGCCTGCCCTATCTGGGCACCTTGGCCCGCCACATGACCGAACTAGTCGACACGCTGGGCCTGCTCCCGCCCGACGGGCTGGGTCCGCGCTGACCCCGACTCTCTGCCCAACGGTCCATCGGGCCAAAAAAAGGGCCGCGGGCGGACCCGCGGCCTTTAGTCTAGGGAGGAAACGCCCAAGAAGTGCGTTACGCCAACGTCCACGCCGAGGCGCGACCGTTGCCGCACTGCACAATATGAGCGCGTGGCTCCTCGCCTTCAAGCCCAAAAAGAATTTCTCATTCATTACATCGTGTTAATCGAGACAGGAGATACCGCGAACCGGATAGGGTCCAGTCGGATTTGCTGCATCGCAGCATGACCTTTCGTGAAATAGTCTGCCCTAAAGGACAAGGGGCGCCGCACCTTCGGACCGCTATCGTGAGCGTGACGGCGGGGGTTCGGAACCAAGGCCGCCCTTTGTCGTTTCGCAGTGGTCCAATACCGGGTGTCCGCCACGGCGGCGCTGAAGGTGCGGACTGCGGAACGCCCTGCCGGCGGCCAATAAGGAGAAGAAGATCGTGAGCAGGCTCGTCGTCGTATCCAACCGGGTCGCCCTTATGGAAGAGGGCAAGCAGGCCGCAGGCGGTCTCGCCGTCGCCATCCTGGCAGCCTTGAAGAAGACCGGGGGCATCTGGTTCGGATGGAGCGGAACGGTCGTCGACGGCGAGTCCCAGGCGGAGCCGACCAAGACGGAGGCCGGCAAGCTGACCTACGCCACGCTGGATCTGGGCCGCCGCGATCATGAGGAATATTACAACGGTTTCGCCAACCAGACCTTATGGCCGCTGTTCCACTACCGCCTGGGCCTGATCTCGGTCAACCGACGCACGCGCGAGGGCTATTCCAGGGTCAACGCCTATTTCGCCGACAAGCTGGAGCCGCTGCTGCGCCCGGACGACATGGTCTGGGTACACGACTATCACCTGATCCCCTTCGGCGACGAGTTGCGCCGCCGCGGCTGTTCGCAGCGCATGGGCTTCTTCCTGCACACGCCCTTCCCGCCGCCGGAGCTGCTGACCGCCCTGCCCAACCACCGCGACCTGATCCGCGAGCTGTGCGCCTATGATCTGGTCGGCTTCCACACCGCCACCGACCTGCGCGGCTTCTGCGACTACATCCGCACCGAGACCGACGGCACGGTGGAACAACGCGGCGCCTACGGCACGGCGATGATCCGCGCCTTCGGCCGCACCCTGATGGCGAAGGTGTTCCCCATCAGCATCGACACCCCGGCGCTGGAAAGCCTGGCCCGCACCGCCGGCCGCTCGCGCCAGGCCGAACGGCTGCGCGAAAGCCTGGTGGGACGCCGGTTGATCATCGGCGTCGACCGGCTCGACTATTCCAAGGGCCTGCCGCAGCGCTTCGCCGCCTTCGAACAACTCCTGGAAAGCTACCCGGAGCATTGCAACCGCGTCTCCTTCCTCCAGGTCGCCCCGCCGAGCCGGGAGGATGTGCCGGAATACATCGCCATCCGCCGCGAGTTGTCGGAAATGGCCGGCCGCATCAACGGCCGCTTCGCCGAGTTCGACTGGCAACCGATCCGCTACCTGAACCGCAGCTTCGGCCAGCGCGTGCTGGCCGGTTTCTACCGGCTGGCCAATGTCGGGCTGGTGACGCCGCTGCGCGACGGCATGAACCTCGTCGCCAAGGAGTATGTCGCCTGCCAGGACGCCGACAATCCGGGCGTGCTGGTGCTGTCCCAGTTCGCCGGTGCCGCCCACGAGATGGGCGAGGCGCTGATCGTCAACCCGTTCGACATCGAGGGCGTCGGCGACGCGTTGCAGCGGGCGCTGACCATGCCGCTGGGCGAGCGAAAGGAACGCCATGCCGCCCTGATGCAGACGCTGCGGCGGCAGGACATCAACTGGTGGCGCGAAAGCTATGTAGACGCATTGACGCGGGCACCGTATGACTTTCCGGTCACCTGAGCATCCGCTCGGCCCACCAACAGCGCAGATCCGGATCCATGGCCGCCGATCTCTCCCCCGCCATTCCCGGCACCGCCGGTAACGCCGCCCCCATTCTGGTTGCCGACATCGGCGGCACCAATGCCCGCTTCGGCCTGATCGACGGCCGCATCGTCCGCGACACCCGCGTGCTGCGCTGTGCCGATTACGCCTCGATCGAGGATGCGGCCACCGCCTATCTGACGGCGGTCGGGCTGGCGGCGGTCGGCACCCCCGGCCGGCCGCGGCGCGGCGCCTTCGCGGTGGCCGGGCCGGTCACCGGCGACCGCATCGCCATGACCAATCTGGTCTGGCAGTTCTCCGTCAACCGGGTGCGGGACGCGCTGGGGCTGGACGGGCTGGTCGTCATCAACGACTTCACCGCTGTCGCCCTGTCGGTGCCGCGTCTGGCCGAGGAGGACCGCCGCCAGATCGGCGAAGGCGCGCCACAGGCCGGCGCCGTCGTCGGCGTGCTGGGGCCGGGCAGCGGGCTGGGCGTGTCCGGTCTGGTGCCGGGCGCCAACAACCGCTGGACCGCCCTGTCGGGTGAGGGCGGCCATGTCACCATGGCGCCGATCAGCGACCGCGAGAGCGCCGTGCTCGGCCAGTTGCGCAAGGGCTTCGAGCATGTCTCGGCCGAGCGGGTGCTGTCCGGCCCCGGCCTCGTCAACCTCTACGGCGCGCTGTCGATCCTGGACGGGCGGGAGCCGGCCACCCTCACGCCTGCGCAGGTGGCCGACAACGCCCTGAACGGCAGCGAGGCCCATTGCGTCGAGGCGGTGGAGATGTTCTGCGCCATGCTGGGCACCGTCGCCGGCAACCTCGCTTTGACGCTGGGGGCGCGCGGCGGCATCTACATCGCCGGCGGCATCGTGCCGAAGCTGGGCACGCTGTTCACCCACTCCCGCTTCCGCAAGCGCTTCATGGAAAAGGGGCGGATGCGCGACTTCCTGGCGCCGATCCCCACCTACGTCATCACCCACGAACTGCCCGCCTTCCTGGGCCTCGCCGAGGCCGCCGGGACGGAATAAGGCCCAAGGGCGGGAAAATCATGGGAAACCGCCGATGGGGTGCGACCGATTGCGCACTCCGTCGGCGGCTTCCCCCTCCTGCGCGACTTGTCGCTTGAACCGTGGCGGCGGCCCCCACATGGTTGTTCCATCCTTTTTCGGATTCGCATCGGAACATCATGGCCGCCGACCTTCGTGTCCGTTTCCTGCACCCGTCGGGCGCCATCGGCCCCGGCAAGATCGCCCTGCTGGAGGCCATCGACCGCACCGGCTCGATCTCGGCCGCAGCGCGGTCGCTCGACATGACCTTCCGCCGCGCCTGGTTCCTGGTGGAGACGATGAACACCGCCTTCCGCGAGCCGGTGATCCGCACCAGCGTCGGCGGACGCGAGGGCGGTGGCGCCGGCCTGACCCCGCTGGGCCAGGAAATGGTCGCCCGCTACCGCCAGACCCAGGAAGAGGCGCGCAAGGTCGCCGAACCGCATCTGCGCTGGCTGGACGAGGTGCTGAAGGAGGACACGGGCGGGCTACAGGCCACCGGCCCCGACACCAACACCGATGGCACGACCTAGGCCACCGGCTCCCGATTCGGGCGACCGTCGGCGGAAAGAGCCGTGGCTTTATGGCGCGACACGATTTTCGCTAAAAAGAATCGTGCAGACCAATCTAGAAAATATCGAACCCGAAGCAGACTTCGAAAAAGCAGAATAATGGAAAAGTCCGTCAATATCTCATATCTTCCGCGGCTTGACCATCTCCGTGCATTTGCCGCCCTTATCGTCCTATACTACCACTCATTTCAGCTGCTTCCACAATCGGCAGGCGGAAACCTGATCGAAGGCTGGGTGCACACGAAAAATCCATTGCTGGCAATGGTGGTGGAAGGACACAGCGGCGTCGCCCTGTTCATGGTTCTGTCCGGCTTCATCTTCACATGGGGAGCAAACGGCCGCGAAGTCGCTTACCTCGGCTTCCTGCGGAACCGCCTGCTACGAATATATCCCCTTTATGCCTGGCTTCTCCTGGTCGGCATCGCCATGACCCCGGATGCCGTCGATCCTGCCAGAATTCTTGAGATGGCGGTTCCATTCCTGAACGCCGGGAACAAGGCGACCTACGGGGTGGCGACCAGCCTGTTCTGGACGGTCGCCGTCGAGTTCCAGTTCTATCTGATCTTCCCATTCCTGCTGTCGATCCTGAACCGGCAGGGATGCCGCCAGTTGGCGTTGATGATCCTGTGCGCATTCGTCTATCGGCTCATCGCCGATCAGTTCGGCGCGAACTCCCGCGCGATCGCTTACTGGACCATCGTCGGACGCATCGACCAGTTCCTGATCGGCATGATCGCGGCCGTGGCGTTGCGCCGCTGGAGCGGTACCCCGCAGGGCGCCTTGTGGCTCGGCCGGGCCTTCCTGCCCGCGATCCTGTCGATGCTGACCCTGATCACGGTTTTCCATCGGGCCGGGGGCTATCCGGTGATCGCCACCTGGAAGACCGTCTGGCCGACTGTCGAGGCCGCCGGCTGGGCGTTTGTCATCATAACCTATCTGTCCGTCCGCATGCCCGGTTCCGCCGCCTTGTCGCGGATGGCGGCCTATATCGGATCGATCTCCTATTCCATCTATCTGACCAACTTCATCGTCATAACCCAGATCGGAAGATACGGGGACGTCCTTCAACTGGTGCCGAATCCGCACATCAATGCGCTGCTGACCTGCACGGTCGTGGTCCTGCCGGCGTCGATCGCCCTCTCCACGCTGACCTATTTCGCCATCGAACAACCGTTCATGAAGATGCGGCGGAAATACATGGTCGAACCGCAACAGCCATTGCGGATGGCCGCCTGATTCCGCCATTCGCCCGACCGGCCGATTTGGCGGCGCGCCGTCCGTTTTTCTTCCATGCGCGGGGTGCAGCCCAGGGCGACCGGAAGCCCGATGGTACGGCACGGCAAGGCGCCGTACATATGGCCCTGTTGCCGCTCGGCTCCAGCGTGACCGAACGGCAACAACCGTTTTCCCCATCCTCCTCCGGCATCCGGACGGGCCGCAGCCGCGGCGCCGCACCGCCGTGCCTTTGCCCGAGCCGATCCCCCGCCATGCTGTCCCTCCCCCTGCCCGTCACGGCCGCCGACGCCTTCGGTGCTGCCGCCTTCGCCGGTTCGTGCCTGTGGCCGCTGATGAAGAAGCGCCGCGCCCTGCTGGCCGGGCAGGCTGCCACCAACCTGATGTTCATCACCCACTATGTGCTGCTGGGCGCGCACACCGCCGCGGCGCTTTGCCTGCTGGTGGTGGCGCAGGCGCTGGCCGCGCTGCCGGAAGGGCGCAGCCGCTGGCAGACGACGATCTTCGCGGCGACGGTGCCGGGCATCGCCGCCATCGCGCTGTTCACCTGGTCCGGCCTGCCCTCGGCGCTGTCCAGCCTGGGCATCACCTTCTCCACCCTTGCCCGCTGGCAGTCGGACGCGGTGCGCATGCGCATTCTTCTGCTGGTGGCCGGTGGGTTCTGGGTCAGCCACAACGCGCTGGTGATGTCGCCCTTCGCCATGGCCTCGGACGCCTTCTGTGCCGCCGCCAACCTGCTGCGCCTGCGCGGCGCGCTGCGCAAGGACCAGGCTCCGGCAGCGGTGCCCGCCGCAAATGCCAACGCGCTGCCCTCCGGCGCTGCTGCCGCCTGAGCCGGCTTCACTGGAACGGGCTAACGCCTCCGGACGGGTTCTCCCTGTCCGGAGGCGGTCGAATTGGGCACTGGCGCACCGGCACCGTCGCGCCTAAAAGAGGCCTCGTGCACCGCAACGGCAGCGACGAAGGACGGCCCATTCATGCTGAAGCGTCTTTACGACTGGACCATGGCCAAGGCCGCGTCGAAGGATTCGACCGCCTGGCTGGCCGGGGTGTCCTTTGCCGAAAGCTCCTTCTTCCCGCTGCCGCCGGACCTGCTGCTGGTGCCGATGGTCATCGCCAACCGCAAGGCGGCGTGGAAGCTGGCGACGATCTGCACGCTGGCCTCGGTGGTCGGCGGCATCGCCGGCTATATGATCGGCTATTTCCTGTACGAGACGATCGGCCGCTGGGTGATCGAGTTCTACCACCTGACCGACAAGTTCGAACAGCTGCGCCACACCTTCGTCGAGTACGGGGCGGAAATCCTGATCATCAAGGGCATGACGCCGATCCCCTACAAGCTGCTGACCATCACGGCCGGCGTGGCGCATCTGCCGCTGTGGGTGTTCATCGGCGCCTCGATCATCTCGCGGTCGATCCGCTTCTATCTGGTCGCGGCTCTGCTGTATTTCTTCGGCCCACCGATCCGCGCCTTCATCGAAAAGCGGCTGACGCTCGTCACCAGCGTGTTCGCGGTGGCGCTGATCGGCGGCTTCCTGGTGGTCAAGCTTCTGTAAGCCGCCACCCTCTTCCAGATAGACAGGACTTCCATGCCTCCGCGCGGGCGCCCGCCCCATCCCAGCCGCGCCCGTTCCCGGACCGCCGCCCCCGCCATCCCGTCCGCCCCGGAGCCCACCGAATCGCGCAAGCTGTTCCGCGTGGCCGGGCTGTCCGCCGTCTCCGCCCTGTTCACCCATGAACCGGAGCGGGTGGAGCGCCTGTTCTTCGACGAGCGGCTGAAACCGGCGGTGGGCGCCTTCTGCAAGGCGATGGCGGCGGCCCGCAAGCCCTACCGCATGGTGGAGGCGGACGAGCTGGCGAAAGTCGCCGGCACGGTTCTGCACGGCGGCGTGGTGGCGCTGATGGCGCCGCGGACGCTGCCGCTGTTCGACACCGAGGCCGCGCGCCGGGCGACGGAGCCGCTGCTAATCCTGGACGGCGTCGGCAACCCGCACAATCTGGGCGCAATCCTGCGCACCGCCGCCTTCTTCGGCCTGCCCCGCGTCCTGGTCTCCGACCATCCCGGCCAGGCATTGCCGTCCGAGGCCGCTTATCGCGTGGCGGAGGGCGGGTTCGAGTGGGTGGCGCTGGAGCGCGCGCCCGCCCTGCCGGCCGTGCTGAAGCGGCTGCGCGCCAGCCACCGGGTGTTCGGGACGGCACTGGACCAGACCCGGCCGACCGTCGATGCCGGCGCC
The DNA here is from genome assembly GCF_002573965.1 of Azospirillum palustre. Lineage (NCBI taxonomy): Bacteria > Pseudomonadati > Pseudomonadota > Alphaproteobacteria > Rhodospirillales > Azospirillaceae > Azospirillum > Azospirillum palustre. The sequence continues at coordinate 151,425 of NZ_PDKW01000043.1, read as the reverse complement.
CTGACCGGATGGCGCGGCAAGCAGGGGGCGAAGCCGCCGGCGGTCGTGCTGGGCAACGAGGAGGACGGCATTCCGCCGGCCACGCTGGCGGCCTGCGAGGCGGTGCTGACCATCCCCGGCAGCGGCCGCGTCCAGTCGCTGAACGTCGCCGCCACCGCCGCCATCCTCATCCACGCGCTGGCCGCCGGGTAAGGGCTGCCTTCAGCCGAGCGCCGCAATCAGCACCACCGCCACCAGGGCGACGGACGCCAGCGGCAGCAGCTCGACGCCATTGCGCGTCCAGCTGGGAACGGCGGCATGATGGCCGCCGGCATGGCCATTCGCGATATCGTCGGCCCAGCCGTGGCGCGACGGCACCGCACCGGGAGCCGACACCGCCGGGGCGGCCGGGTTCGCCATGTCGACGACACCGTCGCCGCGGTGATACTCACCGGTCTGCCGGGCCAGCGCCGGATTGGGCCGGCCCTGCATCAGGCGGGAATCGTCCAGCTCGACCTCGACCCCGGCCGCCTCGACCCGTTCGATCACCGCGGCGGTTTCCTCCGGCGTCATCGTGTCGACGGGCAGGATGCCGCCCAGCGCCTCGGCGCTCAGCCGGTTACCGTTGCGGCGGCCATGGTCGATCAGGGATTGGATCAGGCGCTCGTCGGTGGTGCTGGCCATGATGGCTCTCCTTCTCAAAGATCCTCGCGCGATACAGGGTCAAACGCGCGAACCCCTCCGAAGGTTCACCGACTTGCCGCAGCCCGGCCGCCACCCGACATAAGAGGTCACTCCAACGGATCGTCACTAATGGGAGACCCGACCATGCTGGGGCATTTTCTGCGCAAGCCGGCGACGCTGCCGACGCCGGAGGAGGCGCTGCCCGGCCGCAGCCAACCCGTTCCGGTTCCCGAACAGCACCATGTCAACGGCCATCGCCTGACCGGTCCCTATCCGCCGGGGCTGGAGGTCATCGACCTCGGGCTCGGCTGCTTCTGGGGGGCGGAGCGCAAATTCTGGCAGGTTCCCGGCGTCTGGGTGACCGCCGTCGGCTATCAGGGCGGCCATACCCCGAACCCGACCTATGAGGAAGTCTGCTCCGGCCGCACCGGCCATACCGAGGCGGTGCGCGTCGTCTACGACCCGGCGATGGTGACGGCGGAGGACCTGCTGCGCGTCTTCTGGGAGTCGCACGATCCGACCCAGGGCATGCGCCAGGGCAACGACGTCGGCACCCAGTACCGGTCGGCCGTCTACATCCACAGCCCCGCCCAGCAGGCGGCGGCGGAAGCGACGCTGGCGGCCTATCAGGAGCGGCTGGCCCAGGCCGGCTACGGCCCGATCACCACCGAGATCCGCGAGGCTCCGCCCTTCTACTTCGCGGAAGGCTACCACCAGCAGTATCTCGCCAAGAATCCAAACGGCTACTGCGGCCTGGGCGGCACCGGCGTCACCTGCGCCGCCTGATGAAGCGCGGGTAAAAGCCGGAGTGTGGCGCCCCTGACGGGCTTAGCCCTTGCGGTTGCGCCACACCGGCCCTTGCGGGTATGGTTCGGGCGGCTCTTGAAAGCTCCGGCGGCATCATCCCGCGGGAGCGCCGCCCGTCCAGCTGCGATTGTCATGACCAAGGAAAGAACCGAGCTGGCGACGCCGTATCTCAGCGGCCTGCTCGAATTCTGGCTCACCAAATCCGTCGCCGGCCGGCCGCCGGTCCCCAGCAGCATCGCCCCGGCCGACCTGCGGCCATGGAAGGACAACATCGCCGTCTTCGAGGTGATCGGGGAGGAAGCCGGCACCTTCGTCTATTCCTATTACGGCAAGGCGCTGGCCACCGCCTTCGGCCAGTCGCGCCTGGGCGCCACGCTGGACGACCTGCCGCCGGAACAGCGGGCATTGCTTCAGCCGGAATACGAGACGGTGCGCCGCGAACGGCTGCCTGTCGCCCGCGTCCACACCGCGGTCTTCGGCGGGCGCACCCGCAGCTTCGAACGGCTGGTGCTGCCGATGTCCAGCGACGGCGTCAGCATCGACAAGCTGCTGGTCGCCGCCTATGAAATGACGCCGCGCGAGCTGGCGGCACGCCCTCCCCTGCCGGGCGGCTCCTCCTCCGGTCCCGTCCCCCTCACCGTTCAGAAGCCCGGAGCCACGGCATGAGCCCGCGTATGCCGCATCTCGCCGCCCCGCCGACCCAGGCGGGGGTGGTGACCGCCGACGAGTTCAATCTCTGGTGCGCGCTGAACGGCCGCCCGTTCAATCTCGTCCCCAACCCGCGCCCCGATGGCCGCGTGATGTGGGATGTCGAGGTTCTGCCCGGCACCCCGCGCGCCGGGACCGTCTATTCCACCAACCTGTCGGACGAAGCCCTGGCGGTGGTCGCCGGCTTCGCCTTCCTGTCGGGCGTCGAATGGGCCTACGAGGCGCGCGACCCGGCGGAGGCGGAGGCAGCCGCAGCCCCGTGCGAAGCCGCCCCGGCGGCGGAGGCGGCAACCGCCATCCCCGGCCCCGCCGCAGCCCCGGTGGCGCCCTGCGCGCCCGCCGCCTCGGCCGCGCCGGCGGACTATCCCGCAGTTTATTCGCTGCCCACCGTCTCGCTGCTGCAGACCCCGCCGCCGCGCCCGGTGCAGCAGCATGACGAATCGGTTCTGGCCCGCAACGCGCGGATGCTGGAAACCGTCCTGAAGAACTTCCGCGTCCGCGGCGAGATCATGGATGTCCGCCCCGGCCCGGTCGTCACCCTCTACGAGTTCGAGCCGGCGCCCGGCACCAAGTCGGCCACCGTCATCAACCTGACCGACGACATCGCCCGCTCGATGAGCGTGGTCACCGCCCGCATCGCCATCGTCCCCGGCCGCAGCGTCATCGGCGTCGAGCTGCCGAATCCGGTGCGCGAGATGGTCTATTTGCGCGAAAGCTTCGACCACGACGCCTTCCGCAACACCACGGCCCAGCTCGCCATCGCGCTCGGCAAGGACATCAGCGGCGAACCGGTGGTGGCCGACCTCGCCCGCATGCCGCATCTGCTGGTCGCCGGCACCACCGGCTCGGGCAAGTCGGTGGCGATCAACACGATGATCCTGTCGCTGCTCTACCGGCTGCCGCCGGAGCGCTGCCGCTTCATCATGGTCGATCCCAAGATGCTGGAGCTGTCGGTCTATGACGGCATCCCGCACCTGCTGACGCCCGTCGTCACCGATCCCAAGAAGGCGGTGGTCGCCCTGCGCTGGGCCGTGCGCGAGATGGAAAGCCGCTACGAGGCGATGTCCAAGCTCGGCGTGCGCAACATCGAGGGTTACAACGCCCGCATGGCCGAGATGATCGCCAACGGCGAGAAGATGCCCCGCCGCACCCCGGCGCCGGGCGAGCCGGAGAACGTCTTCGACCTGACGCCGTCGGAACCGACGCCGCTGCCCTACATCGTCGTGATCGTCGACGAGATGGCCGACCTGATGCTGGTCGCCGGCAAGGAGATCGAGGCGGCGATCCAGCGCCTCGCCCAGATGGCGCGCGCCGCCGGCATCCACCTGATCATGGCGACGCAGCGTCCGTCGGTCGACGTCATCACCGGCACCATCAAGGCCAACTTCCCGACCCGCATCAGCTTCCAGGTCACCAGCAAGATCGACAGCCGCACCATCCTGGGTGAAGCCGGGGCGGAGCAGCTGCTGGGCCAGGGCGACATGCTCTACATGCAGGGCGGAGGCCGCATCACCCGCGTCCACGGTCCCTTCGTCTCCGATTCGGAGGTCGAGGAGATCGTCCAGTATGTGAAGGCTCAGGGCGCCCCCAACTACGTCACCGCCATCACCGAGGAGGAGGAGGAAGCCGCCGCGGTTGAGGATGAGGACGGCGGTTCGGTCGCCACCGGTGACGACCTCTACATGCAGGCCGTCAACCTCGTGGTCCGCGAGGGCAAGGTGTCGGTCAGCTTCATCCAGCGCCAGCTCCAGATCGGCTACAACCGCGCCGCCCGTCTGGTGGAGCGGATGGAGACCGAGCGCGTCGTCGGTCCCGCCAACCACCAGGGCAAGCGCGAAGTCCTGCTGTCCCACGCCGGCCTGTCGGCTAAGCGCGCAGGCGTGTGATCGGTCCTCCGGAGGAGCTTTCTTCCCCTGTGAAGAGGGCTCCTCCGGTTGGGAGACGACGGTAAGCAAGCAAAAGGCTCCCCATGGACCCGAAGCCCCATTTCGAGACCCTCGCCCGCTACAACCGCTGGGCCAACCGCCGCCTGTACGAGGTTGCGGCCCAGCTGTCCGACGCTCAGTTCCGTGAGGATCGTGGAGCCTTCTTCGGCTCTGTCCGCGGCACGCTGAACCATATCCTGGTCGCCGACCGGGTGTGGCTGGAGCGGATCGAGGGAGAGGGGCCGAAGCCGTCGTCGCTCGATGAAATCCTCCATGACGGCTTCGCCGGCCTGCGCACCGCCCGCGAGGCGGAGGACGAGCGCATCCTGCGCGTCCTGGCAGCCACCCCGGCGGAACGGTTCGAGTCGGTCCTCTCCTACCGCAGCATGGCCGGCACACCACATGAGCTGCCCTTCGCCCAGATCGTCACCCATATCTTCAACCACCAGACCCACCATCGCGGGCAGGCCCACACGCTGCTGAGCCAGTTCGGGCTGGACGCGCCGTCGATCGACTTCGTCTATTTTCTGCTGGAGACGAAATGAGTCAGACAGGAAGCAGGCCCATCACCGACCTCGCGGCTCTGGAAGCTCTTTATGGCGAGCCGGCCGCTCCTTCCATCGCCAAGGAAGTGCCGGCGCTGACCCCCGGCTACCGCGCACTGATCGAGGCGTCGCCCTTCTTCGTTCTCGCCACCAGCGGGCCGGATGGTCTGGACGCCTCGCCGCGTGGCGACGAAGCCGGCTTCGTCCGGGTGGCGGACGACCGTACCCTGCTGATCCCCGACCGCCGCGGCAACAACCGCATCGACAGCCTGCGCAACATCCTGGCCGATCCGCGGGTCGGTCTGCTCTTCCTGGTGCCGGGACTAAACGAGACGCTGCGGGTCAACGGCCGCGCCGTGATCGACACCGACCCGGCCTTGTGCGAGAGCTTCGCCGTCGACGGCAAGCCGCCGAAGTCGGTGCTGGTCGTCACCATCGAGTCGGTGTTCTTCCAATGCGGCCGCGCCCTGCTGCGGTCCCGCCTGTGGGACCCGGCGGTGCGGATCGAGCGCAGCAGCCTGCCGTCGGCGGGGGCCTTGCTGGCAGAGGCCAGCGCCGGACGCGAAGGCGGCGACGCCTATGACCGGTCGCTGGCCGAGCGGATCCCGAAAACGCTCTATTGAACCGTCAACGGGTCAGCCCCCGACGGGACGGCGACATCGTCGCTCTCCGGCTCCCCGACTGCGGGCAACCTGATGGTGAAGACCGATCCGACACCGAGCGTGCTTTCCACCGTCAGCGCACCGCCATGGGCGGCGGCGATCCGCTGCGTCATGTAAAGCCCGAGACCGGCCCCCTTGGTTCCGCGCGAGGACGAGGCACGGAAATAGATCGAGCCGATCCGCTCGACCTCCTCCGGGCTCATGCCGTGGCCCTGGTCGGCGACGCGGATGACAAGGTCTTGCCCCGCCAGGTGCGCCGTCACCCTGACCGCCGTCTGGGGCGGCGAATAGCGCAGCGCATTGCGCACGAGATTGGTGACCGCCACCCCGAGGAAGGACAGGTCGACCCGCAACATCCGGTCTGTCGGCTCGACCGTCACCGACAGCCTGGTCTCATTCTCCGCTCCGGCCAGCCCGTCCAGCGACTCGTCCATCAGCAGGTCGAGCGGCACCACCTCCGGCTTCAGCGCCAGTGCCCCCTGGTCCAGCGCATCCGCCGACAGGAACAGTTCCACCAAGTCGGACATCCGCCGCGTGGTTTCGACGATGCGGCGCACACGGGTTTGCATCGATGGAACCCGCACCTCGCCCGACAGCTCGATCATCTGGGCCGCTCCCTGGATGGCGGCCAGCGGGGTGCGGAACTCATGCGACAGCATGGCGATGAAGGTGCGCTGTTCCTCCGCCCGCTTGGTGGCGAAAGCCGACTCCTCCTGCGCCCGCACCCGCTCGCGTTGCAAGTCGCGGATGCGCAGCGCCAGACCGGTCCCCAGGCACAGCATCGTCCCCAGCACGGCGATCTGATAGGGATCGGCGAACAGCCAATCCACCGGCAGGGTTCCGCGCACCGTGAACTGGGTCATGGTGTTGCCGGCGATCGCGATCAGCCCGCTGACAGCGTAATAGCGGGCGCTGGTGTCGGCGGGATTCCTGACCGCCTGCACGATCGACAGGACGGCGCCGGCCAGTGTCCCCACCGTGGCAAACAGCAGCACAACCGGATTGGTGATCGAATAGGTCCAGGAGACGGCGCTGGGAAGCGACAGCAGCGCCATCCAGCGGATGCCGACATAGAACCAGTGCAGACGCGGATGACGGACCCGCAGGTCGAGGATGCGGTCCCACATCGAGGCCGATGCGGCGACACCGAGAAAGGCGCTGCTGCCGACCACCAGATTCTGCAGCCACCCGGGCATATCGGGCAGCAGGATCGACGCGATCCCGCCCGAGAACAGGTAGAAGACGAAGACGCTTCCCGCATAGCCGGTGAAGGCCAGCAAAGCCCTGTCGCGCAGAAGCATTCCCAGCGACACATACCCCATGATCAGGATCGCCAGCACACCGAAGAACACACCCAGGAACAGCAGGTTCGTCACCTGGAGGCCGGCATAGTCCGGCACGGCGTAGACCGCCGCCCGCATGGTGATGGAACTGACCGACTCGACACGAAGATAGAGGGAAACCGGTTTACCCTCCGGCAGGGTCAGCCGCGTGGTGTGCAGCCGGGTCTTCATCGGCCTCTGGCTGAAGGGAACGAAATCGCCCATGCGGATGATGCTGTAGCCGGCCGCATCGCCGGCCATGGCCCGATCGGGAACATAAAGGTCGAGGTGATCGATGTAGGCTTCGCCCAGCTCAATGATCCAATCGGCCGGTGCGCCGGCCTCACGCAGCAGATCGAACCTGTACCAATGGATATCGGGGGTCTGCCCTGCCCCGCGGAAGACTGTCTGCCGCTCGAACCGCCCCTCCGCATCGGCCCTCAGCACATCGCCGAAGCCGAGCGCATGATCCCGGTCGATCAGCCGGGCAAAATGGCCTGCAAGCGATGCACGGTCCGTCGACACCGTCAAAGGCAGGGGCTCCGCCGCCTGCACTTCGGCTGGAGCCACCGTCTGCGTCCCCGTCTTCGCCCCACCCTGCGCCCATCCGGCCATCGGCAGGCCAAGTGCCGCAACGAACGCAAAAAGCCACAGGATCAGGCCGAAAAGCCGGATATGCCGGAAAGCCGGAGCCAGCAGATCTGTCCGGCAGATCACAGGCGGGAGCCATCGCTTGGAAGTCCGGTCGACAATCGTCCCCTCCCACGTCTAAAGGCTCGAAATCACACACAAAAGTGATAAGCCTGAAGGAATAGGATAACAAAAGACGCTTTGGACGCAATGCGAGCAGCTATCAGAAACGATCATGCGACAGGGGGATGGCCGGCTTCCGGCGGTCCATCCGTCACAGGCAACCGAATGGTGAAGATGGAGCCCTGATCGCGCACGCTCTCCACCGTCAGGGTTCCGTCATGGGCGGCGACGATCTTCTGCGTCATGTAGAGCCCCAGCCCCGACCCCTTGGTTCCGCGCGACGACGAGGCGCGGAAATAGATCGAGCCGATTCGCTCCACCTCCTCCGGGGTCATGCCGAGGCCCCGGTCGGCGACGCGGATGACGATGCCGCCTCCATCATCGAAGGCGCTCACCCGGACGGCTGTGTCCGCCGGCGAGTAGCGCAGCGCGTTCTGCACCAGATTGCCGATGGCCACCCCCAGGAAGGGCGCATCGACCAGCATCGGGCGGTCGGGCGCGTCGATCGACAGCTCCAGCCGCTCCTCCGCTTCCGTCCCCGTCAGGCCGCCCAGCACCTCGTCCATCAACTGGCCCAGTGCCACCGGTTCCGGCTTCAGCGCCAGCGCCCCCTGGTCGAGCGCATCGGAGGACAGGAAAAGATCCACCAGCTCGGCCATCTTGTGGGTGGTGCTGCGGATGCGTTGCAGGCGGGTCAGCGCCGACGGCGACTCCACCGCGCCCGACAGTTCGATCATCTGCGCCGCGCTGTCGATGGCGGCCAGCGGGGTACGGAATTCGTGCGACAGCATGGCGACGAAGCTGCGCTGCTCCTCCGCCCGCTTGGTGGCGAAGGCCGATTCCTCGCGGGCGCGCAGCCGCTCCGCCTGAAGCCTGCCGATGCGCAGGGCCAGACCGGTGCCCAGCACCAGCACCGCCACCATCGAGGCGACCTGATAGGGATCGGCGATGAAGAAATCGGCAGGCAGCACGCCGCGCAGGATCAGTTGGGCCATGATCAGCCCGGTCAGCGACACCAGGGTGCTGGCCAGATAGAAGCGCGGGCTGAGATCGCTCGGGTTCAGCCAGGCCATGCGTGCGGTCAGCACCAGTGCGATCACCACCACGACCAGCGCCGACAGGGTCACCACCGGGTTGGTCAGGGCGTAGAGCGGTGAAACCGTCGTCGGCAAGGCCAGCAGAACCAGCAGGGCCAGCCCCTGATAGCAACGCGCCAGCTTCGGCGCCCTGGTCTGCAAATCAAGAATATAGACCCACATGATCAGTGCCGTGGCAAAGCCGAGGAACCCGCTGCCGCCCACCAGCATGTTCATGAGCCAGCCCGGCAGATCCGGCAGCAGGGCTGCGCCGATGCCGTTGGCGAACAGGTAATAGCAGAAGACCGTGGCGACATAGGCGGTGTAGGACAGCAGCGCCCCGTCACGCAGAAGCAGGCCCAGCGCGACGTAACCTAGGACCAGAATGCCCAGCACACCCAGGAAAAACCCCTGGAACAGCAGATCCTTGGTCTGGTGGCCGACATAGGCGGGGGGAGACCACAGCCGTGCCGACAGGCGGATAGCGCTGACCGAATCGACGCGCAGGTAAAGCGAGACCGGCTTTCCCTCCGGAAGGGTCAGCGGCAGGCTGTGCAGCCGGGTCTTCATCGGCCGCTGGCTGAAGGGAACGAAGTCTCCCAGCCGGACCAGCCGGTAGGCCGCAGGATCCTGCGGCCGGCCCGCGGCTCCGCCCGCCTTCGGAATGAAGAGATCGAGATGGTCGATATAGGCTTCGCCCATCTCCAGCAGCCAGTCCGCCGGCGCACCGGGTTCACGCATCAGGTCGAAACGGTACCAATGGATGTCGCGGGTCTGGCCGACACCGCGGAAATCCTCACGCGGTTCCATCTGCCCATCGGCGTCGGCCTTCAGGATGGCGGCGAAGTCGAGCTTGCGGTCGGGATCGACCAGCCGGGCGAAATGACCGGCCAGGGTGGCGCTGGCGGTGGCTGGCCCGAGCCGAAGCGGCTCTACGCCGGAGACCGTGGCGGCGGCTGTGCCGGCGAACCACAGAAGAAGCGCCGTCAGCAGGGCGATCGGCCCCGCCATCCGACGACAGGAAGCGGATGAGGTCGGGGAACCGGCATTGCGCCCATCACGGCCGTTCTGCCGGGCAGAAGGGCGGCGATTCCAGCCCCGCCATTCCCTGCCGTTGTTCGCGTCCTTCATCATCGCCGGCTATCGATAAAGATAAAGTTTTAGGAAAAGATTAAGCTTGTATGCATTTCGTCCTTCCAACTCTTCTGGTTCCCGGCCGTCGTCAGATGCGTGAAGGGGACAGCTTGAACTCCACCACCGTGTCGGTAGAGGCAAGGGCGCTGACGAGCGCCATCGGATCGGGGTCGCCTCTGCCCTGAAGCACCAGCTGGCATTCGAACTGGCCGCTGCCGTTGGCGAGGTGGAAGGCCCAGTCGACCACTTCGAACCCATGTTTCTTGGCCTGCGCCCGCAATTCCTCCGGCGGCGGAGCCTTGTCGCGTGGGAAGACCAGCGTCAGGTGGACCACCGACTGGTGGGGCAGCAACCGTTCGACCGGCCGCAACAGGCTCATCACCAGGATGGTCAACAGCGCCGCGGCGATGGCGACCGCATAGAAGCCGAGCCCGATGACGATGCCTATGGCCGAGGTCGCCCAGATCGATGCGGCGGTGGACAGGCCGCGGATCGACAGCCCCTCGCGCATGATGACCCCGGCGCCGAGAAAACCGATGCCGGTGACGATGCCCTGGATCACCCGCGTCGGATCGCCGGCCAGGGCGGCCGCGTGCGGCGCCCCCTGCGTCCCAATGCCGCCATACCACATGGAGGAGTAGGCGTTGACCACCGTCAGCGCGGCCGAGGCCAGGCAGACCAGCCCGTAGGTCCGCATCCCGGCCGCCCGCCCGTGATAGCTGCGCTCGTACCCCAGCAGCAGCCCGACCGCCAAGGCTCCCAAAAGATGCAGCAGGATCAATCCATTGGTCGCCAACTCGGCCGGCGACCAGTAGGAGCGCAGCAAATCCATGGCCCATTCCATTCCCGATCGAGGCTTCGGATGAAGACCTCAACCGCAGTCTAGCGCAGCCCGGCCCGTGGCGCCCGCGCGGCGGAAGGCACCATTCCGTCACAGGCCGCAAATGGCCCCAGTTGACCTGAGTCAATTCCCGCCCGCCAGAAAGTATCGATACTAAGGGCCGAAAACCAGTACCTAAGGACCATCCGCAAGGGTTGGCACCGGGACCGGTTCGACCTGTTCCCGCTCCGACCGAGAGTGCCGCCATGAGGCCCATCACCTCCCCCGTCCTGTCCCATCCGTCCGACCGGAAGGCGACCGACTCCGCACCGGCCCCGACCCGCCGGGCCGAAGGGCTGATGTTCCTGTCGCTGGCAGTGCTGGTCTGGCCGGTGATCGCCGTCGGCACCGTCTCCGCCTACGGCTTCTCGATCTGGATGTACCAGCTCCTCACCCACTGAGCCCAGCGCTCCGCCAGGACCGACATGCCCCGCGCCCCCGAAGTCCACATCTCCAGCCTCGTCATACAGCACAGCCCCGACCGCACCGACGCGGTGCGCGAGGCGGCGGCCTCCGTCGCCGGGCTGGAGTGGTGTGCCGCGGAGAACGGCAAGGCGGTGGTGACGCTGGTCACCGCCAGCGCGGCCGAGGTCGTCGACCGCATCGCCCTGCTGAACGCCATTCCCGGCGTTCACACCACCACCATGGTCTACCACCACTACGAACCCGCGGACGCGATCGACGCAGCCTGACGCCCCTCCCCTGGGCCGTCACCCGGATCCTCACCCAGGCGCGCCGTTTCCGCCTTTTCCCGACCGAATTTCCTCCGAACCTGGAGTCCTCCTCATGTTTCTGTCCCGCCGCGATTACCTGAAGGCGCAAGCCGCCGCTGCCGCCGCCGCGGCGGCCGGAATCTCGCTGCCCGCGTCCGCCGCCAACATCCTGACCGGCGAAGGCGCCAAACTGACCTGGTCGAAAGCACCCTGCCGGTTCTGCGGCACCGGCTGCGGTGTGATGGTCGGCGTCAAGGACGGCCGCGTCGTCGCCACCCATGGCGACGTGAAGGCCGAGGTGAACCGCGGCCTGAACTGCGTGAAGGGCTATTTCCTGTCCAAGATCATGTATGGCGAGGACCGGCTGAACCAGCCGCTGCTGCGCATGAAGGACGGGAAGTTCGACAAGGATGGCGAGTTCGAGCCGATCAGCTGGGACGCCGCCTTCGACATCATGGCCGCCAAATGGAAGGAGACCCTGAAGAAGAAGGGTCCGACCGCCGTCGGCATGTTCGGCTCCGGCCAGTGGACCATCTATGAGGGCTATGCCGCCTCCAAGCTGATGAAGGCCGGCCTGCGCTCCAACAACCTCGACCCGAACGCCCGCCACTGCATGGCGTCGGCGGTGGCCGGTTTCATGCGCACCTTCGGCATGGACGAGCCGATGGGCTGCTACGACGACATGGAGCAGGCCGACGCCTTCGTGCTGTGGGGCTCCAACATGGCGGAGATGCACCCCATCCTGTGGACGCGCGTCACCGACCGCCGCCTCAGCCACCCCGGCTGCAAGGTCGCCGTCCTGTCGACCTACGAGCACCGCAGCTTCGACCTCGCCGACATCGGCCTGGTCTTCACCCCCGGCTCCGACCTGGCGATCCTCAACTACATCGCCAACCACATCATCAAGACCGGCCGGGTGAACAAGGAGTTCGTCGAGAAGCACTGCAACTTCAAGCGCGGCCGCGACGACATCGGCTATGGCCTGCGTCCCGACAACCCTTTGGAGAAGAAGGCGAAGAACGCCGACAAGGCCAACGACTCCGACCCGATCAGCTTCGACGAGTTCGCCAAATTCGTCGAACCCTACACGCTGGACAAAGCGCATGAGCTGTCGGGCGTGCCGAAGAACCGGCTGGAGGCGCTGGCCGAGCTGTATGCCGACCCGAAGGTGAAGGTCGTGTCCTTCTGGACCATGGGCTTCAACCAGCATGTCCGCGGCGTCTGGGCCAACAACCTCGTCTACAACATCCACCTGCTGACCGGCAAAATCTCCCAGCCCGGCTGCGGCCCCTTCTCGCTGACCGGACAGCCGTCGGCCTGCGGCACCGCGCGCGAGGTCGGCACCTTCTCCCACCGGCTGCCGGCCGACATGGTGGTGACCAACCCCGAGCACCGCAAACACGCCGAGGAGATCTGGAAGCTGCCGGAGGGGACCATCCCCGACAAGGTCGGCTACCACGCCGTCCAGCAGGACCGCATGCTGAAGGACGGCAAGCTCAACGCCTACTGGGTCATGTGCAACAACAACATGCAGACGGCCCCGAACACGGCGAAGGAGACCTTCCCCGGCTACCGCAACCCGGAAAACTTCATCGTCGTCTCCGATCCCTACCCGACCGTGACGGCGCTGGCCGCCGACCTGATCCTGCCCACCGCCATGTGGGTGGAGAAGGAGGGCGGCTACGGCAACGCCGAGCGCCGCACCCAGCTGTGGCGCCAGCTTGTCGATGCGCCCGACGGCGCGCGGTCCGACCTGTGGCAGATCATGGAGTTCTCCAAGCGCTTCCGCATCGAGGAGGTGTGGCCGGAGGATCTCTTGAACAAGAAGCCGGAGCTGCGCGGCAAGACCCTGTACGAGGTGCTGTTCCGCAACGGTCAGGTCGACCGCTTCCCGCTCTCCGACCTCGACCAGAACTACAACAACCAGGAGGCCAAGGACGCCGGCTTCTACGTCCAGAAGGGCCTGTTCGAGGAATATGCCTCCTTCGGCCGCGGCCACGGCCACGATCTGGCGCCCTTCGAGCAGTACCACCAGGAACGCGGCCTGCGCTGGCCGGTGGTGGACGGCAAGGAAACCAAGTGGCGCTACCGCGAAGGCTCCGACCCGTACGTCAAGGCCGGCGAGGGCATGCGCTTCTACGGCAACAAGGACGGCAAGGCCAACGTCTTCGCCCTGCCCTACGAGCCGCCGGCCGAAGCGCCCGACACCGACTATCCCTTCTGGCTCAGCACCGGCCGCGTGATCGAGCATTGGCACAGCGGGTCGATGACGCTCCGCGTTCCGGAGCTGCGCAAGGCCTTCCCGAACGCCGTGGTGTTCATGCACCCCGACGACGCCAAGGAACTCAACGTCCGGCGCGGGCAGGAGGTGCGCGTCACCTCCCGGCGCGGCGAGGTCCGGGTGCGGGTCGAAACGCGCGGGCGCAACAAGCCGCCGCGCGGCCTGGTCTTCGTCCCCTTCTTCGACCACACGGTCCTCATCAACAAGGTGACGCTCGACGCCACCGATCCCATCAGCAAGCAGACCGACTACAAGAAATGCGCGGTCAAGATCACGCCCGTCGCGAACGCCTGAGGAGTGCCGGCATCATGAAGACCCGTTTCCTGATCGCCGCGCTGGCGCTGCTGGCCGGCATCCCGGCCCTGACCATCGGCGTCACCTCCGGTGTTGTCGCCGCCGACAAGCCCGTCGTGATGGCGGACGCCACCGGCACCGTGGGGGGGATCAAGGTCCCCTCCACCAACCATCCGATCACCACGGATGTCCCGGCCGAGGCGACCCACCGCGAGATCACCGACGACCAGAAGCGCGTGCGCAACTATGCCGACCAGCCGCCGCTGATCCCGCATGCCATCCGCGACTATCAGATCGACCTGAACATCAACAAGTGCCTGACCTGCCACGACCGCCGCAACACGGCCGGCTCGCAGGCGCCGATGCTGTCGGTCACCCATTTCCAGGACCGTGACGGCCAGACGCTGGGCACGGTGGCGGCGCGCCGCTATTTCTGCACCCAGTGCCATGTGCCGCAGACCGACGCCCAGCCGATCGTTCCCAACAGCTTCCAAGACTTCGACTCGGTCCTGGGCCATGCCCAAGGCGGCCAGAAATGAAAATCCGCGACGCCGTGCTGTGCCTGTGGCGGCTGTTCGCCCGCCCCAGCGTCCATTTCAGTCTGGGTTTCCTGACGCTGGGCGGCTTCATCGCCGGCGTCGTCTTCTGGGGCGGCTTCAACACCGCGCTGGAGGCCACCAACAAGGAAGCCTTCTGCATCAGCTGCCACGAGATGCGGGACAATCCCTATGAGGAGCTGAAGCAGACCATTCACTTCACCAACCGGTCCGGCGTGCGCGCCAGCTGCCCGGACTGCCACGTCCCGCACCAATGGACCGACAAGATCGCCCGCAAGATGCAGGCGTCGAAAGAGGTCTGGGGCAAGATCTTCGGCACCATCGACACCCGCGAGAAGTTCCTCGACAAGCGCCGCGAACTGGCCGAGCACGAATGGGCGCGGTTGAAGTCGAACAACTCGCTGGAATGCCGGAACTGCCACAGCGCGGACTCGATGGACATCACCAAGCAGAATCCGCGCGCCGCGAAGATGCACGAGACCTATCTGTTCACCGGCCAGAACACCTGCATCGACTGCCACAAGGGCATCGCCCACCACCTGCCCGACATGCAGGGGATCGAGCCGGGCTGGAGCATGAAGACCAGCCAGAAGTAAGGATCCGAGCAAGAAGTAGCCCCGTCTCCGGAAGGAGCGGGGCTGTTTGCGTTTCCAGGGTATTTATCGACGATGCCTCACCCCAGCAGCGCCACCGCCGACAGCGCCAGCAGCGTCACCAGCACCGCCTCGCCCAAGCCCACCAGCCCGCGCAAGCCCAGCGCCACCCACCAGCTCGCCCAATCGCGGCGGTGGCGGACCTCCTTCAGCAGGCGTTCCTGGATGCCGGCGACGGTACGGCGGGCCGACAGGCTGGCGATGCCGCCGACCAGCGCCACCAGTCCGGTGCCCAGCACGAAATACAGGGCACCCTTCCAGCCGACGAAATGGTCGGGGTCGTTCAGGTAATGCCCGGCACCGACGACGATCCACACCGCCGCCGGCCAGACGCCGACGATCTCCGGACCGGGCCCTTCTCCCTTCGGTCCTTCTCCGCTTTGCGTGTCGCCCATCGCCGCCCCCTCAACCACCCGGCACATGGCGGTAGGCCAGCACCCGCGTCGCCGGCCCGCCCTCGACGTCGGCCAGCGGCAGCAGCAGCTCGACGAACTTCGCCCCCGGCAGCATCGGGTCGTCGCGCACCAGCAGGCAGCGCGGCTCGCCGCTTTCCAGGCAGGTGCGCAGGTCGGACAGCCAGCGCTGCGCCGCCTGCTCCGGGTGGCAGTCGGTCACCCGCCGCGTCGTCGGCCGCTCGGCCAGCCGGCGTTGCAGGGCGCGGCCACAGGACTTGTAGACGAAATCGCTGCCGTCGGCCGTCGGCTCCATCAGGGCGGTGCGCGGCACGCTTTCCCGCACCTGGGCGGTGTCGATCTCGCTTGCCAGCGGCATGCGGCGCTTGCGCTTCAGCCTCACCCAGTGGGTGTAGAGGATGCGGACCTGCGGCGTCTGCTCCACATCGATCACGTCGGCCCGGCAGGGCGGCGGCGGCAGGTCCAGCACCGGAGTCGCCACCGGCGCCGACGCGAAGGCCGCTGCCGCCGGCACCGGCTGGGAGACCGGCTGCGGAATGGGCCGCGAGGCTGCGGCGGTGACCAGCGTGTGCGCCTGTCCCGCCGGCGTATGGCCGATCCGGCCGCCATGCTTCTTCAGCATCGGCAGCGGCGCCCAGGCGGTGCAGGTGTGATAGCCCTTGGTGATGCGGCGGTAGTCCTGGCTGCTGGCGGTGCGGCATTCGCCCTCCACCCCGTGGCGGGCAACATGCACCAGCGTATTGTCCTCCGACAGCGCGCGCTCGCCGCCCCACGAGACGCAGGCGGCGCAGGCGCGGCTGTCCTTGGCGAATGCGTGGCTCATCGGGGCGTATCTCCAATGGGTATGCGAAATGGGAGAAGGGGAATTGATGCGTCCCTTTCCCCCGCGGTTCAAGACCCGCATGGGGCGGCGGTGCCGTGCCCGAGATTCAGTCATGCGAGGGTGACATCCATGCCACCCCTTCCCCCCCGGCCCGGAACCCCCTATAAGGGGGCCTTGCACGACATGCCCATCCCGCTCTCCGTCTCCGGTCCCCCGGTGCCGGGGGGTTTTCGGCTGACCACATTTCAGAGAAGCGGACCCATGCCCAAACGCACCGACATCAAATCCATCTGCATCATCGGCGCGGGTCCGATCGTCATCGGACAGGCTTGCGAGTTCGACTATTCCGGCGTTCAGGCGTGCAAGGCGCTGCGCGAGGAAGGCTACCGGGTCATCCTCGTCAACTCCAACCCGGCCACCATCATGACCGACCCCGGTCTGGCCGACGCCACCTACATCGAGCCGATCACCCCGGCGGTCGTCGCCAAGATCCTGGAGAAGGAGCGTCCCGACGCCCTGCTGCCGACCATGGGCGGCCAGACCGCGCTGAACACGGCGATGGCGCTGTCCGACGACGGCACGCTGGAGCGGCTCGGCGTGGAGATGATCGGCGCCAAGCGCGACGTCATCGCCAAGGCCGAGGACCGCATCCTGTTCCGCGACGCCATGGACAAGCTGGGCCTGGAGTCGCCGAAGTCGCGCATGGTCCGCACGCTGGACGAGGCGATGGACGCGCTGGAGCTCGTCGGTCTGCCGGCCATCATCCGTCCCAGCTTCACGCTGGCCGGCACCGGCGGCGGCATCGCCTATAATCGGGCGGAGTTCGAGGACATCGTGCGCGGCGGCCTGCGCGCCAGCCCGGTCGGCGAGGTGCTGATCGAGGAATCGGTGCTGGGCTGGAAGGAATACGAGATGGAGGTCGTGCGCGACGGCGCCGACAACTGCATCATCGTCTGCGCCATCGAGAACATCGACCCGATGGGCGTCCACACCGGCGACTCGATCACCGTGGCGCCGTCGCTGACGCTGACCGACAAAGAATACCAGATCATGCGCGACGCCTCGATCGCCGTGCTGCGCGAGATCGGCGTCGACACCGGCGGCTCGAACGTCCAGTTCGCGGTCAACCCGGCCAACGGCCGCCTGATCGTCATCGAGATGAACCCGCGCGTGTCGCGCTCCTCGGCGCTGGCGTCGAAGGCCACCGGCTTCCCCATCGCCAAGATCGCCGCCAAGCTGGCCGTCGGCTACCGGCTGGACGAGCTGACCAACGACATCACCGGCACCACGCCCGCGAGCTTCGAGCCGACGATCGACTACGTCGTCACCAAGATGCCGCGCTTCACCTTCGAGAAGTTCAAGGGCTCGGAGCCGCTGCTGACCACCTCGATGAAGTCGGTGGGCGAGGCGATGTCCATCGGCCGCACCTTCCAGGAGTCGGTGCAGAAGGCCCTGCGCTCGATGGAGACCGGCCTGACCGGCTTCAACGAGGTGAAGATCGGCGGGGACGAAAACCCTGACCGCACCGCCATCCGCGGCGCGCTCGCCACCCCGACCCCCGACCGCCTGCTGGTGATCGCCCAGGCCTTCCGCCACGGCTTCACCGTGGACGAGGTGCAGGCCGTCTCCAAGTACGACCCGTGGTTCCTTGAGCAGATCAAGGCGATCACCGACCGTGAGGCGGCGATCCGCGCCGACGGGCTGCCGACCGACAAGGCCGGCTGGCTCAAGCTGAAGCAGATGGGCTTCTCCGACGCCCGTCTGGCCGAACTGGCCAAGACCACCGAAGCCGCGGTCGCAGCATCCCGCCGCATGGCCGGCGTCACCCCGGTCTACAAGCGCATCGACACCTGCGCCGCCGAATTCGCGTCGGCCACCCCCTACATGTACTCGACCTACGAGACCGACGGGACCGGCGAGGCGGAGTGCGAATCGGACCCGACCGACAAGCGCAAGGTCGTCATCCTCGGCGGCGGTCCGAACCGCATCGGCCAGGGCATCGAGTTCGACTATTGCTGCGTCCATGCCGTCTACGCCCTGCAGGAGGCCGGCATCGAGACCATCATGGTCAACTGCAACCCGGAGACCGTCTCCACCGACTACGACACCGCCGACCGCCTGTATTTCGAGCCGCTGACGGCCGAGGACGTGGTTGAGCTGGTGCGGGTCGAGCAGCGCAACGGCACCGTCCTGGGCTGCATCGTGCAGTTCGGTGGCCAGACCCCGCTGAAGCTCGCCGCCGCCTTGGAGGCCGCCGGCATCCCGATCCTCGGCACCTCGCCCGACGCCATCGATCTGGCCGAGGACCGCGAGCGCTTCCAGAAGCTGCTGCACGAGCTGAACCTGAAGCAGCCGGCCAACGGCCTCGCCCGCTCGCTGGAAGAGGCGGAGGCCGTCGCCAGCCGCATCGGCTTCCCGGTCGTCATCCGTCCGTCCTACGTGCTGGGCGGCCGGGCGATGGAGATCGTCCACGACATGGCCGGGCTCCAGCGCTACATGGGCACCGCCGTGCAGGTGTCGGGCAAGAACCCGGTGCTGATCGACAGCTACCTCCAGGACGCCATCGAGGTCGATGTCGACGTTGTCTGCGACGGCACCGACGTCTATGTCGCCGGCGTGATGGAGCACATCGAGGAGGCCGGCATCCATTCCGGCGACAGCGCCTGTGCCCTGCCGCCCTACACGCTGCCGGCCGACATCATCGCCGAGATCAACCGCCAGTCGGACGCGCTCGCCCATGCGCTGAAGGTGGTCGGCCTGATGAACGTGCAGTTCGCGGTCAAGGCCGGCACCGTCTACATCCTGGAGGTCAACCCGCGCGCCAGCCGCACGGTGCCCTTCGTCGCCAAGGCCACCGGCACCGCCATCGCCAAGATCGCGGCCCGCATCATGGCCGGCGAGAAGCTGTCCGCCTTCACGCTGAACGGCCCGACGCCGCCGCACACCGCGGTAAAGGAAGCGGTATTCCCCTTCGCCCGCTTCCCCGGCGTCGACATCGTTCTGGGTCCGGAGATGAAGTCGACGGGCGAGGTCATGGGCCTCGACCACAACTTCGCGCTGGCCTTCGCCAAGGCGCAGCTCGGTGCCGGCGTCACCCTGCCGGTCAAGGGCAGCGTCTTCGTCTCGGTCAAGGACCACGACAAGCCGGCGCTGGCGGTGATTTCCAAGAAGCTGCACGAGATGGGCTTCCGCATCCTCGCCACGTCCGGCACCGCCAAGGTGCTGAGCGATGCCGGCGTGCCCGCGGAAACCATCAACAAGGTGGTCGAAGGCCAGCCGCACATCGTCGACGCCATGATCAACGGCAACGTGCATCTGGTCATCAACACCACGGAAGGCGCCCAGGCCCTGTCCGACAGCTTCAGCCTGCGTCGCACCGCGCTGACCTACAACATTCCGTACTATACGACGGTGGCAGGAGCACGCGCAGCGGTGGAAGCGATTGCCGCACTCCGGAACGGCAGCCTTGAAGTCGCCCCGTTGCAGTCGTACCTTAGCGGATCGTATTAAGGACGGACGACGGCGCGGCGGACCTCCTCCGCGCCGTCTTCGTCCTTGATGTCGCTTTGGACAGGTCGAACGACTGCAAGCGGTGATGGACCGAACATGGAAAAAGTTCCGATGACAGCGGCGGGCTTCAACCGCCTCCAGGAGGAATTGAAGCACCTTAAGATCACCGAACGCCCGGCGGTCATCAAAGCCATCGCGGAAGCCCGCGAACATGGCGACCTTTCGGAAAACGCCGAGTATCACGCGGCGCGCGAACGTCAGAGTTTCATCGAAGGCCGCGTGCTGGAGTTGGAGGACAAGATCAGCCGTGCCGAGGTCATCGACCCGGCCAAGCTGACCGGCAACACCGTGAAGTTCGGCGCGACCGTGACCCTGGCCGATCAGGACACGGACGAGGAGACGACCTATCAGATCGTCGGCCAGGATGAGAGCGACATCAAGAACCGCCTCCTGTCGATCCAGGCGCCGCTGGCCCGCGCCCTGATCAACAAGTCAGTCGGCGACAGCGTCGAGGTGTCCACCCCCGGTGGTTCCAAGCTGTACGAGATCGTTTCGGTCGAGTTCCGTTGACGTTTCGACCGCCCTCTCCCATCCCGGGAGAGGGCGGTTGCCCCCTTATCCCCCCAGCTTTTCCCTGAAGAAGTCGTTCACCCGCCGGATCGCGTCCGAGCGGGCGTCTTCGTCCGTGCCGACATGGGCGGTGCCGCCGGGGGCGGTGGCGAGATCCTTGCGCTTGCGCACCGGCGCGTCCGGCGCGTCGAAGCCGTGATAGGCATCGGGATAGACCACCAGATCCACCTTGCCCTTGACCCCGTCGCGACCCGCCAGCTCGACGCAGCTCTCCGGCGGCGTCCAGTCGTCCTTGCCGCCGACCAGCAGCAGAAGCGGGCCGTCGGGCTGCCAGTCCTCCTTGCTCAACGCCGCCTTGCAGCCGGGGTAGAAAGCGACGGCGGCGCGGAAGCCGCCCTCCTCGGCGCCGGCCGGTCCATCCTCGCCGGCGCCATAAGCGACCATCACGGTGCTCGCTCCCTGCGACCAGCCGATCAGACCGATGCGGTCATGGTCGACCTCCGGCCGCTTGCGCAGGAAGGCCAGCGCCGCCCAGGCATCGCGCTTGCGTTCCACCGTGGCGCGGACAGTGCGGTCCTTCAGCGCGGTGGTGCAGACCTCCTCCACATCGCGCGGACCGAAGCTGTCGACCATCAGCACCTCGTAGCCCTGCCGTTGCAGGTGGGTGGCCCACCAGACATGGCGCGGCGACACCCGGCCATTGCGGGCATAGAGGCCGCCGCAGCCATGCAGCATCACCACCGCCGGGTGTGGGCCGTTGCCCGCCGGGCGCAGCAGCCGACCGCTAAGCATCGTCGGCGTGCTGCCGGTCAAATCCCCGTCGACGGACGGAAAGCGCACGATCTCCTCGGCATGGACGCCGACCGCGGCCTGCGCGGGCGCCGCCGACAGGGTCAGCCCCCCAACCGCGATCACGCCCGCCGCGATCCCCCCGGCACCGGCATACAGCACCGCCCCCAACACAGCCGCAAGACCGCGGGTGGAAGCCTTCATTCTGCAGCGTCCCCGACCTCCGGCGCCTGCCCCGACGGCGGCGCTCGCGGTTGCAATATTAAACCTCCGCGATGCGGAAGGCCATGGGCGCCCGGCATTTGTCCCCGCCCGCACACCCACTCTCCAACCCGATGGCGAAAGCTGCCCTGCCGCCGCGTTTGAGTTAGGCTGCGGGACGATGAGCGATTCCCCTTCACCCCTCCCGTCCTTCGGTGCCTTCTGCCTCTACTGGCTGCGGCTGGGTCTGACCAGCTTCGGCGGTCCGGCCGGGCAGATCGCGATGATGCAGAGCGAGCTGGTCGAACGCCGCCGCTGGATCGACCAGACCCGGTTCCTGCATGCGCTGAACTTCTGCATGCTGCTGCCAGGGCCGGAGGCGCAGCAGCTCGCCACCTACATCGGCTGGCGGATGTATGGCGGGTGCGGCGGGCTGGTGGCGGGCGGGCTGTTCGTGCTGCCGGGTGCGCTGGTGCTGCTGGCCCTGTCCTGGATCGCCGCCGCCCATGGCGACACCGGGCTGGTCGGCGCGCTGTTCGACGGCATCAAGCCGGCGGTGGTGGCGATCATCGCCGCCGCGGTCTGGCGCCTGGGCCGCCGCACGCTGAAGGGGCCGGCCGCCGTCGCCCTGGCCGGGGCCGCCTTCCTGGCGTTGGCGCTGCTGCACCTGCCTTTCCCGCTGGTGGTCGGCGTCGCGGCGGTGATCGGCGGGGTGGCGGCGCGCACGGGCCGCCACTGGTTCGCCCACCCGCATCCGGCGGGCGACGATGGCTCCGACGGCGGTTCCACCACCGACCTGACGGCGGAGCCCGCCCCGAAGGCCGGACGGCTGCTGCCCCTGCTCGGGCTGGGCTTGGTTCTGTGGGCGGTGCCGGTGGGGGCGGTCCTGCTGGCCTTCGGCGCCGATCCCTGGCGGGGCGTCGCGATACTGTTCACCAAGGCAGCCTTCATCACCTTCGGCGGCGCCTATGCCGTGCTGCCCTACATCGCCGGACAGGCGGTGGACAGCTATGGCTGGCTCAGCCCACGGGAGATGATCGACGGGCTGGCGCTGGCCGAGACGACGCCGGGGCCGCTGATCCTGGTCACGCAATATGTCGGCTTCTTCGCCGGCTGGAACCGGCCGGGCGCGCTGTCGCCGGCGCTGGCGGGGACGCTGGGGGCGGCGCTGACGACCTACGTCACCTTCCTGCCCTGCTTCCTGTTCATCTTCGCCGGCGCCCCCTATCTGGAGCGCCTGATCCACAACCGCCTGGCCGCAGGGGCGCTGGCCGCCATCGCCGCGGCGGTGGTGGGGGTGATCCTGAACCTGGGTGTCTATCTGGGAATGGCGGTGCTGCTGCCGGACGGACAGCATACGGCCGGCAGCCTGATCTGGGCCTGGGCGATCATGCTGACAGCACTTTACGCGCTGACCCGCCGGGGGGTGGCCATCCACTGGGTGGTGGCGGGGGGAGCGGCGGCGGGCCTGATCCAGGCACTCGCCGCATCTTCCTTATAGAACGAGCAGAGTCGAGCGAGCTGGGCCCGCTCAGCGCCGAGTGGCGCGGGCGGGCGTCTCGTCCTCGACGTATTCCTCGTCCTCGTCGTCCTCGTTCCCTTCCGGGATGTCGGGCGAATCGACGTCGATGGGAACGCCGGGGGTATGCTTGCTGGTGCGGATCGACAGCGCCGACTTCACATGGGCGACGTTGGGCGCCGCCGTCAGCTTGGTCGTCAGGAAGCGCTGGTAGTCGTCCCAGTCCTCCGCCACGATCTTCAGCACGAAATCATATTCGCCGGCCAGCATGTTGCACTCACGCACGAGCGGCCAGCTGTTGACGAGCTCCTCGAATTTCTTTAGGTCCGCTTCGGCCTGGCTGCTGAGGCCGACCTGGGCGAACACCGTGACGCCGAACCCCAGTGCATCGGGGTTGACGTCGGCATGGTAGCCACGGATGAATCCCGCCTCCTCCAGCGCGCGGACGCGGCGCAGGCAGGGCGGAGCGGAGATGCCGGCACGTCGGGCAAGCTCCACGTTGGTCATCCGGCCGTCGTTCTGCAGATCGCGCAGAATTCGACGGTCAATTCGGTCGAGTTTGACCCGCCGCATGGTTTACTCGGTCGCTCCGGGGATGATTTGGAGAAAGGATATTACACGGGCATGGTGTCTACGCCAAGACGGAAACCCCCGCAAGGGCGAGCAACCCCGATAACGGTCTTTTCGCCGCAGCCCTCCCGCCTGAGGGCTCCCCTCCCTTCGAAGCTTCAACGATCCGGGTTCTCATGCAACCTCTGACCAGCGCGCCTCTGACCTGCTGGGTTGTGTCGGACGGCAAGGCCGGCATGGAAAACCAGTGCATCGGTCTGGCGGAGTCGCTCGGCCTGACGCCGGTGGTCAAGCGCGTCCACCTCCGCACGCCCTGGCGCCAGCTGACCCCCTACTGGCGCATCGGCAACCGATTCGCCGCCGGCCCCAACGGCGATCCGGTGGAGCCGCCCTGGCCCGACCTGCTGATCGGCACCGGGCGTCAGTCCATCGCCGTCTCTCTGGCGGTGCGCCAGCAGTCGGGCGGCCGAACCTTCACCGTCCAGATCCAGGATCCGGTGATGAACCCGCGTCACTTCGACCTGATCGTCGTGCCGCGCCACGACAAGCTGCGCGCAGACAACGTGCTGGTGACCCGCGGCGCCCTGCACCGGGTGACCCCCGCCATCCTGGCCGACGCGGCCGAACGCTTCGCCCCGCGTCTGGCGCACCTGCCGCACCCGCGCATCGCCGTGCTGATCGGCGGCGACAACGGCGTCTACCGACTGACGCCCACCATCATGGGCGATGTGGCCGAACGGCTGGCCAACCTGACCCGCACCCATGGTGCCGGGCTGATGGTCACCCCGTCGCGCCGCACCGGTGCCGACAACGAGGCGATCCTGCGCGCCCGCCTGTCCGGCCTGCCGGCGGAGGTGTGGGACGGCAGCGGCGAGAATCCTTACTTCGCCTATCTCGGCCTCGCCGACGCCGTGGTGGTGACCTGCGACAGCGTGTCGATGATTTCGGAGGCCTGCTCGACCGGCAAGCCGGTCTATGTGATCGAGCTGGAGGGCGGATCGCCCAAGTTCCGCGCCTTCCATGACGGTCTGTACCGGGACGGCATCGCACGGCCCTTCGACGGTTCCCTGGACCATTGGAACTATGCACCGCTGAACGAGACGGAGGTTGTTGCCGAAGAGGTGCGCCGCCGTCTGTCCGCCCACCGCAGGCGATTCGGCCTGTCGTAACGGGAGGGCGGGGTGCGGCGCGACCAATGCGCGCACCCCGCTGGTATGACCGGTTTGCTGCGGAGTTCGGTCGCCGGCCATGCCATAAGCGCTGGCAAACCGGCCGTTCCGACAAACACGGTCCGGGGCCGTCCTTCCATCCGGAACTTCCGCCGCCATGACCACTCCCGACGCCGTTTCCGCCTCTTTCCTGCGTTGCCTGGAAAACAGCCGGCTGTTCGACCAGCCCTATAATCACTGGCTGCTGTCCGAGGCGCTGCCGGAGGAGTCCGCCGACGCCATCGCCGAACTGCCCTGGGGTCCGCCCCCGGTGTCCGACACCTATGGCAAGCGCGAGACGAACAACGCGTCGCGCACCTATTTCGGCGAGGAGAACCGCGCCAGGTACGCGGTGTGCGAGACGGTGGCCCAGGCCTTCCAGAGCCGCCCGGTGGTGGACGCGATCCAGAAGGCCTGCAACGTCGACCTGACCGGCACCAGCCTGCGCATCGAATATTGCCAGGACACCGAGGGCTTCTGGCTGGAGCCGCACACCGACATCGGCGTCAAGAAATACACGATGCTGATCTATCTCTCGAAGGGGCCGAACTGTTCGCACTGGGGCACCGACGTGCTGGACGAGAGCCGGACGGTCGTCGCCCGCGCGCCCTACGCCTTCAATGAGGGGCTGATCTTCATCCCCGGAAGCAACACTTGGCATGGCTTCGAGAAACGTTCGATCGACGGGGTGCGCAAATCGATCATCGTGAACTATGTCGGTCCCGAATGGCGGGCGCGGCAAGAATTGTGCTTCCCCGACAAACCTGTTGCATAAAACTTCCGCCATGTTTAAGTGACGCCGGTTTTGGGGGGCAAAGCCACCGTCGGCACGCTCTTTGGGAGTCCCGTACCCATGTCCATGCTTGATCTGGACAAGTTCCGCGCTACCCCCCTGCAGCACGATCCCTATGATTTCCTGTGCGTTCCGGGTTTCGTGAAGCGGGAGTATCTGGAAGAGCTGCACCGCGACTATCCCAAGGTGGACAAGCCCGGCTCGATCCCGCTGGGCGTCTTCCCCCAGGGGCCGAGCTTCGACCGGATGATCGCCGAACTGAAGGGGCCGGAGGTCTGCAAGGCCTTCTCCGACAAGTTCGATGTGGATCTGTCGAAATACCCGACCATGTTCACGGCGCGCGGCATGTGCCGGCCGACCGACGGCAAGATCCACCCGGATTCGGCCAGCAAGGTCATCACCGTGCTGATCTACATGAACCCGCCCTGGGAGGCGACCGGCGGCCGCCTGCGCATCCTGCGCTCCCAGAACCTGGAAGATTACGCCGCCGAGGTTCCGCCGGAGGAAGGCACCCTGATGTGCTTCCGCCGCAGCGACACCTCCTGGCACGGCCACTATCCCTTCGAAGGCCAGCGCCGTGCGATCCAGATGAACTGGGTCAAGGGCGGCGTCTATATCTGGCACGAACAGTGGCGTCACCGCATCGGCGCCTGGGCGAAGGGCGTCTTCGGCGGCCAGCCGGCAGGGTATTGAGTACCGGCTGTTGCAGGGACGGGCTGAGGGGCTGAATCCACCCCCTCAGTCGATCAGATCCTCGACCTCGCGGATGCGGCCGTTGTCGATCATGAACTGAACCAGTTCGGGGCGCTGCTTGCCGAGCGTTCGGTGACGCTGGCGGACGGCGTCGATCAGGTCGCCGCCGCGGCAGAGGATTTCATCGGCGAACTCGATCATGCGCAGGTTGGGCCAGGTCTGGGCGCGGATGGCGACCACCGCCCCCACCGCGTCGGCCGCCGGACGATCGGGACGCGCCTGGGCCAGGATCATGGTCAGCGCCGCGGTGGAACGCGACACGCCGGCATGGCAATGGACCAGCAGATGGCGGCAGTCCACCGGTTCCGCCAGCAGATCGCGGCCGAAGGCCAGGATGCGCTCCACATCCGACCGCTCCGGCGCGATCTGGCCGCGGGTCGGTTCGATGATGTCGTGGAAGCGCAGTTCCAGCCGCTCATGCTCGCCGTAATCGCCGAACTCGCTTGGCTCCGTCATGTCGGGGTCGAGGATCGACAGCACATGGCTGACCTTGCCGCCGCCGAAATTGCAAAGCTCGCTGAGACCGCAGACCGTCAGGCCGAAAGGCACAAAATCGCTGGCCATCATTCTCTCGTTCGATTGCGGAGGGGAAAACACAGGGGCTGGGGAGCCGCATTTGGCACCCGCCGCCCCGCCGCCGTCAACCCGACAACCGTTCGTGTACGAGATCATCACATTCGGTGCCGGTGCCCGGCCATCACTCCTCTCCGCCGGCCTCCCCCTCGGCCCGGGCGGCCTCATCGGCCGGCCGCGCCGGACGCGGACGGGGGCCGCGCAGCTTCTTCAGCAGCAGCGAGAAGGGCTTCAGCGCGGTGTCCATGATGCTCTGGTCGCCCTCCAGCCGCGACAGCACGAAGGCGCCGGCCTCCAGGGTGGAGACGCTGTCGCGCCGCGGTTCCTTGCGTGCCTGCCCGTAAAGGGAGCGGAATTGCGGATTCAGCACGATGCGGTGGCATTTCAGCAGCCAGGCATTGCGCCACCACAAGGTCTTGGCTTGGCTCCAGGTGCCGTCCAGGATGACGATCCCCTCCAGATCGCCCAGAATCCCGGCACTGTCGCGCAGCGGCTGGCCGTTCTTGTCGACCACCGCAACCTCCGGCCGGGGAGCGCCGCCATCCTTCACCGGACCGAGATACAGAACGCCCCAGCGCCTGGGATCGACCTCGCGCCCCAGGATGCGCTTCAGGCCCGGCCAGCTCAGCCCGACCTTCACCATCGAGTTGGTGAATTGCAGATGGGCGATCTGGGCGGTGCCGAGATTTTCCCGCTTCTCCTGCGGATGCTGCAGGATCAGCAGGAAGACGCCGTTGTCGATCGGCTGCACTGCCTCGCAAATGCACAGATGATTAGGCTTTAGGCATTTCGGGCAGGAGTCGGGTATGGAGGCGCTGTGCATGGGAGGTACGCATTCCTTGAAGGGGATTGTCCGCGAATATGGGTTGGAACGACGCGGAAGGGAACACATCTCACATCGAGGACGGCGATGCTCACCGAAGAGCGATGGCCGCCACGGCGCGTACGACAGATCCCCTCTCAAGACTCCCTCGTGTCATACCTGTTCATGTGGGTTCAAGTGGCTTCGTATAAACCGTTTGTAGAGACTTAGTCGTGTGTCATGGAACTCGTGTGACGCGCTTAACAGCTGGCCTGGAACTTGCGTAGTTATTATCCAGGCAAACAGGACGACGGGTGGGCCAGGACCGGCCTTAGTCAGGCTGATCCACGGTGCCATCCGGCGCTCAGAAGGAGACCTGCCATGCTGCCCGCCCACCTTGCCGACCGCCTGCTGAAGCAGCGCCGCGATGCCGACAGCGCGGAGTTCGCCCGCCAGCTCCCGCTCTATGCCCCGATGGACGCGGATGACCCGCGCTGGATGACCGAGCCGGAAGGGTCGGAGCAGCCCGGCCGCCGCGAGCCCGACTGGGCGACCGACTACTGACCGGCAGTCAGCTTGGTGACGGCCGGTTTGCGGTGATCCGACAAACGATTCTGTCGGGTGTCGGACATCGGATGCCCGGCCGGCCATAGGCCCGCCTCGCGTCCTGCGGTCTGCCGAAGGCCGCTTCGATCCTCTTTCCCCACGTCGTGCCAGCCCTGCCCGTCCCAGGCGAGGGTCCAGCGGCCTGGACGCCCGCCCCGGCAGCGCTCCAGCATGACCGACCAGCGCGGCATTCCCAGCCCCGGCGGGCCTCCGGCCGGGCGTGGCGCCGCATCCCCCTCCTCATCCAGACTGGGGACGGCATCCAATCGCCAGCGGGTGACCGCGGCGCTGAGCCCTTCCGCCCGCCCGCCCGCCACCCGCAGGTTACGCCCGTCCGATGCCCCGGCGCTCGCGTCCATCAGGAAGCCGGTCACCCCCGAAGACTCGGCGGCAAGCTGCAGCCGCCGGCTGGCGGTCAGGTCCAGTCCTTCCAGCTCGCCCAGCACCGCCGACAGGGTGGAGCAGCGCAGCGCCTCCTCCATCGCCCACAGCGCATCGACCGGCCGCACCGCCCGCACCGCGACCAGCCGGTCGGGCGTCAGCCCATAGGCCGCCAGCCCCGGGGCATACAGGTCGCGCCCGCGCAGGATCCACAGCGCCGGCCTTTTCGGGGTCGCCAGCCGGGCCAGCAGCGCCACGGCGAATCCGGTGCCCGCCCCCGGGGCGTCCGCAGCCACCGCATGCAGGCAGCCAAGCGGCAGCCCACCGTCCGGCAGATGGCCGTCGACCGAGTCGATGCCGAACGCCAGGGTCCGCCCCCCTTCCCCGCCCGCCCCCTCGATCCGCCGGATGCGTGCGCGCAGGTCGGCCAGCAGTCCGGCACGGTCGCGCGGCGCCGCATCCGCAGATGGGGGGGAGGACAATGGCACAGGCATGACTCGGCTCCGTTCGACAGGCATATGTTCCTGATACGTTCTATCATGAACGCGCATCGAGGGGGAGCCTGCGACTCCTGTCTTGTTTTCGGGTCGCCTGTCCTGAAGTCAGCTGTCGCTGGGATCAGTTGGCGATTGGCGCTGCGCCGATCTTGCCGCGCGGGGCGGCCTTGATGGTCGGGCCGGCATTGTCGACGGGCTTGGCCAGAGTGGTGGAGGTGCCGCGGGTGCCGCGCGGCGTGTTGCCCTTCAGGCTCAGCAGATGCAGCCGGACATAGGCGGTGGAGCCGCCGACCTTCACCGCCACCCAGTCGCTGTTGCGCACCCGGCCCAGCGTGGTGACCGCCTGACCCGCCCCAAGCGTGGCGATGACGCCCGAGCCGCCCGCCGGCTGGGCATAGGCCGGCGTCGGCTTGTCCACCTGCCACTCCCCATAGATCGGCTCAAGCCCGGTTCCGGTATCGGGCGCGGTCCGCACGGTCGGCGGATTGGGGGTCCGCTGGTACGGCATGCAGCCGGGAACCATCAGCGTGGCCAGGGCCACCATCAAGGGAAGGGTACGCAGACGCCGGATCATCGCTCACCTTGAGATGGAACGGTGCTTTGCAGGAACAGGACGAACGGAGAGGGTAAACGGGTGGGTTGTGGACCTTCGGCGCGACCATACAGGACGCAGCCTCCTCTTCGCCACCGCAGCGCAGCCAGGTTCGCTATGCGCTTTTTGAGGCACGCCTCCCGGTCTTGAAGAATTATCTCAAATCCGATCTTTTCCGGCGCCGTTCGGCGCAGGAGTCCTAGGCTGCCCCGCGTATCTTGACCATCACGACGGCACCTTAACGGGGGCATCCGGCCATGATCTCCTCCCTCGGCAGTTCCAACAGCGCGGCGACGCTTCAGAAATTCTTCTCCAAGGCGGATGCCGACAGCGACTCGGCGCTGTCCAAGGACGAGTTGCTGGGCGCGCTCGGCGGCACCTCGGCCGCCTCCGACAGCGGGAAGCTGTCATCAGCCGTCGATGGCCTGATCGGCAGCCTGGACAGCGACAGCAACGGCTCGCTCAGCACGACCGAGTTCAGCTCCTTCGCCAGCCAGTTCGACTATGGCAGCGGCAGCGCCCTGCTGGCGGCGCAGGAGCAGGCGAGCGCGATGCAGCAGCAGTTCGCCCAGACCCTCTATTCCAGCCTGGACAGCGACGAAGACGGGTCGATTTCCCAGGACGAGTTGAGCAGCGCGCTGAAACAGGCCGACGCCAACCGCCCGCCGCCCCCACCCCCGCCCGCCAATGATGCCGGTATGGCAGGCGGCACCGCCAGCGCTTCGGACAGCGGCAGCACGTCTTCGACATCGTCAGCCTCGTCTTCCGGTACCGCGTCTTCAAGTACTGCGGCGGCCGGCGGCACGACCGGCTACGACCCGCTGGACACCAACAAGGACGGCTATGTGTCGGAACAGGAACGGATGGCCGCCTATGGTGGCATGCAGCAGCAGACGGGTGGCGTCACATCCAACCGCCTCAGCGGCGACATGCTGCGGACATTGATGCAGGGCATCAACGAGGTTGCCGCGTAGCCTTGTGGGTTCGGATGCGCGGCACGGGGAAAGGCGGTCGGCGGGTGGCGCCGGCCGCCTTTTCTTTTGCCCGACTTTCTCCGCCCAACTTTCTCCGATTGCCGTCAAACCGCCCGGCTGTGCCGTCCGGCGCCCTTGGACAGGTGGGTGTCGAAGCGGGCGGCAACGATGCGCATCAGCGGACGGGCGCTCTCCGGCACATGGATTCGGCGGCCATCCACCACCGCGACGCCGTCGGCGACCAGATCGGCCATGCCCTCCAACTCCGCGTCGAAGGCGGACTCGGGCAAGCCGTGGGCCCGGGCGATGGCGGCGGTGTCGACCGACAGGTCGCACATCAGCCGCATGATCAGGTCGCGCCGCACCTTGTCGTCCTGGGTCAGCGCGATGCCCTTGCCGGTGGGCAGGCGGCCCTCCTCGATGGCGGTGGCGTAATGGTCGAAGGGCACGGCGTTCTGAACGTAGCCCTGCGGCAGCGCGCCGATGGAGGAGGAGCCGAAGCCCAGCAAAGTCTCGGCATCGTCGGTGGTGTAGCCCTGGAAGTTGCGGCCCAGCCGTCCTTCCTCCTGCTGCACCGCCAGCTCGTCGCCGGGGCGGGCGAAATGGTCGAGACCGATGGCGCTGTAGCCAGCGGCCGACAGCGTGTCGGCGATGGCGGCGAACTGCTCCCAGCGGCCGAGCGAACCGGCCAGAACCGACTCGTCGATCTTCTTCTGGTGGGTCTTCATCCACGGCACATGGGCATAGCCGAAGACCGACAGCCGGTCGGGCGCCATCTCCAGCGCAATCTCGGCGGAGCGGGCGACGCTCTCCACCGACTGGTGCGGCAGGCCGTACATCAGGTCCAGGTTGACGCTGGCGATGCCGGCATCCTTCAGCCAGGCCAGCGCCTGCTCGGTGACGGCGCGCGGCTGGACGCGGTTGATCGCCTGCTGCACCGTCTCGTCGAAATCCTGCACGCCCAGCGAGGCGCGGTTGACCCCGGCGCGGCCCATCGCAGACGCCATCTCCGCCGTCAGGGTGCGGGGATCGATCTCCACCGCCAGTTCGGCATCGTCGGCGACGTCGAAGCGCCTGAGCAGCAGCGCGATCATCGCCTCGAAATCGTCGGGCTTCATCATGGTCGGGGTGCCGCCGCCGAAATGGATGTGGCGCACCGCCAGACGGCCGGGAATGCGGTCGGCCACCATGGCGATCTCGCGCCGCATATGGTCGAGATACTCCGCGATCGGCTCGTAGCGGGCGACGATCTTGGTGTGGCAGCCGCAGTACCAGCACATCTTCTGGCAGAAGGGGACATGCAGGTAGAGCGATCCCGAGCGGGACGGCTCGATCGCCTCCAGCCAGCCACCGTAAACGTCGCCGTTCACCTCTGGCGTGAAGTGCGGCGCAGTCGGGTAGCTGGTGTAACGCGGCACCCGCAGCCCGTCATACTTGGCGAGCAGCGCGGCGTCGACACCGTGGGCGACACCATGGGAATGGGACGGGTTGGCGGGGGCCGGCGAAACGGCCAGGGCGGTGATGGCGTTCATGAGCGACAGAGTGCCGCAGCCACCCCACCCCTGCCTTGATCCACGTCAAGATCGGAAAGAGCCACCTTTCGGCGGCTGCCGCTTCAGCGCTTCGCGGCGGCGGCCAGACGCTGTTCCAGATGCTCGTGCAGCAGGTTCAGGTTCATCCGGTTGGCCTTGAAGGCGATGTCGAACACGGTGCCCAGCACCGGGACCGAGCCGCCTGCCCAGTCCAGCAGCACGTTGAAGACCATGCGGGCCACCAGCGTCTTCGGCAGGTCGAAGCGGGCGGCCTCCATGATGATGTAGGCGGAAACGAACGCCGTCACCGTGTCGCCGGCGACCGGAACCACGCTGGCGATGCCGTCCAGCCCGATGGGGATGCGGGTGAAGGGAATGCGCCAGCGGGTGTCCATCAACCGGGTCAGGCGGCGAAGCCGCTCCAGCCGCTGGAAATCGATGGGGACCGAACCGCCTGTGGCGCCCGGCGGCGGCGCTTCGGCAACGGCGTGCCGGCGTGTGCGGATGGCGTCGATCATCGCATGTCCCCCCGATCAGGCGGTCCCGCGCCAGCAGCGCGACTCCCCGCAAGGGAAGAACCCACCGATCCCCCCGGCGGTTCCACCCTCCGGGCACAAAGTTCGCGAATCCAGCAGACACCATGCCGGCCTGCCGCCGACGGCGCTCGCATAGGCGCTCCTATGATGGGCGATTCCTGCCCGGCGGATCTCAGCTTGCCCGCGCCACCTCACGCGCCCGCGCACTGCCGGCGGCATGGAGCAGCGCATAGCCGGCCAGTGCCGAGGCAAGCGAGCCGGTCAGCACGCCCAGCCGCACCGCCACCGCATGATGCGGATCGGCGAAGGCCAGCGTCCCGATGAACAGGCTCATGGTGAAGCCGATGCCGGTCAGCACGGCGACGCCGTAGATCTGGCCCCAGCTGGCGCGGGCCGGCCGCTCGACCACGCCGGTCCGCACGGCGATCCACACCGCCAGGAAGACACCCGCCTGCTTGCCCAGGAACAGGCCGAGCGCGATGCCCAGCGGCACCGGCTCCAGCAGGCTGGCAGGGGTGATGCCGTCGAGCGGCACGCCGGCATTGGCGAGCGCGAAGACCGGCATGATCAGGAAGGCCACCCACGGGTGCAGCGCATGTTCCAGCCGATGGAGCGGCGCGTCCGGCGCTCGCTTGCCGGCGCGGTCGTCCGCCCGCAGGGGAATGGCGAAGGCCAGCACCACGCCGGCCAGCGTCGCGTGGATGCCCGATTTCAGCACGCACACCCACAGGATCAGCCCCAGCACCAGATAGGGCGTCAGCGACCGCACTCCGGCCCGGTTCAGCAGCCACAGGCCGACCGCCGATGCCGCCGCCAGGCCCAGCGCCAGCGGCACCAGACCGTGGCTGTAGAAGATGGCGATGATCACGATGGCGCCCAGATCGTCCATGATCGCCAGCGCCAGCAGGAAGACGCGCAGGCTGCTGGGGACCCGGTTGCCCAGCAGGGCCAGCACACCGAGCGCGAAGGCGATGTCGGTGGCGGCCGGGATCGCCCAGCCCTGCAGGGCGCCCGGTTCGGCCTGGGCGAACAGGCAATAGACCAGCGCCGGCACCGCCATGCCGCCCAAAGCCGCGATGCCGGGCAGCATCGCCTTGGCCGGGCTGGACAGCTCGCCCTCCAGCACCTCGCGCTTGATCTCCAGCCCGACCAGCAGGAAGAAGATCGCCATCAGTCCGTCGTTGATCCACAGGATCAGCGGCTTGTCCAACCCGACGCCGCCGGCCGTCACCGCCACCTTCATCGCCAGGATCGCATCGTAGAGCGGGGCCGCCGGCGAGTTCGCCCAGAGCAGGGCGAGCACCGCCGCAATCATCAGGACCACGCCGCTGGCGCTTTCGGTTTTCAGGAAGGTGGCGAGGCGTCTCAGCGTCATCGCGTCTCGTCTTTCCGGTCAATTGGTCGAAAGGAACAGATGGCACCGTCAGGCTTCCGTTAAAAGATGCCGACGCCGAAAAATCCCTGTACGGACGAATGCCAGAGCATCGCGGCGAATTGACGCGCCTGTGGATCTAAGCTGCTGCTGTCATTCCAAATTTCGGCCTCGAATACTTGAGGTCATGCGGGCTTATGTCTTTTGATCGCTGGCAATGCCCGAGAACAGCCGACACAATTCATCCAACAGCATCAGAAGAGCCGAAGGCCGGTCATCCGTTGGACGATCAGCCGCAAGGCTCTGGGCAAGGCCGGCAAACGGCCGCCCGTTCCGGAGGAAACGACCATGACCACACTTTATTGCGCCTGCTGCGGCAGGCCCTTCGTCCGCACGTCCGCCCGCGGCCCGGCTCCCTTCTACTGCTCCCAGGATTGCCGACTTCAGATGGCGATCCGCCGACGCGCCTGGAGCGAGCGGACCGACAGCAGGACGGCCACCCGACGGACCGTCGAGCGGCACGAGGTGGAGCACGCCGACCCGGCCCCTTTCGGCCGCATCCCCGGCACGGCGGCAGGACAGCGGGCGGCAACCTTCTGGAGATGAAACGCACCGACCCGGGACCGGCGGCAAAAGGGCGGTAAGACGCCGGTAAAAGGCCGGCAAGTCGGAGGAGCAGAGAGGCGGGAAAATGGAACTGGCCCCTTGCAGCGGGCCGGGGCCGACCTCATGTGGTCGCGGTCACGCTGGCGCCCCGCGGTGCCGGCGTGAAGCCTGTCGGTTGCACCCATCTGGCCACCGCCACCCGATTGCCGCCATCTGACTGCCGGAGCCCCGCCCCTACATGCTCGACCTGCTCTCCGACCCGAATGTCTGGGCCAGCCTTCTGACGTTGACCGCGTTGGAGATCGTGCTGGGCATCGACAACATCATATTCATCTCGATCATGGCGTCGAAGCTGCCGCCCGAACGGCAGCACAGCGCGCGGCGCGTCGGGCTGGCGCTGGCCCTGCTGACCCGCCTGGCGCTGCTGGCCTCCATCGCCTGGGTGGCGCAGTTGACCCAGCCGCTGTTCACCGTCGCCGGCTGGGATGTGTCGGGCCGCGACCTGATCCTGATCCTCGGCGGCCTGTTCCTGCTGGCCAAGGGCACGCTGGAAATCCACCACACCGTCGAAGGCCATGAGGAGGGCGGATCGGCGCCCAAGCACGCCACCTTCACCTCGGTGGTCGTCCAGATCATGTTCCTGGACATCGTCTTCTCGCTCGACAGCGTCATCACCGCGGTCGGCATGTCCGACCATCTGCCGGTGATGGTCGCCGCCGTCGTCATCGCCATGGCGGTGATGCTGTTCGCCTCGGGCCCGGTCGGCGATTTCGTCAACCGTCACGTCACGGTGAAGATGCTGGCGCTGTCCTTCCTGCTGCTGGTCGGCGTGGCGCTGGTGGCGGACGGCTTGGGCTTCCACATCCCCAAGGGCTACCTGTACTTCGCCATCGCCTTCTCCACCCTGGTGGAGGCGCTGAACCTGCTGGCCCGGCGCAAGCGCAGCGTGGCGCACTGACGGAGGGAAAGGGGGCGCCGGTCACGACGCCCCTTCCCCCGTCACGCCTCGGCGCGTTCGGCCATCAGGTGCTCGTAGGCGACCTTGAACAGGTCGCGGATCGAAACGATGCCGACCGCGCGCTTGCCCTGGGTGATGGGCAGGTGGCGGTAATGCTTGTCATGCATCAGCTTCAGCGCATCGACCGCGTCGGCGTCGGGCGGCAGGCTGTCGGGGTTGCGGGTCATCACCGCACCGACCTCCACCGACGACGGGTCGAGATCCTTGGACAGCACCTTGTTGTTCAGGTCGCGCTCGGTGACAATGCCGATCAGGGCGCCGTGGTCCACCACCAGCACCGCGCCGATGTTCTTGTCGGCCATCATCTTCGACACCGTGGCGACGGAGGTATCCTCCGGCACCAGGATCAGTTCCTGCGACTTCACGACGTCCGGAACCAGCTTGCGTTTCATCGACTCCCCCGGGATCTGGTTGTTGTGGACCAGACTGTAGCCAAAGCAAACGATCGGGGAGAACAACGGCATCGCAGCAAATCCGGCGCCGATTGTCGCAGGCAGACCTTTCGAATACTTACGAAGCGTTTCTCCTCATGACGCATTTCCCCTCATGACGCTTTGGGCGAGGCGAATGCCGACCCCGCCGACGACTGCCGACCGGCGATCGCCATGCCCAGCGCCAGCAGCAGCGCGCCCAGCACCACCACGGCAGCGGCCCCCAGCAGCACGGCATTGAAGCTGCCGGTGCGGGTCACCACCAGCCCGGCCGGCAGCGGCCCGATGATCTGCCCAAGCCCATAGGCGGCGGTCAGCGCCCCGACCACCCGGGCCGAGGCACCGGCCGACAGCTGCCGCCCCAGCGCGAAAGCCTGGGAGACGATGCCGACGAAGGTGCCGCCGAACAGCAGCGCCGAAATGACCGCCACTGTCGGCGATCCGGTCATCGGCAGCAGGATGGCGACGGCCTGGGTCAGGTGCGCCAGGATCAGCGAGCACCAGCTGTTCGACCGGCGGGCGACCGCGGCCCAGAACACCCCGGCGCCCATCGCCCCCAGCCCGGCCACCATCCAGGCAGCCTCGCCCACTGCGGCGGTGCCGGGATCGGTCTTCAGGATCGACACCAGGAAGGTGGCCGACACGATGTAGCCGCCGCCTTCCAGGAAATAGGCGAGCGTCAGCAGCAGGAGCGGCGCCGACAGCCCACCCCGCCGGGCCGGACCGGCATCTCCCGCCGCCCCGGCCATGACGGACTGCGGCGGCTGCGGCGGGTCGCGCACCCAGAGGCCGGGCATCAGCCCAAGCACCGCGCAGATCGCCCCCAGGGCCAGCCAGTCGCCGGCCCAGCCCAGCCGCTCGCCGAACAGCGCGACGAACAGACCCGACGATGCAATGCCCAGCCCCACCCCGGTGTAGAGCCAGCCGGCGAAGCGTTCGCCGCCCCGGCGGGTCAGCGTGTCCAACACCATGGCGATGCCCAGGATGAAGATGCCGGCGCTCGAGGCCCCCGACAGGAAGCGCAGGACCAGCCAAACCGGCATCGCCTGCCCGGCATCGCCCAGTTCCAACCCCATCGCCGCGGTTGTGGCGACGCTGACCAGCAGCGACAGCCGGTACACCGCCGTCCGCGTGGCGCCATGCGGCACCAGCCCGGCGCCCAACGCGCCGACGAAATAGCCCAGATAGTTCAGAGAGGCGAGCAGCCCCGCCCCGTCGGCCCGCAGCCCGGTGGCCTCCTGCATCGCCGGCAGGATCGGGGTGAAGGCGAATCGCGCGACACCCATTGCGATGGCAAGCCCGATCAGGCCGCCAACCAGCACCCGCACCATGATCCACGCCCTCTCGTTTTTTCGGCCGGCTCCTTTGACCGGGAACTGTTCGACAGAACGAACCGTCCGGTGGGCCAATTGATTTGGCGTCCATCATGGCCGCGGCCCCGCCCTCATTTCCAATGAAATGTTCTGATGATAAGCTCCACTTTCAGTGATGGGTGCCATGCACAGGAAGTGGAAGGAGGCCTCGCGATGGATCTGGCCGGTTTGCGGGTGGTGAAGGCGGTCGCCGACACCGGAAGCGTCAGCCGGGCGGCGGAGGCGCTGAACTGCGTGCAGTCCAACGTCACCGCGCGGATCAAGCGGCTTGAGGAGGATCTGGGCGTCGACCTGTTCCTCCGCCTCAGCCGGGGGATGGAGCCGACGCCGGCCGGGCGGGTGCTCAGCGGCTATGCCGACCGGGTGCTGCGGCTGGTCGCCCAGGCCCGCGACGCCGTGGCGGAAGCGGCCGGGCGCGGCGGCCGGCTGGCGGTGGGCAGCATGGAATCGACCGCCGCGGTGCGCCTGCCGCCGGTCCTGGCCCGCTTCCACCGCGACCATCCCGACGTGGATCTGACCATCACCCCCGGCCCGACCGAGACTCTGCTGGCGGACGTGCTGGCGGGACGGCTGGACGGCGCCTTCGTCGGCGGTGAGGTCGCCCACCCCGAGCTGATCGCCCGGCGCATCTTCGACGAGGAGCTGGTGCTGGCCGAACCGGCTGCCGGCCTGACCACCGAGTCCGCGCGCCGCACTCTGATCGCCTTCGGCCGGGCCTGCGCCTATCGCGGCCGGGCGGAGATGGCGATGCGCGAGGCCGGTCGCGTGCCCTTCCGGGTCATGGAGTTCGGGGCGCTGGACGCCATCCTGGGCTGCGTCGGCGCCGGCATGGGGGTGACGGTCATCCCGCGCGCCGTCGTCGAGCGCAATCCCTGGCGCGACCTGCTGGCGGCCCGGCCGCTGCCCGACGCGCTGGCCCGCATGCCGACCCAGTTCGTGCGGCGTTCCGACGCCATCGAAACCGCCAGCCTGCGCGCCTTCATGGAGGCGTTCTCGCAAGCCCCCGGCCCGGCCATCGCCGTGAATGGCGCAATGCAGGGTGCGACAGCGTCGCCCACATCACGCGCAGGGTTGAACGGCTCATCGGCGGCGTGCTAGGCAGGCGCGGGTTGGCCATCCGGCCCTGTGCCATGCGCGTGCCCTATTCCTGGGAAACGGCTCCGACCGGCCCCGATGGGCGATAGCGGGACCACGGACGCGCGGCTGGCACCGCGGGCCGGAACAGCGGAGAAGAGATCATGCCCTACGTCGTCACCGACGGCTGCATCAAGTGCAAGTACACCGACTGCGTCGAAGTCTGCCCCGTGGATTGCTTCTACGAGGGTGAGAACATGCTGGTCATCCACCCGGACGAGTGCATCGACTGCGGCGTGTGCGAGCCGGAATGCCCGGCCGAGGCGATCGTCCCCGACACCGACGACCGCGCGACCAAGTGGCTGGAGATGAACCGCGACTATTCCGGCCAATGGCCGAACATCACCCGCAAGAAGGACGCGCCAGCCGACGCCGACGAGTTCAAGGGTGTGGACGGCAAATTCGAGAAGTATTTCTCACCCAAGGCGGGCTGAGACCGAGTGACGATGCGGCCCGGCCCCCGATCCGAGTAGGATTTTTCGAGTCGGGCCACATCAACCGATTGCACCAATCGATGTTGCTATGCAAAATCGACGGGGCGGCCATGGCCGGGCGATGGACGATTTCCGCCCGATGGATTGCGCGTTCCCTTTGTAACTCGGGCGTAACATCGCTATAATGCGCGCCCGGAGCCGGCCTTCGCGCCATTGCCGGTTTTCCCATCGTTCCAGGACCTGTGGCTTTTGTGATCGTCGTGGATGGGTCCCATCCCCACGGCGCCATAATCGTCCGGGGTCCTTTTTCGTCCCTTCCACCGGGGCGGCAAAATGGCGTGATCGCGAGAAGTGAGAGCCAATCCACATGTCGAACAAGCTTGACTTCGAAGCCGGTGACTTCGTCGTTTATCCGGCTCATGGCGTCGGTCGGGTCGAAGGGATCGAGACCCACAGCATTGCCGGACTCGAGGTTCAACTCTACGCGATCACGTTCGAGAAAGAGCGCATGACGCTCAAGGTTCCGGTTACCAAGGCCCGCAACGCCGGCCTGCGCCGCCTGTCCTCCAAGGACCGGATCAAGGTCGCGCTGGAGACACTGCAGGGCCGTTCGCGCGTCCGCCGCACCATGTGGAGCCGCCGCGCCCAGGAGTATGAGGCCAAGATCAACTCCGGCGATCCGGTGTCCATCGCTGAGGTGGTGCGCGACCTGTACCGCGGTGCCGACCAGTCCGACCAGTCCTACAGCGAGCGCCAGATCTATCAGGCCGCCCTGGAGCGTCTGGCCCGCGAACTGGCCGCCGTCGAGAAGATCGACGAGACCAAGGCGACGGAGCGTCTGGAATCGGTGCTGTCCAAGGCCGCTTGATTCCGGGTCCCGGTTTTTCGGGCTCCTTATATACGTCCGTGACACGAACGGGCGCGCGGCTGCTACGTCACGCCGCGCGCCCGTCTCGTTTTTCGCCTTTGTTTCCACGGCATGACACGCCTAAACTCCGGCCGCCTTCCGGCGGACAGCGTCGGAACGACTTCGCGAACGACGCCGAAGGGAATCGAGTTTGGGTCTGCCGCCGCGCCTTGGTCTTCCCAACCGCCGGACCAACCGACCTGCCGGCCCCGGTGCCGGCGCCCTTGTCGGTGCCCTTGAGGACGACAGCCGTTTCACGTCGCTCGGCCGGCCGCGCCGGGTCTGGGCCATCGGCGCCATCCACGCACAGCCGGACCGGCTGGACTTGATCCATCAGGCCATCGGCCAGCGCTTCCGCCCCGGCGACCGGCTGGTCTATCTCGGCAACATGATCGGCTTCGGCGAGCAGGTGGTGGAAACCATCGACCGGCTGCTTGCCTTCCGCATCGCCCTGCTGGCGATGCCGGGCATGATCGCGTCCGACATCGTCTACCTGCGCGGCCAGCAGGAGGAGATGTGGCAGAAGTTGCTGCAACTCCATTTCGCTCCCGACCCGCGCACCGTGCTGGACTGGATGCTGCGCCAGGGCGTTGCGCCGACGCTGGCGGCCTATGGCGGTCATCTCGATGCCGGCATGGCGGCGGCACGCGGCGGAGCGGTGATGCTGGGCCGCTGGACGCGTGAACTCCGGCAGGCGGTGGCCGCGAGACCCGGTCATGAACAGCTGTTCAACGCGCTGCGCCGTGCAGCCTACACCGGCGGCGCGGCCTCGCAGGGCGGGGCTGCGGATGACGGCTCCTCCGACGGGCTTTCGAAGGACGCTGGGGACGGCGAGGGCTGGACCGGCAGCAGCCGCGGCGGCGGAAGCCTGCTGCTGGTCAATTCCGGCATCGATCCCCGCCGCCCGTTGACCGGCCAGGGCGACGCCTTCTGGTGGGGCAGCGCCGGCTTCGCCCGGCTGGAGCAGCCCTATGGCGGTTTCAGCCGTCTGGTGCGCGGCTACGACCCCAACTGGATGCCGGAAAGCCCCGGCGTCGGTGTCGGACCGGCAACGGTGACGCTCGACGGCGGCTGCGGCCGCGGTGGCTA
Organism: Azospirillum palustre; assembly: GCF_002573965.1. Taxonomy (NCBI): domain Bacteria; kingdom Pseudomonadati; phylum Pseudomonadota; class Alphaproteobacteria; order Rhodospirillales; family Azospirillaceae; genus Azospirillum; species Azospirillum palustre. The sequence continues at coordinate 110,446 of NZ_PDKW01000043.1, read as the reverse complement.
CCTCGTCTGCGCCTGCTTCGATTCTTTCGGTGAGATGCTGGACCTTTTCCAGGCCTGACCCAACCTCAGGTTCTGCCGGATCGCTCCGTCCGACCATAACTTCGCGCAATAACAGTGAAGAGTTTCCGCTCTCCGTCCCTCACCGGCCACCCATAAACGGGTCGCCGGAAAAATTCCTTTGCCTCTCCGGTGATCCGCTCCCCCTACACCTGCGTATGATTTCGCAACAGGGCGCGCTCATGCTTGTTGTCTTAACCCGACGGCATCGACCGGGGGCAGGCGGCAAAGCGGCGAAGACCCGATAGTACGGGGATATGCGAAGGAACACGATGCCGCCCAGACGGGAAGGAAGGGACGGATGGCATACATCGACGATCCGGAGACTCAGCGTGCAAATCTGAGCTTCATCAAGGCATCCATGCGCGAGCCGTTGCTGTCGCGCGACCACGAATTCGATCTCGCCCGAAAATGGCGTGAGGGCAACGACGAACGCGCCCTGCATCACCTGGTCCGGGCATACACCCGTCTGGTGGTGGCGACCGCATCGCGGTTCCGCAATTACGGCCTGCCGATGGGCGATCTCGTCCAGGAGGGCAATGTCGGCCTGATGCAGGCGGCCAGCCGCTTCGAACCCGACCGCGAGGTGCGTTTCTCCACCTACGCCGCCTGGTGGATCCGCTCGGCCATGCAGGACTACATCCTGCGCAACTGGTCGATCGTGCGGACCGGCACCACCGCCGCGCAGAAATCCCTGTTCTTCAACCTGCGCCGGCTGCGTGCCAAGATCGACAGCGCCACCCAGAACGGCAGCGGTGCGCCCCTGACCAGGGAAGGCCGCGAGTGGATCGCCGGCGAACTGAAGGTCGAGGTATCCGAGGTCGAGGCGATGGAGATGCGCCTGTCCGGTTCCGACCAGTCGCTGAACACGCCGGTGGCCGACGGCTCCGACGACGACTGGCAGGATTTCCTGGCCGACCAGCGCCCCTCGCCCGAGGATGTGGTGATCGGCATGCGCGACGCCAGCACGCGGTCGCAATGGCTGGCGGAGGCGCTGGGTGAACTGAGCCCACGCGAACGCACCATCATCCGCGAACGCCGCCTGCGCGAGGAAGGCGCCACGCTGGAGGAACTTGGCCGCGAACTGGGCGTCAGCAAGGAGCGCGTGCGCCAGCTGGAGCACCGGGCGCTGCTGAAACTGCGGCAGTCGATGCTGAAGCGGGTCGAGGATTCCGACGACCTGCTGGCCGAGGCGTGAGAAAGAGCCCTCCCCCCTGAGGGGAGAGGGCCCGTTTCACATCATCAATGCCGGAAGTGCCGCATTCCGGTCAGCACCATCGCCAGACCCTTCTCGTCCGCGGCGGCGATCACGTCGTTGTCGCGGATCGAGCCGCCCGGCTGGATCACCGCCGTCACCCCCGCTTCCGCCGCGGCCAGCAGGCCGTCGGCGAAGGGGAAGAAGGCGTCCGACGCAACCACAGAGCCCTTGGTCAACGGCTCCGACAGGCCGGCGGCCTTGGCGGCTTCACCCGACTTGATGGCGGCGATACGGGCCGAATCGACACGGCTCATCTGGCCGGCACCGACGCCCACAGTGGCGCCGTTCTTTGCGTAGACGATGGCGTTCGACTTGACGTGCTTGGCGACGCGGAAGGCGAACAGCAGGTCGGCCAGCTCCTGTTCGGTCGGCGCGCGCTTGGTGACGACCTTCAGCTCGGCCGGGTCGATGCGGCCGCTGTCGCGGTTCTGCAACAGGAAGCCGCCCGACAGCTGCTTGATCATCATGCCGGGCTCGGCCGGATTCGGCACGTCCTTAGTCAGCAGCACGCGCAGGTTCTTCTTGGTCGCCAGCAGTGCGCGGGCGGCCTCGTCGGCGTCGGGGGCGATCACCACCTCGGCGAACAGCTTGGAGATCTCCTCGGCCGTCTCGGCGTCCAGGCTGCGGTTGACGGCGATGATGCCGCCGAAGGCACTGACCGGATCGCACAGCAGGGCCGACTTGTAGGCCTCCAGCAGGTTCGACCCTTGCGCCACGCCGCAGGGGTTGGCGTGCTTGATGATGGCGACGGCCGGCTGCCCGAACTCCGCCACCAGCTCGAAAGCGGCGTCGGTGTCGTTCAGGTTGTTGTAGGACAGCTCCTTGCCCTGCAACTGCACGGCGGTGGCGACGCCCGGACGCTTCTCGCCGGTGACGTAGAAGGCCGCCTGCTGGTGCGGGTTCTCGCCATAGCGCAGGGTCTGGGCAAGCGAGCCCGACAGGGTGGTGCGCGGCGGGAAGGTCTCGCCCAGCTGGCCGGCCAGCCAGGTGGAGATGGCGGCATCGTAGGCGGCGGTGCGGGCATAGGCGCGCTGGGCCAGCTTGCGGCGCAGGGCCAGTGTGACGCAGCCGTCATGGGTCGCCAGCTCGTCCATCACCGCCTCGTAGTCGGACGGCTCGGTGACGATGGCGACGAAATCGTGGTTCTTGGCGGCGGCGCGGATCATCGCCGGCCCGCCGATGTCGATGTTCTCGACACAGTCGTCATAGGCAGCGCCCTTGGCGACCGTTGCCTCGAACGGGTAGAGGTTGACCACCACCAGATCGATGCCGGGGATGTCGTGCTGCGCCATCGCGTCGGCGTGGATGTCGCGGCGGGCCAGGATGCCGCCATGGACGCGCGGATGCAGGGTCTTGACGCGGCCATCCATGATTTCCGGGAAGCCGGTGTGGTCGGAGACCTCCTTGACCGGCACGCCAGCCTCAGCCAGACGCTGGGCCGAGCCGCCGGTCGACAGGATCTCGACACCACGGGCGGCGAGCGCCTTGCCCAGCTCCACCAGACCGGCCTTGTCGGACACGGAAATCAGGGCGCGGGCGATGCGGACCTTGTCGGGAGCGGGGGCATGGTTGGCTTTGGGCGGGCTCATGGCGTCATCCTGATCGCTGCGGGAATTGCATAAGGCCGCAGGCAACCGGGGAGACCCGGACAAGCACGGAAGAAGAAAAGCACGGACGACCACGGAAATGCCGCTCAGCCGTGCTTATCCGCGTCCGCCCGGCCGATCCCGGCCCGGACGGACATGGATAAGCACGGCGTGAAGAGTCCCGTGGTCGTCCGTGCCCCAAAATCCCGTGTTCATCCGTGTTTCCACGCCCCTCCCGAAGGGAATAGGCCCGGCCACCGCGGATGGGCGCGATTTACGCCGCCTTGCGCTCGCGGCGCAAGGCCCATTTCACCGTCAGCCCTTCGGGTCCGCATTGTCCCTGCATCATGATCTGCCGGGTGCGGCGGGGCTCCTCCCCGCTGCCGAGATAGACGCTCTCCGCCACCTCCAGCACGGCGCCGGTCACCCGCATGCGCCAGGCATTGCCGCTGGGCAGACGCAGCAGCACCTGATCGTTGCCGCCATTGCCCTGCGCCTGAACCGGAACGACCTGGACATTGGGGTGAAGGTGGAAGCGGATGGCGTAGGGCTGCGGCTGGGGCGTGGCGCCAATCACCGGTTCCAGCGTGTCCTCGCCGCGCAGATCCTCGCCATTGTCGGCCAGATAGACGCGGCGGCGGTGCAGCAGGCCGAAGCCCTTGCTGTAGCCGTTGTGGGTTGCCACCACCAGCATGGCCCCGTCCGATTCCTGGCGTTCGCAGCTGACATGCGTCGGCCGGCGCCCGAGCCCGCCCTTCTCCAGTACCTCCGACGAATTGGTGTCGGCGACCGCCATGGTCGAGTGGGCGGAGGTGCCGGCCAGCGCCGCGCGCCACGGGCCGCGCTGGGACGGGTGGCTGCCGCAATTGACGATCAGCCGCTCCTTGTTGACGGAAACCTCCATCGACAGGGTGCCGGCATGGGCGGTGCGGTCCAGCCCGGCCGGCGGCGGCGCGCCGGTGTCGAGCAGAACCAGCGTGCGCCCGGCGAGCAGACGCTCGAAGCCGGTGTGCGGCGCGCTTTTCAGCGGGCGGCCGCGGGCATCGGCCTGGGCCAGCACCGTGTCGATCAGCGCCGGCTCCTCCTCCCGCCCGCCGTTGAAAAGGGCGAGCCCGCCATCGACATGGCGGAAGAAGCGCAGGGCCGGCGTCATGCGGTCGATGGCGTGCTGGAGGGTTTCCGGCACCTCCTCCTTCGCGACGCGCAAGACGGCGCGCATGTCGATCAGGTCGCGCAGCACCCGCATCTGGATCGACGGGTTGCGCTCCACATGGCCGCCGTCGGGCAGGATCTGGCGGGGCAGCTCCTTGTCGAGCAGGCGCAACGCCTCCCGCGCCGCCTTGTCCTGGTCGGGCAGGCAATAGCCGCCGTAGAGCAGGCCCTTGATCGCGCCGATCAGCCGCTCGCCGTCCAGCTTGGCCGGCGCCACCCGCAGCAGGTGGCGAAGCTGGCGGGCCATGCTCTCGAACACCCGGGCGCGGAACTCGTCGTCGGCGGACGCGCAGTAGAAATCATGCAGACCGATCCAACTGGACAGCCGCATGCCCAGCACGTCGGGTGCCCAGCTCTGCGAATGCCAGCCGCCGTTCTGGTCCAGCCAGGACCACACCAGCACCCGCGCCCGGCGCCGCGCGGTGTCGCCGCCGACCGCGCGCAGGTCGCGCAGCCATTCGAAGCCGTGGGCGGCGCGCAGCCAGCCGGGGCTGACGCCCTGGGGCCGCCAGTTGGGCGCACCGTTGGGGTCGACCATGACCGGCTGGCCAGCGAAGTTCATCCGGCCGGCCAGCATGGCGTTGCCGTTATCGGTATCGCCCGGCCAGGGATCGGGCGGGATCACCGCCAGCGCGCCCGGCGCCTTGCCGCCCAGCATCAGGGCGTAGAGGGGGTTCCCATAGGCAAGGCGCGCCATGCCACTGCGAAACCGTCCGTTCCCGTCGCCCATCTGCGCCGACTCCTTCAGGACCGCAAGCGGCGTCGGCAGCCGGCGGAGGGTGATGATGCGGTGCGGGAGAACGCGGACGGAAGCATGGCTCGTGTCGTATCAATTCGCCGCCCGCACCGCAAGGCAGGGCTGGGATTTATCCCGCGGTGCGGACCGCAAAAGGCTTCACCCCTGGCGTCGGCGCAGGCGTGCCACGAAGAAGCCGTCGATCCCGCCGAGATCGGCCAGCATGCCCGGCAGGCTGCGAACCTCCCCCACCTCGTTGATCGGCTCCGACAGGCCGCCGAGCTCGTCGGCGGTCACAGGCCAACGCTCCATCCGCTTGTCCTGTTCCAGCAGGCGGGCGATCTGCACCTCCCCCTCCTCCGGCTGGATCGAGCAGGTGCAGTAGATCAGCGTGCCGCCGGGCTTCACCAGCTCGACCGAGCGGGCGAGCAGCCGCGACTGGGCGCGGGCCAGCTTGGCTATGTCGTCGGGCGTCTTGACCCGCAGGATATCGGGATGGCGCCGGATCGCACCCGTAGCCGAGCAGGGCGCATCGAGCAGCACGGCGTCGGCCGGCTCCTCCGGCTCCCAGGTGGTGGCGTCGGCGGCCAGCACATCGGCCTCAAGGCGCAGGCGCTTCAGGTTCTCCGTCACCCGCTCAAGCCGGCGGGCCGAGCGGTCGATGGCGGTGACCCGCGCGCCCCGCACCACCAGCTGCGCCGTCTTGCCGCCGGGGGCGGCGCACAGGTCGAACACCCGCTTGCGCGCCAGATCGCCGAACAGCTTGGCCGGCAGCGAGGCGGCGAGATCCTGGATCCACCATTCCCCGTCCTCGAAGCCCGGAAGCTCGGTCACCGACCCGCCGGTCGGACGGCGCAGCGATCCGGTCGGCAGCAAGGTGGCGCCCAGCCGTTCCGCCCAGCCCTCCGGATCGGACTTCACCGTGATGTCGAGCGGCGCCTCGTGCAGGTGCGCCTCGACGATGCCGCGGGTGCGGGCAGTGCCGTAGGCGGAGCGCCAGGACAGCCACAGCCAGTCCGGCGTGTTCAGCCGCCCGGCATCCTGCCGCGCCGCCATCTCCGCCCCCTCGCGCCCGATGCGGCGCAGCACGGCATTGATCAGCCCCTTGTAGGGAGCGGCGTTGCGCGCTGCCGCCAGTTCCACCGCGGTGTCGACGGCGGCGTGGGCGGGGGTGTTCAGGAACACCAGCTGCGCCGTGCCCAGCCGCAGCATGTCGTGGATGGCCGCCTTGGGCAGGCCCGGCTTGGCGAGGCTGGCCTGGATCATCTCGTCGATCTGGCCCAGACGGCGCAGGACGGTGGCGACCAGCAGGCGGACGAAGCCGCGGTCGCGCGGCTGCAACGCCGCCAGTTCGGGATGCGCGTCGAACGCGTCGTCGAAGGGGACGGACTTGCGCAGCACGTCGCGCAGCAAGTCGAGCGCAACGCCGCGGGCGGCGAGGGAAGTGTCGGTCATGTGTATGGATCTAGCGCGCCGGACGGCCAGTGTCGATACGGGATACCCAGCGATTTCAAAAGCCCGTTGCCGGGCCGCGGAGGCCGGAAAAGCGAAGGGCCGGTGCGTTGCCGCCCGGCCCTTTGATCTTCGCTTTTACCGGAGAACTGGAGCGGGCGAAGGGATTCGAACCCTCGACCCCAACCTTGGCAAGGTTGTGCTCTACCCCTGAGCTACGCCCGCGCTCCCGTCGTCCGGGAGCCGCTTTCTACGGAAACACGGCCTCCGCCGCAAGAGGAAAATTCACCCTCCCCTCACTTTTTTCGCGACGGCCTCCCCTGCCCTTTCCGCACCGCGGCACCGGGCGCCTTGCGTCCCGGCAACAGGGCGCTATGGTACGCGGCCATACGGCAACGGATGGAGACTGCGGCATGGCCGGCACCATCACCCTGACCCGCGATGGAGTCGTCGCGACCCTGACCCTGTCCAACCCGGACAAGCTGAACGCCTTCGACAAGCCGATGTGGCACGCCCTGATCGGGCACCTGGGCGCGCTGGAGGCCGATGACGGAGTCCGCGTCGTCGTCATGCGCGGCGGTCCCGGCGCCAACGGCGCCCGCACCTTCTCCCCCGGCGCCGACATCTCGGAGTTCGAGAGCGAGCGCAACAGCCCCGAACAGGGGGCGAGCTACGGCGATCTGATGGACGAAGGGCTGGATGGCCTGCGTGCCTTGCGCCATCCGGTTCTGGCCGCCATCGACGGCCCCTGCTGCGGCATCGGCCTTGCGGTGGCGCTGGCCTGCGACCTGCGGGTCTGTTCGGAGAGCAGCCGCTTCGGTGTGCCGGTCAGCCGGCTCGGCATCTCCATGGGACCGACGGAGCTGAAGCTGGTGGCCGACGTCGCCGGCGGTCCGGCGGCGCTGGAAATCCTGCTGGAGGGCCGCATCTTCGGTGCGGCGGAGGCCAAGGACAAGAAGCTCGTCCACCGCATCGTCCCGGATGAAGGCTTCGAAGCGGAGATCGCCGCCACGATCCAGCGCATCGCCGCCGGCGCGCCGCTGGCCGCGACCCTGCACAAGCGCTATGTCCGCCGCCTGTCCGATCCGGCACCGCTGACCGAGGCCGAGATCGCCGAATGCTACCGCTGCTTCGGCACCGGGGATTTCCGCGAGGGCTACCGCGCGTTCCTGGAAAAGCGGAAGCCGGTGTTCAGCGGACGGTGACGTGATAAGGCTGGCGGCCTGTTCAGGAACGAGCCAATAAGGAGAAACACCGCGATGACGATCCATCCAACCGTCCGCCCCCTGCCGCAGAAGACCATCGGTGTGCTCGGCGGCATGAGCAATCAGGCCACCGGGGAATATTACCGTCTTCTCAACGACGGGCTGAATACCCGGCTGGGCGGCTGGGACAACGGCGAGATCGTCATCGTCAGCGTGAATTTCGGCAACATCGAGCATTTCGTCCGCACCGGCGACTGGAACGGCGCCGAACGCTATCTCTCAGGCAAGGTCGACGCGCTGGAGCGGGCCGGCGCCGATCTGGTCATCTGCGTGTCCAACACCATGCACCGGGTGGTCGAGCCGATCATGGCCGGCCGCAGCATCCCTTTCATCCACATCGCCGACCCGACGGGCGAGGCGATCGCGAAGGCCGGGCTGCAGCGGGTCGGCCTGCTCGGCACCGCGGCGACCATGCGGTCCGACCTGCTGGCGGAACGGTTCCGCGACCGTTTCGGCGTCGAGCTTCTGGTGCCCGACGAGGCCGACCGGGCCCTTGTCGACCGCATCATCTTCGACGAGCTGGTGCGGCGCGACCTCCGCCCCGACTCCAAGGCCGAGTACCTGCGCATCGTCGAGGATCTGCGCCGCCGCGGCGCCGGGGGCGTGATCCTGGGCTGCACCGAGATCTTCCTGCTGATCGACCAGCCCGACCTGCCGGGCTTCCCGGTGTTCGACACCACGCGGCTGCACACGCAGGCGGCGGTGGACTTCGTCTCCGCGGCCGGGTGATCCGTCTCTGACCGCGCTTACGCATGGCAGGGCTTTCGCATGGGCGATGGTCAATGCGGCGGGACGCCTCACATTCGTAGGGTTCTGCTTCCTGCCTGACGGTCCGTCATGTCGCGCGTCACCCCGCTGATCATCGCCTGCGCCCTGTTCATGGAGAATCTCGACTCGACGGTGATCGCCACCGCCCTGCCGGGGATCGCGCAGTCGATGGGCGAGGATCCGCTGCGGCTCAGTCTGGCGATGACCTCCTACATGCTGGCGCTGGCGGTGTTCCTGCCGGTCAGCGGCTGGGCGGCCGACCGGTACGGCGCCCGCACCGTCTTCGCCAGCGCCATCGGCGTCTTCATGGCGGGGTCCATCGCCTGCGGCCTGTCGAACGGGCTGGCGGAGCTGGTGGCCGCCCGCATCCTCCAGGGCATGGGCGGGGCGATGATGGTGCCGGTCGGCCGGCTGATCCTGCTGCGCACCGTGCCGAAGGACCAGCTGGTGACGGCGATGGCGCGGATGACCCTGCCGGCGCTGATCGGGCCGGCGCTGGGTCCGCTGGTCGGCGGGGCGATCACCACCTACGCCTCCTGGCGCTGGATCTTCTTCATCAACGTGCCGATCGGGCTGGTGGGCATCGCCCTGGTGCTGGCGCTGATCCCCAACCTGAAGGAGGAGCAGCGCGACCCGTTCGACGCCCGCGGCTTCCTGTGGAGTTCCGTCGCGCTGGCCGCCTTCATGTTCGGCTTCGAGAATGTCGGGCGCGACCTGCTGCCGGCCACTGCGGTGGCGATCCTGCTGGCGGTGGCGCTGCTGGCGACTTTGGCCTATCTGCGCCATGCCCGGCAGGTGGCGCGGCCGGTGCTGGACCCGTCGCTGTTCCGGCTGCAAACCTACCGGGCGTCGGTGCTGGGCGGCACCCTGTTCCGCATCGGCATCGGCGCGGTGCCCTTCCTGATGCCGGTGATGCTGCAGATCGGCTTCGGCCTGACCGCCTTCGAGTCGGGCGCCCTCACCTTCGCCGGGGCGGCGGGCGCCCTGACCATGAAGGCGCTGGCCGGCCCGATCCTGCGCCGCTTCGGCTTCCGTCCGGTGCTGACGTTGAACTCCATCGTCAGCGGCGTGATCCTGGCCAGCTACGGCGCCTTCCGCCCCGACACGCCGCATCTGGTGATCCTCGGCGCCTTGCTGCTGGGCGGCTTCTTCCGGTCGCTGCAATTCACCGGCATGAATACGCTGAGCTATGCCGAGGTGCCGCAGCCGATGACAAGCCGCGCCAACACGCTGGCCAGCGTGATGCAGCAGCTGTCGATGAGCCTCGGCGTCGCCGTCGGCGCCACCACGCTTCACCTGACCGTGCAGTGGAGCGGCACGCTGACCCCGGCCTCTTTCGTTCCCGCCTTCCTGACGGTGGGGCTGATGGCCTGCGCCTCCAGCCTGCCCTTCTGGCGCCTGCCCGCCGATGCTGGCGACGAAATCAGCGGACATATCGGCCACCGCGGTCCGGACAAGCCGGAGGGCGATGCCCGCAGCGCGACGGTCAAGGCCGCCGCCCTGACCGACGCCGCGGATTAGCAAAACGGGGGCGAACGACCGCCGCCCCGTTTCCGAGCATCGCAAACATCCCTATCCATTATACGGATATGCCCGGATCGCTGTGACTTCGGATGAGAATAACTCCGGTGATCATGATTAATTTTCGTGCGAATCGCTTTTACTAGCGCGTGCGTTCCGGGCGCGTTCCCGCTATAAACATGCATGGCGGCCATGCGCCGTCCTCAAGATAAATGGGAGGCTCCGGGCGGTTGCGCATCGGGGCGGGACAGCATGATGGATTGGGACAAGCTTCGGGTCTTCCACGCGGTGGCCGAAGCCGGCAGCTTCACGCACGCCGGCGAGACGTTGAACCTCAGCCAGTCGGCGGTCAGCCGCCAGATCAGCGCGCTTGAGGAAAGCCTGGGCGTTCCACTGTTTCACCGCCACGCCCGTGGGCTGATCCTGACCGAACAGGGCGAGTTGCTTCACCGCACCGCCCGCGACGTCTTCGCCAAACTGTCGATGACCGAGGCGATGCTGACCGAAAGCCGGGAGCATCCCAAGGGCCCGCTGCGGGTGACGACGACCGTCGCCTTCGGATCGACTTGGCTGACGCCGCGCATCAACGAGTTCATGTCGATCTACCCCGACATACAGTTGACGCTGCTGATCGATGACGACGAGCTGGATCTGGCGATGCGCGAGGCGGACATCGCCATCCGCATGAACACGCCGCGCCAGCCGGACCTGATCCAGCGGCACCTGATGTCGATCCGCTTCCACCTCTATGCCAGCCAGAGCTACCTGAAGAAGAAGGGCTCGCCGAAGACGCTGGCGGAGCTGGACAACCACGATCTGATCACCTATCCGCCCGACGTGCGGGCACCGATCCCCAACGTCAACTGGATCATGGAAATGGGCGATCCGTCGCCCAACCGGAAACCGATCCTGCAGGTCAACAGCGTCTACGCCATCTACCGTGCGGTGGAGAGCGGGCTTGGCATCGGCGCGCTGCCCGACTTCCTGGTCGACAGCTTCTCCAAGGACGTGACGCGGATCCTGCCGGATGTCGACGGGCCGAAGGTCGACGCCTACTTCGTTTATGCCGAAGAATTGCGCCATTCCAAGCGCATCGCCGTCTTCCGCGACTTCCTGGTTAAAAAAGTGGCAGAAACTCCGTTCTGACCACGAACATTTTTAGTGATCCCGTAAGAGAATTGCCAAAAACGACAGCGCCGCTCCAACTTACCGGAGCGGCGCTGTCGTTTTTGGCATTTTTATTAGCTTCCTAAGGGACTTCAGAAGCCATGCGTGTCTTGCATGGTAGATTTATACATTTGTGCCTGGAAAGTTGGCAGCAGAATGGTCAAATTTTGATCGTTGGATGTTGCGACGCAGCATCTGATGTTTCGTCCCGGAGGTCTCCCCTCCGGGGTTGGGTCCTCGGACCCAGCGTCTCCCAGACGTGAAGCCTCCCTGTTCAACTCGCCGCTAATCCATCGGGTTAGCGGCGGTTTTTTTGTGCACAGGGCTGGGCTACGCTGGGGGCCACAATCTGCATGGTCCCGGCTGGCTGTGATCGCCGGCTGCAAGATGGCCGGTAGTCGAGGTCCGTCTTTGCCCAGGGCATCATTCCCAGCGGCAGGTCATCACCGGGGATGGGGCGCCCGGTCGAACCGGAGGCATGCAGAACGCCGCCCGCTCGCTCGACATGCCTCCGCCAATGCAAAAGGGCCGCCCCACAGGACGGCCCCTCACTTACAATCGACAATCGGCCCACAGGCCGGCCAAGTTCGGCTTCAGGCCAGTTCGGCCGTTTCGATCTGCTCGGCGTGCTTGTTCACGTTCTTGCGGATTTGCTCCAGGGCGGCCAGCGGGATGTCGATCTTCACACAGGGGTCCTGAATGCGCGGATCGTCTCCCGGATACAGCGCCTCATACTCGGCAGCGTTGTCGTAGGCCTGACGGTTGTCGGCTTCGAGATAGGTCTCGACCGGCAGCCCTTCGGCGTACATGCCGTCATGGCTGTCGAGTTCGATGTGGAAATACTCGATCTCCTCCATCGCATCCACCTGCCGGATCGACGAGCCGTTGATCAGCAGACGGGCCGAAACTCCGTACTCGCCGATCAGCAGCGCGTGGCTCGGGGAGATATAGAGATCGCGGGACGGCATGTTCTGGGCGATGGCGTCACGGGCGATCCGCACCGGCAGATGGACCTTGCGCAGATGCTCGGTATCGAGGGACGAGCCCGCCAGCAGACGCCGGCCGATCCAACGGATCGAACGGAACTCACCGGTCACCGACGACTTGATCATATCGCCGATCTTCAGGCTTTCGACGGGCACATCGCCGAACATGGAACGAACGTAAGTGCCGCGGAGGATGCAGGTCGGAGTCGCGATCGGAACCATTGCCTGGGAAGTCCCATTTCGGTTTGAGAAACCCTCCGCCTGCCCTTCCTGATTTTCCAGACTGGGAACGACGGTGGTAAGTCCGGAAGGTTACTCCCCTATGCAATTCGTAGGTGTGCGAAGTTGTGCAGATTTACGACCACCCGTGACCAATTGTCTCAGCACCTTGGACGTGACCGCGACCTCCCCCTCACCGCTCCGGGCAACCGCCGCCTTCGTTCCATGACGGCTGCGGCATTTCGTCCCCGTCCTGCCACTCCAGCGCTTCGCGGGCAATGGCGAGGATGTTGTCCAGACGGATGACCAGTTCGTTCTCGCACAGGGCGGAACGTGCCGCCGCCGCCTCGTTCATGATCGCACGCAAGGCTTCGTTTGGCGTCATGCCGTCCCCCGATCCGATGTCGATCCCATGATGCCCGCCCGGCCCTTCGACGGCTCCCCGCTCGGAGGGTCATTTTCCCTGTGAAAAACTTCACAGCACACACCCCGCCGTTTCGCATACCCATTTATGCATCAGCAACGGAGGGCTCTCCCATGCACATGCGCAACATCAGGGTGAACGGCAAGCGGACCAGCATGAAGCTGATGCCGGTGGAGTGGGAGTCGCTTGAGGAAATCTGCGCCCGCGAGTTCATGACGATGAGCGAACTGGTGTCGAAGATCGATGCCGAACGCCAGGACTGCGACAATCTCACCGGCTGCGTCCGTGTCTATGCCTTGTGCTACTTCCGCAAGGCCGCCAACCTGTCGGAGCCGATGCCGCGCCACCGCCACACCGCGGCCGTGGCCTTCGCAGCGGAGTAACGGCGTAACGCGGCCGTTCCGTCAGGCATAAGCGGTTCTCCGAAGCCGCGCCCGCCGGGTTCTTTCCATCGGACAGGACCGCTGGCGTGGCCGCTGCCGGCACACCATGTTCGACGCAGGCCCCATTCCGGCGGCCGACTTCTCTCTTTCGCGTCGACCGAAGCGGTGTGCCAATGCCGGATGCCCACCAGTTTCCCGTCTACAGCGTCGGTGAACAGCGGGCCGATGCGGTCGTCCATGCCGTCGGCGTCATCGCCGGCCTCACCGGTTTCGTCTGGCTGCTGAATGAAGGTGTGTTTTCCGGCGCCGTGCCGGTCCATACGGCACTGGCGCTGACCGTCTACGGCCTGGGTCTGGTGGGGATGCTGACGGCCTCGGCCGCCTACAACCTCGCCCCGCCCGGCTTCGGCAAGGCGATGCTGCGGCGGATCGACCATGCCATGATCTTCGTGATGATCGCCGGCACCTACACGCCCTTCACGCTTGGGCTGGGCCAAGGGATGGGCCAAGGGATCTGGCTGGGTGGCGCCGTCTGGGGCGGGGCCGCCTTCGGCGCCGCGCTGAAGCTGCGCTTTCCGGGTCGCTTCAACCGGCTGGGGATGGCGCTCTATCTCGGACTGGGCTGGGCGGTGGTCACGGCGCTGGAACCGCTCGGATCGGCATTGTCGGCGCCTGCCCTGTGGCTGCTGGTCGCCGGCGGGCTGGTTTACACCGTCGGCGTCGTCTTCCACCTGATGGATCGCATGCCCTACAACAACGCCGTCTGGCACCTGTTCGTGCTGGCTGCGGCCAGCTGCCATTTCGCCGCAATCGCAGTCGCTTTTCTTTGAATGTCGCTCCCTGGATTTGCCAGGGAGGCAGAGGACAAGCCGCAACGGATTCCGTATCTTCCGCGGATCACAGTCCCAGGAAGGCATGATGGGCCGGGCAGAGAAAAACCGAACGGTTATGGACACGCGCAAAAACGGGAAGCCGTCCATCGGCGGCGCAATGCTTGCGGGGGCTGCGGCGGCGCTCTCGATCATGGTCGTCGGCGGGGCCGCAAGGGCTGAACCGTCCTTCGACTGCAAGGCGGCCTCCACGCCGGTGGAAAAGGCGATCTGCGCCGATCCCAAGCTGGCCGATGCCGACCGGGAGATCGCCGGCCTCTACAAGGCGCTGCAGGATCTGTCCGCCGCCGCCGACCGTGACCGGCTGCGGACGGAACAGCGGGCCTGGCTGGCGCAGCGCAACCAGTGTGCGACCGCGGCAGCCCCCGGCCCCTGCCTCGGCCCGGTGCTGGATGCCCGGCGCACCGCGCTGTCCGACTCGATGCCGAAGGCAGTCGCCGCGATGTCCGCCATCGTCGACGGCATCGCCGGCGATCCGGCCGGCGCCGCCAAACGGCTTGCCGAAATCCGCGGCGGGCTGGGCAAGGGATGGAACGCCTACCTGCTGCGCTTCGGCCCCTCCCCCGACCGCGCGAAGGCGGAGGCGCTGCTGCGTGAGGCCATCGCCGGCATTGAGGATTCCTATGCCCGCGAGACGGCATCCGGGGTCGATCTCGCCACCGACGACGGTTTCCTCACCGCTCTGCGCGTCGTCAGCGACGAGGTGGAGATGGCGTGGCCCTGTTCGGTGATGGAGAAGCGCGGAGCGGCGGCCTGGAAGGCGATGGAGCCGCTCTATGGCAGCAACCGCGACAATTTCGGCGCCTATCCCGCCTGCCCCGACGACAAGGCCCTGCTCGCCACCCCCGCCTGGAAGGCGGTTGACAACCTGCTCGCCCCGATGCTGGAAGCGGCCTCCAACCGCACCGGCACGATCCGCTTCGCCACCTACCGCCAGATGGGCATCGACCGCATGAAGTCGGCGGTCGATCCGCGCCTGTTCGTCGCCAATCAGGGCGCCGATCAGGGCGCAGATGCCCCGCAACTGCCCCAGTTGGTCAAGGATGCCTCCGGCTGGTCCAACCCGCGCTGGTTTGCGCCCGGCTGGGGCGACAGCCTGCGCAAGGCGGTGGACGGTGCGGTGACGGCCTGGACGCCGCAGATCGCCACCCGCTACGGCATTCCCGCCGCCGAAGCCCGCAAGATTGCCGAGGCGGTGGCCGCCCAGGGGCTGAATGGCGGCATCGGCCTGATCACCGACAATCTGGAGGTCCAGAAGGACACCCGCCTGCCGGACTGGCTGCGCGGCAGTTGGAGCTGGAGCGGCGGCGGGGCTGACGACGCGCCCTTCAACGCTCCCGCCGGGAAGGCGCGCATCGACGAGACCAGCATCTGCGTCGGCAGCGAATGCACGGGCTACGACGTCGCCGGCCAGGGAGAGGACGCTTTCTTCGATCCCAAGGAGATCCCCGGCGGGGTGAAGCCTGCCGCCAACGCCGCCAGCCAAGCGGTCAGCCTCGCCCCGGTGTCGGCCGGCAGCAGCCTGACCGTCGTTCCGCTCACCGGCGGAAACCTGCTGGTCACCGGCACGGCCAAACCGGTGGTGCTGAAGCGGGACGGAAAGTAGGCAGGCAGCGGCGCCGTCCTTCTCCCGGGAACGCGAAAGTCTTGCCTGCATCGTTCGGGTAAGCGACACTTCGCGGCGCGTGCTGCGGTTGCGGAACCGCACGCGGCTTTCCGGGGGGAGGCATGGCACGGAACCTCAAGGCGCTCGGGTTGTGGCGCACCGCGCTGGTCGCCAGCGTCCGCAAGGACGCGCCGGACCTGTCGGCGCGGCAATTGGCGATCCTTCTCCAGGTTTATCTGACCGACCCGCCGCACACCGTGCGCGGTCTGGCTGCCCTGCTGAACATTTCCAAGCCGGCTGTCACCCGTGCGCTCGACCGTCTGTCGGTGCTGGGATTCGTCAAGCGCAAGCGCGATGCCGAGGACAAGCGCAACGTGCTGGTCCAGCGCACCGTCAAGGGCAGCGTCTATCTGTCCGATTTCGCCGAGCTGGTGATCGCCGCCGGTGCCGTCGCGCCGGAGGACATGGCCCGCATCCAGGCCGACGAGCAGCTGGCCGCCGCCGCCAAGGCAAGGCTGGAGGCGGAGCTGCAGGAGGTCCCGGCACGGGAGGCCGCCCCGCTGGAGGCCTCCGCGTCCTGAACCGGCCCCCCTCCCCTGTCCGAAGGGGAAGGGAACCGCGTCTTACAGCAGGGCTTCCAGAACGCGGTCGGGCGGGGCGTGGCCGTCGGTGAAGGTCTTGATGTTGATCACCACCTTCTCGCCCATGTCGATGCGGCCTTCGATGGTGGCGGAGCCCATGTGCGGCAGCAGGACGACATTGTCCAGCCGCAGCAGCTTCGGGTTGACCGCCGGCTCATGCTCGAACACGTCCAGGCCGGCGCC
The DNA here is from genome assembly GCF_002573965.1 of Azospirillum palustre. NCBI lineage: Bacteria > Pseudomonadati > Pseudomonadota > Alphaproteobacteria > Rhodospirillales > Azospirillaceae > Azospirillum > Azospirillum palustre. The sequence goes on along the minus strand of NZ_PDKW01000043.1, from coordinate 94,092 downwards.
GGCGATCTCGCCCTTCGACAGCATACGGGTCAGCGCCACCTCGTCGATCACCTCGCCGCGCGAGGTGTTGACGATGTAGCAGTGCGGGCGCAGCAGCTTCAGCCGGCGTTCCGACAACAGATGGTAGGTGGCCGGCGTGTGCGGGCAGTTGATCGACACGATGTCCATCCGCGCCAGCATCTGGTCCAGGCTGGACCAGTAGGTCGCCTCCAGTTCCTGCTCCAGCTCCGGATGGACGCGGCGGCGGTTGTGGTAGTGGATAGACATGCCGAAGGCGCGCGCCCGCTTGGCCAGCGCCGAGCCGATGCGGCCCATGCCCAGGATGCCCAGCCGCTTGCCGCTGATCCGGTGGCCCAGCATGGTGGTCGGACCCCAGCCGGTCCACTGGCCGGAGCGGACCAGACGCTCACCCTCCGCCACGCGGCGCGCGGTGGCCAGCAGCAGCGCCATGGTCATGTCGGCGGTGTCCTCGGTCAGGACACCGGGGGTGTTGGTGACGACGATGCCGCGCTCGCGCGCCGCCTTCAGGTCGATGTGGTCGACACCGGTGCCGAAGGAGGCGATCAGCCGCAGCTGCGGCCCGGCGGCCTCGATCAGCGCGCGGTCGATGCGGTCGGTGACCGTGGGCACCAGCACCTCGGCGATGTTCATCGCGTCCTGCATCTGGGCAGAGGTGAGCGGCACGTCGTCCGGATTGAGCCGGGTGTCGAACAGCTCCATCATGCGCGTCTCGATGACGTCCGGCAGCTTGCGGGTGACGACAACGAGCGGCTTCTTCTTGTCGGTCATCGGTGCTGGTCCTCCCTTGCCCCGGCTGCCCGCATCTGACGGTCTCGGCACAGGCTGCTCCGGTCCATGGTTGCCATACCAAGCGGTCGTTGGACTGTCCAGAAGTCCGTCGCGAAAGGCCACCCTGCGGCAAGCTGGCCGCACCGTCCGATGGGGGTGGCGGCGCTTGCCCTATCGAACGGGTGGTCTCTATAGTGCGGCCCAATTTGCCCTCCCCTATCCCTGTTCCGGTGCCGCCATGCCTGTCCGCCGCTCCGTCCTCGCCGCTCTGGTCCTGATCGCGGGGTTAGGGGCGGGGCTTTTCGCGGGTGGCACGGTTACGGGCGGAGGCACGGCGCTCGCCGCGGAGGGAAAGGACCCGACCCACGCGTCGGGCCTGCCGATCCCCCGCTTCGTCACCGTGCGCGTCGGCGAGGTGAACCTGCGCTCCGGCCCCAACGGCAGCTACCCCATCGAATGGGTGTTCAAGCGCAAGGACATGCCGGTGGAGATCGTCCAGGAATTCGACACCTGGCGCCGCATCCGCGATTGGGAGGGGGCGGAAGGCTGGGTGCACCAGAGCGCGCTGTCGGGACGCCGCGGCATTCTGATCGTCGGCCAGACCCGCGCGATCCATGAGTCGCCGCGCGGCGACAGCGGCGTGGTGGCGCGGGCGGAACCCGGTGTCATCGGATCGCTGAAGAAGTGCCGCGACGAGTGGTGCGAGGTCGATGTGAAGGGCTATCGCGGCTGGATGAAGCGCGCCGATTTCTGGGGCACCTACCCCGGCGAGAAGATCGAGTAGCCGGTCCCTGTCATTCCCAGGGACAGATCGGCGCCGGCAGGGCTTGAAGGCGGGCGGGAAAGGCCGTACGGTCGCGGCCTTACCTTTCTCTACTGCAAGAGCAGTCCCATGAGCGGCGCGTCCGGCAAACAGATCAAGAAAGTGGTGCTCGCCTATTCGGGCGGCCTCGACACCTCGGTCATCCTGAAGTGGCTGCAGGAAACCTATTCCTGCGAGGTGGTGACCTTCACCGCCGACCTCGGCCAGGGCGAGGAGTTGGAGCCCGCCCGCAAGAAGGCCGAGCTTCTGGGCATCAAGCCGGAAAACATCTTCATCGACGATCTGCGCGAAGAGTTCGTGCGCGATTTCGTCTTCCCGATGTTCCGCGCCAACACGCTCTACGAAGGTACCTACCTGCTCGGCACCTCGATCGCCCGGCCGCTGATCGCCAAGCGCCAGATCGAGATCGCCAACATGGTCGGCGCCGATGCCGTCGCCCATGGCGCCACCGGCAAGGGCAACGACCAGGTCCGCTTCGAGCTGGGCTATTACGCCCTGCGCCCGGACATCACGGTCATCGCGCCGTGGCGCGAATGGACCCTGAACAGCCGCACCACGCTGCTGGACTACGCCGAGAAGAACCAGATTCCGATCGCGAAGGACAAGCGCGGCGAGGCCCCCTACTCCACCGACGCCAACCTCCTGCACATCTCGTACGAGGGCAAGGCGCTGGAGGATCCGTGGGTCGAGCCGGACGAGGACATGTACACCCGCTCCGTCGCCCCGGAAAAGGCGCCGGACACCCCGACCTACATCGAGGTCGAGTTCAAGAACGGTGATGCGGTCGCCATCGACGGCAAGGCGCTGTCGCCGGCGGCCCTGCTGACCGAGTTGAACCGCCTGGGCGGCGAGAACGGCATCGGCCGTCTCGATCTTGTCGAGAACCGCTATGTCGGTATGAAGTCGCGCGGCGTCTATGAGACCCCGGGCGGCAGCATCCTGCTGGTGGCGCACCGCGCGATGGAGAGCATCACGCTCGACCGTGGCGCCGGCCACCTGAAGGACGAGCTGATGCCGCGCTACGCCGAGCTGATCTATTGCGGCTATTGGTGGAGCCCGGAGCGTCTGGCCATCCAGGCGCTGATCGACCAGACCCAGTCGCTGGTCAACGGCACCGTCCGTCTGAAGCTGTTCAAGGGCAACGTCACGGTCGTCGGCCGCCAGTCGCCCAACTCGCTGTACCGCATGGACTATGTGACCTTCGAGCAGGACAGCGTCTACAACCAGAAGGACGCGGAAGGCTTCATCAAGCTGAACGCGCTCCGCCTGCGTCTGGGCGCGATGGCCAAGCAGAAGATCGGGTAAGTAAGGCTGGAACCACTCCCCCGCCCGCCAGCCGGGCGGGGGAGCGTTCCTCCGTCTATTGTGCCGCCAGCAGGTCGCGGCGGATTTCCACGGCCCGGTCGGCCGCCTTGCCGACCACCTCCTGAAGCCGGTCGAACTCGGCGCTGTAACTGCCGACGCCGAAGGTCAGCGACCGCAGTTCCACGATCAGATCCTGCATGTCGGCCTGGGGCATGCACGCCTTCACCTCGTCCCAGCCGGGCCAGCCCGGCCGCGCATCGAAGCCCAGCAGTTGGCCGCGCCGTCCGCTGACCAGACGCTGAACCTTCGGCGTGAAGGCGCTGGGCACCGCGATGGTGACGGTCAGGATCGGCTCCAGCAGAACCGGCTCGCAGGTCGGCAGGGCATCGGCCATCGCCTGCCGCGCCACCGTCTTGAAGGCCATGTCGGAACTGTCGACGGCATGGAACTGGCCGCCGGTCAGCACCACTGCGAAATCCACGACCGGGAAACCCAGCGGCCCGCGCACCGCCGCGTCGCGCACGCCGGCCTCCACCGCCGGAATGTACTGGCGCGGTACGGCGCCGCCGACCACCCCATCCTCGAACTGGATGCCCGACCCGCGCGGCAGCGGCCGGATCTCGACATGGATGTCGGCGAACTGGCCATGGCCGCCGGTCTGGCGCTTGAAGCGGGCATGGTGGCCGGTGCCCTTGCGGATCGTCTCCTTGTAGGGCACCTGCGGCGGCTGGCCCTTCACCGCGACGTTGAAGCGGCTGCGCAGCCGGTCCATCGCCAGCTTCAGATGTACATCGCCCTGGCCCCACAGCACCAGTTCCCCGGTCTCGGCCGACTGGTCGAGCGTCAGGGACGGATCCTCCTCCCGCAGCTTCTGCAGGGCGGCGGACAGCTTCACCTCGTCATTGCGGTTCTCGGCGCGGAGCGCCAGCCCATGCACCGGCGGGGCGGCGGCCGGCCAGTCGGCGGGCGGGCCGAGATTGGCCTTCTCGGTCAGCCGGTCACCGGTCGCCGCCTTCTCCAGCCGGCCGAGCGCCACGAGGTCGCCGGCAACGGCCTGCGGCACCTTGGTCTGGTCGCGGCCGAACTGCTGGAAGATGCCGGACACCCGCTCAGCCCCCAGCGTCATGCCGTCGGTGACGGTGCCGCGCCAGATACGGGCGAGGCTGAGCTTCCCGGCATGGGACCCCATCATCGTCTTCACCACCTGCGCCGCCACCGCCGCGTCGGCCGGGATGTCGATGCGGGCCGCGGTGATGGCAACCTCCGGCCCTTCGTGCCGCAGGGCCTTCAGCAGGCGGCGGATGCCGTTGTCGTTCTCCGCCGACCCGAAGAAGACCGGCACGATCAGGTCGTCGGCCAACTCGTGCGCCAGCGTCTCGTAAAGCTCGGCACTGTCGGGAGCCATGTCCTCCAGCAGCTTTTCCAGCAGTCCGTCGTCAAAGTCGGCGGCGGATTCCAGCATCGCCTGCCGCGCCTCGGCCTCCCAGTCGCGGGCGCCGTCGGGCAGGGCGATCAGGTCGGACGGCTTGTGCGGGTTGAAGCGCCAGGCGCGCTCGCTGACCAGATCGACCAGCCCGGTGATCTGGCCGTTCTCGCGCAACGGCACCTCGCGCAGCACCAGCTTGCGGGTCGAGACCTCCTGATAGGCGGCGACGACGTCGCGCACCCTGATATCGCCCAGCGTGTCGATCTTGTTGATGAACAGCAGATGCGGGATGCGGTGATCGTCCAGCACCTTGAACAGCGGGGCCAGCAGCACCGCCTTCTCCGGTGCGGCCTCCGCCACGACGATGGCGATGTCGGCGACCATCAGCGCCGCCTGCGCCTCCCCCGCCAGTTCCACCGAACCGGGACAGTCCAGGATCGACCAGCGTTCCCCCAGGTAATCGAAGGAGGCGACGTTCAGCTCGGTGCTCATCGACCGGGCCTTCGCCTCCGGCGAGTTGTCGCCCACGGCATTGCCGTCGCGCACGCTGCCCTTGCGGGTGACGGCCCCGGCGGCGAACAGCAGGCTTTCCAGCAGTGTCGTTTTGCCGGCGAGATAGGGGCCGACCAGCGCCGCGCAGCGCGCCGTCCGGATTTGCGTATGCGGCATTCACACCTCCCGTCGAAGCTTCGGGCTGTCGTGACCGGGGGACGGGGCCAGGGCGGGAAAGGGGCCTCCGGCGCCGGCCGCCGGGGCGGCCCGTTCGCGTGTGGCACTTCAGACTGGCACTTTAAAGACCTGGCACTTCGAGAAGATTGCGTCCGGATCAGGCGACGGGCGGCGGCGGACGGGCGCTGGAAAACGCATCTGGTCCGGAGCCGGCGGGACGCCCGCATCGGACTTTCGATGCTCCACCTGAACGGCGCGGCTGTCGATGGAAAAAAGGGGCGGCAAACCGTCACGCACGGGCTTCGAGAGCAACCGATGCGTCGATAGGCCGCATCGGTGCGCGGATGACCCGCCCATCCCTGTCCGGCCGACCCAGCCGCACGGATAATACCTTTAAATGCAAGGCGATACCTCCCAAGGATGCAGGCACGCGCCATTCATTCGTAATATTGCTATGCTGCAATGCAATATGATCGCGCCGAAATGGGGCGGACAAACGCATGAAACCTTCTGCTAGTAGCCTTATGGGATAATGGCCGCATGCGAAAGCGATGACGGCCGGACAAAACACGTCAGGGGCGTCCGGCGTTTGCCGTCCGCCCCGCAATCCTTGGGGAAGTGCACATGCGCCTGTGGTTTCGTTTGCTGGCGGTCGCCATGATTGCCGTCGGGACTGCCGTTTCCGCCCCGCTGTCCAGCCCGGCCGTCGCCGAACAGGCCAAGCCGACGCAGGAGGACGCGAAGTCCATCACCCTGAAGGCGGCGGACCTGATCGCCGCCCAGGGCCTGGACGAGGCCGCCAAGGCGTTCAACGCCGACGGTCCTTACAAGCACGGTGAGATCTACGTCAACGTCATCGATTTCGCCGGCGTGTGGAAGGTCTACCCGCCGCGTCCGGCCGGCGTCGGACAGAGCGTCATCAACGTCAAGGACCCGGACGGCCGCTTCATCGTCCAGGACGTGCTTGCCGTCGCCAAGGACAAGGGCGAGGGCGAGGGCTGGGTCGAGTATCGCTGGCTGAACCCCGCCAGCAACAGGATCGAATCGAAGATCACCTACGTGAAGCGCGTGCCCGGCCAGGAACTGGTCGCCTATGTCGGCATCTACAAGTGACGGCTGCTGCATAAGGCGGTGAGCGGCCAGGAAGGCCGTTGGGGACGGAACAGTTGGGGGTGAGCATGAGCGGCGGTGTCTTTGCGCGTCTGTCCGGCCTGCCGGTGGCAGGACGTGTGTTCGCGGCCCCCCTGATGGGGATCGTCCTGACGGTGGCGGCGCTGGCGCTGGCCGACCGCCAGTCGGAACAGGCCCTGGGCGCCGTGGACGCCATCCACCGCGAGGCGGCGGAACAGTTGGGCCGCATCGACCGGCTGGTCGCCATCGCCTACGTCATCCACAGCGACGTGTCCCGGCATCTGGCCCTGTCGGGGTCCGGGATCGAAGAGAAGAAGCTCCAGGCCATGCGCGACGCCATCGCCGCCAACCTGGGCAAGGCGCGCGCCGCCATTGCCGAACTGCGGGCAATGCCGCTGGTCGAGGCGGAGCGGGCGATGCTGGACGAGGTGTCGGTGCGGATCGGCGCCTATGCCAAGGCGGTGGACGAGATGAACCAGATGGCGGCCATCGACCGCCTGATCGGCATCCCGATGATGGCCCACACCGACGACCAGTTCGCCGCCCTGACCGCCAAGGTGATGGAGACGCAGGCGGCCATCGGCCGCTCCACCGCCGCCGCCACCCAGGCCACCCGCGATGCCGCCGCATCGGCCCGCCGCGAGTTCGCCCTGGTGATGGGCGGGCTGCTGCTGGCGATGATGGCGGCCGGGTTGCTGCTCGCCCGCTCCATCACCCGGCCGATGCAGCGGCTGTCGAGCAACACGGCCGATCTGGCCGCCGGACAGCTCGACACCGTGGTCGAAGGCGGCTGGATGCGCAACGAGATCGGCGCCATGGCCCGCGCGCTGGAGGTGTTCCAGACCAACGCCCGCGAGGTGGAGCGGCTGACCGCCGACCAGCAGCGCCAGAAGGCGGAAGCCGAGGCGGAGAAGCGCCGCGCCATCCAGGAGCTGGCTGACCTGTTCGAAGTCCGCGTGGCGGAAGTGGTTCAGCTGGTCGGTTCCGGCGCCCATCAGGTGCGCAGCAACGCCGCCGGCATGCTGGAGCGCGCCAACAGCGCCAACCGGCAGGCCGCCACCGTCGCCGCCGCCAGCGCCCAGGCGGGCACCAGCGTCCAGACCGCCGCCGCCGCGACGGAGGAGATGTCGGCCTCCATCGCCGAGATCGGCGATCAGGTCCGCCGGTCCTTCGACATGGTGCGCGGCGCGGTGCGGGCGGTGGAGGAGACCAACGCCCATGTCGTCGGCCTGTCCGACGCCGCCCACCGCATCGGCGAGATCGTCGGCCTGATCAACTCCATCGCTGCCCAGACCAACCTGCTGGCGCTGAATGCGACCATCGAAGCGGCGCGGGCGGGCGAGGCCGGCAAGGGCTTCGCCGTGGTGGCGAGCGAGGTGAAGAACCTCGCCACCCAGACCGCCAAGGCCACCGAGGAGATCGGCGCCCAGATCGCCACCATGCAGGGCGTGACCGGAGCCGCCGTCACCGCGATCAAGGGGGTGGGCGAAACGGTGGTCGGCATCGACGAGATCGTCGGCTCCATCGCCGGGGCCATGGAACAGCAGGCCGCCGCCACCCAGGAGATCACCCGCAACGTGCAGGAGGCCGCCGCCGGCACCGCCGAGGTCTCCCATACCATCGCCACCGTCTCCACCAGCGCCGGGGAAACCGGCACCGCCGCCGGCGAGGTGTTGCGCGCCGCCGAACTGCTGGACGGTCAGGCGGTGACGCTGAACCGCGAGGTGACGAACTTCATCGGCCGGCTTCGGGCGGGCTGAGAAGAACGGGCAGAGGGGGAGGCACGCGCCCGGGACTCATCCCCTGCCCGCAAAGTTTGCCCGCGAAGTTTGGTCGCATCGGACTTGAAACGATCCGCCTGCGCCCAAGCTCTTGTCCCGGGGCCGCGGGGGCGGCGGCGGCTTACGGCCGCGCTAGAGCCGGGGTATGATGCAGGACCCAACAACAAGGATCGAAGCATGAAGATCGACATCGGGATCTCGGACGCAGACCGCAAATCCATCGCCGAAGGGCTGAACAAGGTTCTGGCCGACACCTTCGCGCTCTACATCAAGACCCATTCGTTCCACTGGAACGTCACCGGTCCGATGTTCAACACGCTCCACACCATGTTCATGACCCAGTATACGGAGCTGTGGACCGCGCTGGACGAGATCGCCGAGCGTATCCGCGCCCTGGGCTATCCGGCGCCGGGCAGCTTCTCGCAGTTCGCACAGCTGGCCTCGATCAAGGAAGAGGCGGGCGTTCCCAAGGCGAACGACATGATCCGCCAGCTGGTCGAAGGTCACGAAGCTGCCGCCCGCACCATCCGCGGCGTCTTCCCGCTGGCCGAGCAGGGCAGCGACGAGCCGACCGCCGACCTGCTGACCCAGCGCCTGCAAATCCACGACAAGACCGCCTGGATGCTGCGCAGCATGCTGGAGTAGTCACCGCACCGGCCGCAAGGCGGTCGGCCGCACAGGATCAGGGCCTCCCCGTCGGGCAGGATGGGGAGGCCCTTTCCATTTTCGGTCCGATCCCTTTCCTTACGCCGCTGACTTGGCGTGCTGGCGGACCGGCAGGTTGGGAATGGTCAGGGTGAAGATTGTCCCGCCGTCGCGCTCGATCTTCAACGTGGCGCCAGCCTGGTGCGACAGCGCCTGCACCAGATTCAGGCCGAGCCCGCTGCTGGCGCCGCCGCGGCTTGGGCGCTTGTGCTGGCTCGGCATGCCAGCGGGCAGCCCGACGCCGTTGTCGCGCACGATCAGCCGCATGCCGTTTTCCTCGCGCTCCAGCAGCACGCGCACCGTGCCCGGATGGCCGTGCGGGAAGGCGTGCAGCAGGGCGTTGGACACCAGTTCGCTGGTGGCGATGGCCAGCGGCGTGGCGCGGTCGGCATCGACGATCCAGTCCTGCGCCTCCAGCTCCAGCCGGGCGGCCGTCGGGTTGTCGGAACGGACCAGCCCGTCGCACATCTGGCGCAAGGCGTCGGCAAAATTGAGGTGCGCCGGCTCGGCCGAACGGTGGAGCAGCTCGTGCAGCAGGCTCATGGTCTGGATGCGGCGCAGGCTCTCGTCGAAACCGCGCCGCGCCCTCTCGTCGATGCGGGCGGCTTGCAGGCGCAGCAGGCTGCAAATGACCTGAAGGTTGTTCTTCACCCGGTGCTGAACCTCCTTCAGCAGCACCTCCTTGTCGGTCACCGCCGCTTCCAGCTGGGCGTTGGCCCGCTCCAGCTGGGCGGTGCGCTGATGGACGTTTTCCTCCAACGTGTCGTAGGCGTGTTGCAGGGCGTCCTCGGCCTCGCGTTCCTTCCGGGCGCGCTGGATGGCGAGCGCGCCGATCACCGCCACAGTCGCGCAGGCCGCAGCGGCGAAGGCGGCGTAAATCCACAGGCGCTCGCTCCAGCGCCGCAGGACGCTTTCGGTGGTGATGGTGACCGCGGCCGACAGGCCGGTGTCGCCGATCGGACGGGCCACGGTGATGTCGTCGGCGTGGCTGGCGGCTTCATCCCCGGGATTGCCGCCCGTGGTGCCGCCGCCCTCCGGCTCGCGCAGCAGCGGCGTTCCGTCCGCCAGCATGATGGAGATGCTGTGGCCGTAGCCGACGTCGAGCGCGCGGTAGACATCGCGGAAGGCCCGCGCGTCGAGCCCCGCCACCGCCCAGCCGCGCGGCGCGGCACCGCTGGCGGCCGTACCGCCCGGCAGAGGCTGCGCCAGGACAACCACCGCGCGCCTGCCCATCCGGCCGCTGCCGATGGTCATGCCATTCGGCTTCAGCGCGGGCATGCCGGCGCCGGGGGCTGCGTCCGGCAGGCTCGACAGCCGCAGGGCGCCAGCGGCATCGCGGATCTCCAGCCCGACCACATGGGGAGCGCTGGCCGCCAGCAAGGCCATGCGGTCGCGGGTCGCCACATCGTCGGGCAGCGGCGTGCCGGCCGGACTGGCCAATGTCGCCGCCTGGGTCAGCAGAAGGTCGCCCGACTCGATCAGACGGGCGGCATGCTCCGCCGCCAGCAGCCCGATGTTGCCGGCGACGCCGGTCGCCTGCTGGACCGCCTCGTTGCGGTCGCGCCAGGCGAAGACGGCCGACAGCCCGATGGTCAGCAGAACCGCGGCGGTGCAGGCGATCAGGACCAGCGCCGAACCGGGCAGCCGGTAAAGCGGAGAGGATTGGGAACGCAGCGCGCGCAACGGCATCGTGTCGGAAACCATCTGGAGATACGGCCACTTCATTCTTAGCCGGAAACGGTAACACCGCCCGGCGGGTGACGGTTCCGCCGAACGCTACCCGTGTTGAAGCGGCAGCGGCCACCACCTATTGTGGGGTGCCGACAAAGTCATCCCGCGTTGGTGAGGACTTGGCAAGACTCCGGCAGGCATGGGGAGGATAGTTTTATGCGGATCGACGGGACGGCCTATCGCACCATCTGGCCGGACGGCGAGGGTGTCGTCGCCATCATCGACCAGACCAGGCTGCCGCACGACTTCGCCGTCGTCCGCCTGACCAGCCTGGAAGAAGCCGCCCACGCCATCCGCGCCATGCTGGTGCGCGGCGCCCCGCTGATCGGTGCGGCGGCGGCCTATGGCGTGGCGCTGGCCCTGCGAACCGACGCCAGCGACCACGGGCTGGAACAGGCCTGCGCCACCCTGCTGGCGACCCGCCCGACCGCCGTCAACCTGCGCTGGGCGCTGGAGCGCATGCGCGGCCGGCTGGTCCCCCTGCCCGAGTCGCAACGCGTCGGCGCAGCCGAGGCGGAGGCCGCGGCCATCGCCGACGAGGATGTGGAGATCAACCGCTCCATCGGTCTGCACGGCGCAGCATTGATCCGCGCCGCGGCGGAACGCAAGGCACCGGGGGAGCCGGTGAATGTGCTGACCCACTGCAACGCCGGCTGGCTCGCCACCGTCGATTGGGGAACGGCGCTCGCCCCGGTCTATGCCGCCTTCGAACAGGGCATCCCGCTGCATGTCTGGGTGGACGAGACGCGGCCGCGCAACCAGGGCGCCAGCCTGACCGCCTGGGAACTGAAGCAGCATGGCGTTCCCCACACCGTGATCGCCGACAATGTCGGCGGCCACCTGATGCAGCATGGCAGGGTCGATCTGTGCATCGTCGGCACCGACCGCACCACCGCGACCGGCGACGTCTGCAACAAGATCGGCACCTATCTGAAGGCGCTGGCCGCCCACGACAACAATGTGCCCTTCTATGTCGGGCTGCCCTCGCCGACCATCGACTGGACCATCGCCAACGGCGTGCGGGAGATTCCCATCGAGGAGCGCGACGGCCGCGAGGTGAGCGAACTGACCGGCCGCACCGCCGATGGCCGGATCGAGACGGTGCGCGTCACACCCGACGGCAGCCCGGTGGCGAATTACGCCTTCGACGTCACGCCGGCAAGGCTGGTGACCGGCCTGATCACCGAGCGCGGCGTCTGCGCCGCCTCGCGCGAAGGTCTGCTGGGGCTGTTTCCGGAGCGGGGGTGAGGGGGAAATGGGTCAGGAGCGGCGATTGGACAGCAGCCGACGCAGCAGCGGCCATCCCAACTGGCGCGGCCTGTCTTCCGCATTCTTGGCATCAAGCCACTGATCGGCCAATTCACGCACCTGCCAGTCACCGAGATAACGGTCGCAGTCGATGGCGGTATAGAGTCGAACCCGCTCTTTTCCCAGCCTTTCGAAATAGGCAAGCGCTCTTTGGCGGTCGATGTCTTCCATAGGCCCCAATGAAACGGAGATTGCGGGACGGCCGGTTCTGACTTTTGCCGATCCTCCGGATATTGGGAGCAGCCTGCCGCCCGTGCAACTGTCCGTTCGTCGTTGTTCCATCCCCCGGAAGGTGAATGGACCGTCCCCATCGGTGGCCGGCTAGCGGCGGCCGGTGTCGAAACAGTCGGTATCGAGGCGGCCGGTGTGCACAACATCGGCGGACAGCGGAATGCCGGCCCGCGCGGCAGCCTGCTCCAGCGAAGCGCGGTCAGGCCAGCAGAGCCGGCCGCCGACCTCCGCCAGGGCGCCCCGCTGCCGGATCACCCACAGGCCGCTGAACGCCATCTCGACGATCCGCCCCATCGGAGAGTCGGATGGCGAGCGGAGCGGCCGATTCCTGTCTAAGTCGCTATCGTCGATTGTCATCTCTGGTCTTCCCAGTGTCGGCCTTTCGGCATTGGACGTCTGCACGCCCGCAGCCGGAGCCGATCTCTGTCTTCCCCAAGGGGTAATGGATGAGGTCCTAAAGGGTTTCCCAGGCAATTCACAAGGATTTTTCATCGAAAAATTTCAAACTATTTGCAAACGTCCGTACACAATTTACGTGGTCTTACCACACCATTTGGTAACCATAACGAAAATGGCGTTATATCTGATACCGGACACCGGAATTGGCCTGCACGCCACGCCGCATGGTCTATGCCGCACATCCGCCCAATCTTCCGTGCCGCCTGCAATCCAAAAGGAGTGGAGCGCCCCGACCGGATGAGAGCGATACCCCCAAATGGTCACAGCAAGGACCGCCGCCACTCACCAAACATAAGCTTGACCGCCAGTTCCCGGCCTGACGACAGGGTGGCGGTCGGCTTATCGACGTGCCTGTGTTCGAAGGAAGAGACCGATGAAGACCACCATGCGGACATTCACCACCGGGGCGATGGCGCTGATGATCGGCGCGACCCTGCTCGGCGGCTGTTCGAACCTGAACCATCGCGAGAACCGCGCGCTGACCGGCGGCGCCATCGGTGCGGCCGGCGGTGCGGCCATCGGTGCCGTCACCGGCGGCAGCGCCGTCTATGGCGGATTGCTGGGCGGTGCCGCCGGCGCGGCGGTCGGCGCCTTGACGGCGGACGAGGGCAGGCACCGGCGCTGAGCGCCCAGGGGTGCAGAGGGGGGACGGGGCGGCTGATCTGCTCCCTCCCCTCCCTACTCCTCGTCGTCCTCGAACTGGTCGAGGCTGAGGGAGCGAACCTCGGTGCTCGGGTTCGGGGCCAGCGGGGCGGCCGGCGGCATGCCGCTCGGACGGGCGGCGGCCAAGCGGTCGGCAGACGGGCGGGCGGCGGCGCGGCCGGGCGGCAGATGGGCGTTTGGGCCCTTCAGCGGACTGTTCAGCGTGCCGCGCGGGCCGATGCTGGGTTCGTCGCCGAAATCGGGCAGCGGCGGGATGCGGTCCATCACCCGCCGGATCAAGGCGGCGATGCGGTCGGCCTCGCCGCGCAGGGCCTGCCCGCGCTCCCCCTCATAGAGCGGGTCGTCCAGGAACTTGCGGATTTCCAGGACGCCGCGCAGCTCCACACCGCACATCTCATGGGTGCCGATGGGCAGGGCCTTCACCCGCGCAAAGCTGGCGAAGAAGGCGGCGCTGCCCTCCACGAACTGGACCACCATGCGGGCGTGCAGACGCTCCAGCGCGGTGGTCATGGGGTCGATCAGATCCTCCATCTCCTCCGGCGCCGCGTCCAGCCGCTCCTGGGTCAGGGCGGCCAGCGCGAAGAAGTCGCGCACCCGCCGGCTGAAGCGGCGATAGCGGGCCAGTCCGCCGACCGACACCCGCTCGCGCGCCGTCTGGGCCAGTTCGGCGGACTGCTTCAGCATGGCGTCGAGCCGCATCAGCAGCGTCGCGATCTCGCGCTGCCGCTGGGCCGCGCTGCGGCCGGGCGTGGGCGCCGGCGGAGCGGCCGGGCGGCGGGGAGGGTTCGAACGCATCATGCCGGTACGGGGTGGCTCCTCGACGGTCCATTCACTGTGGCCAACGTTGGGGGGCAACGCTGGGGTGGAGTCAACGCTGGGTTCGGACGGTGACCGACTTTTGCCCGCCCTCGCGCATCACCGTCAACTGCACCGGCGTGCCGACCCGCAGAAGGCCGATGCGGTTGCGGAAATCGGTGGCGCTGCGCACCGGCCGCCCATCGACCGCGATCACCACGTCGCCGCTGCGCAGACCGCCGCTGTCGGCCGGCGATCCGCGCTCGATCTTGGCGATCAGCGCGCCCTCGTCGCCCTTCAGGCTCATGCTTTCCGCAAGGTCGGGTGTCAGGTCCTGGATGGCGACGCCCAGCCGGCCGCGCCGCACCTCGCCATATTCGCGCAGCTGTTCCACCACCGACCGGACGATGCTGACCGGCACCGCGAAGCCGATGCCGACCGAGCCGCCGGCCGGGCCGATGATGGCGGTGTTGATGCCGATCAGCTCTCCCTGGAAATTGACCAGGGCGCCGCCGGAGTTGCCGGGGTTGATCGAGGCATCGGTCTGGATGAAATCCTCGTAGCCTTCGATCTTCAACCCGCTGCGGCCCATTGCCGAGACGATGCCGGAGGTCACTGTCTGCCCGAGTCCGAACGGGTTGCCGATGGCGACGACGAAATCGCCGACCTTGGTGCGGTCCGAGTCGCCGATCGACAGCGCGGCCAGCCCGTCGGCCTTGATCTGCAAAAGCGCAATGTCGGTGGCGGCGTCGCGGCCGATCAGCTTGGCGCGCAGGCGGCGGCGGTCCTTCAAAGTGACCGCGATCTCCTGTGCGTTCTCCACCACATGGTTGTTGGTGACGACATAGCCGTTGCGGGCATCGATGATCACACCCGACCCGGCGCTGACCTGCGGCTTGGACTGCGGCATCTGGTCCGGCAGGTTGAAGAAGCGGCGGAAGAACGGGTCGCGCAGCAGCGGGTTTTCGGCCTGGGGCGCCTGGCTCAGCACCGAGATGTTCACCACGGCCGGCGTCACCTGCTCCAGCATCGGGGCGATGGTGCCGCCGCCGACCGCGCCCAGGGGCAGCGCCGCTTCGGCCGGCGAGGCGCCGAGGCCGATGGCGGAACCGATCCGGCCCAGCGCCGAGTCGGCCGGTGCCACCAGCGCGCCGCCGGTCAGCGCCGCGATCCCGACCGCCGCCGCAAACATCACCGGACGCACCGCCGTCTTCATGGACTGTTCCTTTCCTTTTGGGAATTTCTAAGGAGAGATGGCCACCGATCGGGCTGATTTGGGATAAAAACGAAGTCTGTTCAAGCCTGTCGGCCGTCCGACGGCGTTCAGAGCCGAGCCGGCCGCCATGGCCGTGCCCTGTCCGCCAAATCCGCTGCATCGATGATAACGTGGTGGCGTCGGAAACTCCCGGTAAAGAAATACGGTGGTATAGGACGACGGTCGGCGCGGCTCCGGAGATGCCGGAAAGGCGCGGCTGTCGAGGAACGGGTTGAGCGCTATGAGCGGCGGGTCACTGCTCGAACTGACCGAGCAAGAGTATCTGCAGATGGAAGAGGCCCTGTCGCAGACCGCGCGGGGACGGGCCTTCCTGCGCATGCGCGACCGGCGCAGCCGCGTCGTCGCCTCCGACGAGTTCCACCGGCTGGTGGACAAGCTGGGTACCCAGGTCGACCGGCTGAGCGGTACATCGCCCAGCGCCTTCACCGCCTTCGCCCCCGGCGAGGATCCGCGCATCCAGCAGGAGCTGACCGCCATCACCCAGGTGGTGCGCGAGGCGCGCAGCGACATCGCAGCCCTGAAGGCGACCGACACCGGGTCCAACCGCATCGAGGCGGCGACCGGCGAGTTGGACGAGATCGTCGCCGCCACCGAACGCGCCACCACCGACATCCTGAACGCGACGGAGAAGATTCAGGAAATCACCATGTCGATCCCGCGCGACGACGAGGATCTGGCCGAACGGATCGACGCGGTCGAGGCGTGGTGCATCGAGATCATGACCGCTTGCTCCTTCCAGGACATCACCGGCCAGCGCACCACCAAGGTCGTCAACACGCTGCGCTACATCGAAGAGCGCGTGAACACGATGATCGAGATCTGGGGCGTCGAGCGGCTGGCCGTCGACCCCCAGCAGCATGCGTCGGGCGAGGTGTCCTCGCACCGCAAGCTGGGCGACACCCGGCCAGACGCGCATCTGCTGAACGGACCGCAGCTGGGCGGGCCGGAAGTCACCCAGGACGCCATCGACGCGCTGTTCGACAGCGTGCCGGGGGTTGCGGAGCGGGCCGAGCCTTTGCCGGCCGATGTGGAGCCCTCCCCACCACCGCCTCCACCCCCGCCACCCCCGCCCCCGCCTCCTGTCGCGAAGCCGGCTCCGCCGCCCCCTCCGGCTGCCGATTCGGGCGGAGGCGGGATCTCCCAGGCCGACATCGACGCCCTGTTCGCGTGACCGGCCATGGCGCAAGACGGCAAATCCCGCATCCGCCTGACCCAGGACCAGCTCGACCGCGTGTGCGAGCGCCATGTCCGATTCGCCGAAGGGCGTCCGAACGGCGCCCGCGCCAATCTGCCCTTCTTCGACCTGTCCGGCCTGTCGCTGGCCGGCCGTAACCTGACGGGCGCCCATCTGGCCGGCGCCATCCTGCGCGACGCCGACCTGCGCGGCACCGTGCTGGACCATGCCGACCTGTATGGCGCCGACCTGCGCGGGGCCGACCTGTCGGAAGCGCGGCTGTTCCGCACCGACATGCGCGGCGCCAACGTGCGCGGCGCCAAGCTCGACGGCGCCACCATGGTGGAGGTCGACCTGCGCGACGGCAGCATGGTCAACCGCAACAGCGCCGGCGAACTGAAGGTGGTGGGCTTCGACCCCGGTCCCGCCGACATGGCGTCGGCCCGCCTGACCAACGCCGACATGGCGCGGGCCAAGCTGTCGGGCAGCTTCGCCCAGGCGGCGGACTTCACCAACACCCGGCTGTCCGGCGCCCGGCTGGACCGCACCGACCTGCGCGGGGCCAACTTCTCCGGCGCCGATCTGCGCGGGGCCGACCTCAACGGCTCCGATCTGCGCGGCGCCATCCTGGAGGGGGCGAGCCTGGATGCCGAAGGTCTGGAGCAGGCGATCCGCACCGACGAGCAGGCCCATGCCGCCCGGCAGGCACCGCTCCAGCCCCCTGCGGCGGAGCCCGAACCGGAGGAATCCGTCGCAGACGAACTGCCGGCCCTGCCGGTGGACCAGCTGGACAGCATGCTGCGCCAGCACATGATCTGGCTGGGCACCAGCGGCAAGCAGGGCTGCCAGCTCGACCTGACCGGGCTGAACCTGGAAGGGGCGGACCTGACGGGCAAGATCCTGACGTTGGCCAAGGGCAGTGGCGCCCGGCTGCGCCACGCCCGGCTGAACGGCGCCCAGTTGCAGGCCGCCCAGTTCGACGGCGCCGACCTGCGGTCCGCCGATCTCAGCCGCGCCGATCTGCGCGGGGTGAAGCTGGATCGCGCCATCCTGATCGACAGCCGGCTGGACGGTGCCAATCTCGGCATGCTGCTGGTCAGCGCCGGGGCCAAGGTGATGCGCGCATCGCTGGTGCGGGCGCGGCTGGCCGGCGCCTCGCTGGCCCAGACCAACCTGAAGGGCAGCGACCTGACCCTGGCCGACCTGACCGGCTGCGACCGCTCGTCGGCGGTGCTGGAGGGCGCCATCCTGGAAGGAACGCGGCTGAGCGGAACCTGAGCCGGTGCGCGGGTTTTCTTTCGCGAAGCCGTTGATTGCTTTCAAATTTCCGTCACGATCCGTGCCGGAGATTGCCGCCGGGCGCCCTGATCGGGACAGGCTCTTCGGTGGCAGAACACCTTCCACCGTTCGGAAAAACGATTGTGTCGTAACGGCTTAGCACCGCGGGTGGGGCTTGACGCCTTATTCGCCCGGTGGCACGCTGCTGTCCCAAGCGCGGCGCAATCCGACCATAATGTGCCCGCATCGAATGGGGGAACGTCAACGGTCATGACCAAGTCGGAACTGATCCAAAGGCTGGCGGAGCGGAACCCGCACCTGTACCAGCGCGACATCGAAAAGATCGTCGGCACCATCTTCGACGAGATCACCGAGGCGCTGGCGCGGGGCGACCGGGTGGAGCTGCGCGGCTTCGGCGCCTTCTCCATCAAGAAGCGGGACGCGCGCACGGGTCGCAACCCCCGGACCGGGGAATCGGTTGACGTCGGCGAGAAATGCATTCCTTTCTTCAAGACCGGCAAGCAGCTTCGCGAGCGTCTGAACACGGAGTGAGCGCCGGTCCGGCCATGTCCCAGCGCCGTATTCCGGCCGTATCACTCTCAAGGAACCTTAGCCTTGCGCCATCTTTCCTGGATCGTCACCATTCCCGTGGCCCTCGTCGCGATCCTGTTCGCGATCTCCAACCGCGGTATCGTGACCCTGTCGCTGTGGCCGTTGCCCTTCACGCTCGAAACGCCGGTGTATCTGGCCACACTGATCGCGCTGGTGGTGGGCTTCGTTGCCGGCGGCTTCATTGTCTGGAACAGCCAGCGCCGCCATCGCCGCCGCGCCCGCCGCGAGGGCAACCGCGTGCTGTATCTGGAGCGTGAGTTGAAGGAGGCGCAGGCCCGCGCCGCCGCCGCCGAGAAGCGCCTGGCCGAAAGCACCCGTCCGGTTTCCGGCCCGGTTTCAGGCACGCTGCCCGGCTCCACCCTGCCGGTCGCGGCCGCCCAGGGCAGCGCGCCGACCGTTCACTGAGCGTCATCGGGGCGGAACACGATGCCGGCCGGCGGGAGGGGGTTCCATGCGCACCGTCAGCGGCGCCGAGCTTCGATCCGTTCTGCACCACCGCATGCTGGTCGAACGCCTGCGGCAGACCTTCCGCGCCGGCGTGGAGGCTCCGCCGGCCCACCGCCATCGGGTCGAGACCTATGGCGCCAGCGACGCCGCACTGCTGCTTGCCCCCTCCTGGCAGGTGAATCAGGCAATCGGGCTGCGCATCGACACCGTCTTTCCCGACAATGCCGGCAGTGACCTGCCGCGAACCCAGGGCGTCTATCTGCTGGTCGACGGCAAGACCGGTGTGCCCCAGGTTCTGATGGACTCCTCCGCCACGCTCGGCCGGCGCAGCGGCGCCGCATCCTCCGCACTCGCCGCCTCCTATCTGGCGCGGCCGGATGCCGACCGGATGCTGGTGGTCGGCACCGGTCCGCTGGCCCTTGAACTGGTGGAGGCGCACACCGCGGTGAGGCCGCTCCGCCATGTGCTGGTCTGGGGACGCGATCCCCAGAAGGCCCGCAAGCTTGCCGCGCGTTTCCACCGGCCGAAATTCCGCATCGAGGCGACCGCCGACCTTGAAGGGGCGGTGCGTGGCGCCGACATCGTCGTCTGCGCCACCGCGTCGCACAGCCCGCTGATCCGTGGCGACTGGCTGCAGCCGGGCCAGCATCTGGACCTGCTGGGCGGCGTGACGCCGGAGATGCGGGAGGTCGATGACGAGTGCATCCGCCGCGCGCGTGTCTTCGTCGATTGCCGCGACCGCACGCGGGCCGAGGCCGGTGACATCGCGCAGCCGCTGGCCTCCGGCGTGCTGACCGCCGACGACATTGCCGGCGACCTGTTCGAACTTGGCCGCGGCGAACGTGCCGGCCGGCGTTTCTACGACCAGATCACCCTGTTCAAGTCGGTGGGCACCGCCCTGGCCGACCTGTGCGCCGCCCGGCTGGCGACGGAGATGGTGCTGCACAACGATTCGATCCGCTGAAGCCGTTCGGCCTTTGAATCGCTTCGGCCGCCGGGCCGGCCTAGCCGGCGCCAAGCGTAACCTTGAGTCTACGAAAGATAAGGTTACTGGCAGCTGACCGTGCGCTACTATTCCACGATTCTGCCCACCCGCCCGACAACCTGTATGGCGATCCACATCGAAGGGAAAGGAACGGCCGATTGAATGGCCCCGCCCTCCCCCCGCTTTCCAACGAGTCCACCGGTTCCGAACGCATTGCTGCGGACGGCGCGCTGCCTTTCCGCAAGCCGAGGCTGGAGGCCGCCATCGGCTGGCTGGCCGCCTGCGGCTTCCTGTTCCTCGCCGTGGTTACCGTGGTCGTCGGGGTGCAGTCGCGCGAACGGGCCATCGATGGGGCGCAGGAACGCGCACGGGCGGCCGTCCGTGTCCTGGCGGAACATGCCGCCCGCCTGTTCGATGCCGCCGACCTGCTGGTGGAATACGCCGCCCAGGAAAGCGCCGACCGGCCCTGGACCGAAGTCGCGGGGTCGCGCGTCCTGTGGGACAAGCTGAACGCCCAGCGCGCCCGGCTGCCCTTCCTGGACGCCATCTGGCTGAACGATGCGACGGGACTGCTGCGGCTGACGACGGCAGCCTTCCCGGCTCCCTATTCCGATGCGTCCGACCGCGAGATCTTCCTGTTCCATCAGCGTAACGCGCAGCAGGGCCGCCTGGTCGATCAGCCCCATGTCGGCCCCCGCATCATCGGCCGGGTGACCAACAAGGCCACCTTCCTGCTCAGCCGCCGGCTGTCCGAACCGAATGGCGGCTTCCGCGGCATCGCCTCGGTCACCATCGATCCGTCCTACCTGTCCGGCTTCTACAAGGAGTTGGACCTCCCGCACGAGCCGGTGACCATCCTGGTGCGGGCCGGCAGTCTCGACGTGCTGGTGCGCGAGCCCGACAGCTCCGCCGAGCCCACCCCGCTGTCCGATACCGCCCGCCGGGCAATCGAGGTCGAGCCGGACGGCGGCGTCGCCCGCGACGTTGCCACCATCGTCGCCCACCGCCGGGTCGACAGCTGGCCCGTCCATGTGGTCGTCCGGCTGGATCTGGCACCGATTCTGGCATCCTGGCAGCGATTGATCGCCCCCTATGCCGGGTTGGCGGCGGCGGCGGCCATGGCGCTGGCCGCCCTGTCGGTCTTCGGCTTCCGGCAGGCCGGTGCCGCCCGGCAGGTTCAGCGCGAGCTGGAGCGGCGGGTGCGCGACCGCACCGCCTCGCTGGAGCGGACCATCGGTGAGCGCGACGCCGTGCTGGCGCAGAAGGATCTGCTGATGCGCGAGGCCAACCACCGGATCAAGAACAGCCTGCAGGTGGTCTCCAGCCTGCTGAGCCTTCAGGGGCAGGCGGTCGGCGATGCGCAGTTGAGCGAGCATCTGCTGGAAGCCGGACGCCGCGTCCAGGCCATCGCCGACATCCACCGTCTGCTCTACCGCGTGGACGATGTCCATTTCATCCCCTTCCACGACTATCTGACCGAGCTGTGCCGGGAGCTGGAACGCTCCGCCCGCTCCGAAGGCGGCAACTGGCGGCTGGAGCTGGTGGTGGAACCGGTGGAGGTGCCGACCGACCATGCGGTGCAGTTGGGCCTGCTTGCCAACGAACTGGTGATGAACGCCATCAAGCACGCCTACCGGCCGCTTGCCTCCACCATGGTCGGCGCGGCAGCGGGATCGCAGGCCGGCGCTCCCGACGGAGCCCCGGAAGACACGAACGTCATCGTCGTCGGGCTGCGGCGGGACGGTGAGACCTTGCAGATGATCGTCGGCGACCGCGGGGTCGGCCTGCCGCCCGATTTCGACTGGCGCCGCAGCCGCAGCCTGGGCATGCGGCTGATCCACACCCTGTCCAAACAGCTGGACGCCATCCTGTCGATTGAGAACACCGATCCCGGCGTGCGCTTCACGATCAGCCTGCCGCACCGCTTCACCGTTGGTGGCAGCCCGGAATAGGCTGCCCTACCGAGGAAGAGTCCGAACTTCGCAACTTCCGAACCACCACTCGTCATACGGGAGTATAATAACGCCTCACTCTCGTATTTTGCTTGCGCTGGCGAGGTTTCCTTCGGAGGATCGTTGTCGCGGCGCTGGCCGCGGGTGGTCCGACCGCAGATGATCCTGACGGATCCATGTTTGCGCTAACGGCCTCCTGCGAGCCGGACCGGACCATCCGCCAACGGCTTGCCAGGGACGATGACCGTGACCGTCTCCGCCTCTTCCATGGACGCCGCCCCCCGCCTGCGGGCGCCGTCCAACCGGCTTCTGCTCGGCGCCGTCTTCATGCTGCTGTCGGCACTGCTGTTCGGAATCGGCAACACGGCGGTGCGGTGGGCCTCGACGGTGATGGACCCGCTGGAAGTCGTGTTCTTCCGCAACCTGTTCAGCCTGCTGTGGATGCTGCCCTGGGCGTTGACGGCCGGCGCGCCCGCCTGCCGGGCAGTGCTGGCGGAGCGGCGGCTCGGACCCTATGTGACTCGGGCGCTGACCACGCTCTGCGCCATGAGCGCCTGGTTCTACGCCATCTCCCAAATCCCGCTGCCCACCGCGACGGCGGTCAGCTTCGCCATCCCGCTGTTCGTGGCGGCGGGAGCGGCATTGCTCCTGGGTGAGCGAGTGCGGCCACGGCGCTGGGCCGCGGTCTGCGCCGGCCTGATCGGCGTGATCATCGTGCTGAGACCGGGAGCGGCGCCGATCGATCTGGCCTTTCTGGCACTGTTCGTCCATTGCATCGCCGCCGCCGGCACCGTCCTGCAGATGCGGCTGCTCAGCCGGAAGGACAGCTCTCCGGTGATCGTCACCTTCCTCGGCCTGCTGGTCACCCCGATGGCCCTGGTACCGGCGCTGTTCGTCTGGACTTGGCCGAGCTTGGGCACGCTGGGCTGGCTGGCGCTGCTGGGCGGCATCCTGACACTGGGGCAGTTGGCGATGACGAAGGCGCTGTCGCTGGCCGAATCCTCGGCGATGATGCCCTACGACTATGCCCGTCTGCCCTTCACCGCCATCGTCGCCTGGATCGTCTTCGGCCAGACCATGGACCTGTGGGGCTGGGTGGGTGCCCTGGTGATCGCCGGTTCCGCCCTCTACACCATGCACCGCGACGCGGCGGACGGCCGCAAGATGGCGCGGTCGAAGCCCGATTAGGCGGTGCTTTCCATCTCCTCACTGCCCTTTTCGGCACGCAATGTCTGCTTCGCCCGCAGCCAATGGCCCGGGGTCAGGTTGGTGCGCACGGTCTGCACGGCGGCGGCCAGCACCGCGGCGTCATCGGTGAAACCGGCGATCAGCAGCCAATCCGGCACTGCATCCACCGGCAGCACGAAATAGGCCAGCGCCGCCAGCAGGATTGCCTTGGCCCGGTATGGGGTCGCCGGATCGGTCGCGCAGAAATAGGCGGCCAGCAGTTCCTCCAGAAAGGGAACGCGATGCAGGTTGGCGCGCAGCTTCTGCCAGAAGCGGCGGCGGACCAGCCGTTCGTCCCGCTCGACCCGGTCGGGATCGGAAACCGTCAGCGCGGTGCCCAGAGAGCGGCCAAGGGAGGGAGAGACGGACGATGCGGTCATGGACGCGAGAATCCCTTTTGGAATTGGCCCGTTCGCAGATGGCAGACTGCGGCATCGGCATGATGTCTCCCACCATACGGTGTGGTATGGTTCGGCGGCCATCCGGTAAACAACAAGTGCGACCGCATCCTGTTGGACACAAGGCCGGCGCCATGCGCGGACCGGTCGCAATTAAGGAGGAGATGCCATGAACATCCAGGGACTGTCCGCAATCGTCACCGGCGGCGCCTCGGGCATGGGGGCGGCGACGGCACGCCATCTGGCCGGGCTCGGCGCCAAGGTGACCGTGCTGGACGTCAACGAGGACGCAGTGCTGAAGACCGCGCATGAAATCGGCGGGCTGGGTATGGTCTGCGACGTCACCGACGGCGCTTCGGCCGAGCGGGCGCTCGATCAGGCGCGCTCGGCCCATGGGCCGGCCCGCATCGCAGTGAACTGCGCCGGCATCGCGCCCGCCCAGCGCATCGTCGGCCGGGATGGCCCGATGCCGCTGGAGAATTTCCGGTCGGTGATCGAGGTCAACCTGATCGGCAGCTTCAACATCCTGCGGCTGGCCGCAGCCGACATGGCCAAGCTGGACCCGTTGGACAGCGGCGAGCGCGGCGTGATCGTCAACACCGCCTCGGTCGCCGCCTATGAGGGGCAGATCGGGCAGGCCGCCTATGCCGCGTCGAAGGGTGGCATCGTCGCCCTGACCATCTGCGCCGCCCGCGATCTCGCCCGCCACGGCATCCGCGTGATGACGGTGGCCCCCGGCCTGATCGGCACGCCGATGCTGCTGAACATGCCGCAGGAGGTCCAGGACAGCCTCGCCGCCACCGTCCCCTTCCCCAAGCGCTTCGGCACGCCGGAGGAATATGCCCGCCTCGTGCAGCATATCCTGGAGAACGAGATGCTGAACGGCGACGTCATCCGCCTGGACGGCGCCATCCGCATGGCGCTTCAATGACTTAGTCTGTAAATTCAGTTCGGAAACGGCCTCGCAACGGGGCCGTTTCACCTAATTGGGTAACAAACGGGTAACAGTATCTGCTTGCTAGAGTTAAGCTGTTGTTACGCCGTGATACTAGATGTTGACGTCTACGCAAAAAAGAGCCATATAGGTTGATGACTGGTGCGCCCTAGCTCAGCGAAGCTTCAGGGCCTCACGGCAGTCCTTATCGACAGGCCACCGCGCATGCGTGCGCGCCCCTGCGAACCCGCGCACTCAGGCTCAGCGAAGCATCAGGGTCCGGGCTGACGAATCCCCAATCCATTCCGCGGGGTTCCACGGCCTGTGTCCCCCTCATGCCATGAGCCTCCGTCGCAAAAGGATCTGCAAGATGCCCCGCATCATCCGCTTCAAGCAGCTCAAGGAGCGCGTGCCTTACTCGCGCATGCACGTCTATCGCCTCGAAAAAGCTGGACATTTCCCTAAGCGGGTTCCACTCGGCCCCAACTCGGTTGGGTGGATTGAAAGCGAAGTTGATGAGTGGATCGTCTCCCGTGCGACGGCTCGCAACTCACCCAGCCAGGGCTTGGACCCTGAGTTGGAGGCCATGCTGTTGTGAGGTCGGGCAATGCCTGCGAACCCGCACATTGCACCGTTCCTGGCAGCCCGCATCGCGGCCGTTACCAGCGATCCGCTCCCGACGGGCGCCCTCCCATCGTGCCGCGCTGGCGGCCCATGCCGCCGTGTTCGCCCCTCCTGCCCGTCGTGATGACGGCCAGCATCCCCGAGATGGAGACCACAATGCTCGACAAGAGCCCTTCGGAGCGCGCAACCCGTCAGACCATCATCCCCGCCGCGGGGGGTTGGGCGGTGGTATGTGGCATTTACCTCAACGATGATGTTCCCGTTCTGGCTTGGAACTTCGATGAGGACCGCCCCCGGCCGGTTACGGTCTACGGGCTGGAAAGCCGCCCTGTGATCCTCCGCCATGGCGGCACCGTCTACCATCCGGACGGCCAGCGCGAGAGCTGGGACGAATATGTACGCCGCGCCACTCGCTCATCCTCCAACCCGCAAAGGGGCGCCGCATCATGCCCGCGCCGTTGACCTCCTTTGCGCCGAAGGACCATTCGCCATGACAACGAGCACCGCGCTCACGATCCCGTATAGCGCATGGTTCGATGCCGGCTTCACGGATCTGGTGTCCGTCGTGCCGCCCGGCGCCCCGCTATCCGAGGGCACGAAGCTGCGCCCCGAGGATCGCGGCAAGGTGCCCGGCATCCAAGGCCGTGGTGGGTATTGGTTCGGCTTCTCCAACTGGCAGAAGCACGAGACGACCCGCGGCGACGCCGAGACCTGGGAAGGCCATGGCGCCAACCTGGGCCTTCGGGCGGCGCGCTTCCCCGGTCTCGACTTGGACGTTACCTGCCCCGATCTGCGCGACCTGTGCCAAGGGCTCGCTGATCGGGTGCTCGGCCCCGCGCCCGCGCGCACCGGCCGGGCGCCCAAGGTGCTGCTGGTCTACCGGCTGGCCGAAGGCCAGACCCCCATGGTCCGCCGCCGGCTGTGGTTCAAGGGACCGGATGGCCGCGAACATCTGGTGGAGATGCTGGGCCAAGGGCAGCAATATGTCGTGGCCGGGATCCACCCGATCACCCAGCGCCCCTACAGTTGGGACACGCATCCGGTCGGCCGCAGCGCCGCGGCGCTCTCTCCCGTCACGCACGCTCAAATCGACGAGTTCTTCGCCGAGCTGCGCGATCTGCTCGATAGTGCCGGAGGGTGCGCAGACATCCGGGAGGAAGGCAGCGGTGCGGAAGTCACGGACCGGGCGGCCATCGTGCAGGATGACCTGCTGGCGCCCAGCCTCGATGTGCTGGCTGCCGCCGTCGCCACCATCCCGAACGACAACGATCGGTTCCCGAACCGCACGGACTATCTGCGCATGGGCTGCGCCATCAAGGCCGCCGGTGCCGACGATCCTGATCGGGCCATGGAGGTCTGGGAGGAATGGGCGCAACGCTGGGAAGGCAACGCGACCGTCGCCGGCAATGACCCGGTCGAAGTGGTCAGCGACTGGGAGCGCATGAAGCCGCCGTTCGAGGTCGGGTGGGGCTATGTGCGCGACGTCGCCCAAGAACACGGCTTCCCGGTCGCTGCCGGTGAGTTCCCGGACGAGCTGCCGGACGACCTGATGGAGTTGTTGCCCGAAGAAGACGACGAGCTGGAGCTTATCGACCCGACACAGTGGGAGGGGGTGCCCATACCAGAACGGGAGTGGATTGTCCCTGGCTGGCTGCCTGTTGGCTACGTGGGCGCCCTATATGGGGACGGCGGCCTAGGCAAGACGATCCTCGCCGTCATGCTCGCCGTTGCCTCGGTCACGGAGAAGAAGTGGCTCGGCATGGACGTCAGAAAGTGCCGTGTGGTCGGGTTGTTCTGCGAAGACGAAGCGAACGAGCTTCATCGCAGGATGGGCGATAGCTTGGCGCACTATGGCTGTACCTTCAAAGATTTATCCGGGATGAAGCTGATATCGCGTGTCGCCAAGGACAACGCACTCTGCGTTTTCGACCGGGACGGCAAGCTCTTGGAAACCAAGCTATACAAGAAGCTTATTGGTGCCATCAACATGGTGCAGCCGAACTTGGTTATTATCGACACGGCGGCGGATACCTTCGGCGGTAACGAGAATATTCGCACGGAAGTGCGCTTGTTCATCAGCCGGATCCTGGGAAACATCGCTCGGCTGATGGATCAATGGGGCGGCGGAGCTGTCCTGCTGCTGGCGCACCCGTCGCGGGACGGCATGGCGACCGGCCGCGGCGACGGTGGCAACACGGCCTGGAACAATACCGTCCGCGCCCGCTGGTATCTGACACGTCCGGATGTGGACAAGGGGAGCGCCGTCGACCGCGATGCCCGCGTCCTTCAGAACAAGAAGGCGAACTACGCTGCGAGCGAAACCGGCGTCAACCTGCGTTGGCGCGCTGGCGTATTCGAGGTGGATGATGACGTGCTGGCCGATGTCCCCGAGACGCCCTTGCCCACTGACCGGGCGGAGCGGGCATCCTATGCGGACAAGGTTTTCCTGGACGCCCTTGGCCAACTCAGGGCGCAGAAGCGGAACACCTCGGACGGCAAGACCGCGATCAACTATGCGCCGAAGATGATCCGCACATTGCCGGCCGCTGCCGGCCTAAGCTTTCGTGAACTCGAAGACGCCAAGGACCGCCTGTTCAACGCCGGAGTGATCAAGAACGGCGTCGTCTTTCGGGACGAGAGGCGAAAACCACGTTCGGGAATCGTCCTGAGTGCCTGGGAAGAAGGAGCTGCCAAAGCATGAGCCTGGGCATCGATAAATGGATGGTCGCGTGGGATCCTGGCATGCCGGAACGGGTTGCGGTCGGCCCGTGGCCCGACAGGGCGCGGTGGTCGCGCGGGTATGCGATGAGCGCGGGGTGCACGTTCAGCGACAGGCACGCGATGGACCTCGCCGGCAAGGTGGCCTGCATGTTCATCGACTTCCACACGCTGATTGTACGCGACGGTATCGACCCTGCCGCCGCGCACCGCGAGTTCTTGAAGATTGGCGAGTATCGCAAACGCATTTCGCCCGATATTTCAGGAGCGGAGTAGGTGCCCACGGAGGCCGCGGAGCATGATTTCCGTAGTGCTCCAAGGCGCTCCAAGGCTCGGCGAAAATGGCGGAAATGCTATGCTCCGAGGCTTGCTCCAAGGTTTGCTCCACGGTGCTCCAAGGCTGGCGCAATCTGGCGGTTTTGCTGGTGCTCCGAGGGTGCTCCAAGGCGGACCTCCCCCCTCCCCCATACCCCCTAGGGGCGCTCACGCCCGTTGGGCGTCGCGCGGCGCCCCTTAACGGCCGAGGATTGGACCGCTCCGCTATCACCAATTCGTTATGTTGTAACATCTCATCAATCCGCCGCGGTCGCGGTGAAATGAAGGAAAGGGGAACAAGATGGCTGCATTGACGAACACCCTGCATGAGCGTTTCGCCCAGAATGTTGCGCGAGGGCTGAACGGGACCAAAGCGGCGGTGGAAGCCGGGTATGGGCCGAACAACGCGGCGGCCCAGGCCTGCAAGCTTCAGAAGCGCGATGACGTGAAGGAGCGCATCGCTGAACTGCGGGCGGCCTCCGAGCGCGCTGTGGTCCAGGAGATCGCGGCGGATCGGGCTTGGGTGATGCAGAAGCTCGTGGCGAACGTCGATGGCGCCCAGGCCGCCGGCAACCTCAATGCCATGAACCGCGCCTTGGAACTGATCGGCAAAGAGCTGGGCATGTTCGTGGACCGAACGATGGAGGTTAAGAGCCCGCTGGATGGTCTGAGTGCCACCCAGCTTCAGGCCCTCGTGCAATACTTGGGCACGGTCACGGCCGAACAGGACACCCCGCAGGAACCCCTCAACTGACCTTGGGATAGGATTGGCCGTGGCGGCAGTCGCGGCCAATCTGCGGAAACAGGCCCTCATCGGACGCGATGCTTGAGAAGCAAGACCCCCGCCGGAATAGGGCGGCCAGTTCGCGGCCCAATTGTAGTTCCCACTGCCACAACGCCCCGCGTCCTGAGAAATCCTGCCCGGCCAGGCGCCCCTTACCCGTTGATGGCCGGCGGGCACCATCGCTGTGGTCGAAGTGGGGCAGTAGGAGGGTGCCGACCTGCCTGCCGTCATTGACGCGCTGAACGGGGCTTTTGATGCTTTTCAGGGCCTCGCCTATACAGGCCCTGGATGACGATCCGGAGGCCTTCAATGTCGCGCACACGTTCGGACAGAACGGCTTGGATCAACTGCTCGGTTGTGCGCAGCTCGGCGGCCTGCCGGCTGATCTCAATCGGGGACAAGGTCAGGAACGTAGGGTCTTGGTGGCGCATAGGTGTCTCCAGAGGCCGGGATTGGGTTGGCCTTCCTGACGGTAACAGTCGACGCGGTCTGTTTGGCGGAATGGCCGCGGCATCGAGCAGGGCCATCCCACCGGGATGGCGCAGCACCAGGACCAAGCCGGGCGTCGCCGTTGCGTCACGCGCACAGCCAGCACCGAGGGCGGCGTCTCGTTTCGGTATACCCCGAGAAGACGGATCCGTGAGACAGCCAAGCTCAAGGTTTCCGCGTCTCGTTTGGGTTGACTTGCAGTTTGCGAGACGATACAAAGAGAGGGTCTAGAGGCAAACGAGACACATAGGGGCGGCACCATGAAGATCGGCTACGCGCGCGTCAGCACCACGGATCAGGATCTCACGGTGCAGCTGGAGGCGCTGAAGGCCGCCGGGTGCGAGGTGGTCCGATCCGAGAAGGTCAGCGGCACCAGCCGCGAAGGCCGGTCGGTTCTGGAGGGCATCCTCGACTTCATCCACGAAGGCGACGAGCTGATCGTGACGCGGGTTGACCGTCTCGCCCGGTCCATCGGCGATCTTCAGGACATCGTGCGCATGCTGCGGGCGCGGGGCGGGTCCCTCCGGGCCACCGAACAGCCTATCGACACCAGCACCGCGGCGGGCAAAGCCTTCCTTGACATGCTGGGCGTGTTCGCCGAGTTCGAGACGAACCTGCGCCGCGAGCGCCAGCTGGAGGGCATCGCCAAGGCCAAGGCCGCCGGGGTGTACAAGGGGCGCAAGCCGGAGATCGATGCGGACGAGGTGCGCCGGCTGCGGGACGTGGAAGGGCTGGGCGCGACGGATATCGCGAAGCGCCTGGGCATCGGCCGCGCCAGCGTGTACCGCGTCCTGGGGCAGTGAGCGGGGCGCCACCTTGACCGCGACCCGGCCGGGCATGCCTTGGCCGGACGTCGAGGGGGCTGCCGGCGGCCTGGGCGCCAATCCCCAAATACCCCCCCCCGGCATGGCCCCCCGCCGGGGGTAGGCGGAGCGGAGGCAGGGGGCGCTCTGAAAAATTCGCCTCCGGGGCGAGATTACGGCCCGTCCATCGCGACCAGATCCAGCCGGACGAAGTCCACCAAGGCGCATGGCCCTACGGTCGCGCTGGCGCTTCGCTGGTGCGTTCTGCCGTGGCGTCTGCTGGGATGGGGCGGCAATCCGGCCAGCGCGCTCTACGGGCATCCTGCGGTCTCGCTGTCGATGCGCAGATCCGGGCCTTCTCGCCCCGTTGCACAACAAGCGTGTGCCATATTTTGCGGTCACGTCTGTGTTGTGGTACAAGATGCTGATCAGCGTCGTGAGGCGCCGAGTTCCCCTCGATGGAGTTCACCTCCTAATGACCATCCAAGTCCATCTTCACGACGGCCCAATCCTGGAACTTTCCGGCGGCGTGCCCGATGCGGAAGTGTCCGCGAGCGTCAAGAATTTCCCCTTTGGCTCCACGGCCCGGCCCATGCAGACGAAGGCGCACATGCGACCGGCCCAGATGGGCGGGGAGGTGGGGCGATGAAGGGTCTGTTGAGCATGGAGGCCCCCCAGGTCGCGAAGAAGCTGGCGGCGATGGGCCAGGGGCGCGACAGCGTCCTCATCCACGTTCAGCCCGATCAGGTGCCGAAGATTGCGCAGGCGCTGGGCCATCCTGGCACGGTTAACCCGCGCACCGGCCTTCTGGGCTTCTGGGAACGCGGCGGCGACGGCCCCGGCGGCGGCGGTGGGGCGGGTGACGGGGGCGGCGGGGAGTCCGAAGGTGGCGGCCCCGGGGGTGGCGGGTTCGGTGGAGGCTGGAACCGTACCAGCACGAGCCTTTCTGCCGACGACATGGCCGCGCGCGGTCTCAACGGCTATGCCTTCGGCGGCGACGGCCGGTCGACGCAGGACTTCGCCCCCAACTCCTGGGGGCTCGGCTTCCTCGGCCTCACGCCCGGCACCGTCGCCAGTCCCGAAGGGTTGCTGGCCGGCACCTACGCACGCGATTGGGCGCTTGGCTGGAGCCCCACGGCGCTTGGCATGGGCGCGTTGAGCGCCGCAACACGGCTTCCAATCGGAATGCTCGCATCGCTCGCTGGCTTTCGCCCGGACGACTATTCGGTTGTGGGCTCCCTCGGCGGCATGAGCGCGCCGGGCGGAATGGCAGGTACGGGCGCAGGCGGGCCGGGCGGGGGCCTTGGCGGGCATGGCGGCGCCGATCAGTTCGCGTATAGCTCGGCGTTCGGCGGCAACGCGGCCCCTGCCACTGGCACAGCCCCCGCGCCGGCGTCTCCGGGGCGCCAATACCGAGCCTACACCGGCGACCCCTACGCCTACGGCCAGGGCGGGGAGCACCAGTTCTTCACGAATAACAGCCTGTCGTCCTTCCGCCCCACGGCAGCCGCGCCGGCTCCGGCGGGTGTGGGCACGCAGGCGCCATCGTCTCAGCAGCTGCATGCGCTTCTCGCCATGCTGGCCCCGGCCGGCGGGGGCAATGGCTGGTGAGCAACGATCCCAGCGCCCGAGCGGCGCGGGCGAAGCGCAGGCCGTCGCCGGGGCCGCCGGTGGCGCGGTGCGCGAGCCGACGGACAGTCCGTTCGTCGGGGGCCGCGGCGCGCGAAGGCATCGACCTCACGGCGGGGCAGCGCAACACGGTGCCTTCGATAGAGCTTTTGCCGAGTAGGGAGCTGCACTCCTCGGCTTTCGGATTCGATGCGCAAGGGAACCGCATCGAATAGGCGGGGCGGCCCCCGTTGCCGCAAAGCCCCCTCCCGGTATGGTCACTCCGGGGGTGGGTGGAGCGGCAACGGGGGCCGACTTGCTGATTGCGTGTCGCCACCGGCCATGGGCGGCGACGGTCTCTCGACCGGATGCAGGACGTAGCTGGTCGCCAGCGCGTTGGAGATCGAGCGACCGAGCAACCCCCGACAGTGATGAGGGAACATGGCACGCGATCCCGATCTGGCCGGCCTCCCAAACTGGCCGCGCCTTCTAACCCGCGCACAAGCCGCCTCCTACTTGGGCCTGACCGTCAACGGCTTCGGCGTGGGTGTGGAGGACGGGACTTGGCCGGATCCCATCACCTTTGGCCGCACCAAGCTATGGGATCGTCGCCGCCTCGATGAAGCGGTGGACACGTTGTCCGGCTATGCGGTTGAAGCCCACGAGCGCGACATGGAGGAAGAGGATTGGAGGCGGCGGCGTGACGCCTGGAGGGTGCAGCACCAGCGGAGCAAATAGCGGGGCGGTGCCGAGGACCGGCCGATAGGTGCACAAGCCCTCGGCGCCGGCACGATCACCGCCCCTGCGGATCGGGGGCGGCCTGTCGCGCCACGAAGTCGCGCAGCAGGGTCACGGCGGTTTCCTGCCCCTCCACGCGATTGCCATCGGCCAGACCGGCGCCGCCGTCTGCCAGCAGGTTCAGCACGGCCAGCGCATCGGCCGGCGTCTGGGGCGGCACGGTGAACACGGCGCGCCGAAGCTCGGACGCCTCCACCACGAGATGATCAGGCGGGTCATCAGGGCTGGCCCCGGCGGCGGCCTGATGCTCGCCCAGCAGGGCGAGCACTCGGGCGCTGGCATCAGCGAAGGTCATCCCCAGCGCCGGCACGAGGGTTGATGCCTGCTGCGCCGCGCTCTGCCTCTTTGCCGCTCGGGCGATGCGCTCCGCCGGACCGTCAATCGAATCGATCATGCGCCAGAGCATCCCGACGTGATGAACGTTGTCGAGGATCTCCTGCATGTCGGGCGTTACGTCCTCTCCAAAGACGATGACGTCCCAAGCGTCTTCACAGTCGAGGTACTGGGTCAGCAGGTAGCGGAGTTGGCGCGCCATCCCGTCCCTGGTCTTGGGGCGGAACTGCTCGATGCGCAGGCCGAGGTTGAAGGCGATGTCCGCGTACAGCCCTTCTTCACCCTCCTGGGCGCATTGGTAGGCCGTCACGGCGTTGGTGAAGGCGTCCCAGGCGAACAGCAACTCGGCGTCGGGGTGGGCGCCCGGCCGGGTGCCGCGCTTGGGCAGTCCGTTGATGCAGCCGGGCAAAGTCATGGTATTCTCGGAACCAGCCATGGTCCGCAGCTCCTCAGTAGCTCGGGTTGTGGTCAGGCCGAACGGGGAAGGTGGAAGCTCCCCGTCCGGTCGCCTTGATGCGCTGCATCAAGCTTGATACAGTGTGCCAATCATTGACTGTGACGGTCAATGAAAACTTTGACACACTGTAACAAGGTTCCGGATGACCCCCGAACAATGCAAGATGGCCCGTGCAGGGATTGGGCTCGGTGTCCGCGAACTGGCTGCCCTGGCCGGTGTCGCCCCCGGAACGATTACCCGCCTGGAGCGCGGGGAGAGCATCTATGCGCGGACCCTTGCCGCGATTCAGGCAGCCCTTGAAGCGGCCGGCGTCGAGTTCATCCCGGCGGGGGCCTATCAGGGCGTCGGCGGCCCAGGCGTCCGTATCAACAGCCAGAAAGCCGGTGGATAGGTTCTGTGGAGCGCTCGATCAGCGCAGCAGCGCCGCAGTGATGAAGTCCTTGTAGCGCTCGTCGACGGTCAGGCGCGTTGCCGCGTCATCCGGGACAGCCGCGAGCAATTCGGCAATCAGTCCCGCCGTGTGGCGTTCCCGATCAGCCTTGCGCTGACGATGGTCGCGCGCACAAGGGATTTCGGTGCCATAACGCCATAGTGCCAAAACGTCGTAACGCTATAACGCTATAACGCCAGAGATGGTTGTTAGGTCGCCGGAATCCGTCTATCTTCGGGGAAGGCGAGCAGGGGATCGCGACTCCCCTGCTCGCCCGCCCGATCAGCGGTTCAGGTAATCAAGGACAGCCTTGACCACCTGCAACAGCAGGATCAGGAGCTTGAGGATATCTGACATCCTCTGTCTCCCGGCAGAGCGGCGGCGGTGGCGGCCATTCCGCCACCGCGTCCGCATCTGCACTATAGCTGCTGCCCCTCAGAGGCATTGCGGAACATTTACAGAATTCCCGCAAATCTTGTGGATAAGACTTATCCACAGACCTGATAAAGTTGTGGGGAATTCGTCACCTCCCATAGAGCGCTCGCTTACGCTTCTTCGCGTTGATGGGGGTTCTGAGGTCCGGCTCCTCCAGCAGCCCTTGCTTCCCAGTGAACCCGAACTCGCTCCCGCCTTCGCCCTGGGCGCGCACCCGGCCGAACAGGTCGAGCGACAGTTCCACGTCAGCCGATAGGCTTGGCGTTCAGCCTCACGATGCCGGCCGTTTGGGAGCGGAGGCATGCAGATCGCGCTTGGCCGCGGCTTCCATGCTCCGCCGGTAGAGGTCCAAGTCAGCGTGCGTCAGGTTCGCGAGCGGGCGTCTCGTCGCGAGCAAATCCTCCGCGGCCAGCATCATGGTCTCCTCGCGCTGGCGAAGCCGGGCGCGATGCAGATTGTCCTGCCGATCAATCTCATCCCTGTACGCACCGGCCGCGGAAATCAGAGCGTCGACAGCATGGGCGCGAGCTATTTCTCGACTGCGCAGGATGAACTCTTGCAGCTCCGGCGGGATCATCATCGGATCCACTTTCGCATCAGAGCGCGGCTTTCGACCTGCCGCCGGTTTTCGGGGCTTCACGGGCATGGTGATCTCCTTAGGCTCGGCTTCAGCATGGCCGCGCACAAGGAGGGCATCAACCGGCAAAGCTCCCAGCAACTCAGCGATCACTCTCCGGCTTGGCCGGCGCCGGCAGCGCGAAGAGGCACGACGTTCGACGGAGGCGGGTTCAAAATGCTCTCCACCTTGGCCGCCCATCGCTCCAGCGCGTCGCGCTTCTCGTCCAGGTAGGCGTGCCGGTCATAGACCCCCTTCACGCCCCCAATGACATGCCCGATAACCCGCTCGGCGACGTCTCCCCCAACACGTAGTTCGGAAAGCCCGGTGCGGAGCGTGCGGCGCAGATCGTGCAGTGTCCACCGCGGGATTTCCTCCAGCCCGGCCTCCTGTCTGCGCTCGTTGATTTTCTTATCGAGCACCGCCTTCGCCCAGCTGTAGCCGGTGAACCCAGCATCGGGGACAGTGGTGAACACGAACTTGTCGGAGACACGGGGCTGCCGCTTGATGATCAGGCACACGGCCGGAACCAAGGGCACGACATGAACGATTCCGGTCTTGTACCGGTCAGAGGGGATCGTCCAGACGCCCGCTTCCAGGTCCAGTTCGCCGCGCTGCATGCCGCTCACCTCGTCCCTTCGCTGACCGGTCAGGATGAGCGCCTTGACCATGTCCGGGAAGGGACCGGTCATCTCATCACAGGCACGCCAGACGTCCCGCAATTCCTCATTGGTGAGCACGCGGTCCCGGCTCTGGCGCTGGAGGGAGCCTCCGCGCTTCCGCCCGCGGCTAGGGCTCGCAAGGAGGTTCGCCTCCAGATCGCCGCGGTCAACGCCCCAATTCACGATGCGCAGGGCAATCTCCCGGACTTTGTGCGCCTTCTGGACATGGCCGGCGGAGGTGATGGGGTCCAGCAGCGACACCAGATCGCGGCGACGCAGATCGGCAAGCAGCCTGTCCTTCCATGAAGGGAACACCTCCCGCCGGATAATCGCCTCCACCTCTTTGCCCCTGCGCAGAGCGGGGCATTCCTGGCGGAAATACAGGTCGGCCAATGCGCCGAAGGAACCGGGAGCGTAGCCGGTGGCCTCCTTCTGCGCCTGTGCTGTTTTCGCCCGATCCTTGGCGGCCTTCTTCTCTGCGGCCGGATCGTTGCCAGCCTCCACAGCCGCCAAAGCGGCGGCGGCCTTCTCTCTGGCCTTGCCAAGCTCAAGGGCCGGATAGTGCCCGAGGGTCAGGCGCTTCTGCTTCCCCGCATGCCGGTAGAACACGAACCAAGACTTGTTCGTGTCACCGATTCGGAGACCGAACCCCGGCATGGATGCGTCAAAGAGTTCCAGGCGCGCACCCGGCGCCGGGGGCTTAGCGTTCTCGACCGTCTTTGCGGTCAGCTTCACCTTGGGCATGGTCCCGATCCTTGGGTAACGGCTGCGGGTAACAGATTGGGTAACAAAAACCGTGTTTGCCGGGGAGACGGCATGTTACCCAATGTGCTACCGAAAGTCGATAACCTAAGGAAAATCAATGGCTATGCGTTATGCCGCGTGCTGGCATGTTACAGCCCGCATATCCTGGAGAACGAGATGCTGAACGGCGACGTCATCCGCCTGGACGGCGCCATCCGCATGGCGCCGCAGTAACGACATCCCATTGGTCAGGGACGGCTCCCCCTGCCGGGGTCGGGGCCGCTCCTGCAACCGTCGATATGGTGCCTTTGGACGAGGCGATGCCTTCAGACTTCCGCCATGGCGGCTTCGTCGGCGCGTTCCGCCTCGCCCAGAAGATCGATCAGCTGGGTGGTGCAGTGCTGAAGCCGCTGGTCGGCAGTGGCGGTCGCCATGTCGCGGCCGGTCATCTCCTGCCATTCCTGCAGCATCAGCGCCAGATGTTTCCGGACGTGATCGTCCCGATCCAGTCGCCGCGTCGCCATGTCGCCTCCCCTTTTTTCCGATCTGTCAGAACCGAAGCCCGAATCCGATGGCTGCGCCCGGTGGCGCGTCCTACCCTTTGTGTGGCCTCTAAGTGGGTAGTCATCCAGCCAATCAACAGTCGCAGCCCAAGATGGTCACAGCCGGGACGCACTGCCCTTCCGGGCTTGCCCCGATGGCAGCGCGGCCATGGCCTGTTGGAAAAAGCCGGGCCTGTTGGAAAGCCGGGCCTGCACCGACCATTTCAGCGCCATTGGGTCCGTCCCGCAACTCCATCGACTGGACCGGGACCGGCAATTGCCCGTAAGACAACAGATCGAAGACTACAGGAAAGGCAACCGCTTCATGACCGATGCAACGGTGCGTGCCAAACTGCTGGGCCTGCCCGGCAGCCTGCGCAGAAACTCCAACTCGCTGGCCATCCTGCGCGGACTGCAGGACGCCCTGCCGGCCGGCGCCAGCATGGACATCCGCGACCTGCGCCTGCCGCTCTACGATCAGGACATCGATACGCCCGACGCCCCGGCGGAGGTGCATGCCTTTCGTCAGGCCATCGCCGATGCCGACGGCGTCGTCATCGTCACGCCGGAATACAATTACGGCATGCCGGGCGTGTTGAAGAACGCGCTGGACTGGGCCTCGCGCCCCTATGGCAAGTCGGCACTGATCGGCAAGCCGGTGCTGGTGATTTCCAACTCTCCCGCCTTCACCGGCGGCGTGCGGGCGCACCAGCAGGTGAACGACACGCTGCTGGCGCTTCCGGCCAAGCTGCTGGGCGGCCCACAGGTCGTGATCGGCGGCGTCGGCGACAAGATCAAGGACGGCAAGCTGGCCGACGAAGCGGTGCTGAAATTCACGCTCGGCGCCATTGACAGGATGATCACGACAGGATGATCGCCGCGACGTAGCGTCCAAAGGAAAAGGACCGGCCCCTTGCGGAGCCGGCCCTTTCCTCGTTCAGGTCCTGCTGACGCGATCAGTCGCGCAGGTTGCCACAGGCGCGCTGGATGCGCTTGCACGCCTCTTCCAGCGCTTCCGTCGAGGTCGCGTAGGAAATGCGGAAGTGCGGAGCGAGGCCAAAGGCCGAACCCTGGACGACGGCAACGCCTTCGGACTCCAGCAGGTAGGTGACGAAATCCTCGTCGGTCTCGATCACCTTGCCGTCCGGGGTCGTCTTGCCGATGGTGCCGGCGCAGGACGGATAGACGTAGAAGGCGCCTTCCGGCTTCGGGCAATGCAGGCCCTTGGCCTGGTTCAGCATCGACACCACCAGATCGCGGCGCTGGCGGAAGGCCTCGCCACGCTCCTTGATGAAGTCCTGCGGACCGTTCAGCGCCTCGACGGCGGCGGCCTGGGCGATGGAGGTCGGGTTGGAGGTCGACTGGCTCTGGATGACGCCGATGGCCTTGATCAGTTCCTTCGGGCCGCCGGCATAGCCGATGCGCCAGCCGGTCATCGCGTAGGACTTCGACACGCCGTTGACGGTCAGGGTGCGGTCGTACAGCGACGGCTCGACCTGGGCCGGGGTGACGAACTCCAGGTCGTCATACAGCAGGTGCTCGTACATGTCGTCGGTCATCACCCAGACATGCGGATGCTTGACCAGCACGTCGGTCAGCGCCTTCATCTCGGCGCGGGTGTAGGCCGCACCCGACGGGTTCGACGGCGAGTTCAGGATCAGCCACTTGGTCTTCGGCGTGATCGCCTTTTCCAGATCGGCGGGCTGCAGCTTGAAGCCCTGCTCGGCCGGGCAGGAAACGGCAACCGGCGTGCCTTCCGCCAGCTCGACCATATCCGGATAGCTGACCCAATAGGGCGCCGGGATGATGACCTCGTCACCCTGGTTCAGCGTCGCCATCAGGGCGTTGTACAGCACCTGCTTGCCGCCGACGCCGACGGTGATCTGCTCCGGCGTGTATTTCAGGCCGTTCTCACGCTCGAACTTGGCGCAGATCGCCTTCTTCAGAGCGGGCGTGCCGTCCACCGCGGTGTATTTGGTGTCACCGGACTCGATCGCCTTGATGGCGGCGGCCTTGATGTTGTCGGGGGTATCGAAATCCGGCTCGCCGGCACCCAGGCCGATGACGTCGCGACCGGCCGCTTTCAGTTCGCGGGCTTTGTTGGTCACGGCGATGGTCGGCGACGGCTTGATGCGGGACAGGCGGGACGCGATGATCGACATGGCGATGGGCCCCCTCAGGGCTATGGAGACGGTGTGGCGGAGACGTCGTCGAGACGCCTGCCCCTCCGGGTGGAAGGCGCGAGGCCGGACCTTACTTCCGCTCTACCCCGGTTGCAAGGCCGGTCGGCCGGTGAAAGCCGTGCGATTCGTTGGTTTTTCCGCCCTGTGGCGGTGCCGTACCGGATCGCGTCCGCGCGTATTCCCGCCCCTCCACGGGTCGAACCCGCAGCAGCGGCAAACTCCACCCTCTATCCTTCGCAGCATTATTTCTTACAGCACAAATGAACGCCATGACGGCACTGCACCGTCCTACCCGCTTCTCTTGACAGCTTTGGTGTTGCGGTGTGTAAGGTCTGGCGTTGGGGACAAAATTCAACGAAGGGATGAGAACCGTGTTTTCCCGTATCGTGCTTGCGGCGTCGACCGCGCTGATGCTGACCGGCGGCGTTGCTCTGGCCCAGGACGTGATCCAGACCCGCAAGGCCGGGTTCGAGGACTACAAGAAGGCGATGGGCGAGATCAAGGACGCGGTGGGCAAGGGCGACCTCGCCGCCATCGGTCCGGTCACCGATCGCATCGACGCCTTCGCCGCCAGGATCCCCAGCCTGTTCCCGCCCGGCTCCGACAAGGGCAAGACGGCGGCCAAGGAGGTGATCTGGGCCAACTTCCCCGATTTCACCGCCAAGGCGCAGGGCCTCCAGGCCTCCGCCCAGGCCCTGAAGGTTGCCGCCGCTTCCGGCGACAAGGCCGCGACGGCCAAGGCGTTCGGCACGATGGCCGACAGCTGCAAGGCCTGCCACCAGCGCTACCGTTCCGAATAAGCGGCGATTCCGGCGGAAAAGCCCTTCCCCACCGCCGTGGGGAAGGGCTTTTTCTTTGGCCGGTCTTTCAGAGCCTTACTTGAAAACGGGTTGCGGCGTGGCCGGCGTGCTGGCCGGCATCAGCGGGTAGTCGACACGCGGCTGCTGGCCGGTCAACGCGGTCAGGAAGGCGGTGATCTTGTCGATCTCCTGGTCGGACAGGGTGGCGCCGAGCTGGCTCGACCCCATCACCGCGACCGCCTGGCGCAGGTCCCACACCTTGCCGGAATGGAAATAGGGGGCGGTCAGCGCGACGTTGCGCAGGGTGGGCGCGCGGAAGACATACTCGTCGTCGGCGGTCTTGGTAACGGCGAAGCGGCCCTTGTCGCCCGGCGGCAGGATCTCCGCACCCGGCTTGGTCACGACGCCGAAGGGGAAGTAATCGTGGCCGCCGACATTGACGCCGTTGTGGCAGCCGGAACAGCCCTTGTCGATGAACAGCTCAAGCCCGGCCTTCTGCGTGTCGGTCAGCGCATCGGCCTTGCCCTCCAGATACTGGTCGAAGGGAGCGGCGGGGGTGGTCAGCGTCGCTTCGAACGCTTCGATCGCCATGGCGACATTGTCGAAGCTGACCGGGTTCTTCTCGTTCGGGAAGGCGTCGGCGAATTTGGCCTGATAGGCGGGGATGCTGTTCAGCACCGCCATCACGCGGTCGGGCGTGCTGTTCATCTCCACACCGGCCTGGATCGGCCCCTTGGCCTGGGCCTTCAGATCCTCGGCGCGGCCGTCCCAGAACTGGGCAACGTTCAGCACGGCGTTCAGCACCGTCGGC
Source organism: Azospirillum palustre (assembly GCF_002573965.1). Lineage (NCBI taxonomy): Bacteria > Pseudomonadati > Pseudomonadota > Alphaproteobacteria > Rhodospirillales > Azospirillaceae > Azospirillum > Azospirillum palustre. The sequence goes on along the minus strand of NZ_PDKW01000043.1, from coordinate 53,841 downwards.
GCGTTGCGCGGCCCCTTCTGCCAGCCATGGCCGACCGAGGTTTCCAGCCCGTCGACACCGCCGAGCCCCAGATTGTGGCAGCTGTTGCAGGAGAAGATGCCGCTGGCCGACAGGCGCGGATCGAAGAACAGCATCTTGCCCAGTTCGATCTTCTCGCGGGTGACCGCGTTGTTGCGAACCACTGGCAGGGTGGCGGGCAACGGCTTGAACAGCTCGCGCGCGCGGCCCATCAGGGCGTCGCCGCCCGCAGCCGGCGGATTGGCGACTGGCGGATCGGCGGCCGTCGCGGTGCCGGCGATGGCGGCAAGGATGCCCAAGGCGGCGGTGGCGGCGATCAGAAGGCCTTTCAGTCCGGCGGTCGGCCGGTGTCCGGTGTGTGCGTGCATGACTGGCGGTCCCCCGGCCGGCCGACATCCCACCACAACCTGAAGCTTTATCCAGGCAAAGGTCGATCGATCCGGGAAATCGGGCCGGCATCATTGGTTTCGTGGCGTTTTGTGCGGATCAATCTAGAGCCATTCTAGACTAGAAGGCGTCGAACCCCAGACGGCGCATTGTCGCACACAACCAATGGCATATGCCTCAGAGGGCGCCCTGGCAGGATAGCCCGGCAGGACCGGCCGACGGTTTCAGCCGGCGGCGCGCAGCACCAGGAAGACCAGTCCGGCGGACACCGCCAGGATCGCCAGCGCCAGCGCCGCCGGGGCACGGCTTGGCTCCGTCGCCGCCAGCCGCGCCGGCAGGGGCTTGCGACCGGTGAGCATGGGACGGATCAGGTTGTCCTTCTTGACCAGCAGATAGAAGAACACCGCGGCCACATGCAGCCCGATCAGCACGAAGATGCCGTTGGCGAGCAGCCGGTGCAGCGAACTGAGCAGCGCCACCGTGGCGCCGGACGCCAACGGCACCAGCGGACCGTCGACCAGGATGTCGTCGCTGGTGAACAGGCCGCTGCCCGCCTGGACCAGCAGAACCAGCAGAAGCGCCACCACCATCAGCGCGCCCAGCGGGTTGTGGCCCAGGGTGAAGGCGGCTTCCCCACCCGCGCGGGAGCGCTTCAGATAGTCGTGGATCGCACCCGGTCCCTTCACGAACTCGGCGAAGCGGGCGGTCTGGCTGCCCACCACGCCCCAGACCAGCCGAAACAGCACGAGGATCAGAACTGTTTCGCCTGCCAACATATGAACGGCAAGCACACCAAGCTCGGCCGACAGAATCGCGACCGCCACCGCGGCCACAAGCGCCCAATGAAACAGGCGGGTCGGCAGGTCCCAAACCCGCAGCTCCCGTCCATGTTTCTCCCGAGTCGCGGTATGACCACTTGCCATCGCTCGATCCTCGCAGTGTTCGGCCATGTTTTCGGCCCCCATCATCTGCGGCAAATGGACGGATTCTTTATCCTGATCCTGAAAACGCCGCGGTCCCGTGTTGGCAAAGGTCGATGGATGTGTCAACAGGCTTGAAGCGCCGCCCGGACGACGGATATGAGAATGCGACGCATCAGCCGGCCTGCCGGCGCAAAGACAGCCATAACTCCCCAATCACCCCGGTTATAAGGACCCCGCCATGCCCGACAAACAGCTCCTCCACCTCGTGTTCGGCGGCGAACTCGTGCGTCCGGACTCGGACCAGTTCGTCGATCCGTCGAAGCTGCACATCGTCGGCATCTTCCCGAGCTATGAGGACGCCTACAAGGCATGGCGCGGCGCCACCGGCCAGACCATCGACGACGCCCACACCCGCTACTACATCGTCCATCTGCACCGCTTCCTCGACCCGGCGGCGGGCGATCACAAGCACTGAGTTGGGATCCGGCGGCGCGCCCAACGGAGGATCCCAACTGCGGGAACCGCCGGCGGCGCGCCGGCGTTGACCGGTCGATGACCGTATACTTCACCAGCGACACCCATTTCGGCCATGGCGGCGCCCGCGGCCGTTTCCGCCGTCCCTTCGAATCCACCGCCGAGATGGACGCGGCGATGGAGGCGAACTGGAACGCCGCCGTCGGCCCCGGCGACGAGGTCTGGCACCTCGGCGACTTCGCCCTGCACATGAAGCCCGACGCCATGGCCGCCCTGCTCGGCCGGCTGAACGGCACCAAGCATCTGATCGCCGGCAACAACGACGGCCCGGAAACGCTGGCGCTGCCCGGCTGGGCCAGCGTCGGGCATTACGCCGAACAGACGCTGGACGGCATCGATCTGGTGATGTGCCATTACGCCTTCCGCACCTGGAACGGCATGCACCGCAAGGCGCTGAACCTGCACGGCCACAGCCATGGCCAGTTGAAGCCGCAGCCCCGACAGATCGACGTCGGCGTCGATGTCTGGAATTTCCGCCCGGTCACCCTGGCCGAACTGACGGTCCCCCGCCCGCGGCGCAAGGCGGTGCCGGTGTCAGGCAGCCCCTAACGCAGCCGTCTGCCGCAAACGCTCCATCAGCAGACGGCAGGCGGCGTCGGCCGGCACCGGGCGGCCGGTCAGCCAGCCCTGGACCTGGGTGCAGTTGTGGTGGCGCAGGAAGTTGGCCTGCTCGGTCTTCTCCACCCCTTCGGCAACCACATGCAGACCCAGCATGTCGGCCATGGCGATGATGGTCGAGACGATGCCGGCATCCTCGCGCTCGTTCGGCACGCCGTTGATGAAGGAGCGGTCGATCTTCAGCGTGGTGATCGGCAGCCGCTTCAGATAGCTCAAGGACGAATGGCCGGTGCCGAAATCGTCCACCGCGACCCGGATCCCCATCGCCTTCAACGCCGCCAGCACCGCCAGCGCATGATCGAGATCCTGCATCACCGCGCCTTCGGTGATCTCCAGCTCGATCAGGCCGGGAGGCAGGCCGTGACGGTCGATGATGCGCCGGAAATCCTCGGCGCTGCGGTTGCGCAGATGCTTGGGCGAGATGTTGACGGCGACCGGCACCGGCTCCATCCCGGCATCGAGCCATTCGCGCATCTGGCGGCAGGCCTCGTCCAGCACCCAGTCGCCGAGCGGGACGATGAAGCCGGTCTCCTCGGCCACCGGGATGAACTCGCCGGGCGGGATCATGGTTCCCTGAGCCTGCCCTTCCCCCGGCTTCTCCCAGCGCAGCAGCGCCTCGAACCCTTCCAGCGAGTAATCGATCAGCGACACCTTGGGCTGGTAATGCAGGCGGAACTGCTTCAGCGCCAGCGCCGCCCGCAGATCGCCGTCCAGCGCCAGCTGACGCCGCGCCTGTTCGGCCAGTTCCGGGCGGAAGAAGGCATGGCGGCGTCCCCCCATCCGCTTGGCGGCGTAGAGCGCCGTCTCGGCCGCGCGCAGAAGCGCCTGCGGGTCGTCGCCGTCGCTGCGTCCGTCGGCGGCGCCGACCCCGGCGAGATCGGTCGGGTAAACGGCGATGCCGACCGCCGGACGGACATAATGCTCGCAGCCCGGCAGGGTGACCGGCGCGTCGAAGGCGTCCAGGATGCGCCCGGCAATCGCCGCCGCCTCGTCGGCGTCGCGGATTTCGTCAAGCAGCACGGCGAAATCGTCGGTGCCGATGCGGCCGACCAGATCGGCGGCGCGCACCGAGGCGACGATCCGTTGCGCAACCTCCTGCAGCAGCGCGTCGCCGGCCTGATGGCCCAGCGTGTCGGTGATCAGCTTGAAGCGCGACAGGTCCAGGCACAGCACGGCAAAGGGGCGCCGGTAACGGCGGCTGCGCTCCACCGCCGCTTCCAGCAGCGATTCGATCATCGCGCGGTTGGGCAGCCCGGTCAGCCGGTCGCGGGTGGCCAGCCGCATCAGTTCGCGTTCGTGACGCACCCGCTCGGTCACGTCGGCCAGCGCGCAGACGAAGCCACGCCGCCCCTGCACCACCAGCGGCGACACGCTGAGCGAGGCGTCGATCCGCTCGCCGATTCCAGCCCGTTCGATCCCCAGCGCCTCCTCCCGCACCGGCTCGGGCACGCCGGTGTCGGCAGCCATTCCGGCCAGCAGCGCATCGATCCGCGCCCGGTCGGCGGCGGCGAACAGCGTGGACAGCAGCCGACCCCGCAGTTCTCCGGCAGGCACGCCGAACAGGGCGACGGCGGCGGGGTTATGCTCCTCGATGCGACCGCGGGCGTCGACCAGCAGGATCGCCTCGCCGACATTGTTCATGATGCCGGCCAGCCGCTCGTCCCGCTCGATCAGGGCGATGGCGGAGCGGCGGAAGAACTCCATGGCGCGGGCCATCGCACCGAATTCGTCGCGGCGGTCGCGGCCGGGAATGTCGATGTCGGTCCGTCCTTCCGTCAGCAGCCGCATGCGGTCCGACAGCGCTTCCAGCGGCCCGACCACATGCTGCGACAGGAACAGCGATCCCGGCCAGCTCAGCACCAGCAACGCCGCCAGGAACAACAGGAAGCCCGATGCCTCGATCAGGAAATCGCGGTCGAGGTCGCCGATGTCGCCGGCGGCGGCGATGGTCCAGCCCCAGGCTTCGAAGCGCCCCTCCGCCGTCACCGCACGGTCGATGGCCGGCCAGTTCGGCGGGACGATGCCGTCCGTGAAAAGTTTGACATGAAAGGGTTTGGCCGACAGGGCCAGCAGGGCCGTCCGTGCCCGGTCGCGCGCCTCGTCGCCGGAGATCGCACCCGATGCCGCCGACCGTTCCAGATCCTGTAGAAGCAGCCCGGCGGACTCCACCAGGGCGGCGGCAAGCTGGCCCCGCTCGGCGATCATGCCCTGCCGCAGCAGGTAGAGCGCGGGGATCGCCGCCATCAGGCAGCCGATCAGGCCGATCCAGGTCAGCCAGCGGATCTTGCGGCGCAGCGTCATCGGGCCTGGCGTCGCTCTCTGGTCCGTTCGATAAACGGACGGTTAGTCATGTGAAAGGGAAGGTGACGACTTCGTTTCAGTCGTGCAACGCAATTTTTCTTCGCACGCGCAAGATACGTCTGTCCAACCTATACGAAGGTTGCATGCTGCGACGCTTTGTCTCTGCTCCGCCTTCCGGTCCCCCCTGCCACTCCCCCGCCGGACAGCGAGCGGCGGGGGAGAACGGCCGGCACCGCCTCACCTCACCCCTGGCCGGGATAAAGGCGCCGGAAGCCCTCGGTAACGCGGGCAATCACCGCAGGATCGCGGTCCCGCCAATAGCGCGGGTCGCGCATCAGGGTGCGCAATTCCGCCTCTCCCTCGCCGCCGCCCGCGCGGTTGCCGGCCATCGAGAGCGCCGCCGGCTCGCTGCCGGTCATCATCGCATAGAGCGCCATGACACCTTCGTAGGTGGTCGCCAGCCCTTCCACCGCGGCCGGCGGCAGGGTCTTGCCGGCCCAGGCCAGGAGCTGCCGCGACACCTCGCGCCAGCGCTCCTCTCCGCCGAACCGGGAGACCAGCCGCTCGACCTCACGCTCCGCCTGGAATTCGGCGGCCATGGTCTGGATCAGCGGCACCATCCGCTCGGCGGCGAGATCGTAGAGAAGCTGGGCCTGATCCGCCGTGTAGCCGGCTTCGTGCAGGCGGCCGTTGATTTCCAGGTCGGGCTGGAACAGGCCATGGTCGCAGGCGATGCTGTAACCGTCCGGCGTCTCGGGCGCGCCCAGCAGCCGGCGGCGCTGTGCCGGGTCGAGCGCGGTCAAATCGAAGCTGGCCAAATCGACGTTGGCCGGATCGACGGGAGCGGCCTGCGGAGGCAACGCGGACGCGGTGTCCGGCAGTGCCTGCCGGGACTGGCCCTGCGACGACAGGCGGCGCTCCAGCTCCAGATAGGATTTCAGCAGGGCTTCGACCCGCAGGGCGCCGGTCTTGGGATCGCGGAATTTCTCCGGAACCGGCAGCGGCGGCACCGTGTCGGCGGAAGCGGCGGATTCGGTCAGCAGAGTGTCGGCCATCATCAACTCCTGCAAGGAAGGGGAAAAAGGGGCGGCAGAACCGCCGGTCAGCCGGCCCGTCCCCGCGCAACCAGCGCGAGGATGGTGGCGACCAGCTGGCGCTGTCCTTCGAGGTGACGCAGCGCCGCTTCCGGCGCGTCGGGACCCAGTGCGCGGTCGAGCGTCATCGCCCGCAGCACCGCCAGCACCCGCCCTCCGTCGCTTCCGGCGAAGCAGCGGGCGAAGCTGGGCGCCGGGTCGGCGTCCGCTGCCGCAGCGGTTTGCGGATCGGCGGGAAGCGTCGCCTCCAGCCAGTCCCAGCCGGCCTGCTCGATCATCGGGCGGTCAGCCATCGGGCGGTCAGCCATTGGAGCCACCGGCACCCGCCCCGGCGTCCAGCCCGGCGCCGGCAACCTGCGCCCGCATCAGCTTGGCCGGCACGCCGAAGGCCTCGCCCAGCCAATGGGCGGTCGCCGCCGCGTCCACCGTGGCCTCCGCCTCCGGTCCCAGCGCCTTGACGCTGTCCAGCCAGCGCAGGGTCGCCTGCACGTCGCGCTGGGCCTGGGCCTGGGCGAGCGGGGAGCGGTGCTGCAACTCCACCAGCCGGCCGTCCACCGTGATGTCGGGGATCTCGCCGCGCCGACGCAGGATCGACACCGCCCGCAGCACCAGCGGCGTCATCAGCTCCGCCTGCAAACGGCCATAGGTGGCGCCCAGCAGCCGCGCCATCTCGACCGAGCGTTCCAGCACCTCGGTCGCGGTCATCCGCGCCGATTCCACCGGCCCCAGCCGGTCGACCAGCAGCGCATGGCGGATGCGGCCGCGCAGATCGTCCAGCACCAGCTGCGACACGTCGAACCGGCCGGGATTGGCCAGCGGCGTCAGGCCGGCGGACCCGACCGCCTTGGGGATGATGGTGCCGGGCACCAGCCGGATGGTGGTGGGGTTCAGCACCCCATCGTCATCCGCCTGCCAGATGCCGGTGACGGCGATGGAGGCATTCTTCAGCACCAGCTCCACCACCTTGTTGGCGGTCTTGATGTCGGGCAGCGCCTTCATCACCGGTGACCGGCCATAGGTTTCGCCGGGCGCCTTGAGCCAGCGGAAATTGACGAAGGGCGACTGGGCGAAGCGCCCCTGCGCCAGCCAGGACGGCTCGGCCAGCCCGCTGTCCAGCACCACGCCCCAACGATAGGCCGTACCGTCGGGCAGCACCGCCTCGACCAGGGGAAAACGGCTGTCGGGATCCCCGGCCGCCTGCTTCCGCACCTCGTCCGGCAGGTCGGCACCGGGAAAGCGCTGGAGGATCTGGGCCAGCGTCGCCTCGCTGCGGCGGAAGGTGGCGTCGAGCCGTCCGTCCGGCCCCTCCTCCAGAACCGCCTCGGCCAGCGGCACGGCGGTGAAGCGCAGGCTGGACGGGGCGCCGGGGGCGGCCTCTTCCATCAGGAGGCTGGCGGTGCCGACGGCGACGAGATCGAGGAAGGACTGATGGATCTCCACCGCGAAGTTGGAGCGGTCAAAATGCGCCTGGACGATGCCGGCGGCACGGTCGAGCAGCGGAGCGACCCGGTCGCGCTCCGCCCCGGTCAGGGTGGGACCGGGCTGGAAACCGAACCAGCGCGACCAGGGCGGCGTCAGTTCCGACAGCAGGCTGGCGGCCAGCTGCTCCACCGCATCGGGAGCGGTGCCGTCGAACAGCCGGTCGACCCGGCGTTCGCCCGGCGTGCCGCCGCCGCGGAAGGGCCGCCCGTTGGGCAGCGCATGGTCGTAGCATTCCTGCCAATGGCTTTCCCACACGCCCCGCCGTTCGCGGGCGACGCGGTAGCGCTCCAGCAGGGCTTCCGGTTCCGACAGGTCACCCTTTCGCCGGGCGGGCGGTTTCACGGCTGCGGATGCGGGCATGCGCGGTCTCCTCCAGTCAGATGGCGGTGCAGTTGCCAGGGGGTCAGCACCCGGCGGGCGCGCAGGCCGATCAGGCGCTTGACCGCCTCGACGCAGGTGAAGGGCCCCCAGGGAGCGGGGCCGGCCGGGCGGCGCAGCGGGGCGGCGTCGACCGTCAGCCCCTGGGCGCGGTACCAGCCCGGCAGATCGAAGTCGGCGGGCAGGTCCAGCACCGCGATGTCGGTGAAGCCGGCCAGCGGATCGACCGCCACCCAGCGCCGACCGTCGGTCAGCAGGGCCAGGCAGTGGCGGAAGCCCGGCTTCAGCAACCGCAGCCACCACAGGGGCGCTTCGCCGCGATAGACGATCCAGGCCGCGGTCCAGGGGGGCGCGCTCATCGCGCAATGCCTTTTTTGCGCAGCGCCGGGGCGATCACGGTGAACGCCTCCTGCCACAGCGAATGGGCGCGCTGTTCGCGGAAGCGGTCCGGTTCCGGCGCGCTCTGGCGGCGCCCGTAATGGACCAGCACATGCAGGTGGTCGCGCACCAGCTTGCGCGCCCGGTACAGGCGGTCGACCACCTGAAGAAGGTCCTGCGGCTCGCAGGGCCGCGCGACCTGCCCACAGCCGGCGATGACCCGTGCCCCGGCCGTCTTGGCATCATGCGCCTGCACCGCCCAGAACCACGCCTCCTCCGCGTTGGCAAAGGGTTCGCCCTCGACGCTGTAGGGCTCCGGCTTCAGCGGAACGGTCCGGGAAACGCGGGTTGCAGGCAAAGCGGGAGCGGCCGGACTCAGCATGCTGGTCTCCTTGCGGCTTCGGATTTTTGGGGAAGAGAGACGCCGGACCTGTGTCGCAGCCGCGCCTTCTGTTTGCGTTATGTTCCGCCCATTGCCTGCGGTCAATGGTTTTATGAAAAAGTTCCTAGGGACGCTGTCGCCACTTTATGAGATTATCGTCCCATGCTGAAACATACGGACATCTGGCGGGCCATCGACCGCCTCGCGGCACAGCACGGGCTCTCCGCCTCCGGGCTGGCGCGGCGCGCCGGACTGGACCCGACCACCTTCAACAAGAGCAAACGCACCACCAACGACGGCAAGCTGCGCTGGCCGTCGACGGAAAGCATCTCCAAGGTGCTGGACGCCACCGGCGCTTCCTTGTCGGAATTCGTGTCGCTGGTCGGCGACGGCGCCGGCACCACCCCGCTGCAACGGGTTCCGGTGATCGGCTATGCCCAGGCCGGGTCGGCCGGCTATTTCGACGATGCCGGCTTCCCTGCGGGCAGCGGCTGGGACGAGCTGCTGTTTCCCAGCCTGGGCGATCCCCATGCCTATGCGCTGGAGATTTCCGGCGACAGCATGGAGCCGGTCTATCGCGATGGCGACACCATCATCGTCTCGCCTGCCGCGCAAATCCGCCGCAACGACCGCGTCGTCGTCCGCACCAAGGGCGGCGAGGTGATGGCCAAGCAACTGATCCGCGAGACGGCGACCAAGATCGAACTGCTGTCGATCAACCGCGCCCACCCCGACCGCAGCATCCCGCTGTCGGACGTCGCCTGGATGGCGCGGATCATCTGGGCAAGCCAGTGAGGGGGTAGACACCTCCTCACCCGGCGCGCGATCCTAGGAAAATTTCCCTTTACCGCACATCCCAACAGGCGCTACCGTCCATTCCATGGACCGAGCCGCCCGCCTGGACAGCCTTCACCGCACCCATGACGCCAAGCCGCCGAAGCAGGAGCTTCGCTCCGCTTTGCTCGGCGGTCCAGGCCGCGCAAACGCCGTCAAACGCGCGGCAACGCTCCGCCTGCACAGCACGCTCGCGGCGGAAGCACGCCTCGCCACTGCCCGGCGCCGCGGCGCATTGACCGCCGCGACCTGCCGGACCGACGCGTGGCTGGCCCGGCTGGCCGCCACGCTGGCCCATCACCGCCGTGCGGCGGTGGCGCTGCTCGATCAGCGGAACGCGTATTCCCAGTAGAGCGCCCGCGCCTTCTGAAACAGCGGTCCAGCCGCGAGGCCGCGGTCCTCCACCTTGATCACAGGCACGCATTTGGCGTGGTTGCCGGTGGAGAAGACCTCGTCGGCATCCAGAACGTCCTGCGGCGTCAGGGTGCATTCCTCCACCGTCACGCCGTCGTTGCGCAGCAGGCCGATGACGCGCTGGCGGGTGATACCGTTCAGGAAGCAGCCGTTCGGCACCGGCGTGCGCACCACCCCGTCCTTGGCAATGAAGATGTTGGACGTGGCGAACTCGGCCACATTGCCGATGACGTCCAGCATGATGGCGTTCTGGAAGCCGCGCTTGCGCGCCTCGGTCAGCGCCAGCCCGGCGTTCGGATAGAGACAGGCGGCTTTGGCCTCGGTCGGGGCCATGGTCGGGATCGGCCGGCGGCGGGTGGAGATGCAGGCGGCGAAACCCGTCGGCTGCGGCAGCGGGTCCTCGTAGATCGACAGGACGAAGCGCGTGCTCTCCGGCGCCGGGGCGACGAAGCCGTCGTCGGCGTAGAACATCGGACGGATGTACAACTCCGCCTCCTTGGGGAAGCGGTGGATGCCGTCCCAGCACAGCTCTTCGATCTCACCGGCGGTGACCATCGGCTCCAGCCCCATCACCTGGGCGGACCGGATGGCACGGGCGCAGTGCAGGTCCAGATCGGGGGCCACGCCCTGGAAGGCGCGCGCGCCGTCGAAGACCGTCGAAGAGAGCCACAGCGTGTGGGACAGCGGTCCGACGATCGGCGGATTGCCTTCCACCCACTCGCCCTGGATCCAGTTCCACGCCTGGCCTGCCATGCCGCCCATGATTTTGGTCCTTCCCTAGAAAGAAAATGTGTTCCTACGCTGGGCGCCGCCGGCCGGCACCGCCCATTCGTGGTTCGTCGTCGTTGGTGATCGCCCGAAGAGCATACCCCCTCGCCGCCATCGGTCAACCGGTGCGGACGCAATCGTCCCGTGCGATGGAGCGGATTGCGGCTTCGGCCGTTGATAGGGAAGAGCGAGCAACCGCGACCGCCCAACAGAGTGAGAGCATCCCATGCCGACCACCGATCCCGGCCTCAGCGCCGCCCCGCCCAACCCATTCCCGGGCCCGCACGAGGACATTCCCGGCGTCGATCTGCCAGGCACCGACAACCCCGACCTGCCCGATCCCGGCGGCCCCGGCACCACCGACAGCCCGGTTCCCGGCAACGACCTTCCGCCATCGCGCCCGACCGACCCGGATTTCGTCTAGGCACCGGAAACGAAAAAGGCGCCCCCGAGGGGGCGCCTTTTCCATGTCGCAAACGCTTACCCGCGATCAGCGGCGCACAACCATCAGCTTCTTGATCTCGGCGATGGCCTTGGCAGGGTTCAGACCCTTCGGGCACGCCTTGGTGCAGTTCATGATGGTGTGGCAGCGGTAGAGGCGGAACGGGTCCTCAAGGTTGTCGAGGCGCTCGCCCGTCATCTCGTCGCGGCTGTCGGCGATCCAGCGATAGGCCTGGAGCAGGATCGACGGGCCGAGATACCGGTCGCCGTTCCACCAGTAGCTGGGGCAGGAGGTCGAGCAGCAGAAGCACAGGATGCACTCGTAGAGGCCGTCCAGCTTGGCGCGGTCCTCAGGCGACTGCAGCCGCTCGCGGCTCGGGGCCGGCGACTGCGATTGCAGCCACGGCTTGATCGAGGCGAGCTGGGCATAGACGTGATTCAGGTCGGGGACCAGATCCTTCACCACCGGCATGTGCGGCAGCGGGTAGATCTTGACGTCGCCCGGCACGTCCTCGATCGCCTTCAGGCAGGCCAGCGTGTTCGTGCCGTCGATGTTCATCGCGCACGACCCGCAGATGCCCTCACGGCAGGAGCGCCGGAAGGTCAGCGTGCTGTCGACCTGGTTCTTGATGTAGATGATCGCGTCGAGGATCATCGGCCCGAACTTGTCGAGGTCGACCACATAGCTGTCGACACGCGGGTTCTGGCCGTCGTCCGGGTTCCAGCGGTAGATCTTGAAGGTCTTGGCCCGCTTGGCGCCGCTCGCGACGTTGACGGTCTTGCCGACGCCGACCTTGGAGTTGGCTGGCAGGTTGAATTCAACCATGGCTGATTTCCTTTATCCGGCGGGCCTTAGTACACGCGGGCCTTGGGCGGGAAGACATCGACCTCGTCGGTCAGGGTGTACATGTGGACCGGGCGGTAATCGATCTTCGTCTCGCCATTGTCCGCGACCCAGATGACGGTGTGCTTCATCCAACCTTCGTCATCGCGGTTCGGATAGTCCTCGCGGGCATGGGCGCCGCGGCTTTCCGGACGGTTCTGGGCGGAGTGCAGGGTGGCGACCGCCTGGCCCAGCAGGTTGTCCAGTTCCAGCGCCTCGACCAGATCGGAGTTCCAGACCAGCGAACGGTCGGAGATCGCCATCTCGCCCTTCTTGGCATAGACCGCGTCGATCTTCTTGACGCCCTCGTCCAGGACCTCGCCGGTGCGGAAGACGGCGCAGTTGTTCTGCATCGTCCGCTGCATGTCCAGCCGCAGGTCGGCCGACTTGATCGTGCCCTTGGCGTTGCGGATGCGGTCGAACCGCTCCAGCGCCTTGTCGCAAGCATCCGGCTTGACCGACGGAGCCTTGCCCGGCTGGACGATCTCGGCGGCGCGGATGGCGGCCGCACGGCCGAACACCACCAGATCGAGCAGCGAGTTGGAGCCCAGGCGGTTGGCGCCGTGCACCGACACGCAGGCGGCCTCGCCGATCGCCATCAGGCCGGGCACCACCTGGTCCGGGTTCGAAGCGGTCGGCGACAGAACCTCGCAGTGAACGTTGGTCGGGATGCCGCCCATGTTGTAGTGGACGGTCGGCAGGACCGGGATCGGCTCCTTGGTCACGTCCACATTGGCGAAGATCTTGGCCGTCTCGGCGATGCCGGGCAGGCGCTGGTGGATGATCTCCGGCGGCAGATGCTCAAGGTGCAGGTGGATGTGATCCTTGTGCTCACCCACGCCGCGGCCTTCGCGGATCTCGATGGTCATCGAGCGGGACACGACGTCGCGCGACGCCAGATCCTTGGCCGACGGGGCATAGCGCTCCATGAAGCGCTCGCCGTTGGAGTTGGTCAGATAGCCGCCCTCGCCGCGCACGCCCTCGGTGATGAGGCAGCCGGAGCCGTAGATGCCGGTCGGGTGGAACTGAACGAACTCCATGTCCTGCAGCGGCAGGCCGGCGCGGAGCACCATGCCGCCGCCGTCGCCGGTGCAGGTGTGGGCCGAGGTCGCCGAGAAGAAGGCGCGGCCGTAGCCGCCGGTCGCCAGCACCACCAGTTGGCCGCGGAAGCGGTGCAGCGTGCCGTCGTCCAGGTTCCAGGCCAGCACGCCCTTGCAGACGCCGTCCTCCATGATGAGGTCGAGCGCGAAGTATTCGACGAAGAACTCCGCCTCATGCTTCAGCGACTGCTGGTAGAGGGTGTGCAGGATGGCGTGGCCGGTGCGGTCGGCGGCGGCGCAGGTGCGGTAGGCCTGGGTCTTGCCGTACTGCGCGGTCATGCCGCCGAAGGCGCGCTGGTAGATCTTGCCTTCCGGCGTGCGCGAGAAGGGCACGCCGTAGTGCTCCAGCTCGATGATCGCCGGGATGGCCTCGCGGCACATGTACTCGATGGCGTCCTGGTCGCCCAGCCAGTCCGACCCCTTCACGGTGTCGTACATGTGGTAGCGCCAGTCGTCCTCGCCCATGTTGCCGAGAGCGGCCGAGATGCCGCCCTGCGCCGCCACCGTGTGGGAGCGGGTCGGGAACACCTTGGTGATGCAGGCGGTCTTCAGGCCCTTTTCGGCCATGCCGAAGGTCGCGCGCAGACCGGCGCCGCCGGCGCCGACGACGACGACGTCATAGGTGTGGTCGATGATGTTGTAGGCGGTCGCCATGGTCGTCAGGCTCCGATGAAGATCTTCACGACGGCCAGCACACAGGCGGCCGCCAGGGCGAAGGACAGGAACTTGACGCCGATGATCAGCGCCATCTTCTGCCATTCGGCATGCACGTAGTCCTCGATGACCACCTGGAGCCCGGACTGGGCGTGGTGGAAGGTGACCACGGCGGTGAGGATCATCATCACGGCCGAGAAGGGCGACTTCATCCAGGCAATGAAGGCGGCGTGATCGGCACCCAGATGACGGATGACGCCGAAGACGAACCAGACGGTCAGCGGGACCAGGGCAATCGCGGTCAGACGCTGCGACCACCAGTGTTCGGTGCCATGCTTGGCGGAACCCAGACCGCGTGCGACCTGCAACGGCGAGCGGAGGGTCTTGCTATTGGACGCCATGTCTTATCTCCTCACCACACGGCCAGGCCGACGATCCAGGTCAGTACGGTCAGCACTGCCGTCGCGCCGAGGACGACCTTGTTGTTGCGGTCGGCATCGGTCAGCTCGAACGACTTGCCGGCGTCCCAGACCAGATGGCGGATGCCGTTGCACAGGTGGTAGTACAGCGCCGCCGACCAGCCGAACATCAGCAGCAGGCCGAAGAAGGAGCCGATGAAGCCCTGCGCGCGCGCAAACGCTTCCGGACCGGCAGCGGCGGCGACCAGCCACCAGACCAGCAGAAGCGTGCCCACAGCCAGCCCGACGCCCGTGATGCGGTGCGTGATGGACATGACTGCGGTCAACGGGAGTTTGTAGACTTGAAGGTGCGGGGAGAGCGGCCGACCGCTGCCGTTTGCCATTGCGTCGTCCTCTGTTCGCGGCCGGACGCGGCGCAACATGACGATTGCCGCGGCGGCTGGGTGGTGCGTGCCCTTTTGAGACGGCTGTCCCGTCCTATTGGTTGGCGCAATGAATTACGCTCACGCAGCATCCGAGTCAACGGCGGGGGGTGGCCCAAAGTGCTGGTGTGACGATTTTGGCGCAGCGCGGGAAGTGGCTGAAAAGAAACGGCCTTCGGGTCCTGTGGTATTACCAGCGAAAGCGGCCAGTCGGAGGCTGTCGCGCTTGAGGTCCCGCTACTTGTCGAAGCGCCGCACGTTCTCGACCATCATCGAGTACATCTGCGTAATCAGTTCAGTCGGACGAAGACGGCCGAACGGAATGTTGTCCTTCGCCCATTCGACAAGCCCGGGCGGCGGCTTTAGCGGCGCCACCTCGTACCCCGCCTTCTTCAGCGCGGCGGTCACGGCCTTCGCCTGCTTGGCGTAATCCTCGTTGAAGAAGGACTTGTCGGCGTCCTTGATCGCCTTGGCGATGATGTCCTCGATGGGGGCAGGCATGCCGATGCGTTGGCCGGTTCTGGTTGGCAAGGGGCCGCCACCCTGTCACAGCGCGGCGCCCTCCGCAATTCCCGGAGGGCACGCGCTGTCTGGAAGCCGCCCTTACGACGCCAGCGCCGCGTCCTTTTCCGCGATGACGTTGGCGATGGCGGCGCGCTCGGCGGCGGTCAGGCGCAGGCTGGCGCTCTTCAGCTGGCCGCAGGCGGCCATGATGTCCTCGCCGCGCGGGGTGCGGACCGGGCTGGCATAGCCGGCATTGTTGACGATGTCGCCGAAGACCTGGATCGCCTTTGCCGTCGACCGCTCGTAGGGGGCGCCCGGCCATTCGTTGAAGGGGATCAGGTTGATCTTGGCCGGAACGCCTTCCAGCAGCTTGACCAGCGCCCGCGCATCGGCCGGCGTGTCGTTGATTCCCTTCAGCATCACATATTCGAAGGTGATGCGGCGGGCATTCGACAGGCCCGGATAATTCCGGCAGGCGTCCATCAGCTCGCGCAGCGGATATTTGCGGTTGATGGGCATGATGATGTCGCGCAGCTCGTCGGTCACCGCATGCAGGCTGACCGCGAGGTTGACGTTCAGCTCCTGGCCGCAGCGTTCCATCATCGGCACGACGCCGGAGGTCGACAGCGTGATGCGCCGTTTGGAGATCGAGATGCCGTCGCCGTCCATCACGATCTTCAACGCCTTGGCGACGTTGTCGTAATTGAACAGCGGTTCGCCCATGCCCATCATGACGATGTTGGACAGCATGCGCCCGTCGGGCGGCGCCGGCCATTCGCCCAGCATGTCGCGCGCCAGCATCACCTGCGCCAGGATCTCCGCGGAGTCCAGGTTGCGCACCAGACGCTGCGTGCCGGTGTGGCAGAAGCGGCAGGTCAGCGTGCAGCCGACCTGGGAGGAGACGCAGAGCGTGCCGCGGTCCTCCTCGGGGATGTGGACGCTCTCCACCTCCTGCCCGTCGGGCATGCGCAGCAGCCACTTGCGGGTGCCGTCCGCCGACTTCAGATCCTTCACCACCGTCGGCCGCGCCACGATATAGGCGTCGGCCAGCTTTTCCCGCACCGGCTTGGCCAGCGTGGTCATCTCGGCGAAATCGGTGGAGCCGCGGTGATAGAGCCAGTGCCAGAGCTGGCGTGCCCGGAACTTTTCCAGGCCGATCGACAGCATCTCGGCTTCCAGCTCTTCGCGGGACAGGCCGACAAGGTTCTTGCGTCCGTCGGCATCGGTCGCCGGCAGAACGAAGGCGGAAGCATGATTGGAGGCGCTCATGGCCCCATTACATAGGGCCATGCGCGCGCGGAGTCAAAAGACTCGAAGGCAAAAAGACCAAGTAATCCGCTGCGGCGATCAGCGCTTCACGCCGCAGGCCTCGTTGATGGCGTCATAGGCCTGCCCGACACCGGCCAGGCTGTAGGTGTCGGTCGTCTTGGTGCCGCGGCCGGACACGCCCTTCACCACCATCTGCTTGCCGTTGCGCAGCGCCGCGGTCACGGCGCGGTCGGCGTCGGCATCGCGAGCCCAGGCGGTCTCGCCGTCGGTGAACAGCTTGAAGTCCTTGCCGTCGATGCTGACCTCGGCCTCGCTGCCCTTCTTGAACGGATAGCCGACGATGACGCTGACGACGTCAAGGGCCTTTTCCGCCGGGCGGTGGGTGACCAGCGTGTAGATGTCGCCGCGCTTCGCCTTCGGCTCCGACTTCTTGGGCTGGCTGGAGATGTAGCACACCTTCTGGCCCTTCTCCTCGAACAGGAACGCGTTCCAGTCCTTGAAGGTGCCGAGATGGCGCGGGTCGGCCGCGGCGGCCGGCGCGGCGGTCACGCCGGCGGCCAGAAAACCGGCGGCGAGGATGGAAGAGACGACAGAACCGGCAAAGACGGCCCCGGCAAATCGGCGGACGGCGTTGGGAAGCAACATCGGTCTTGCGTCTGCTCGTTGTTGGTCCGTGGGGTGCGGGCGGACACTACCCCAAACGGACTGACCATTCCAAGACCGCCGGGCCGGTGCAGGTTCGTTTCTCACAGGCCGCCCTGCTCGCCGCGTGACATTTTGACACGCATAAGCACAATGGGGGGGTCATAAACTTGCCGCTGGCGTAACCGGGGGTTCACGCTATATCTGCGCCCGGCATGAACGCGACGGGGACTGGCATGGCCAAGCTATTGGTGGTGGACGACGATCCGGTCACGCGCAACCTGATCCGCGCGATCCTGACCCGCGAAGGCCATGACCTGACCCTGTGCGCCAGCGCCCCGGAAGCCATCGGCATCCTTTACGTCCAACAGTTCGACCTCGTCCTCACCGACATCATCATGCCCGACCATGACGGGTTCGAGGTCATCAAGGCCGCACGGACGCTGCGCCCGGAGATGCCAGTGGTCATCCTGTCGGCCATCGACGACAAGGTGCCTGCCCAACTGACCTCCGCCGCCTTCGCCAAGCTGGGCGTGTCGCGGGTGATCTCCAAGCCGGTCAACCCCAGCCTGCTGGCGTCGGAGGTGTTGGCGGCACTTGTCGCCGGTTGAATGAATTACGCAATGGGATTACTTTGCCGGACGCGCATCGCAGGCGCGCAACCGCTGGGAATGCCATGCTCCACGACGATGCACGGCCGGAGATGGCCGATCCGGTCGCCAAACCACCGTTCAAGGTTCTGGTCGTCGATTCCGATCCGTCGCTGCTGGCCAAGGCACGGTCGGCGGTGGAGGGGCTGTCGATCGACGGCGCCGGGGTTGACCTGACCGGCGCCACCTCCGCCGCCGAGGCGCGCGACGCCCTGCAGCGGCATCCCGACACCGCCCTGATCCTGCTGGAG
Organism: Azospirillum palustre; assembly: GCF_002573965.1. Taxonomy (NCBI): domain Bacteria; kingdom Pseudomonadati; phylum Pseudomonadota; class Alphaproteobacteria; order Rhodospirillales; family Azospirillaceae; genus Azospirillum; species Azospirillum palustre. Next base: position 36,095 of record NZ_PDKW01000043.1, on the reverse strand, counting down.
ACCGCACTGGAAGGCCCGAAAGCCGGGTTGGAGCTGGTGGCCTACCTGCGGCGCGAACTGGGCAACCAGCGCACCCGCATCCTGGTCTGCACCGATGAACGGGAGGACGAAACCGGGAGCGGGGATACCGGACGCGAGGATGAGGCCATCGCCGCCAACGACGTCGGCGACTGGCGGGTCAAGGCGGACCTGACGCCGCGCGCCTTGCGCACCGCCGTTGCCGGCCAGCTGCGCACCTTCGCCAGCCTCCAGGCGCTGGCGGCGGGACGCAAGGGGCTGGCCCGCATGCTGGTGGCGACCACCGGCCTCTTGGAGATGCGCACGCCCGACGTGCTGTTCCCCAACATCCTGCCGCGCGTCGTCGGGCTGCTCGGCATCGGCCACCATGCGCTTCTGTGCATCCAGGGCGATACGCTGCCGCGCGACCGCAAGATCCGCGTGCGTGCCTCCACCGGCCGCTTCGCCAAGTGGAAGGACGTGGAGGTCGCGGAGCTTGGCGAACCGCGGGTGGAGGCGGCGCTGGAGCGGTTGTCGCCCAGCAGCGAGACGATCATCGAGCCGGATTTCTGCGCGCTGCGCCTGCGCGCCAACGGCGGCATCACCGGCATGATCTATGTCGAGGGGCGCAACGACGGCACCGCCCGCGAATGGCAGCTGATGGAGCTGTTCCGCAACAAATGTTCCATCGCGTTCGAAAACGCCCTGCTGATCGAGGAGCTGAACACCTCGCAGAAGGCAACCGTCCTGGCGATGGGTGCGCTGGCCGAATACAAGGACAACGCCGCCACCGGCCACCTTCAGCGCATCGAGAAGCTGGTGGGCTCCATCGCCCGCGAGTTGCACCAGCGCGAGAAGTTCCGGGACGAGCTCGATGCCGACTTCGTCGAGAAGGTCGGGCTGGCGGCCCTGCTGCACGATGTCGGCATGCTGAGCGTGTCGGACGAGACGCTGGGCATGCCGGGCGAGCTGACCGGCATCGACATGCAGATGATCCAGCGCCACACCGAGATCGGCCACCGCATCCTGGCAGAGGCGGCGGTGCCGCTGCGCGGCCGGTCGCTGCTGTCCATTGCGGCGGAGATCGCGCGCTACCACCATGAGCGCTACGACGGATCGGGCTATCAGGAGGGTCTGCGCGGCAGCGCCATCCCCATCGGCGCCCGCATCATGGCGGTGGCCGACGTGTTCGACGCGCTGATCACCAGCCGCCAGTATCGCAGCGCCTGGGCGGTGGAGGACGCGATGGCCTGGATCGTCGAACGGTCTGGCCGCGACTTCGATCCCGACGTCGTTGATGCCTTCGTGCATGTCGTCCGCCGCTTCCAGACCGACGACCCCGGCTGGTTCCCGAAGGCGGGGGGCGGCCACGGCATGCTGGGCGGCGCCATCGGCCGCAAGCTGCGCGCCCTGTTCGGCCGTCGGGCGGAGGCGATGTAGCCTCCCCGGAGGGCACGGGAGCGCGTGTCGCTTTGGCAGGATTTTGACGATCATCGTCATTAGCGCCACTGACCCCGGCGCACGAAGCCCGCTATTCTTCCTGGCACATCCCCCGAACCGGAGACCGTGCCGTGCTGGACCTGCGCCCCAACTGCGAATGCTGCGACCGCGACCTGCCGCCCGAGGCGACGGACGCCTATATCTGTTCCTTCGAATGCACCTTCTGCGCCGATTGCCGCGCCCGGCTGCCGGGGGAGCGCTGCCCGAACTGCGGGGGAGAGCTGGTGCGGCGGCCGATCCGCCCGGCGGCGAAGCTGGCGGCCAACCCGCCGTCGGCCACGCGCATCGTGAAGCCGGACGGCTGCGCCCCGCTGTTCCAGTCCTGACGGATGGAAGGCCCGGATCGGCAGTGCTGTCGCTGGCGTTCGCCGCGCAAATCGGCCAGACTGGCGCCATCGCTCCCGGGGACCCGCCCCCGGACGGAGCGCAGGGACCGTCGCAGCATGCTCACGCTCTACAGCTTTCCCACGCCCAACGGACGCAAGGCCTCCATCCTGCTGGAGGAGTTGGGACTACCCTACACCGTCCACCGTGTCGATCTGGCCGCCGGCGAGAACAAGCGGCCGGACTTCCTGGCGGTCAGCCCGATCACCAAGATCCCGGCGCTGGCGGAAGAGCTTCCGGGCGGCCGGGTGCGGCGCCTGTTCGGCTCCGGCGCCATCCTGCTGCATTTCGCCGAGCGCACCGGCCGGCTGCTGCCCGAGGATGAGGATGAGCGGGCCGAGGCAATGAGCTGGTTCATGCTGGGCATCAGCGACCTCGGCCCCACCGCCATCGACATGCAGCGCTTCGCCGCCCGCTCCCCCGACCGCATCCCCCATGCCATCGACCTGTACAAGGGCGAGCTGATGCGCTGCTATGCGGCGCTGGAGGAGCGCCTAGGCGCGGCGGAGCATCTGGCCGGCGCCTCCTACTCCATTGCCGACATCGCCTGCTTCCCCTTCATCGCCGCCGCGGCGGTGGCGGGCGGCGGATTGCTGGAGCGGTTCCCCAACCTGAAGCGCTGGCACGACACCGTCGCCGCAAGGCCGGCGGTCCAGCGCGGAATGTCGGTTCCCGATTTGGCCGCTTCCGGCTGAGCGGATGGTCCTCGACCCTCAGCCTTCCTCACCCGGTTTTCCCCGAACGTCCTCCGGCCGTTCCAACCAGACGTCAGAGACATGCCGATCAACAACCGCATCGCCGCCTTCCAGGACGACATGACCGCGTGGCGGCGCGACATCCACGCCCACCCGGAACTGGGGTTCGAGGAAAAGCGCACCTCCGACATCGTCGCGACGAAGCTGGCGGAGTTCGGCATCGCGGTGCATCGCGGCCTGGGCGGGACCGGCGTGGTCGGCACGTTGACGGGGCTGGGCACCGACAGCGGCCGGACCATCGGGCTGCGCGCCGACATGGACGCGCTGCCGATGCCGGAGGCCAACGACTTCGACCATGCCTCGCGCCATGCCGGCAGGATGCACGCCTGCGGCCATGACGGGCACACCGCCATGCTGCTGGGTGCCGCCCGCTATCTGGCGGAGACCCGCAACTTCGACGGCACCGTCCACTTCATCTTCCAGCCGGCCGAGGAAGGGCTGGGTGGGGCGAAGCGGATGATCGACGACGGGCTGTTCCAGCAGTTCGACTGCGAGCAGGTCTATGGCCTGCACAATTGGCCGGAGCTTCCGGCCGGCCGGATCGCCGTGCATCCCGGCCCGGTGATGGCCGCGGCCAACCAGTTCGAAATCCATGTGACCGGCCACGGCGCCCACGCCGCCATGCCCCATCGCGGCATCGATCCGGTCCTGGTGTCGGCCCACATCGTCACCGCGGCGCAGAGCCTGGTCAGCCGCGGCACCAACCCGGCCGAGAGTGCGGTCGTGTCGATCACGGTGGTGGAGGCCGGGACCGCGGCCAACGTCATCCCCGACAGCGCGCGGATGCGCGGCACCATGCGCACCTTCTCCGAAGAGAACCACAGCCGCATCCAGGAGCAGTTCGGCCGCCTCGTCACCAGCATCGCCGAAGGTCTGGGTGCCACGGCGGAGTTGCGTTTCCGCCCCGGCTATCCCGCCACGGTCAACAGCGAGCCGGAGGCGCGCATCGCCGCCGCCGCCGCCGCCAAGGTGGTGGGCGAGGAGAATGTGGTCTGGGCGCCGGACCCGACCATGGCGGCGGAGGATTTCGGCTACATGCTGAAGGAGCGGCCGGGCGCCTACATCTGGCTCGGCCATGGCGCGCATCTTGGGTCCTCCTGCCGTCTGCACAACCCGCATTACGACTTCAACGACGCGATCCTGACCACCGGCGCCAGCTATTGGGCGTCGCTGGTCGAGACGATCCTGCCGCGGAGCGCCTGACCGTCCCATGAAGCTGCCGTCCCGTCCCCGCCTGACCCCACATCCAATTACCCGTCTGATCCCGCTGCTGTTGGCCCCCGCCCTTCTGCTGACCTCCTGCCAGGGCGGCAACGACCGCGCCGACGGCAACCTGCTGCCGGCGCAGGCGGAGGCCGGCACCGTCTGGCAGGGCGACCACAGCAGCGCCGCCGAGCGCGCCTATGTCGTCGCCCGCGACAGCGGCGAATGGTCGGCATTGTGGGCACGGGTCGGCGAGCCGGCCCCGTCCTCCCTGCCCGGCGGGCGGATGGCGGTGGCGGTGTTCCTGGGGCCGCGCGACAGCGCCGGCTACGGCGTCGCCATCGACAGCGTGCAGCAGAAGGGCGCCGACCTGATCGTCGGCTATCACGAGATGGTGCCCGGCCCCGCCCAGGCGGTGGCGCAGATGCGCACCAGCCCCTACGCCATCCGCCTTCTGCCCGGCACGGCGGGGACGCCGAAGTTCGTTCGGGGGAAGTAGAAGGCGGAGGGTGGCGTCAGACCGCCACCCTCACCGCGGCATCTGCCACGGCAACTCCCCGCCGACCAGCTTGCCGGCTTCCGCCGACGGGAGCGGGCGGGCGAAGTGGTAGCCCTGGCCATAGTCGCAGGCCAGCGCCCGCAGCAGATTGGCGTCGGCGCTGGTCTCGATGCCTTCGGCGATGACGTCGAAGCCCAGCAGGCGCGCCAGATCCATGATGATGCGGACGATGGCGCGGTTTTCCTCCGACTGGTGCATGGCGGAGACGAAGGAGCGGTCGACCTTCAGGCTGTCGATGGGCAGCTTGTGCAGGTAGGACAGCGACGAATAGCCGGTGCCGAAATCGTCGATGGACAGCTTGATGCCCAGCGCCCGCAGATCGCGCAGCAGGCGGATCGACTGTTCCGCCTTGTCCATCACAGCACTTTCCGTCAGCTCCAGCTTGATCCAGGACGGCTCCACCCCGGTTTCGCGCAGAACCTCGCGCACGACCTGGACGAAGTTGGGGTCGGACAGCTGGTGGGTCGACAGGTTGACGCTCATGAACAGCGGGGCGGAGCCCGGTTCACGGCGGTCCTGCCACTCCGCGATCTGCAGACAGGCCTGTCGCAGCACCCAGGTGCCGAGCGACACGACCAGACCGGTGCTTTCGGCGATGGGGATGAAGATGCCGGGCGGGATGTTGCCGCGTTCCGGGTGGTTCCAGCGCATCAGCGCCTCGAACCCCGCCAGCCCGCCGGTCACCATCTCCACAATCGGCTGATAGGCGACCCAAAGGTCGCTGCCGCTGTCCAACGCGCTGCGCAGGTCGTGCTCCAGCCGCACCTGCTCGACCACATGGGAATGCATCGCCGGGTCGAACCAGGCCTGCCGCCCGCCGCCCTGTTCACGGGCACGGGCGGTGGCGATCTCGGCATCGCGCAGCACGTCGTCGGGACGCTCGTGGGTCGGCGCCGCGATGGCGACGCCGATGCTGGCGGACAGGAACACCGTGCCGCCCGAGCTGGAACGGGCGGAGCGCACCACCGACGCCAGCTCTTCGATGGCGCCCTCCAGCACCGGCCGGTCGCAGGCACCGCCGGCCAGCATGGCGAAGGCATGGTCGCTGACGCGGGCGATCAGGTCGAAGGCGGCGGCCTGCGCCGCCATCCGCTGGGCCAGACCGTCCAGCACCTCGTTGGCGAAGCCCTGGCCCATGCTGCTGCGGATTTCCGCGAAGCGGTCGATGTCCAGGATGACGAGGGTGAAGGGCTCGCCCATGTTGCGGTAGTCCGCCATGTGCTTCAGCAGCATCAGGCGGTTGGCCAGCCCGGTCACCGGGTCGTAATAGGCGAGGCGGAACAGGTCGTCCTGCACCTGCCGGCGTTCGGTCATGTCCTGCAGGATGACGAAATAGCCGGCGATGGCGCCGTCTTCCGCCCGGTGCGGCGCATGAAGCCGCGTGACGTAACGCTGCTGGCCGTCGGCCTGGGTGATCCAGCCTTCCGTCTGCACCGTCTCGCCCGCCAGCGCGCGCTTGGCCGCCCCGACGGTGTTGCGCAGCTGGTCCTGCCCCAGCAGGTCGCCGATGGTGGTGCCGACCGCCTTCTCCAGAGTTGTCCCCATCATCTCCAGATAGGCGCGGTTGGCGTAGATGTGCCGCCTCTGCGGGTCCATCAACGCCACCTTCACCGTCATGGCGTCGAGAATCTGACGCAGGGCGTCGAGCCCCGGCGCGCCGGATGTGGCACCCGATAAAGCGTCGGCCAGCGCGGTGATTCGGGGATCAGGACTCATGGCGAGGATAGAGTGGGGTACTCATCAGGAAATCGATACCCAACACTTACGCGAAGTGTCACCCGCCCGTCAAAACCAAAGCTGCCTTAGTGCAACAGAGCTTGAACGTTTCTATAGCCCATCCATCGGAGACACGGCTGCATATCCATGGGCATATCATAGTATTCATTCAAGCGCGGGTTGCACCATCGCCAAACGCACAATCCTGATTTTCTGTTCCTCACTGTGCGAATAGAGGAATGGATTTCGTTCTTTATCGGGGTGTCTGCGGCCTGCGATTGCATCCCAAGTCGAATGTTCGGCGGACGACCAGTCTTGTGCGGTGCAGGAACGCAGCGAAGGCATGGCTGTGCCCTGTAATGGAAGGACATCGGCGGACAAGCGCGGATTTATACTGCCAAGACAAGTGGGGACAACGAGGTCGAGGATGTCGCCTGACCCGGCGCCGCCTTACCGACAATCCCATGATGCAAAGCCCTCAATGACGGGCAGCCATCACCATTCTGGGCAGGAACCACGCCATGGCTCTCAAGGACTTCCTGGTCGTCGTCGACGATACGCCCGCGTCCGCAGCGCGTCTCGACCTTGCAGCACGGCTCGCAGCGCGGTGCGATGCGCACCTGACCGCACTCTATGCCTTCACCGACACGGTGTTCCCCGGTTACATCGAAGCCGAAATCCCGCAGGAATTGCGCGAAAGCCGCCGCCAGAGCCGCAAGGACCAGACGGACCGGATGCAGGCGGCCTTCGACGACGTCATGCGCCTGCACGGCGTGACCGACCGATCCGAATGGCTGGCGCAGGAAGCCGATCCGACCATCGCCGCCGCGGTGCGCGGCCGCTATGCCGATCTGGTCGTGGTCGGCCAGCCCGATCCGGACCGTGACCGCGACCAGCTCGTCGCCCAGCCGGCGGACCTTCTGTTCGAATGCGGCCGGCCGCTCCTGGTCGTGCCCTATGCCGGCCGCTTCTCCAGCATCGGCGAGCGGGTTCTGGTCGGTTGGAACGGCAGCCGCGAGGCGGCGCGCGCAATCGGCGACGCCATGTCCCTGCTGACCGCCGCCAAGCGCGTCGTGGTGATGGCTGCCAATCCGAAGCCCGGCCCGAACGGCCTGGGCGACGAGCCCTGCGCCGACATCGCCCGCCATCTGTCGCGCCACGGCTGCCGCGTGGAGGCCACCCATGTCGCGACCGATGTGGTAGAGCCCGGCGACACCCTGCTGAACATGGCCGCCGACGAAAGCTGCGACCTGCTGGTGATGGGCGCCTACGGCCGTTCGCGCTTCCGTGAACTGGTGCTGGGCGGCATGACCCGCTTCATGTTGCAGCACATGACCGTTCCGGTGCTGATGAGCCATTAAGGGGGTGGGCACCTTCATGTGCCCTCTTTCCCATCCGTGGGGTTAAGCGACCGACCGCGTCCCCCCGAGTCCCGTCACAACCGTCGCGAGTCGCCGCTCGCAGCCCGTGGGGAAAAGCGACCGCGCCTCTTTGTCCACCCTGATCCCCTTGGGGAAAAGCGGCGGATTCGTGGGGAAAAGCGGCGCGACTCGGGGTTTCCCCATGGGGACAAGCGGCGACTCAACTAATAAGTCTAACAACTACCCATCGACTAGCACGGTCGCCTAACCCCACATTGACTCCATCGGCCGCCGCTCACCAGGATGCCACAACATCTGGGTGAGGCTGCTATGGGCGACATACACAGGCTCGTGATCGAGCATGGCCGGGACAAGGCACGCGCCCTGGTTCGGCCCGAGGAGCGGACACTGGTGGACATCGCCGCCGACATCCTGGCGGACGAGAACCAGCATCTCGGCATCACCTACAGCGGTTTCTGCCTGACCAGCCTGCCGCACAAGAAGCTGGCCGACGACATGCCCTGGGAAAAGCGCGGCCATCAGGTGACGCTGCTGGTCGAACCGGGCCGGTTGAAGGTGAACGGCAAGATGAAGCTGTTCGGCGTGCCCTATGGCGCGCGGGCGCGGATGATCCTGATCTATCTGCAAACCCAGGCGGTGCGCACCGGCCGCCGCGAAGTCGAACTCGGCCGCTCCATGCGCGACTGGCTGACCCGGATGGGCATCAGCGTCGGCGGCGAGACCTTCCGCGGCTTCCGCGAACAGTCGCTGCGCATCTCCGCCTGCTCCTTGAAGTTCTTCTGGGACGGCGAGAACGCCGACGTCTTCGAGAAGGGCGGCATCGTCAAGCGCGGCCTGATTTTCCACGACGCTCTCGGCGACGACCGCCAGGGCACGCTGTGGAACGACGTGGTCCAGCTGGACGAGACCTTCTTCCAGGCCCTGCGCGACCATCCGGTTCCCCTGCTGGAGGAGGCGGTGCGGCAGTTGAAGGACCGCTCCCTGAGCCTCGACCTCTATGTCTGGCTCGCCTACCGGCTGCATTCGCTGAGCCGGCCGCAGCCGATCTCCTGGCCGTCGCTCTATGCGCAGTTCGGTGCCGGCTATGACCAGATGAAGCATTTCAAGCCGCGCTTCGTCCAGGCCCTGCAATATGCGCTGGCCGCCTATCCCGACGCGAAGGTCGAACCGGCCGACGACGGCGTCGTCCTCCATCCCAGCCGCCCGCCCATCGCCCGCCTGCTGGCGTAACGGCGTGGGGTTAAGCGACCGGCACTGAAATTCTCCGCCGAACTCTCCCTGGCCGAACTCCCCCCGGTCGCTTTCCCCCACACCCTGGCAAGCCCGCCCGCCATTGACCCACGTCATTGGGGGGCCCCTCCTCTCCCCCTAAGATCGCCGCCAGTTCCCGAACCGGAGAGGCTTTGCCTTGGACGCCCTGTCGCTGCTGGATGCCGGACTGAACCAGTGCGCCGTGGTCATCGACCGCGACGGCGGGCTGTTGCTTGCCCTGCTGACCGCCGGACTGGTCGGCGGCACCACCCATTGCGCCGGCATGTGCGGCCCCTTCGTCCTGGCCCAGGTGTCGGCGCGGCTGGAGCGGGTGCCGCTGTCGGCAATGTCGGAGTTCCGGCGACTGACCGGGGCGGCGGTTCTGCCCTATCATGCTGGCCGGGCGACGACCTATGCGCTGGTCGGCGCGCTGTCGGCCTCGGTCGCCGGCCATGTCGGGGCGCTGCCGGGACTGCGCTGGCTGTCGGTGGCGCTGCTGGCGCTGGCGGCGCTGTTCTTCCTCGGCTACGCCGCGCGCGGGGTCCTGTCCTGGCTCCCCAAGGCGCCGTCACTCGGCGGCAATCGGGTGCAGCGCTGGTGGAGCGAGCGGGTGTCCGGCCTCGCCCGGCCGCTGTTCGGCAACCCGACGGGCTGGCGCGGCTATGGGCTGGGGGTGGCACTGGGCTTCATTCCCTGCGGGATGCTCTATGGCGCCATCGCGGTGGCGGCGGCGAGCGGCAGTGCGCTGACCGGCGCACTCGGCATGGCGGCCTTCGCGCTCGGCACGGTGCCGAGCCTGCTGGCGGTTGGGCTGGCCGGTCACATCGCCGGCCGCACCTGGCGCACCGCGGTCGCCCGCGTCGCCCCGGCGATCATGCTGGTGAACGCCGGGGTGCTGGGTTGGATGGCCTGGAAGCTGGTTGCGTAAACCAGCCCCTCAGCCTGTTTCAGTGGATACCGCCGCCCTTCAGCGCGTCCCCCAGCGGAACCTGCCCGCTGCCGGGCTTCAGCGGCTGCTGCTGGCTCTCGTGCGGCGACCAGCCGGCCAGATAAAGCACTTCGAAGGTCACCGGGATGCGCCCGTCCGGCTCGGCATAAAGCTCGGCATAGCGCCGTGCCGCGTCGAACAGCATGGAGCGGGTTGCCGGAACCTTGCGGCGCGCCAGCACGGCATTGGTCTCGCCCATGCCGCGCAGTTCACGCATCAGGGCAAAGGCGTCGGAATAGGTGACGGTGATCACGTCGCTGTCGACCACCGGGAGGGCGAAGCCGGCACGTTGCAGCAACCCGCCGGCATCCTTGATCTCGGCGAAGGGTGACACGCGGGGGGAGACGCCGCCCGACACCTCCATCTCCGCCTCGTACAGGCAGCGGCGCAGCTCGGCCAGGGTCTGGCCGCCCAGCATGGAGGCGCAGAAGAAGCCGTCGGGCTTCAGCGCCTGCCTAATCTGAACCAGGGCGCCCGGCAGGTCGTTGACCCAGTGCAGGCTGAGATTGCTGACGGCCAGATCGAAGCTGCCGGGGGCGAAGGGCAGGAACTCCTCGTCGGCGGCGATGGCGGCGGTGACCGTGGGATTTCCGGGAGCGAGCGCGGCACGGGCGAACTCCGGCGACAGGTCGCAGGCGACCAGCCGTTCGATCCCCTTGCGGCCTTTCAGGATCCGGCCCATCGCCCCGTCGTGGCAGCCGACGTCGAGCGCCAGCGGGAAGGGACGGATCACGTCCTCCAGCCGGTCGGCGAGGCGGTCGGCGATCTCCTCGAACAGGAAGGCGTGGTCGGTGAATTCGGCGACGGCGCGGTCGCGGCGGCGGCGGACGAGCGCACGGTCGAAGACGGTCATGCTGTCGGGGCTTGTCATGGCCGCACTATACCCCAGCCCGGCGGCGCGACAACCGTGCTACACTCGCAGCACAGCCACCTTTTCCACAGCAGTGCTCCCGAATGGGAGGAAAACCGGACAGGCATCGGAATGGGCATCGACGAGGCTATTTCCGTCAGTCATGAAGCGCTGATGGTCATCCTGAAAATCTCGCTGCCGACATTGGGCATCACGGCATTGCTGTCGGCTGGACTGATGCTGTTCCAGAGCGCCACCAACATCAACGAATCGTCGCTGCAGCAGGACCTGAAGTTCTTCGCCACCCTGCTGATCCTGTTCGCCACCGGTCCGGCGATCTATCTGGCGCTGCGCGACTATACGGCGGTGATCTTCGAGCGCATCGCGCTGTTGCAGTGACGGGACCAGCCGATGCAGGCGCCCGCCCCTCTCGCCGGACTTGGCCGCATCGCAACCAGTGCGGCAGCCCTGCTGCTGGACGCGCTGCTGCCGCCGCGCTGTCTCGGTTGCGGCGAGGCGGTGGACCGGCAGGGTGGTCTGTGTGCGGCCTGCTGGGTCAAGCTGACCTTCATCGCCCCGCCGCTGTGCGCCTGCTGCGGCCTTCCCTTCGAGTATGAGGCGCAGGAGGGCGCGCTGTGCGGCGCCTGTCTGGCAGCCCCGCCGCCTTTCGCCCGCGCCCGCGCCGTGCTGGCTTATGACGACGGCAGCCGGCCGCTGGTCCTTGGCTTCAAGCATGGCGACCGCATCCATGCCGCCAAATCCTATGGCGTCTGGCTGGCGCGCGCCGGCAAGGAATTGCTGGCGGATGCTGACCGGCTGCTGCCGGTGCCGCTGCACCGCGGCCGCCTGTTCCGCCGCCGCTACAACCAGGCGGCACTGCTGGCGCAGGCGCTGTCGCGGCACAGCGGCGTTCCCGCCACGCCCGACCTGCTGCAACGCCACCGCTCCACCCCGACCCAGGGCGGGCTGGACCGCCAGGGGCGCCACCGCAACGTCAAGGGCGCCTTCCGCCTGCGGCCGGGACAATCGGCAAAGGACCAGGTGACGGGACAGCGGCTGGTGCTGATCGACGACGTGATGACCACCGGGGCGACGCTGGCGGAATGCACGCGGGTCCTGCTGCGCGCCGGGGCGGGGCGGGTCGACGTGCTGACCCTGGCACGCGTGGTGCAGCGCTGACGCTTGAAAAGGGCCGCGGCCGGCGACGCTGACCGGCGTCGCACGCGGGCTGCAACGTCTGGCGCCCCTCGTGGGTTGACCTTATAGTTTCTCCACGTCCAAAAGGAGCCCAGTGGCATGGCCGACGTCGTCATCTACACCACGCCCTTCTGTCCCTACTGCATGCGGGCCAAGAGCCTGCTCGACGGCAAGGGCGTGACATACGAGGAAATCGACCTCTACGCCCAGCCGGGCCGCCGCAGCGAGATGATCGAGCGGTCGGAAGGCCGGACCACCGTCCCGCAAGTCTTCATCGATGGGAAGCCGTACGGCGGCAGCGACGACATCCACGCGCTGGATCGCGCCGGCAAGCTCGACCCGCTGCTCGGCATCGCCGCGTGAGCGGGGGCGCCGCGGGCACCGGCGTGCTGAGGGCCGCCTGCGTCCAGGTGAATGCCGGCACGGAGCTTGAGCCGAACCTGCGGGCGGCGGGCGATCTCGTCCGCCGTGCCCGCGATGCCGGGGCGGACCTCATCGCTTTGCCGGAGAATGTCGGCTGGATCGTCCAGGGCCGCGACAAGACCATGCAGCGAGTCCGCAGCGAGGCGGAGCATCCCGGCATTCCCTTCTTCGCCGATCTGGCGCGGGAGACCGGAGCCTGGATCCTGGGCGGCACCCTGCATGTCCTGTTGGAAGACGGACGCGCCGCCAACCGCAGCTATCTGTTCGACGCCGGGGGGCGGGTCGTCGCCTCCTACGACAAGATCCACATGTTCGACGTCACGCTGAAGGACGGCGAATCCTATCGCGAGTCGGCCACCTTCCGGCCGGGCGAGCGGGCGGTCGTCGCCTCCAGCCCGTGGGGCGGCATCGGCATGACCGTCTGCTACGACGTGCGCTTCGCCTATCTCTACCGGGCGCTGGCCAAGGCGGGGGCGTCGATCCTGACGGTGCCGGCCGCCTTCACCGTGCCGACCGGCCGCGCCCACTGGCACACGCTGCTGCGCAGCCGCGCCATCGAGACCGGCTGCTTCGTCGTCGCCCCGGCCCAGACCGGCAGCCACGACCAGGGCCGCCAGACCTACGGCCATTCCCTGCTGATCGCGCCATGGGGCGAGGTGCTGGCCGATGCCGGCACCGATGTCGGCTTCATCACCGCCGACCTCGACCTCGACCGCATCGCGGAAGCCCGCGGCATGGTGCCGTCGCTGACCCACGACCGTGCCTTCGAGGTGGAGCGGATCGGGTTCTGACCCGTCCGCGTCTCCTCAGCGCCCGTCCTGCGTCAGCCGCAGCCACGCCATCGCTGCGGTCAGCGCGATGCCGAAGGCGCCGTCGGGCCGCACCGGCAGGTCGAGGTCATGGACCAGACTGTCCAGCCGCAGATCGACCGCCTGCTTCGACAGGCTGCGGATCTTGCGGTCGTAATAGAGGCTCGACACCTCCGTCCGCTCCTCCGGCAGCGGGCGGCCGGTCAGGCGTTCCGCCATGGCGACGGAGAAATCCAGGTAATAGCCGACCAGCGGCCGGCCGCCGATGAAGGCATGCAACAGGTCGCCGGCCTCGGCCATTCCGGTGTCGCTGCCGGGATGGAGCAGCAGGGCGCTGCCGGTCAGGATGCGGGGGCCGCGGATGCGGATGGCGGCGAAGGTCAGCGGCCTCGCCGACTCGGGGTCGAAGCTGGTCGCCTCGCAATGGACCGCCACATGCTCCCGGCGGTCGGCGTTGGTGTGATCGGAGTGCGCCATGGTCGCCGCCTCAATGGTTCAGGCGGAAATGGTGGGCGATCAGCTCCTTGAAGCTCTTCACCAGGGCCAGACAGTCCTTGAACTGGTCGCGGTCGAGCTTGCCCAGCCGGTCGGGGTGGACGAGGTTGTCGATTGCCAGTTCCTCTCCCTCCCCCTCAGGCTCGTCATCGGGAAGATCGACGCGCGCCTTCAGGCGGATGGTCGACAGGATGGTGAAGGCCTCCACAAGATCGGCAGCCATCTTGCGGTCCAGCGCCCCCAGTTCGGCCAGCACCTGGATGCGCTCCACCGTGTTGGTTTCCGCCCGGTGCTTTTCCAGCGCCAGCGCCCGCACGCCATGGACGATGGGGAAGATGCCGGCCTTCTTGATGTCCACCGCTTCCGCCCGGCGCCGTTCGAACAGGGTGGCGAACAGGCCGCTCGGCGTGTCGAAGGACAGGGCCGGACGGGCGAACTGGGTGAAGAACATCTGGTTGTCCTGCAACCGGCTCAGCAGATAGTCCTTCGCCTCCGCCAGCAGCGTGGCGTCGCCGGCAACCGGAGCGGCGTCGTAGAAGATGGCGAGGTTCATTTGCGCCGCCTCGTCCGGACGGTGGACCCAGTTGAACAGCGCGTCCTTGTAGCCGGCGAGCGGCCGCGTCCAGTCCGGGTTCGACACCATGATGTTGCCGGGACAGGGCGGATAGCCGAACTCCACCAGATGGCGGCTGAAGTCGGCAGCGATGTCGGCCAGGTCGGGACAGTCGAAGCCGTCGCGCAGGATCAGGCCGTTGTCCTGGTCGGTCTTCAGCAGCTGTTCGCCGCGCCCCTCGCTGCCCATCACGATCAGGCAGCTGTTGGCCAGCAGGTCCGGCGGGGCCAGCAGTTCGAACAGCTTGCGGAAGATTCGTCGGTTCAGCTCGGTCACCAGATCGGCGATGAAGGAGACCTTGACCCCCGTGGCATGCAGGGTGCGGATCAGCTCGACGATGGAGCGGCTGGCCCGGCGCAGGTCGGCGGGGTCGGTGGCATGCTCCACCTGCAACCCGATGACCTGGGAATGGTTGGACAGCACCGCCAGCAGGTCGCTTTGCCCCAACAGCCCGGCGATGGCCCCCTTCTCCGTCACCACCACCCGGCGCACCGCATGCTTGGTCATCAGCACCAGCGCATTGAACAGCAGGTCGTCGCGGTCCAACGTCAGCAGCCCGTAGCGGGCGAGCGGCCCGACCGGCTCGCTCACCGGCCGGCCGTCCAGCACCACGAGGTCGCGCAGGTCGGTGCCGGTCAGGATGCCCACCGCTCCGCCCACGGACCCATCCGCTCCGCGCACCAGCACGCTGCTGGCGCGGTTCTGCCGCATCGCCTCGGCCGCATCGCGCAGGCTGGCGGCGGCGTCGACGAACAGCGGCGGGTGGAGATAAGCCTGCCGGATGCGCGCCATGGTCAGCGCCGCCATCTCGCGGTTCGACCGCAACGCCGCCAGATCGCGCATGCGCTGGGCGAAATCGCCGACGATGGCGGCACCGAATTCGGAATTCTCCGCCGCCAGCGCTTCCAGTGCGGGACGCGGGATCAGGTGGCAGGCGCACTCCTCGGCCGCGACGAAACGCCGGGCGGTGCTGCCGCCAGCGCCGGCACCCGCGGCGCCATAGAGAGCCTGCAAGCCGAAACGGTCGCCGGGTCCATGGACCGCCGCCACCTCGCCGCCGCGGCGTTCCTGCACGGTGCCGCGCAGCACGACGAACATCGCATCGGTCGGCTCCTCCCGCGACAGCAGGACCGCGTCGCGCGGGTAGAGCGCGATGTCCAGCGCCCCCGCCAGCGCCGTCCGCTGATCGTCGGTCAGCAGGTCGAAGGGGGGCTGGCCGAAATCGAAGTCCGGGGAGGCGGTCGGCATCGCGTGCTGCACGGGCAGGCTCCGTCACAGGAGGGCGGGGCATCGGGAAAAGCGGGCATAAAAAAGCGCCTCCGGACCGGATCCGGAGGCGCTTTCGAGGATACACCCGCCGGGCCCGAGGCCGGAAGCGGGTGCGACATTTGGCGGCGTGGTTCGGTCACCGCACGGGCTTGAGCCTTCCCCGAAGGGGGGAAGGGACGCGGTGCGAGACGCGGCCCCTTCCCTGTTCTTATTGCTCCGCCCTGTTCGTTCGAACGCCTGATCGCTTGATGGACAACCGCTTAGTGGGCGGAGGCACCCTCGGCACCCAGGCCGGTCTGCGACCGGATGTACTGGGCTTCGAAGTCCTTGCGCTCCTTCTGGGCCTGCGCGCTGTTGTCGGTGATCGAGAAGAACCAGATACCGGCGAAGGCGAGCGGGATGGTGAAGAAGCCGGGGTTGTCGTAGGGGAAGATCGCCGCCGGATTGCCCAGCACGGCCTTCCACACGGTCGGCCCCAAGACCAGCAGGACGATCGCCGAGATCAGGCCGAGCGCACCGCCCATCACGGCGCCACGGGTGGTCATCTTGCCCCAGAACATCGACATCAGCAGGATCGGGAAGTTGGCCGAAGCGGCGATGACGAAGGCCAGACCGACCATGAAGGCGACGTTCTGGTTCTCGAAGGCGACGCCCAGGATGATCGAGACGATGCCGATGACGACCGTGGTGATCTTCGACACGCGGATTTCGTCCGCCTCGTTGGCACGGCCTTTGGCGAAGACCGAGGCGTAGAGGTCATGGGAGACCGCCGAGGCGCCGGCCAGGGTCAGACCCGCGACCACCGCCAGGATGGTGGCGAAGGCGACCGCCGAGATGAAGCCGTAGAACAGGTCGCCGCCGACCGCATGGGCGGTGTGGATGGCCGCCATGTTGGTGCCGCCGATGATCGCCGTGATCGCCGCCTTGGCACCGGCCGCCGGGCCGGCCGTCAGGAACGGGTAGGCGCCGTTGGCGTCGGGAGCCAGGATCATCAGGATCGCGCCGAAGCCGATGATGAAGGTCAGGATGTAGAAGTAGCCGATGAAGCCGGTGGCATAGAAGACCGACTTGCGGGCTTCCTTGGCATCCGACACCGTGAAGAAGCGCATCAGGATATGCGGCAGACCGGCGGTGCCGAACATCAACGCCATGCCCAGCGAGATCGCCGAGATCGGGTCGGACACCAGCGTGCCGGGCGACATGATCGCCAGACCCTTCGGGTGGATCTCGACGGCGGCCTTGAACATCGCCTCGGGGCTGAAGCCGAACTTGGCGAGGATCATGAAGGCCATGAAGGACGCGCCGGACAGCAGCATCACCGCCTTGATGATCTGCACCCAAGTGGTTGCCAGCATGCCGCCGAAGGTGACGTAGCCGATCATCAGGACGCCGACGAGGATGACGGCGACCAGATAGTCGAGACCGAACAGCAACTGGATCAGCTTGCCGGCACCAACCATCTGGGCGATCAGGTAGAAGGTCACGGTGGCCAGCGAGCCGCAAGCCGACAGGGTGCGGATCGGCGTCTGCTGGAAGCGGTAGGAGGCAACGTCGGCGAAGGTATACTTGCCGAGGTTGCGCAGCCGCTCCGCGATCAGGAACAGCACGATCGGCCAGCCGACCAGCCAGCCCACCGAATAGATCAGGCCGTCGAAGCCCGAGGCGTACACCAGACCGGCGATGCCCAGGAAGGACGCGGCCGACATGTAGTCGCCGGCGATGGCGAGGCCGTTCTGGAAGCCGGTGATGCCGCCGCCGGCAGCGTAGAAGTCCTTGGCCGACTTGGTGCGGCGGGCCGCCCAGTAGGTGATGCCCAGCGTGAATACCACGAAGGCCAGGAACATCAGGATGGCCGACCAGTTGGTCGCCTGCTTCTGCACCGAACCGCCGATGGCGTCGGCCATGGCGCCGGTGGGCAGCATAAGCGCCGCCCCGGTTGCAGCAGCCGCACCGGCCGCAATGCGGGAGTGGATGGCGCGCATCACTTCGACTCCTCCAGGATCTGGCGGTTCAGCTCGTCGAATTCGCCGTTCGCCCGATGCACGTAGATGCCGGTCAGGATGAAGGCGGACACGATGGTGAAGACGCCGATGGGAATGCCCCAGGTCGTGACACCGGAGCCGATCGGCGTGCCCAGGAACGACTTCCCGAACGCCACCAGCAGGATGAAACCGAAATAAATGACCAGCATGGCAATCGACAAAGTCCAGGCGAAAGCGGACCGTTTCGCCACCAGTTCCTGGAACTTTGGATTGTTCACAATCCTTTGTGCGCTTTGACTCATGTGCGTCCCCTCATCGAGTGCCGGCAATCTTTCGCGATCCATCCAGACATCGTCTTCGGGATCAGCGGGCATTTGCCGTCCGGGCGGTCGCGTCCGGGTTTCTTCCCGTAATTCGTACGCCCTTGACCTGCCCAATTGTTTGATACAGATCATTGTTTGGCGCACCCCCTACCTTGGTCGATGGGGTGGGCGCCGAGGGGGCGGACGGCCCCGAAAAATCAAGCCTGGGCAAGGCTGTAGCGCCATACGGGAAAGGCGCCCCCGTTGCCGGGCGCGCCTTCCAAACAGTCAGCTTTTCAAACGGTTTCGTTGGGGATCAGTCGCAGGACCGCGCAGTGGCGCCACCCTGCCGGGACCGGCTGCCCTTCAGGAATCGGTGCGCGGAATCCAGGGGATGCGGTGAAATGTCACACCTTCCTCGTGGAGTTCGGAAACTTCCTCGTCAGACGCCTCGCCATAGATGCCGCGCGGGTCGGTCTCGCCGTAATGGATGCGCCGCGCCTCCTCGGCGAAGCGGTCGCCGACATAGTCGCAGTTCTTCTCCACACTGCGCCGCACCTCGGTCAGCTGCCGCATCACCTCTGCCACCGCCTCGCGCTGGGCGTCGTTCAGGCTCGGCGGCAGGGCTGCGACCACGTCGGCGGCGTTCGGCAGCGGGACCGGCGCGGGGATCGGCGCCGGAAGGGGGGCCGGCACCGCATTGGCGGGAGCGGCCGGCGGCGGCGTCGACGGGGCGTCCGCCGCGACGGCCTCGGCCTGTTCGCGGGCACGGTCGGCGGCCTTGGCGACGCCCTTGGCGATGCGCGGGGCCATCGGCGCCTTGCCGACCACGGTGTCGCCGCAGATCGGACAGGCGATCTGATGGCCCGCCGCCTGTTCGTCATAGGCGGCACCATTGCGGAACCACGCTTCGAACTGGTGGTCGGCCGAGCATCTCAACGCGAAGAGGATCATATCCCCACAAGCCCCAACTGACCCGCAGCAGGAAACACAAGTCCGGGCACGCCGGTCCGGGTTGCGGCGCGACTCGGGAATCGCCCTAATTCAGCACGGCCGGGCCGCGCCGTCAAACGCCGGACGGTCCATGCACGCATACCTCCTGTGATATCGTCCCCGACACCATCGAAAAAAGTCCGGATAAGGGAATTTCCCCATGCCCACACCTCATCCGCTGTCGCCGCCCTCCCCCTGGGTGGAGCGATTCGCCCCGCTGGTGCGGGCGGGCGGGCGGGTGCTCGACCTCGCCTGCGGCGGCGGACGGCATCTGCGCCTGTTCCATCGCCTCGGGCATCCGGTGGTGGGGCTGGACCGCGACCTCGGCGGCGTCGCCGACCTGGAGGACGGCGCGAACGTCACCCTCGTTCAGGCAGACCTGGAAAGCAGCGACTCGGGGATTTCGTCCAACTGCCTGCCGGTCGACGGCACCTTCGCCGGGATCGTCGTCACCAACTACCTGCACCGCCCGCTCTTCCCCGCCATCCTGGCGGCGCTGGAGCCGGGCGGCCTGCTGATCTACGAGACCTTCGCCGACGGCAATGCCCGCTTCGGCCGCCCGTCCTCTCCCGACTTCCTGCTGCGGCGGGGCGAATTGCTGGAGGCAGTGCACGGCAGGCTTCAGGTGGTGGCCTTCGAACAGGGCGAGCTGTCGGTGCCCAAGCCCGCGGTGGTGCAGCGGATCTGCGCCGTCGCCGGGGACGATCCGCTGCCGCTCTGATCCCGCATCCTTACCCGTCGCACTCACTCGTCGCTGTCGTCGGCGACCGGCTTCTGCTCCCCGCGGATGCGGCGGCGGCGGTCCTCCTTGCGCATGATCTGCTTGCCATGCTTGTGCTGGGCCGGCCCCTCCAGCGGGCCGCCGGGACGCACCGGGCGCTCGGCGAAGCGGCCGAGCGAGATCATGCGGTCGTACATCACCAGCGCCCCGGCGACGCCGACATTGATGCAGAAGGACATCGGGATCTTCACCACATGGTCGCAGCGCGCCAGCAGGGCGGGCGACAGGCTGTCGCGCTCCGGCCCCAGCACATAGGCGGCGCGCGACGGGTGGCGGAAGCTGGGCAGTTCCACCGCGTCGTCGGTCAGTTCCACCCCGACCAGCATGCAGTCCCTGGGCAGGGTGAAGTCGGCCACCCGCTCGTGGATGTAGAGCGGCAGGTGCAGCGTGGCGCCGGAGGTATCGACCAGCTTCGTCTCGCGCAGGTCCGGCTCCGGATCGATGGCGAAGAAGAAGGAGGCGCCGAAGGCATGGGCGGTGCGCATCAGGTTGCCGACATTGCCCGGCTTGCTGATCCGCTCCACCCCGATTCCGAAATAGCCACGCATGAAGAGCCCGCTGATCTTGGTAAGGATATGACCGGGCGGGAGCTTGCCGCCGCAGCCCGCCCGAGGCAAGCTTGCCGGCATGAGCCCAGACAATCCTCACGACCATTCCTCCTGCTGCGGTGGGGATCACCACCACGGCCATTCCCCCCATGACGGCCACCGGCCTGGCGAGAGCGCCGAGGGCCGTGCCGACCTGTCCGGCCCGGCGGAAAGCCCGATCACCGTCGAGGTGACGCGCGGCAGCCTGGTGGAGTCGGTCCACCGCGCCCGCGCCTGCATCGTCGATGCCGGCGGCCATGTGCTGGCGCGCTGGGGCGACATCGATGCGCCGGTCTACCCGCGCTCCGCCATCAAGTCGCTGCAGGCGATCCCGCTGGTGGAAAGCGGCGCGCTCGACGCGTTCGGGCTGGGGGATGAGGAGTTGGCGCTCGCCTGCTCCTCCCACAATGGCGAGGCGCGCCACACCGAACTGGTGCGGTCCTGGGCCGAACGGGTCGGGCTGACGCTCGACGATTACGAATGCGGCGCGCAGATCCCCTACGATCCCGCCACCGCCGAGGATCTGGTCCGCCGCGGCGAGGCGCCGACCGCCTTCCACAACAACTGCTCCGGCAAGCACAGCGGCTTCCTGACCACCGCCAGGCACAAGGGCGAACGGCTGAAGGGCTATGTCCGCTACGAACACCCGGTGCAGCAGCGCATCCTGGGCGTGATGGAGCAGATGACCGGACAGGACCTGTTCAGCGCGCCCTGGGGCGTCGATGGCTGTTCCATCCCCACCATCGGCATGCCGCTGGGCGCCATCGCCTATGCCATGGCCCGCATCGCCGACCCGGTCGACCTGCCCGACGCCCGGGCCGATGCCGTCACCCGCATCGCCGTTGCCTGGGGCAAGCACCCCTTCCTGATCGGCGGCACCGGAACCTTCGACACCGCACTGATGGAGGCGGCCGGCGGCGCCGTGCTGGTCAAGGGCGGGGCCGAGGGCGTCGGCTGCGCCGTGATCCCCGAGCAGGGCATCGGCATCGCCCTGAAGATCGAGGACGGTGCCGCCCGCGCCCGCGAGGTGGCGCTGGCCGCCCTGATCCGCTCGACCCGGGCGCTGACCGAGGCGCAATGGGCCCGTGTGCCGCAGCTGCTGACCGCCCCGCTGCTGAACCGCGCCGGCACGCGGGTGGGCGAGGTGCGGCCGGCAGAGGGCTGGCCGGGCTGAGAAAGGCCCGAATCAGGCGGATGCAGCGGGTGCGGATGCGGTGCTATGGTCGCCGCGCCATTTCCCCCCGTTGAGCGGTTCCCATGAGCATCGACGACCTGCGCGCCCAGTATGAAGCCTATCCCTATCCGGCGCGCAATCCGGCCGACGAGGCCGGACGGCTGATCACCGGCTCGCCCAGCCACCTGGACGAGCTGGTCCAGCATGTCTTCGGCGGCCGGATCGACCATTCCAGGCCGCTGCGGGTTCTGGTGGCCGGCGGTGGCACGGGGGACGGCACCATCATGCTGGCGCAGCAGATGGCCGATGCCGGCAATCCCGGCCGCATCGCCTACATCGACCTGTCCGACGCCAGCCGCGCCGTCGCCGAGGCGCGGGCCAAGGCGCGCGGCCTGACCAACATCGATTTCCACCGCGGGTCGCTGCTGGATCTGGGCGGGATTACAGCGGAAGTCGGGCCGTTCGACTACATCGACTGCTGCGGCGTGCTGCACCATCTGGACGACCCATCGGCCGGCCTGCGCTCGCTGGCCGGCGCGCTGGCGCCCGGCGGCGGCATCGGCATCATGGTCTACGCCCCCTACGGCCGCACCGGCGTCTATCCGATGCAGGAGGCGCTGCGCGGCATGACCGAGGGGTTGCCGCCGGCCGAGAAGGTGGCGCTGGCCCGCCGGCTGATCCAGGCTCTGCCGCCGACCAACTGGCTGCTGAACAACCCGCACATCAGCGACCACCGGCTGGCCGACGCCAACCTCTACGACCTGCTGCTGCACAGCTGCGACCGCCCCTACAGCGTGCCGCAGCTGGCCGAACTGGCGGACAGCGCCGGGCTCGCCGTCGCGACGCTGATAGACCCGCTGCGCTACGAGCCGTCGCTGTGGGTCAAGGACTCCCGCATCCTGAAGCAGTTGGCGGGGCTGGGCATGCTGGAACGCGCCGCCTGGACCGAGCGCGTCACCGGCGCCTTCACCAAGCACATCGCCTATCTGCTGCGCCCGGCCGATCTGCCGGCCGCCCACATCCAGCCGGACGGGCCGGAGGTGATCCCGGTCCTGCGCGACATCGACGGCAAGACCGTGGCGAAGGCGGTTCCGCCCGGCGGCAGCCTGGAATTCGACCTGATGGGCAGCGTGGTGTCGCTTCCCCTGCCCCGTCTGGCCGGCCCGATCCTGTCCAGGGTCGACGGCAGGACCAGCCTGGGCGCCCTGCACGCCGCCATCGAACCGACCGCCAAGGTCACCTGGGAGCAGTTCCTCACCCAGTTCCGCCAGCTGTTCGACGCGCTGGGCGGCCTGGGCAAGATGCATCTGCGGCGGCGATAGGGCGCAAGCCCCACCCCCGGCCGGCCCTTACCCCCGCAGAACCGGCACCGCGGCGTCGAGCGCCTTGGTCAGCCGGTCGAAGGTCTGGTGGATTTCCGCCTCGGAGATCACCAGCGGCGGACAGAGCGCGATGGAATCTCCCATGGCACGGACGATCAGGCCGTTGTCCTGGGCCAGGCCGTTAACCAGGGCGCCGGCGCGGCCGGGCGGATCGAAAGGCGTCCTGGTCGCCTTGTCGGCCACCAGTTCCAGCGCACCGATCAGGCCGATGCCGCGGGCCTCGCCGACCAGCGGATGGTCTGCCAGCGCCTTCAGCCGCGACTGGAAGGCCGGGGCGACCGAGCGGACATGCCCGACGATGTCGCGCTCCTCGTAAATGTTCAGCGTTTCCAGCGCCACCGCCGCCGCCACCGGGTGGGCGGAGTAGGTGTAGCCATGGCCGAAGGTGCCGATCTTCCGGCTTTCGTCGACACAGGCGCGATAGATGGCGTCGCTCACCATCACGGCGGAGATCGGCAGATAGCCCGACGACAGCTGCTTGGCGCAGGTCAGGATGTCCGGCTGCATGCCGACGGTCTGACTGCCCCAGAAATTGCCGGTGCGGCCGAAGCCGCAGATCACCTCGTCGGCAACCAGCAGGATGTCGTATTTCTTCAACACCGCCTGGATCTTGGCGAAGTAGGTCGCGGGCGGAACCACGACGCCGCCAGCGCCCATGATCGGCTCGGCGAACATGGCGGCGATGGTATCCGGCCCCTCGGCCAGGATCAGCGCCTCCAGCTGTTCGGCCAGACGGGTGGCGAAGGCTTCCTCGCTCTCGCCCTCAAGCCCATTCCTGTAATGGTGCGGGCAATCGCCGTGGATGATGCGGGCGATCGGCAGGTCGAAGTCGCGGTGGTTGTTGGGCAGCCCGGTCAGGCTGGCGGTCGCCACCGTCACGCCGTGATAGGCACGCTGACGCGACAGGATCTTCTTCTTCTCCGGCCGGCCGAGCGCGTTGTTGTAGTACCAGATCAGCTTGATCGCAGTGTCGTTGGCCTCCGAGCCGGAATTGGCGAAGAAGACCTTGGACATCGGCACCGGCGCCAGACCGATCAGCTTTTCAGCCAGATCGATGCCGGGCTCGTGCGACTTGTGACCGAAGATGTGATAGGTGGACAGCTGCCGCATCTGCTTGGTCGCCGCCTGGACCAGCCGCTCTTCGCCCCAGCCGAGCGAGACGCACCACAGGCTGGCCATGCCCTCGATGTAATCCTTGCCGCCATCGTCGAAGACGTGGATGCCTTCGCCACGTTCGATGATCATCGGCCCCTGCGTCTCATGGGCGTGCAGGTTGGTATAGGGATGGAGGACGAAGGCCTTGTCGCGGCTGGCGGCAGAGTTGCCGACGGTGCTGCCCGGAGCGGTCATGGAGTGGGTCTTCCTGTTCGGTCTTGTCGGGTTCGTTCACCCCGGATGGCCATAGCGGCTCACCGCAGGGTGTTCGATTTGTTAAACAGTATCGCCGATCATACGCACAGTTTCGCCACTCGACAAACCCGCTTCGCCGTCATCCGTGCCATGCGCGCAAGACGCTGGCGGGACGTGAAATCGGATGGGACAGCTTGACCGGAACGACGAGAGGGAGGAGCCGCTTTGCGCACGCTTTACGGTATGGTCAGCACGGCCGCGATGGCGCCGCACATCCTGCTGCGCGAGATCGGCGACCCTTTCGAACTGCGGCTGCTCGACCGTGACAAGGCGGAGCACAAGAGTGCCGCCTATCTGGCGCTGAACCCGCATGGCCGGGTGCCGACGCTGGTGGACGGCGATCTGGTGCTGTATGAGGCCGCCGCCATCTGCCTGCATCTGGCCGACAGCCATCCGGAGGCGAAACTGGCCCCGGCGGTCGGCACGCCCGAGCGGGCGGAGTTCTACAAATGGCTGGTCTATCTGACCAACAGCGTCCAGGCCGAGATGCTGCTGTACTTCTACCCCGAGCGTTACGTCGAGGGCACGCAAGCGCAGGCCGCCTTCAAGGCGGCGACCGAAACCCGGCTGAACGGTCATTTCGATGGGCTTGACCGCGCGCTTGCAGGGCGTACGTGGCTGCTGGGCGACACGTACAGCGCCGTGGACCCGTACCTGTTCATGCTGTGCCGCTGGACCCGCTTCATGGGACGCCCGGCACGCACGCTGGGAAATCTGGGACCTTACCTCGCCCGCGTTCTGGAACGTCCGGCGGTGAAGGCCGCTTTCGAGGCGGAAGGGTTGGAGGCGCCATTTTACTGAGGCAAAAAGCCCTCTCCCACGGTTGGGAGAGGGCCTTCACCCTTACGCCTTGCGAACCAGCCCACTCACCGGCTGGCCATCGATGGTCAGGGAGCCGCCTTCGGCACCGACCGCCACCGTCTGACCGTCCTTGATGCGGCCTTCGAGGATCAGGGTCGCCAGCGGGTTCTGCAACTCACGCTGGATCACCCGCTTCAGCGGACGGGCACCGTAGACCGGGTCGTAGCCGGACTCGGCCAGCCATTCGGTCGCGGCCTCGTCCACCGTCAGCGTGATCTCGCGGTCGGCGAGCATCTTCGTCAGGCGGCCGAGCTGGATCTTGACGATGCCGCCCATATGCCGGCGGTCGAGCCGGTGGAACAGCAGGATCTCGTCCAGGCGGTTCAGGAACTCCGGCCGGAAATGAGCCCGGACGGCCTCCATCACCTCGTCGCGCACGGCGGCGCTGTCCTCGCCCTCCGCCTGCTCGGCCAGCGCCTGCGAGCCGAGGTTGGAGGTCATGATGATGACCACGTTGCGGAAATCGACCGTGCGGCCCTGCCCGTCGGTCAGTCGGCCGTCGTCCAGCACCTGGAGCAGCACGTTGAAGACATCGGGGTGGGCCTTCTCCACCTCGTCGAACAGCACGACCTGATAGGGCCGGCGGCGCACCGCCTCGGTCAGCGCCCCGCCTTCCTCATAGCCGACATAGCCCGGAGGCGCGCCGATCATGCGGGCGACGGAGTGCTTCTCCATATATTCCGACATGTCGAGCCGGACCATCGCCGTCTCGTCGTCGAACAGGAACTCGGCCAGCGCCTTGGTCAGCTCGGTCTTGCCGACGCCGGTCGGACCGAGGAACAGGAAGGAGCCGATGGGACGGTTCGGGTCCTGCAACCCGGCGCGCGCCCGGCGCACGGCGTTGGACACGGCGACGATGGCCTCGTCCTGGCCGATGACCCGGCCGCGCAGCTTGTCCTCCATTGCCAGCAGCTTCTCGCGCTCGCCGGCCAGCATCTTGTCGACCGGAACACCGGTCCAGCGGCTGACCACGGCGGCGATGTCGCTGTCACGCACCTCCTCGTTCAGCATGCGGCTGGAAGCATGCTCCTCAGCATCCTTCAGGGCCTTCTCCAGACCGGGAATGACACCATAGGCAAGCTCGCCCGCGCGGCCCCAATTGCCGTCGCGCTGCGCCGTCTCCAGTTCGGTGCGGGCCTTCTCCAGATCCTCCTTGATCTTCTGCGCGCCCTGCAACTGGTCCTTCTCGGCCTGCCACTTGGCAGTCAGCTCGGCCGACTCCTGCTCCAGATCCGAAAGCTCCCGCTCCAGATTGACCAGACGGTCGCGCGAAGCGGAGTCCTGTTCGCGCTTCAGCGCCTCCCGCTCGATCTTCAGCTGGATGATGCGGCGGTCAAGTTCGTCGATGGCTTCCGGCTTGCTGTCCACCGCCATGCGCAGGCGGCTCGCCGCCTCGTCGATCAGGTCGATCGCCTTGTCTGGCAGGAAGCGGTCGGTGATGTAGCGGTTGGACAGGGTCGCCGCCGACACGATGGCGCTGTCGGTGATGCGC
Source organism: Azospirillum palustre (assembly GCF_002573965.1). Classification (NCBI taxonomy): domain Bacteria; kingdom Pseudomonadati; phylum Pseudomonadota; class Alphaproteobacteria; order Rhodospirillales; family Azospirillaceae; genus Azospirillum; species Azospirillum palustre. The sequence goes on along the minus strand of NZ_PDKW01000043.1, from coordinate 9,740 downwards.
ACGCCATGGTGGACCTCATAGCGCTCCTTCAGGCCGCGCAGGATGGAGATGGTGTCCTCCACCGTCGGCTCCGACACGAAGACCGGCTGGAAACGCCGCGCCAGCGCCGCGTCCTTCTCGATGTATTTGCGGAACTCGTCCAGCGTGGTGGCGCCGACGCAATGCAGCTCGCCACGCGCCAGCGCGGGCTTCAGCATGTTGGAGGCGTCCATCGCGCCGTCGGACTTGCCGGCACCGACCAGCGTGTGCAGTTCGTCGATGAAGACGACGATCTCGCCGGCCGCCGCCTGGATTTCCGACAGCACGGCCTTCAGCCGCTCCTCGAACTCGCCGCGATACTTGGCGCCCGCCACCAGCGCGCCGAGGTCGAGCGACAGAAGCTGCTTGTTCTTCAGGCCTTCCGGCACGTCGCCCTTGACGATGCGCTGGGCCAGCCCCTCGACGATGGCGGTCTTGCCGACGCCAGGCTCGCCGATCAGCACGGGATTGTTCTTGGTGCGGCGGGCCAGCACCTGGATGGTGCGGCGGATTTCCTCGTCACGGCCGATGACCGGATCGAGCTTGCCATCGCGCGCCGCGGCGGTCAGGTCGCGGGCGTACTTCTTCAGCGCGTCATAGCCCTGCTCGGCGCTGGCGCTGTCGGCGGTGCGGCCCTTGCGAATGTCGTTGATGGCGGTGTTCAGCGCCTGCGGCGTCACGCCGGCGGACTTCAACGCCTTGCCCGACGGGGTGCCGTCGGCCATGGCCAGCGCCAGCAGGATGCGTTCGGCGGTGACGAAGCTGTCGCCGGCCTTTTCGGCGACCTTCTCCGCCTGTTCGAAGACGCGGGAGAGTTCGGGCGTCAGGTAGAGCTGGCCGGCGCCGCTGCCCTCGACCTTCGGCAGCTTGTCCAGTTCGGCATCAACCGCCGACAGGGCCGCCTTGGCATCGCCGCCCGCCGCACGGATCAGGTTGGCGGCAAGCCCTTCCTTGTCGTCCAGCAGCGTCTTCAGCAGATGTTCCGGGGTCAGGCGCTGATGCCCACGGCGCACGGCCAGGGTCTGCGCGGCCTGAATGAACCCGCGGCTGCGCTCGGTGTATTGCTCGAAATCCATGATGCTCCCCTTCTCCTGTCGACCGTCCGCGAGGCAGCCCGGTCAACGTGATCCACGCAACTGTGCGATCCGCAAGGATGCTGCCGAAGATGTAGGCAAGGCCGAAGGCCATGCAAGACCATCTGCGTAGAAAGGTTATCGGTGGAGAAACGCGGCCACACCTGCCTCCTCCAGACCGGCTAGGACCGGGAAAAAGAGGTAGCACGCGACCCGCCGATTGCCCCCTACACCATCCCTCCCGGCCGCGGCTAGACTGCCGCCATCCCGCCTTTCCGCCTTCCAAGGGCCCCCGTTCCGGATTTCATCATGACCGATCTGGCCGCCTCCGGTTCCCCGACCAGCACGACACCGGCATCCGCCGGCCAGCCAATTCCGAGAAGCATGACGGGCCGGCTGCTTCGTCTCGCCTGGAGCCTGCGCGGGGTCTGGCATCGGCTGGCACGGCCGCTGACCATGGGGGTGAGAGCGATAATCCTGGACGAGGCGGACCCGGCATCGCCCGGCGTCCTGCTGATCCGGCACAGCTACGTCGATGGCTGGCACCTGCCCGGAGGCGGTGTCGGGCGGGGAGAGACGCTGGTCGACGCTATGCGGCGCGAGGTGCGGGAAGAAGTCGGGTTGATCGCCGACCGCCCTGCTCAGCCTTTCGCCATCTATGCCCGCTTCCGCAACGGAGCGAGCGACCATGTGGCAGTCTATGTCGTGCGCGGCTGGAGCGGCAAACCGAAGGCCGACGGGGTGGAGATCGTCGAAACCCGATTTTTCCCGCTCGACCGGCTGCCGACCGACCTGTCGCCGGCCACCGGACGGCGGCTGGAGGAATTTCTTGGCCGCCGGCCCGTCGCCGAACGCTGGTAGCGGCACCAGATTACGGGGTGGAGCGGGCAGTTCGGGCGATCCGGCCTGCCATACCCCAGCCGCAGCGTGAGAAATAGGCACCGCATCGGTTGACAGGGACGCTCCAGCCCTTTCATTGTGCAGTGCAATGAACGCCACACTGACCGTCATCCGCCGCTATCCCGTCAAGGGGATGAGCGGCCAGGATCTTCCCGCCATCGATCTGACCGTTGGTCAGGCGATTCCGCTCGACCGCCGCTACGGGCTGTTGCACGGCCCGGCCGCGCTGGATACCGAGACGGAGGGCTGGCGCCTGCCGTCGGATTTCTTCACGCTGGATCGTACGGAAAAGCTGGCGGCCTTACAGAGCGAGTTCGACGAGGCGACGCAGGCGCTGATCATCCGCCGCAGCGGCCGGCAGGTGTCGCGCGGCCGGCTGGACCAGCCGATGGGCCGCAACCTGCTGGAACAGTTTTTCGCCGCCTATCTGGCGGGGATCGTCCCCGGCATGCCCCGCCTGATCGAAGCGCAGCAGGGCGGCTTCGGCAACAGCGAGGAACCGTCGGTCACGCTGCTGAACCTCGCCAGCCTGCGCGACCTGGAGGAGCGGATCGCCAAGCAGCCGGTCGATCCCCGCCGCCTGCGCGCCAACCTGCTGGTGGACGGCATCGATCCCTGGGCGGAGCGCGGCTGGGTCGGCAGGACCCTGACCGTCGGTGCGGCAACGCTGGAGGTGGTGGAGGCGCTCGACTGCACGCCCGGGAACGATGTGAACCCGGATACCGGCGTCGCCGACCTCAGCCTGACGAACATCATGGAACGCGGCTATGGCCACAACCAAATGCTGCTGCGCGCCCGGGTGACCGGCGGCGGCCGGATCGCAGTGGGCGACCCGGTCACGCCGGCCGAATAAACGTCACCTCAGGTAAGCGTCACATATCAGGCGTTCACGGCCGCCCGTTCCTCGCCGTCGGTCTCATCCTCGGCCGGCTGCTCGTCCTCGTCGCCACCATGCGAAGACATCTGCGGCTGGTGGCCGTGCCCATTGCCGGGCTGCCCACCGCGCTGGCGGTTTTCCGATTCCTGGATCTGGTTGATGATGCGGAGGTAATGCTCCGCATGCTGCAGGTAATTTTCCGCCTGCACCCGGTCACCGGACGACATCGCGTCGCGGGCAAGCGCCTGATACTTTTCCTGCACCTGCCACGCATTGCCGCGGATGCGGACGTCGGGGCCGTTGCTGTCGAAGGTCTGGTGGCGCAGCGGAACGTTCTGGCGCCGGCCGGCACTGCCACCCCCGCCGCCGCCACCACCGCCGCTGCCCCCGCCGCCGCTGTTGCCACGACCACGCGAACGCCTGGAGTTCGGTCCCTGTCTCATTCGGCTCTTAAGGCCCCATGCAAGAGAAGCGCAGTCCCCGGAACGCTCCGGCGGCCATCCGGCCTTGCGGCCCGGCCACCGAGCCCGCCATGGACGATTTCCATGGGTCGCTCACGGGGTTCAAACGACGCGTCCGCATCGCGTGCGGCAGGCCATGGCGGTCAGCGCTCGGCAGAAAACCATCCGAGATTCTTGCTCCGCAGGCCTCAGGTTCGCGGTCGTGTACCGCACACTACCCGCCAAAGCCTGCCGATCCAACCGTTTTTTTGGATGGGCAGCCGCCTCACAGGCTCTTCCGAGCCCTGACACAGCGCTTTACCCCACCAAGGTCACACAGGATCGCGGTGTCTCCCAACCCCTGCGCCCCGACCAGCGCCGCCACGTCTTCCGCCTGGCCCTGCCCGACTTCGAACGCGACCAGTCCGCCGGGGACCAGCAGACGCGGCAATTCGGCGGCGAGGATGCGGTAGGGCTCCAGCCCGTCGGGCCCGCCGTCCAGCGCGCGAAGCGGGTCGTGCTCCCGCACCTCCGGCTCCAGCGTGGCAATGTCGGCGCTGGGAATGTAGGGCGGGTTCGACACCACGATGTCGAAACGCTCTTCGATCCCCTTGGCCCAGTCGCCGGTCTGGAAGCGGGCGCGCTTCGCCAGCCCGTTGCGGTCGGCGTTCCCGGCTGCCGCCTCCACCGCCAGCGGGCTCAGATCGACGCCGACACCGGTGGCATTCGGCAGCTCCGACAGCAGCGCCAGCAGGATACAACCCGTTCCGGTTCCGAAATCGATCAGGCGCAGCGGAGCCTTCCGGTCGGGAATGGCGGCCAGAACCGCCTCCACGACCGTCTCGGTGTCCGGCCGCGGTTCCAGCGTGTCGGGGTTGAGGGCGAGATCGATGGTCCAGAACTCCCGGTGCCCCAGAATGCGCCCCACCGGCTCCCGCGCCGCACGCCGCTCCACCAACGCCAGGGCATGGGCAGCATCGGCATCGGGGATAAGCTGTTCCGCCTTCGTAACGAATTCGGTGCGGGTGAGGGTCAACGCATGCTCCAGCAGATAGCGGGCGTCGAGTTCCGGCGTATCGACGCCGGCCTCGCGCAGCCGCGCCTCGGCCTGGGCACGCAGGGTGCGGAGGTTCATGCGATCACCCCAGCTCCGCCAGCCGGGCAGCCTCGTCCTCGGCAATCAGGGCGTCGACCAGTTCATCCAGCGCCTCCCCGGCCATCACCTTGTCGATCTTGTAGAGCGTCAGGTTGATGCGATGGTCGGTCACCCGCCCCTGGGGGAAATTGTAGGTGCGGATGCGTTCCGAACGGTCGCCGCTGCCCACCTGGTTCTTGCGGTCGGCGGCGCGGACAGCGTCCTTCTCCGCCCGCTCGCGGTCGTACAGCCGGGCGCGCAGCACCTTCAGCGCCTTGGCCTTGTTCTTGTGCTGCGACTTCTCGTCCTGCTGGCTCACCACCAGCCCGGTCGGCAGGTGGGTGATGCGCACGGCGCTGTCTGTGGTGTTGACCGACTGGCCACCGGGACCGGAGGAGCGGAAGACGTCGATCCGCAGATCCTTCTCGTCGATGTGGATGTCCACCTCCTCCGCCTCCGGCAGCACGGCGACGGTGGCGGCCGAGGTGTGAATGCGACCCTGTGCCTCGGTTGCCGGCACGCGCTGGACGCGGTGGACGCCGGACTCGAATTTCAGCCGGGCAAACACGCCACGGCCGGTGATGTTGGCGGTGGCCTCCTTGTAGCCACCGATGCCGGTCTCGCTGACGTCCATCGCCTCGAAGCGCCAGCCATGCAGGCCGGCATAGCGGCGGTACATCTCGAACAGCTCGGCGGCGAACAGTGCGGCCTCATCGCCGCCCGTCCCCGCCCGCACCTCCAGGATGGCGTTCTTTTCGTCCGCCTCGTCCTTGGGCAGGAGCGAAATCTGCACCTTGCGCTCCAAATCCGGGATGCGCTTGGTCAGGACGTGGAATTCCTCCTCCGCCATCGCCTTCATCTCGGGGTCGGCGCCGGGATCGCCCATCATCGCCGCGATCATTTCCGCCAGATCGGCGGCCTCGGCGCGGCCCTTCTTCAACTCCGCGATGGCCTCGGCAATCGGGGTGACGTCGGCATATTCCTTGGACAGCCGGGCGAAGTCGCCGGACTCGACAAGGCCGGCCGCAAGCGTGTCGCGCAGCTCGTCGTACCGGGCCATCACCTTATCGAACTTCTCGTCCAGGCTCACGTCGCTCGTCCTTATCCCGTTCGTTCTCTTCCAATGCGGCAGCGGTCAGCCTATCCAGCCCGAACAGGCGGAACATCAGCCGTTCCGCCGCCGCCCGTTCGGCCAGCCCCTCGCCACTGCCATCGGCAGCGAGCGCCCGCAGCGCCTCCGATGGGGCGTGCAGCAGGCGGTTGACCAGCAGCCGCGTCGCCGACGCCGCATCCAGATCGGCATGCCCGGCCAGCAGGCGCCGCCGCTCCGCTTCGAAATGGCTACGAAGCGCCGCGACCGCGGGCACCGCGGCGCGTTCCGCACGGTCGCGGGCGAAAGCGGCAACCGCCTCGTCCACGATCATCCATGCCGCCTGGGTCGCCGCCTCGCGCCCAACCCGGCCCTGCAGCGCCACCCGCTCCAGATCGGCCAGGTCATAGACGAAGGCGCCGTCCATACCCGCCACCGCTGGATCAACGTCGGCCGGAATGGCGGCATCGACCACGAAGACCGGCCGGCGGCGACGGCGCTTCAACACCGCCTCCATCATCGGAGCGGTCAGGATATAGCGCCCAAGACCGGCCGCGGTCACCAGGATATCGGCGCCGGTCATCGCCGCCTCCAGATCGGCCCAGGGGGCGAAATGCCCGTCGAGCCGCCGCGCCGCCGCTTCCGCCCGCCGATCCACCGGCGCTGCGACGGTCAGCCGCGGCAGCCCGGCCTCGCGTAGCCCCTCCAGAACCAGGGCGCCCATGTCGCCCATTCCCACCAGCAGAGCGCCGCAGCGCCTGATGTCGCCGTGCAGGTCGCGCGCCACCTGGATGGCTGCCGCGGCCAGCGAGGTGGCGCCCTCCGCGATCGGCGTCTCGCTGCGCACCCGCTTGGCGGCTGCATAGGCGGCCTGCAGAACCGCTTCCAGTTCCGGTCCGGTCAGCCCCGCACCGGAAGCGCTGCGGTGGGCCGCCTTCAACTGGCCCAGGATATGGGGTTCGCCAACGATCTGGCTGTCGAGCGAGCAGGCCACAGCGAACAGGTGGCGCACGGCGTCGATGCCGGTGCGGGTGTAAAGCTGCGGCGCCAGATCGGATGTCGACAGGCCGGCGCGGTCGGCCATGACCTCGGCAATCGCCAGGGCCGCCTCGTTCGGGCGCTCATGGACCGCCTGCACCTCCACCCGGTCGCAGGTGCTGAGCCACAGCGCCTGCCCCACCCCCACGGCACGCAGCCGCTCCAGCATTCCCGCCACTTCCGCCTCGTCGGTAGACAGGCGGTCGCGGACGACGCCGGAGCAGGTCCGGTGGCTGGCACAAATGACGAGGTAGGAGGTGGTGGTCACGCCGCGGATCGCTGTCCCTGCCCGAATTCCGGGCAGCTTACTCCGCGGCGGGGGCCACGTCTCGCTTGGTTTCTCGGGTGGTTTCGGCTTCGGCAGCCTCCGCGGCGGCCTTCGCCGCCTCGATCTCCGCCGCCTTCTTCTCGACCAGCCCGACCAGATGCTGGACGATGTCCTGGTCCTTCAGCCGGTGGTCGGTGACGCCGGACAGATAAACCTGATGGGTGTTGTTGCCGCCGCCGGTCAGGCCGATGTCGGTTTCCCGCGCCTCGCCCGGGCCGTTCACGACGCAGCCGATCACCGACAGGGTCAGCGGGGTGGTGATGTGGGCCAGCTTCTGCTCCAGCAGCTCCACCGTCTTGATAACGTTGAAATTCTGCCGGGCGCAGCTGGGGCAGGAAATGACGGTCACGCCGCGCCGGCGCAGCCCCAGAGACTTCAGGATGTCGTAGCCGACCAGGACCTCTTCCGCCGGATCGGCCGACAGCGATACGCGCAGCGTGTCGCCGATGCCGGACCACAGCAGCATGCCCAGCCCAATCGACGACTTCACCGTTCCGGCGCGCAGGCCGCCCGCCTCGGTGATGCCGATGTGCAGAGGATAGTCGCAGGCCTCCGCCAAGCCCTGGTAGGCGGCGACGGCCAGGAAGGCATCCGAGGCCTTCACCGAGATCTTGAACTCGCGGAAATCATTGTCTTCCAGGATCTTCGCGTGGTTCAGCGCGCTTTCGACCATCGCCTCCGGACAGGGCTCGCCATATTTCTCCAGCAGATCCTGCTCCAGCGAGCCGGCATTGACGCCGATGCGCATCGAACAACCATGATCCTTGGCCGCCTTCACCACTTCGCGCACCCGCTCGGCCGAGCCAATGTTGCCGGGGTTGATCCGCAGGCAGGCGGCTCCGCTCTCCGCCGCCTCGATGGCGCGCTTGTAGTGGAAATGAATGTCGGCCACGATCGGCACCTTCACCTGCCGCACGATGTCCTTGAGCGCCAGAGCCGAGTCGCGGTCGGGGCAGGAGACGCGGACGATGTCGGCCCCCACCCGTTCGGCCGCCTGGATCTGCTCCACCGTGGCCTTCACATCGGTGGTCGGCGTATTGGTCATGGTCTGGACCGAGATCGGCGCATCACCGCCGACAAGCACATTGCCGACGCGAATCTGGCGCGATTTGCGGCGAAGGATCTGGCGGTAGGCGCGCACGGTCATCTCAGGTCAGCCTCTGGACAGCAAAACGGAACCGGGTGCCGCATCCTAGCGCAGCCGGCATCAGGCCAGAAGTGCGCTCCGGCGCCGGGGATTCAAGGGATAGGGTTGGTGGGGCGCCGCGGACGCATGGCTGACGCCCGCACCGACCGGTTTCAGCGCCGCACGACCCCATGGCCGTCGATGGCGACGTCGCGCAGCACCTGCCCTACGGAGCCCAGCGGCGGGCTTTCACCGCCGTCGGCCATCACCACCAGACCGCCAGCGTTGCCGGTGCGGATCTTCACGTTGGGCTTGTCGGGAACGCGGAAGGTGTCGCCCGGCTTCAACACGCGGGTGAAGACAATCTCACTGCCATCACGCACTTGAAGCCAGCTTTCTTGCGTCGCCTTCAGGATCAGCTTCGCATTGGTGTTCAGAGTGCCATAAACCTTGCCGTTGGCCGGGATCGACGCAGCCGGAACCGCGGGCGCGGCCGGAGGGGCTACCGCGGCGTTCAGCGGAGTCGGATCCTGCGGCGACGCCTCGTCGTCGTCCTCGGCCGGAGGGGCCGGCACATTGACGATGCCCTGCCCACCCGTCTGGTTGGCAGCGGGCGCGTTGGCGGAGGGCAATGGCGACTGGGCCGGCGGTAGCCCGGCGGCAGCAGTCCCTGCCTGCGGCTTGGCCGCACCACCCTGCGGAGTTGCCGGCGCTGGCGTGGCGGTAGACGCGGCAGTCTGCGGCGGCTTGCCAGCGGTGGACGGTGTTGCGGACGGTGCCGAAGTCGCGGGTGTCGATCCAGCCTGGGTTGGGCTGGCTGGGGCAGTGTTCACCGGAGATTGGGCTGTGGTCTGGGTCGGCGTCGTGATCGCTGGTGCCGGGACGGCGGGTTCAGCGCCGGGCTGGCTGGACGTTGCAGACTGGTCGGCCACTTGCTCGGCCGGCTTGGCCGGCACGCCGTCCAGCAGCGAGACCAGACGGTCCGGCAGAGTCGGAACGAGGTCCGCCACTGACCGGTCGGTCGCCGACAGATAGTACCAGCCGCCATAAACGATGCCGGCGAGCACCAGCGTGCCGAGCAGCAGCGTTCCACCCGATGCCCGCCCTTCGGCCGCCGGAGTCGGCAGATACAATTCCTGTCGGCGGACGCTGCCGGCAGCCTCCTCCTTGTAGCGGGTGACGACCATGTCCGGGTCGAGACCCAGGCACTCGGCATAGGAGCGCAGGAAACCGATGGCGTAGGTGCTGCCCGGCAGCTCCTGATACCGCCCTTCCTCAATCGCCAGCAGGTAAGGATAGCGGATGCGCAGCATCGTCGCGACGTCGCGCAGGTCATAGCCATGCGCCATCCGCGTCGCACGCAGAGTCTCGGAGACGGAGGGACCGGACGGAGCCGGATCGAAATCGTCGAAAACCTTGCGCTTGGCCATGGGCTCGCCATCTGCTCGCAGCTTGTGCACACGCCGGAAAAGCATGCGCAGCGGGGGCATCCGCGTGGATGCAACTTGCGAAATGGGTACGACATGCCGCCCCCACGGCGCAACCGCAATGACCACGGGTCAGGGAACGCGGGTCGTGACAAGTGGGTGCGGGGCTCCACTCCGAAAAGCAAGAAGCCCGCCCTGCGTGAGCAGGGCGGGCTTCTTGTCGATTTGGTTGCGGGGGCAGGATTTGAACCTGCGGCCTTCAGGTTATGAGCCTGACGAGCTACCGGG
>NZ_PDKW01000042.1:641747-1080426 GCF_002573965.1 Azospirillum palustre | reverse complement strand
ACCCTGCGCAAGCTCGCCCTCAACGTCCTCAACCGCGCCCGACCTGACGTCTCCGTCCGCCGTAAGCGAAAACGCTCTGGATGGTCCGACGACTTCGCAAGATCCATCCTTGGGCAAATGCGATGACCCTGCAATTTGAACGATGACGGCTTGACCGCCGCTGCAACAACGGGTATCCAGATCCCATGAAGACCACCGACACCATGCGAATGCGAATTATCGGCCCGGCGCTCTGAAGCGTCGGAGAGCTGCCGTATTCGTGTTCAATGGTCGTGTGGAGTGTGTGGCGTGTCGCTGCACCTTGTGGTTCCCGGAACCCTCAATCCGGTTCATGACAGGTCCAACGCTCTGACCGCTGTTGCGGCGTCGTCTTTTGGCGTCCGTTTCGGCGAGCGAATGTGTGGCTCGGCGCGAATTATTCTCCTGGCCCGCTGAGGCGGTCCGGGGCACGCCCGACTTACCCAAAAATTCGTTCGCCGAGGATCTTCGCGATGTTCACCGCGCATGTTGATGCCGCGCGCACCCTTTCCGTCTGCGCTCCCCGCCACCGATCCCTTGAAGACCGCCTGCCGGCATGGCTGCCCTTGTCGGCGGTGACCGATGCAGCCGAGCGGCTGTCCGGCCAGATCGTCCGCACGCCGCTGCTGCATGCGCCGACACTCGGCCGGGATCTGTGGCTGAAGGCGGAGGTGTTCCAGGCCACCGGGGCCTTCAAGGAACGCGGCGCGCTGAACCGCCTGCTGCGGCTGACGGCACCGGAGCGGGCCGGCGGCGTGGTGGCGATGTCGGCCGGCAACCATGCGCAGGGGGTGGCGCTGCATGCCGCCCGCCTGGGGGTGCGGGCCACCATCGTGATGCCGGAGACCGCCCCGCGCTGCAAGGTGGAGCGCACCGCGGAACTGGGTGCCGAGGTGGTGCTGCATGGCGCCACGGTCGGCGAAGCGAAGGGCAGGGCGCTGGAACTTGCGGCGGAACGCCGGCTGACCTTCCTCCATCCCTATGACGACCCCGACGTGATCGCCGGGCAGGGAACCGTCGGGCTGGAGATCCTGGCCGACCGTCCGGATGTCGACACGGTAGTAGTGCCGGTCGGCGGCGGCGGCCTGCTGGCCGGGGTGGCCGCCGCAGTGAAGGCGCGGAATCCGTGGGTACGGGTGATCGGTGTGCGCCTGGCCCGGCGGGGCGGTCCGACGCTGGCCGACGGCATCAACGTCCATGCGCTGGGCAAGCTGCCCCAGGCAATCGTGGACAGCCTCGTCGACCGGGTGGTCGAGGTGGAGGAGGCGGAAATCGCCGCGGCGATGAGGGCTCTGCACCGCTCCTTCGGGGTGGTGGCGGAGGGAGCCGGGGCTGCTGGGATCGCGGCGGTGCTCGGCGGCCGGTTGGGACGGACTGGACGGACGGTGGCGGTTCTGTCCGGCCGCAACGTCGATGGCGACACGTTGGCGCGGACGCTGGCGGCGTGATTTTCCGCTGTTCATCAGGGTTCGGTTGACGCCCCTTCCCATTCATTGCCGTCGTCGCGGAACGCTGGAGGTGGCGGGGCGGCTGGCACCAAAGGACCGCCACCTCAGCCATTCCCGCGCAAATCGCATATCTCGTCTCTTCACCGAAGCGAAGTATGGATAGGTCAGCAGAAATGACCTATATTGGTCGTCGCGTGTACACACACAGGCGACACCGAGGGGTAGCTGGCATGACGAACAATTCCGCCTCGACCATTTCGTCATCCCCTGCGTCGGTCACTTATGAGCGCCCTAAGGCGGCGCACAGTGTCTTTGATAATTTGCAAGGACAACTGTTCGGTATCGTCATGACATCCTTCGGCATTGCCATTCTTCATGCCGCAGGTCTGGTCACCGGACAGGCGGCGGGGCTTGCCTTTGTGATTTCTTACGCAACCGGCATCGATTTCGGAACTCTGTTCTTCCTGGTCAATCTGCCTTTCTATTTTCTTGCGCTGGCGCGCATCGGCGTCGGATTCACGGTCAAGTCGCTGATCGCGGTGACCGGCATCGCCCTGCTGTCCGGGCTGCTGCCGACCATGATGAGCTTCAGCGCCATTAACCCGTATGTCGCGGCGGTGCTGGCCGGCTTCTGCGTCGGGATCGGCGTCATCGCCCTGTTCCGCCATGGCGCCAGCGGCGGCGGTGTCGGCATCCTCGCCTTCTACCTGCAGGAAAAGACCGGCTTCCGCGCCGGCTGGCTGCAGTCGCTGTTCGATCTGGCGGTATTCTCGGCCGCGGCATTCGTGCTCGACTGGCCGGCGCTACTGGCGTCCATCCTGGGGGCCGCGGTGTTGAACGCCTTCGTCGCCTTCAACCACCGCGCCGACTGGTACGTCGCCCGCTGAACGGACTGGGGCCACCGGGGCCGCTCTATTCGCGGCCCAGAACCCGGTCGACCACCGCGTCGGCCCATTCCCGCGACCGGAAGCTCGCCTTGGCTTCCACCGGGTCATAGACACGCTCGACCCAATCCCAGAAGGCGATGGGACGCTTCTGGTTGTAGGCGGCGTACAGCTCGAAGAAGTAATCGAGGATGCCGGTCTTCGCCTGCTTGAAATGGCCGTACTTCCAGGACAGCTGCTTCATCGCCTGTTCGAGCGGCTGGCCTTCATGGGCGAACAGATACAGCGTCGACATGAAGCCGGCGCGGTCGGCGCCCGACTTGCAGTGCATCAGCGCCGGATAGGTCATCGTCTTGAACAGGTCGCGCGCCTTCAGAAGGGTTTCCTTCTTCGGCATGTCGCGGGAGTTCACCGGGAAATCGACCAGTTCCAGGCCATGGGCGCGGCAGGCTTCCGCCTCCAGGATGTAGGAGGCGCAGTCGCGCGAGCCGCGCAGGTTCAGGATCGACTTCACCCCGTTGCGCGCCGCCGCCGCGATGTGCGAGGGCGAGGGCTGGCTCGCCCGGTACATGTTGGGGGAGATGCGGTAGGTGTTGGAATAGATCAGCCGGAAACAGGCATGGTCGATGAACACGGCTTCCAGATGGCCGAGTGCGCGCTGCCATGGCGTCGCCATGCGGCTGCGGCTGCGCTTGATCGCATCGGCCAGCGCGGTGGTGGTGACCGCCCGCAGGGTGCTTTTCTTCGCCAACTCAAACCTTCCGACTCTGACGGAACGCCAACATAGGCATGGTCGGCGTTCCGTCAAGAACCCCATTGCGAGAAACGGGTCACGCCACCCTGTCCTGCAGCCGCACATACATGCCGTACTGGGCGGCCAGCGTCAGCACGATTTCCATGTACAGGTTGATCAGGCCGTTGGCGTAGAAGGCCGGGCAGCCGGTGTAATGGCGCTCTCCCGCCATCGCGGTCGGCTCGATCAGGTCGGTGTTGAGCACGATCAGGTCCTTGTCCGGATCGTAGAGGAAGGCCGACTGGTCGGTGCGCAGCGGGTGAATGGCCTGATGGTCGTCCGCCTCGATCTTTCCCGCCGCCATGAACTGGCACAGCATGCCCAGGCTGCCCATCGCCAGCGGCAGCACCTGCTTCAGGCTGCGGCGGGCGAGGTCGTCGTAGGCCGCGGCTTCCAGTCCCGGCCGCAGCAGCGGCGCCGCTTCCACCAGATTCCAGCAGACATGGAGCGCGGTGTGGCTGCCGGTCTTGGTGATCGACAGCATGTCGTAGCCGGACGGTCCGTGCAGCACCGACTTCTGCAATTCGCGGCCCAGCACATACCCGGCGGCGGCCATGTCGGTGATGGTTCCCTCCGTCCGGCAGCGGTCCTCCTCCACCATCACCTTGATCGCCCAATCCTTGATGATGGCGTCGAGCAGGTGGCAGACGGAGTCGCGCAGGAAGCCGACCATGCGGTCGGGATCGGCGGCGGCCATGCCGTCGGGGTCGGCGAAGTCCAGCCCGTGCGGCGACTCCGGCGGGGTGGACAGCCGCAGATGCCCGTCATCGTCCAGCGGCATGCGGGCGATGATGTGCTCCCGCAGATCGACATAGAGGAATCCCAGCAGCGTGTTGATCGCGACCTTCTCGAAATCCTCCTTGCGGGTGTCGGCATGGGCCGGGCAGTGGCCGGCCAGCGTCAGCAGTTCCTCGCTGAGCAGATAGTTCGGGTCTTCGGCGATGCGGTGCAGGATGGGTGCGAGGTTGATCCGGGTCATCCCGGCTTCCTCATGCGCGCCGGCATAGGTCAGGGCGAAGTCGTTGGTGCGGGCCATCGTGCTCAGCCCTCCTGAAGACGGTCGTAGACGGAGTAGTCGAGGGCCAGCCCGGCGACGATGTCGAGATACAGCTTGATCAGGTTGGTGGTGTAGAAGGCCGGGCAGCCGGTGTAGTAGCGCTCGCCCGGCTTGGCGAAGGTGACGATGGGATCGGCGTTCAGCCGGATCAGCCCGTTGGCGTCCAGGATGAAGGCCTTCTGGTCTTTGGGCAGCCGGTGCACCGCCAGGCCGTCGGGCGGCTCGATCCCGCTTTCCTCCATGTAATGGACCAGCATGCCCAGGCTGGACATCGACAGCGGCACGATCTGCTTCAGGCTGCGGTGGACGAGGTCGTCGTAGAAGGCGGCGTCCTGTCCCGGCACCAGCAGCGGTGCGGCCTCCACCATCGCCCAGCAGATGTGGATTGCGGTATGGCTGCCGGTCTTGGTGATCGACAGCATGTCGTAGCCGGCGCGCTGGTAGAGCGGCGAATGTTCCAGCACCGTGCGCAGGACGAAGGTCGCCGCCGCTTCCAGCGAGATCTCGCCGGAGCCCTGGGAGCGGAAATACTCCTCCTCCCGCACCAGATCGACGGCCCAGCCGGTGATCAGCCCGTCCAGCAGATGGCAGGTGGCGTCGCGCAGGACCGAGCAGAACACGTCCGGCGGCGCCGCAGCCATGGCGGCGCGGTCGGCCGGATCCAGCCCGTGCGGCGAGCGCGGCGGGATGGGGAGCATCGGCCGCCCATCCGCATCGAAGGGCAGCTTGCCGACGATGTGGTCGCGCAGCCGGCTGAACAGCAGGGCCAGCAGGCTGTTGACGGCCACCTTGTCGGCGTCGTCCTGCGGGATCGGGGCCACAGCTTCCGCAGCGCCTTCGGTCTTGCCGGCATGGAACGGGCATTGCCCGGCGCCCTGGCGGAACTCCTGGCTGAACAGGAAATTCGGATCGGTCTGGACGCGTTGCAGGATGTGCGCGATCGACACCCGGCCCAGCCCGGCCTCGCCATGGGCGGTGTTGAAGGTCTGGGCGAAGTCGTTGGAACGGGCGGTCAGGGTGTCGGACATGCGGCGGCCTTGGGCGCTGGTCTGAGGGCGGATCCGGGGCGGACGGGCTACCCTAAAGGGAAAAGGCCGCCACGCGCAACGGAGTGACGGCCCAGGGCACTATAATGTCCCGGCTGCTGCGTTATTTTGCCACGATCCTGCCGTCCACCGCCGGAGCCACCGTTTTCTTGGCCTCGACGTAGTTCATCACGATGATCGCCAGCAACACCGCGCCCGACGCATCGACGATGACTTTGGAGCGCGGGAAGGCGGCATAGCCGTCGCCGCCCTTCAGCATGTAATCGTTGGTGGCGACGCGGTAGGTCCCCTGCGGGTCCACCGGCTTGCCGCCGACCGTGATCGAGGTCACCCGCCGCCCGGCCGGTGCCTTCGGGTCGTAGGTCATGGTCAGGCCGGAAACCTGCGGGAAGCGGCCGGCCTTCTCCTCCACCTTGCTGACGCCATGTTCGAGGGTGGAGATCAGATCCTGCCCCGACATCTCCACCAGCACGCCGACATTGCCGAAGGGCAGTTCGGCGAAGATGTCCTTGCGGGTCAGCCTGGACCCGGCGGGATGCAGCGCATCGGCGCGGATGCCGCCACCATTGGTGATGGCGACGTCGGCCTTCAGCGTGTCGCGCAGGGCGTCGGCGATCAGGTTGCCCATGCTGGCCTCGCGGCTGCGCACCACATCCTTGCGGCTGTCGAGTTCCGTCGTCGTGGTGCCGATCACCACCGCCAGATCGCTGTCGAGCCGCCTAGTGTAGCCCTCCACCACCGTCTCGACCTCCGGATCGGGAGCGACGCCGGCGGTGGTGACGAAGCGCCATTCGGTCGGGACGGTCACGGTCGCCGGTCCCTTGCCGGCATCTTTCGTTTCGACCGCGAGTTTCACTATGCCGAGATACTGCGCGTCGTGCCCCGCCTTCAGGATCAGGGTGGACCCCTCATAGAAGCTGATCGGGTCGTGGTCGTGGCCGCCCAGGATCAGGTCGATGCCCTTGACCTTGGACGCCAGTTTGCGGTCCTCCTCGATGGTCAGGTGGGTTAGCGCCACCACGACCGACGCCCCCTTCGCCCGCAACTCCTTCACCGTCGCCGCCGCGGTCTCCAGCACCGGCGGGAAGTCGAGGCTCGGCCCGGCGCTCGACAGGCGGGCGGTGTCGGGGGTGATCAGGCCGAGGAAGCCGACGGTGATGCCGTCGATGGTCCGGGTCCAGCTCGGCACCGTGCCGGCGAAGGCGGAGCCGTCGGCCGACCGCACATTGGTGCCGATCCACGGAAATTTCGATTCGGCCATGCGCTGCTTCAGCAGGTCGGGACCGAAGTCGAATTCATGGTTGCCGAAGGTCACCGCATCGACGCCGATGGCATTGAACAGCGTGATCATCTGCTCGCCGCGCGTCGTGCCGGACAGCAGCGACGGCGACAGGAAATCCCCGCCGACCGTGGTGATCGCATCGGGGGCGGCGGCGCGTTCGCGCTTCAGCAGGGTCATCAGCGGCCCGAACCCGCCCTGTCCCTTCACCGGCGCTATTTCATACACGTCGTTGACGTGCAGGAAGGTCAGCGTGCCGTTTTGCGCCCAGGCGGGCAGGGCGGCGCCGAGCATGATGGCGAACAGCGGTGCTGCGACGAGACGGGTGCGGGACAGCATCTGAACGAACCTCCGGCGGAAAGAGGGTGCCTGACGCACTCTAGATCAGCTTTTTGTCGTTGCGCATAGCGGCTTTGCATATCGGCGCATGCGGTTGGGAAAAGCTGCGGCTTGAACTCTGCCCGCGACGGTCTCACAACTTGATGACAGCCCTACCAACGACGCGAGCCGAGCAGACCCATGCGCATTCTGGTCGTTCAGAACAGCCGTACCGCCCCCATCGGTCTGGTGGGCGATGCGCTGACCGACAATGGCGCCACCCTCGTCACCATCGCCGCCAACGAGGGGGAGGCGATCCCCGACAAGGACGGCTATGACGGTCTGGTGGTGCTGGGCGGTCCGCAGGACGCCTGGGACGACGAGAAGGGGCCGCATTTCGGCCGGGTGATGGAGTCGATCCGCGACTTCACCGAGGCCGACCGGCCGGTGATGGGCATCTGCCTGGGCGCGCAGCTGGCGGCCCGCGCCTATGGCGCCAAGGTCTACCGCCACACCATTCCGGAACTGGGCATCCATCGCGTCAGCCTGACCGACGGGGCGCAGGACGACCCGCTGCTCGGCGGTTTCGGTTCCGAACTGAACCTCGCCCAGTGGCACTACGACACCTTCGAGTTTCCCGAGGGCGCCGTGCCGCTGGCCTACAGCGAAGCCTGCGACCGTCAGGCCTTCCGCTTCGGCCGCGCTACCTATGCCTTCCAGTTCCACCCCGAGGCCACCGGCGACATCCTGCGCGGCTGGGCCTCGCGCATCCGGGAAGAGGCGCGGCAGAGCAATGCGGAGATGCTGCACGGGCTGGAGGATTCGATCGTCACACACCTGCCGGTGGCGGAGCAATTCACCCGTGCGATGACCCGGCGCTGGCTGGATCTGGCGCGCTGACCGATCCACTGCCGGCAGCCTCGGTGAAGCGGGCCAGCAGGTCCGGGGTATCGACGTCGTAGAGGATGCCGGCATCGTCGACCGGCACCTCGCACAGCCGGTCGGCATGCTGGCCGATCAGCCGCTTCGCTCCGGCATCGCCGCTCAGCGCCGCCATCTCCGTGAAGAAGGAGCGGTCCCACAGCACCGGATTGCCCTGCTTGCCATGGGTGGTCGGGATGCAGATCGCGCGGCCTTCCAGCGGGCTGTAGGCGGCGATCAGCCGGTCGATCACGGCGGACGCCACCCGCGGCATGTCGCCCAGGCAGACGACCACCGCGTCGGATTCGCTCGGCACCGCCGCCAGACCGGCGCGCAGTGAACTGCTGAGCCCCTCGGCGAAGGCGGGATTGTGGACGAAGGTGACCGGCCGGTCGGCCAGCGCCCGCGCCACGCTTTCCCCCTGGTGGCCGGTGACCACGATGACGTTGGCGGCCTGCGAGGCGAGGGCCGCATCGACGGCGCGGGCGACCAGCGGCGCGCCGTTGACCTCCGCCAGAAGCTTGTTGGTCGGCCCCATGCGGCTGGAGCGGCCGGCGGCCAGCACCAGCGCCGTGACGCGCGGGGCGCGATGCGTTTCCGGCGAAACACCGGCGCGGGGCAGGGGGCGCGTCGGGATCTCGGCCAGCAGCCCGCCGACGCCCATCCGCATCACCTCGGCCCGGCTGGGCGGAATACCGGCGGCGATGCGCTGCAACACCCAGTCGAAGCCGTTCAGCTTGGGCGAGCGCGCACAGCCCGGCAGCCCCAGAACCGGTTTGGCCTGTCGCCGCGCCAGCAGCAGCAGATTGCCGGGATCGACCGGCATGCCGAAATGCTCCACCACGCCGCCTGCCCGCTCGATGGCTGCCGGCAGCACGTCGCGGCGGTCGGTGATGGCCGACGCGCCGGCGATCAGCAGCAGGTCGGCCTCCGGTGCCCCGGCGATCTGCGCCGCCAGTTCCGCCTCGTCATGGGCGCAGCGCGAGTCGTGGATCAGCGTGCCGCCGATGGCCTCGACCCGATCCCGCGTCACGGCAACGGTCTTGTCGAGAACGCTGTCCTTCACACCCGGAAGCCGTGTCTGGATCAGCGCCACCGACAGCGGGCGGTAGGGCAGCACGGCAAGCGGCGGCGGTCCGTCGGTGGCGATCCGCTCCGCCCGCTCGACGGCGTCGGCGGGGGCGGCGAAGGGGATGATCTTGACGGTGGCCAGCATCTGTCCGGGCTCGACCGGGGCGAAGTCGGGCAGAGTGGCGATGGTGACGCTCTCGTCGATCTCGTTGATGGCGTCGATGCGGGACGGGGCGAGGCGCAGCAGGCCGCGCGCTTCGGCGAACAGGTTGACCCGGCCGGTGAAGGCGGCGGCGACCTGGACGGCGCCGCCCGCCACGGCGGCGGCGATGCGGGTGGCGGCGGCATCCTCGCCGATGTCACGGTCGGACAGCTTGGCGGCGATCAGCTCGGCGATGCCGGCCTCGCCCAGGACTCTCAGGTCATCGGCCGACAGCCGGCGGCCCTTCTTGAAGGCGATGGAGCCCAGACGCAGGGAATGGGCGAGAATCGCGCCCTCGGCGTCGGACAGGGGAAGCGGGCCGAAGAACATGGTGGCTCCGGATGGGCGCGGTCGGTGTTCGCCGACGGATATGGCGACCGGGCCGGAGCGGGGCAATGGGCGGAAGGTGTGGGGTGGGGGGGAGACGGCTGGCTTCCCCCACCCCGATCCTCAGACCTCAGCAGGGATGGTTCTCGCCCCGCCGCACGCAGGTGATCTGGCCCATGATCGCAATGGCGATTTCCGCCGGGGTGACGGCGCCGATCGACAGCCCGACCGGGCCGCGGATCCGCTTCACCTCGGCCTCGCTCAGCCCCTCGTCGCGCAGGCGGTCGAGGCGCAGGGCATGGGTGCGCTTGCTGCCCAGCGCGCCGACATAGAAGGCGGGAGAGCGCAGGGCGGCGATCAGCGCCGGGTCGTCCAGCTTCGGATCGTGCGTCAGCGTGACCACCGCGGTGCGGACGTCGGGCTTCAGCGCCGCCAGCGCCTCGTCCGGCCACAGATGATTCAGCTTCACGCCGGGGAAGCGCGCCTCGGTCGCGAAGGCGCCGCGCGGGTCGATCACCGTCACGTCATATCCGGTCAGCGCCGCCACCGGGGCCAGAGCCTGGGCGATGTGCACGGCGCCGACGATCAACAGGCGCATGGCCGGGTTGTGGACATGCACGAACAGCCGGAAGCCGTCCTCGTCCTGCGGATCGACCAGCATGCCGGAACGATCCTGGCGGATGCGCCGGCGCACCTCGTCCAGCAGGTCGGGCTCCAGCCCGAAGCCGCCATGCACGGTGTCTTCGAAAACAAGCGTCTGGAGGCCGCTGTTAAGATCGGTCACCAGGGCAGCCGGAATTGCGTCGGCCTTCGCCGCAAGCAGCCGGTCCAGAATTTCGCGTTTCATTCCACGGCCTCGACATAGACCTGCACCTGTCCGCCGCAGGCCAGCCCGACTTCCCAGGCCATTTCGTTGGTGATGCCGAAGGACAGCAGACGCGGTTCGCCGTCCTCCATCGTCTTGACCGCCTCATGCGCCACGGCGCTTTCGATGCAGCCGCCGGACACGGAACCGGCCATGGAGCCGCGGTCGTCGACCGCCATCTGGCTGCCGACCGGCCGCGGCGAGGAGCCCCAGGTCGACACGACGGTCGCCAGGGCCACCCTGCGGCCGGCTGTCCGCCATGCGGCTGCCTGCTCTACGATGTTGTCCGCCATCAGGGTGTCGTTCATCCCGCCGCCTCCTTCAACCAGCGGCGCAAGCCCGGGCTACGACGCGGACCGTCTGCCGACAGGGCGCCGGCCAGATCCGCGAGGCTGTTCAGGCTGTGGGCCGCACGAAAATCGTCCACATGCGGCAGCAACGCCCGGATGCCTGAGGATTTCGGCGCAAAGCCTTCCCAGCGCAACAAAGGATTCAGCCAGACGAGCCGCCGACAGCTTTTGTGCAACCGTTCGGCCTCTGCCGCAAGCCCTTCCCCTGCATCCCTGTCCAGCCCGTCGGTAATGAGAAGTACCACCGCACCCTGGCCCAGCACCCGGCGTGCCCAGGTCCGGTTGAAGGCGTGCAGAGCGGTGCCGATCCGTGTGCCGCCGGACCAGTCGGCGACCGCCCCCGACACGGCGTCCAGCGCCACATCGACGTCCTTGTGCCGCAGGTGGCGGGTGATGTTGGTCAGCCGCGTGCCGAAGACGAAGCTGTGGACCCGGTCGCGGTCGTTGGTGACCGCATGCATGAAATGCAGCAGCATCCGCGAATAGCGGGTCATCGAACCGGAGATGTCGCACAGCACCACCAGCGGCGGCGGGCGGGTGCGGCGGCGTTTGCGGGCGAGGTCCGACAGATCGCCGCCGCTGCGCAGCATCCGCCGCAGCGTGGCCCGTGGATCGACGCGCGGTCCCGCCGGATCGGGCCGGTGGCGCCGGGTGGTGACCTCCGCCAGCGGCAGGGCGAGACGGGCGAGCAGACGCTTGGCCTGGGCCATCTCCTCCCCCGTCATCTTCTCGAAATCCTTGTCCTGAAGCCGCTCGGCGGCGGAGACGGTAAAGGAGGCGTCGATCTCGATCTCCGTCTTTTCCGGTTCCTCCCGGTCGGTGCCGCTGCCGTGCAGGGCCTCGGCAAGGCGTTGCGCCATCTCCGGCTGGTCGGGCACCTCCGTCCGCACCTTGGGCAGCATCAGCGACATCATCTTCTTCAGGATGTCGGGATTGCGCCAGAAGACGTGGAAGGCCTGGTCGAACAGCTCGCTCTGGTCGTGGCGGTTCACGAAGATGGCGTGCAACGCCCAATAGAAGTCGGTGCGGTTCGACAGGCCGACCGCCTCCACCGCCTCGACCGCCTGCAAGACCTTGCCCGGCCCGACCGGCAGGCCGGCGGCGCGCAACGCACGGGCGAAATGCATCAGGTTGAGGGTGAGGCGTCCGGCCGGCGCATCGTCCGTCATGACGGCCTCACCGGGCGGTGGTGGCGGCCAGCTCGGTCTTGACCTGGGTCAGGATGCGCGCTGCCTCGCTGCCCTGGATGCGGGCGATGTCGTCCTGGTATTTCAGCAATGTGCCCAACGTGTCGTTGATGACGGAGGGCTCCAGCTCCAGCTGGTTCAGCTCGACCAGCGCCTGCGCCCAGTCCAGCGTCTCGGCAACGCCCGGCGCCTTGTAGAGGTCCATGCCGCGCAGGGTCTGAACGAAGCCGACCACCTGTGCCGCCAGCCGGGCATCGGCCTGCGGCGCCTTGACCGACAGGATCTCCCGCTCCCGCGCGGCGCCGGGGTAATCGACCCAATGATAGAAACAGCGCCGTTTCAGCGCGTCGTGGATCTCGCGCGTGCGGTTGGAGGTGAGGATGACGATGGGCGGCTCATGTGCATGGATTGTGCCGAATTCAGGGATCGAGACCTGATAGTCGGACAGGATTTCCAGCAGATAGGCCTCGAACGGTTCGTCGGTGCGGTCCAGCTCGTCGATCAGCAACACCGGCGGGCCGGCAAGGTCCGGTTCCAGCGCCTGGAGCAGCGGGCGCTTGACCAGGAAGCGCTCGGAAAACAGGTCGGCGGCCAGCGAGTCGCGGTCCTGCCCGCCGGATGCCTCGGCCAGCCGGATTTCCATCATCTGGCGGGCATAGTTCCACTCATAGACGGCGGACGAGGCGTCCAGCCCCTCATAGCATTGCAGCCGCAGCAGCTTGCGGCCGAGCGTCGCCGACAGGACCTTGGCGATCTCCGTCTTGCCGACACCCGCCTCGCCCTCAAGGAACAGCGGGCGCTTCAGCTTCAGCGCCAGGAACAGCGCGGTCGCCAGCGAGCGATCCGCGACGTAATTGCCGCGGGTGAGAAGCGCCAGCGTGTCGTCGACGGAGGCGGGAAGGGCTGTGGTCATGGAAGGCCTTGGAGATTGACAAGGAATGCCCTCTCCCGTCCCGGGAGAGGGAGGGGACCCACCGGAGGTGGGGAGGGTGAGGGGTGAGGCAAGCAACCTTGCGGTTCGGAATTCTTGTGCGACCCCTCACCCTTCCCAAGCTTCGCTTGGGCCCCTTCCCTCTCCCGGGGCGGGAGAGGGACCTAAATCACCTCGCCGCCTCCACCGCACGCTTCGCCATCACGGTGACGAGGTGGGCGCGATAGTCGGCGCTGGCGTGGATGTCGGCGTTCAGGCCGTCGGCCTCCACTGACAGGCCGTTCAGCGCCTCAGGCCGGAAGTCGGCGGCCAGTGCCGTCTCGAACGCCTCGGCGCGGAAGACGGAGCCGGCGGCGCCGGTCACCGCCACCCGCACCTCGGCGCCGAACTTCGCGACGAAGACGCCAACGATGGCGTAGCGGCTGGCCGGGTTGCGGAACTTGGCGTAGGCCGCCTTGTCCGGCCGGGAGTAGCGGACCGATTTGAGGATCTCGCCCGGCTCCAGCGCGGTTTCGAACATGCCGGTGAAGAAATCGTCGCCGGAGATGGTCCGGCGGTCGGTGGTCACCACCGATTTCAGCGCCACCACGGCCGATGGGTAGTCGGCCGACGGATCGGCGTTGGCGATGGAGCCGCCCATCGTGCCCATGTTGCGGACCTGACGGTCGCCGATGCCCTCGGCGAGGCTCGCCAGCGCCGGGATCACCCGCTTGACGAGGTCGGAATGGGCGACCTCCGCATGGCGGGTGAAGGCGCCGATCTCCAGCCCGCCATCAGCCTCTCGGATGCCCTTCAACTCCGGAATGGCGCCGAGGTCGATCAGGTCGGTTGGGCGGGCAAGGCGCTGCTTCAGCGTCGGCAGCAGGGTCTGGCCGCCGCCCAGCAGCTTTGCCTCGTCCGCCTGGATGGCGGTCGCCGCGTCGGCAAGCGATGTCGGCCGTTGGTAGTTGAAAGCGTACATTCTCCAGCCTCCTTCTTCTTCGGCCGTCTTATTCCGCCGCCATGGCAGGAGCAGCGTCGCGGATGGTCCGCCAGACCTTTTCCGGCGTCGCCGGCATGTCCATGTGGGTGACGCCATAGTCGGACAGCGCATCCACAACCGCATTCATCACGGCGGCGGCGGCACCGATGGTCCCGGCCTCGCCGCAGCCTTTCACGCCCAGCGGGTTGTGGGTGCAGGGCTGGTCCTCGTGATAGCGTACGGTGAAGGATGGGACATCGTCCGCCCGCGGCATGCAATAGTCCATGTAGGAGCCGGTGACGAGCTGGCCCGACTCCTCGTCATAGACGCAGTTCTCGTACAGCGCCTGCCCGATGCCCTGGACCAGGCCGCCATGCACCTGCCCCTCGACGATCAGCGGGTTGATGACGTTGCCGAAATCGTCCACCGCGGCGAAACTGACGATGGTGGTGACGCCGGTGTCGGGGTCGATCTCCAGCTCGCAGACATGGCAGCCGTTGGGATAAGTGAAGTTCTTCGGGTCGTAGAAGGCCTGCTCGTCCAGTCCCGGCTCCAGCTCGTCGAGCGGGAAGTTGTGCGGGACGTAGGCCTGCAGGGCGATGTCGCCGATGCCCAGGCTCTTGTCGGTGCCGGCGACGGTGAAGCGGCCCTCCTTGACCTCGATGTCGGTCTCGGCGGCCTCCAGCATGTGGGCGGCGATCTTCTTCGCCTTGCGCTCCACCTTGTCCATCGCCTTCACCAGGGCCGAGCCGCCGACCGCGAGCGAGCGTGAGCCGTAGGTGCCCATGCCGAACGGGATCTTGTTGGTGTCGCCGTGGACGATCTCGACATTCTCGATCGGGATGCCGAACCGCTCCGCCACGATCTGGGCGAAGGTGGTTTCATGGCCCTGGCCGTGGCTGTGAGCGCCGGTGAAGACCGTCACCGAACCCGTTGGATGGAAACGGACTTCCGCGCATTCATAAAGTCCTGCGCGAGCGCCGAGCGCACCGGCGACATTGCTGGGGGCGATGCCGCAGGCTTCGATGTAGGTCGCGAATCCGATGCCGCGCAGCTTGCCGCGCGCCTTCGATTCGGCACGGCGCTGCTGGAAGCCGGGGTAATCGACCAGCGGCAGGGCGATGTCGAGATTCTTGGCGAAGTCGCCGGTGTCGTATTGCAGCGCCACCGGCGTCTGGTAGGGCATCGCCTCTTTCGGCACGAAGTTGCGGCGGCGGATCTCGGTCTTGTCCATGCCCATCACGCCGGCCGCGACATCCACCAGCCGCTCGATCAGGTAGCAGGCTTCCGGCCGGCCGGCGCCGCGATAGGCATCGACGGGAGAGGTGTTGGTGAAGACCGCCTTGACCTCGGCATAGATCGCCGGGGTCTTGTACTGACCGGCCAGCAGGGTGGCGTAGAGGTAGGTCGGGATCGACGGCGCGAAGGTCGACAGATAGGCACCGAGATTGGCCAGCGTCGAGACGCGCAGCGCCAGGAAATTGCCGTCGGCGTCCATCGCCAGCTCGGCGTGGCTGACATGGTCGCGGCCATGGGCGTCGGTCAGGAAGCTTTCCGAGCGGTCGGCGGTCCATTTCACCGGCCGGCCGACCTTGCGCGCCGCCCAGGTGACCACGGCCTCCTCGCCGTAATGGAAGATCTTCGATCCGAACCCGCCGCCGACGTCGGGGGCCACCACCCGCAGCTTGTGTTCGGGAATGCCCAGCACGAAGGCGCCCATCAGCAGGCGGGTGACATGCGGGTTCTGGCTGGTGGTGGTCAGCGTGTATTCGCCGTTCGACTGGTCGTACTCGCCCATCGCCGCCCGCGGTTCCATCGCGTTCGGGACCAGACGCTGGTTGACCAGATCGATCTTCGCGACATGGGCTGCGTTGGCGAAGGCGGCATCCGTCGCGGCCTTGTCGCCGAGATGCCAGTCGTAGCAGACATTGTCCGGCGCATCGTCATGGACCAGCGGCGCACCGCCGGCGATGGCACGGGTGGAGGACCCGACCGCCGGCAGTTCCTCGTAGTCGACCACCACCATCTCGGCGGCGTCGCGCGCCTGCTCGCGGGTCTCGGCGATCACCACCGCCACCGCGTCACCGACATAGCGCACGCGGTCGCGCGCCAGCGGGTAGTGCGGCGGCTCCTTCATCGGCGAGCCGTCCTTGGAATGGATCTGCCAGCCGCAGGGCAGGCTGCCGACCTTGTCGGCCTCCATGTCGGCCCCGGTCAGCACGGCGACCACGCCCGGCATCGCCAGGGCGTCCGCGACGTCGATGCCCAGGATGCGGGCATGGGCGTAGGGCGAGCGCACATGGACCGCATGGGTCATGTTCAGGCGCTTGAAATCGTCGGTGTAATTGCCGCGGCCGGTCAGAAAACGCTGGTCTTCGCGCCGGCGCACCGAGGCGCCGATGCCATTGGGGTTCGCCATCTCGTGTTTCCTCCCACAGGAACGCTGAAGATGCGGAAATGCCTGAACTGCAATCTTGTCTGCTCTGGGCGTTTCGCCCTTATTCGGCCGCGACCGGCGTTGCCTGTCCACCGGCCATCGCTTCCGCACCCGCCTTCACCGCCTTGACGATGTTGTGATAGCCGGTGCAGCGGCAGATGTTGCCCTCCAGCCCTTCGCGGATTTCGGCTTCGGTCGGGCTCGGGTTCTCGCGGACCAGATCGACCGCGCTCATCACCATGCCCGGTGTGCAGAAGCCGCATTGCAGGCCGTGATGTTCGCGGAAGGCGGCCTGCATCGGGTGCAGCGTGCCGTCGGCCGCCGCCAGACCTTCGATGGTCGTGACGTCCGCCCCGTTGGCCTGGACGGCCAGCGTGGTGCAGGACTTGACCGACCGGCCGTCGACATGAACGACGCAGGCGCCGCATTGGCTGGTGTCGCAGCCGACATGGGTGCCCGTCAGGCCAAGATGCTCGCGCAGGAAGGCGACGAGCAGGGTGCGCTCCTCCACCTCGCGCGAGACCGTCTTGCCATTGACGGTCATCGAAACGGTACAGGACATCGGTTTTCCTCCCGCTGGCTGAAAGTCTGGCTTGCAGTCGTATGGCGTGCAGTTGGGACTTATCACTGTCGATTGACGCGCCGTCGGCCGAAGCCATGGGGATGTCCGCTTCGGTCGGCGGTCTTGTGCCACAAGGATAGGGGGTGTCTGCCCTTCGAGGTCAAGGAGCCTGTGCATGGCTTGGCCGAAAGAATGGCATTGCAACCATCGTTATGTCGGATTGTACGTACTGGCGCGCAATTTTGTGGCGCGTTACAGTGGGTTGGGGCTGCCCACGCTCTGTGGGCCCAAAATAAATCCGCCCGGCAACGATCCGGGCACGGCAATGATGACGGGGAGAGCCACCATGAATCGCCCATCTGTGAAGCGTCGCGTCCTGGCCCTGTGCACGGCCGCGGGCTTCGGTCTCGGTCTTGGCTTCGCCGCACTTCCGGCGCAGGCGGAGGCCTTCATCACCGTTCTGACCGGCGGCACCAGCGGCGTCTATTACCCGCTGGGCGTGGCGCTTTCCAACGTGTACGGCAAGGCGCTGCCGGGCGCGAAGGTGACGGCGCAGGCGACCAAGGCGTCGGTCGAGAACCTGAACCTGCTCCAGGCCGGCCGCGGCGAGATCGGCTTCACCCTGGGCGATTCGCTGAGCGATGCCTGGAAAGGCAACGAGGAGGTCGGCTTCAAGCAGAAGCTGGACAAGCTGCGCACCATCGCCGCCATCTATCCCAACTACATCCAGGTCGTCGCCGCCAAGGAATCGGGCATCAAGACGCTGGCCGACCTGAAGGGCAAGCGGGTGTCGGTCGGCGCGCCGAAGTCGGGGACGGAGCTGAACGCGCGGGCCATCTTCGGCGCCGCCGGACTGGCCTACAAGGATTTCGCCAAGACCGAGTATCTGCCCTTCGGCGAGTCGGTCGACCTGATCAAGAACCGCCAGTTGGACGCGACGCTGATTTCCGCCGGCCTCGGCGTGGCGGCGATCAAGGATCTGTCCTCGTCCCAGGAGATCACCGTCGTCAGCATTCCGGCCGAGCTGGTGCAAAAGGTCGGCGACGCCGCCTACATCGCCGAAACGATCCCGGCCGGCACCTATCCGGGCCAGACGGAAGCCGTGCCGACCGCCGCCGTGCGCAACCTCCTCGTCAGCCATTCCGGCGTGTCGGACGATGCCGCCTATGCGATGACGAAGACGCTGTTCGAGAATCTCGACGCGCTGGCCGCCGCCCATGTCGCCGCCAAGCAGATCAAGCTCGACCAGACCGCCACCCAGTCGCCGGTGCCGCTGCATCCGGGCGCCATCAAGTACTTCAAGGAAAAGGGCCTGATGTAAAAAACCGATGGGCGGAGAAGCCGTGGTGAGCGCAAACAAAAATCAGGCGGACTCCGAGATCCGTCAGGCCATCGACCGGGAAAATCCGGCGACGGTGGCCGCATTCGAAGGGTTCGACGGGCGGGCGGTCTTCGCCATCGCCGTCGCCTTCTCCGCCTTCCAGATCTGGACCGCCGCCTTCAACCCGGTTTCCACCATGGTGGTACGGGCGGTCCATGTCGGTTTCCTGCTGCTGATGACCTTCACCCTGTTCGGCTTTCGCCAGACGGCGGAGCGCAGGCGGGTTCCCTGGTACGACTGGCTGCTGGGCCTGACCGCCTTTGGCGTCGGCCTCTATCATTACGTGTTCGAGGTCGACCTGATCCAGCGGGCGGGCGACCCCAACACCACCGACCTGATCGTCGGCACCATCGCGGTGGCGCTGGTGTTCGAGGCGGCGCGGCGCATCATGGGGCTGGCGCTGCCGATCATGTGCGGCGTCTTCATCCCCTATGCCCTGTTCGGCCGCCATCTGCCCTTCGGGCTCGCCCACCGCGGTTACGACCTCGATCAGGTGATCGACAATCTCTACCTGTCGACGGAGGGGCTTTACGGCACGCCGACCTTCGTGTCGGCCAGCTACATCTTCCTGTTCATCCTGTTCGGCGCCTTCCTTGAGCGCGCCGGCATGATCAAGCTGTTCAACGACGTGTCGCTCGGTCTCGTCGGTCATGCCAAGGGCGGGCCGGCGAAGGTGGCGGTGATCTCGTCCGGCCTGATGGGCACCATCAACGGGTCTGGCGTCGCCAACGTGCTGACCACCGGGCAGTTCACCATCCCGCTGATGATGCGCTTCGGCTACCGTCCCGCCTTTGCCGGTGCTGTGGAGGCGACGGCCAGCATGGGCGGGCAGCTGATGCCGCCGGTGATGGGGGCAGCGGCCTTCATCATGGCGGAGACCATCGGCGTGCCCTACAGCGAGGTCGCCATCGCCGCGGCGATCCCGGCGATCCTCTATTTCGGCAGTGCCTTCTGGATGGTCCATCTGGAAGCGGGGATGCGCAACCTCGTCGGCCTGCCCAAGGACCAATGCCCCAGCGCGCTCCGCGCCGTGGTGGAGGGCTGGTACCTGATCCTGCCGCTGGCGGCGCTGGTCTATCTGCTGTTCTCCGGCTTCACACCGCTGTTCGCCGGGGTGATCGGTATCGCGGCGACCGCGGCGCTGATCCTCGGCACCACCATCGTCGGCACCATCGGACCGATGGCGTTGCGCGTCGCCTTCTGGGTTGCGGTCGGTCTTGTCGCCGCCGGACTGTGGAAGCTGGGGTTCCGGACCGAGCATCTGGCCTTCACCATGGTCGTGCTGCTCATCATCCCCTGCCTGCTGTTCAAGGGCGGCCGGGAGACGCTTACGCTGGTGGTGAACAGCATCGCCGACGGCGCCAAGAACGCGGTCGGCGTCGGCGTCGCCTGTGCGCTGGTCGGCGTGTTGATCGGCATGATGACGCTGACGGGGCTTGCCTCCAGCTTCGCCTCGACCATCGTCGACTGGTCGGGTGGCAACCTGCTGGCGGCGCTGGTGCTGACCATGATCGCCTGCATCGTGCTGGGCACCGGCCTGCCGACGACGGCCAACTACATCATCACCGCGTCGATTGCGGCGCCGGCCCTGCTGACCATGGGCGTGCCGCTGATGGTCAGCCACATGTTCGTCTTCTATTTCGGCATCATGGCCGACCTGACCCCGCCGGTCGCCCTGGCGGCGCTGGCGGCCTCGTCGATCTGCAAGGCCGACCATATGGAGATCGGCTGGATCGCGACGCGGGTGGCGATGGCGGGCTATGTCGTGCCTTTCATGGCCGTCTACGACCCGGCGCTGGTTCTGCAAGGCGGAAGCTGGCTGGCGGTGGCCTATGTGTTCGTCAAGGCCTGTGTCGCCATCGCCCTGTGGGGGGCCGCCACCATCGGCTTCTTCTGGACGCCGCTGTCGCTGCTCGCCCGGCTCTATGCCGCGGCGGCGTCCTTCCTGTTCATCGTGGCTCTGCCGTTGACCGACGAGGCCGCCTTCGTCATGACCGGCCTGTTCCTGCTATGGCAGCACCGGCGCCGGAGCGTGCCGACCGCCGCTGCGGCTTGAGGTGGGCGGTCTCTGCCTGTTCGCTCTTGGCGGCGCGCTGCTGGCGTCGCTGCCGGGGACCGAGTTCAGCCTGTCCTGGACCCACTCCATCGAGAAGACGGAGTGGCGGGAGCAGTGGAACATAGATGCAGGACGCTTGCGTCTGGTGGAGGCGCGCATCCGTGGCGCCGGTGCGGGCATGGAGCCCGGCCCGGATGCCCGGACGACCGCCGATGGCTGGATGGTCTGGACGCCGGGGCTGCCGCCGCAGGACAGCGTTACGCTGGCTGCATCGGGATTCACCGGCGAGCATCGGCTGTGCGCGGGCGGCGAGTGTCGGCCGCTGTCCGGCTGGACGGGGATGGCGGACCGGGCAATCACGCTGCGGGCCTGCCCATAGGGCCGGCGCATACTCGCATACGAAAGTTCGTGTCGCCGCCGCCCCTTCCGGCTTGGCTTACGCTGCGTCAATCCGCATAATCCCGTTCCTTTCGCCAGCCTACTTTCCGGACCGATGATCAATTCTCAAACGCACCGACGGCGCCCGTCCATCCTCCCGACCACTCTGTCGGCCTTCCTCTGGGCGGCGCTCGCCGTCGGCGGCGTGCTGCTGGGCGCGCATGGGGTGCAAGCCGCCGAGGTGGCGGCTGAGGCCGCCCATGCCGGCGTGCCGCATCTGGACGGACGGCTGCTGAGTGCGGCGTGGGTCGTGCCCTTCGCCGGGATCCTGCTGTCGATCGCGCTGTTCCCGCTGCTGGCGCCGATGGTCTGGCACCATCATTTCGGCAAGATTTCGGCGGTCTGGGCCCTGGCCTTTCTGGTCCCCTTCGCCGCGACCTTCGGGGTCGACCTCGCCACCTACGAACTGCTGCACACGGTGCTGCTGGAATATATCCCCTTCATCGTTCTGCTGACCGCGCTGTTCACGGTTGCGGGGGGTGTGCGGCTGACCGGGTCGCTGGTGGGGACGCCGATGGCCAACACGGTCGGGCTGGCGCTGGGCACTGTGCTTGCCAGCCTGATGGGGACCACCGGCGCCTCGATGCTGCTGATCCGCCCGCTGCTGCGCGCGAACGAACATCGGCGCCACAAGGTCCACACGGTCGTCTTCTTCATCTTCTTGGTGTCGAATGTCGGCGGGTCGCTGACCCCGCTGGGCGATCCGCCGCTGTTCCTGGGCTTCCTGAAGGGCGTCGATTTCTTCTGGCCGACCGTCCATCTGCTGGCGCCGATGGCCTTTCTGTCCGCCCTGCTGCTGGTCATCTACTTCGTCCTCGACCTTGTCCTGCACACCCGCGATCCCGGCAAGCACCCGCTGATCGAGGGCGTGCACGAGCGCGAACCGATCCGCATCGAGGGCAGCGTCAACCTGCTGCTGCTGGTCGCCATCGTCGGCGCGGTGCTGCTCAGCGGCATCTGGCATCCGGGGACGGGCGTCACGCTGTATCATGTGACGGTGTCGCTGGAAACCATCGTGTCGAACCTGCTGCTGCTGGGCATCACCGGCCTGTCGCTGGCGCTGACCAGCAAGCAGAGCCGCCGCCTGAACGGCTTCAACTGGGGGCCGATCCTGGAGGTGGCGAAGCTGTTCGCCGCCATCTTCCTGACCATCATCCCGGCCATCGCCATCCTGAAAGCCGGCACCGATGGCGCGCTGGGCGCCATCATCTCCGCGGTGAACGAGGGCGGCAAGCCGAACCCCGCCGCCTATTTCTGGGCCACCGGCATCCTGTCCAGCTTCTTGGACAATGCGCCGACCTACCTGATCTTCTTCAACACCGCCGGCGGCGACGCGAAGGTGCTGATGACGGATCTGTCGCTGACGCTGACCGCGATCTCGGCCGGTGCGGTGTTCATGGGTGCCAACAGCTATATCGGCAACGCTCCCAACTTCATGGTCAAGGCGATTGCCGAGGAGCGCGGCGTCGCCATGCCCAGCTTCTTCGGTTATATGGCTTGGTCCTTCGGCATCTTGGTGCCGTTGCTGGGGCTGACCACGCTGGTCTTCTTCCTGTAACGGTCCTCAATCTTGTAACAGCCCGCAACGAAACCAATCGCCACCTCCGCCGTTAACCCGCACTGGGGCCGCCTTTCCGTCCGACATCGGACGGGTCTCGCGCGGCGTAACGGCTGGAGGGTGACGTGGTTTCGAAGGGTCTCGGCTGGAACATGGGTGCGGGCTTCAAGGCGGGGCGGCCGATGACCGCGCCCAGGCAATCCCGCTCGGACCAAGTCCCATCGGCGGGGCAGGTTCCATCGGTCTGAGCGGCCGGAGCCTGCGCCATGAGCACGCAGACCAACCCCGGCCACCTCCATTCCCTAACCCCGCTGCGCGGCATCGCGGCCTTGTGGGTGGTGCTGTACCACTACAGCTTCCAGTATTTCCCCAACCTGCACCCGGACAGCTACACGCATCTGGTGCAGAAAGGCTATCTGGCCGTCGATCTGTTCTTCATGCTCAGCGGCTTCGTGCTGACGCATGTCTATCACGGCACCTTCACGGACAAGGTCGGCGACAAATATTGGAGCTTCCTGCGGGCGCGCATCGCCCGGCTCTATCCGCTGCATCTGGCGGTCCTGCTGCTGTTCGTGGCGACGGCGCTGGCCGTCCGCGCGGTGGAGTACGCCGCCACCGGCAGTTTCCCGGCAATCCCGCTGAAAGGGGCTGAATCGGTCTGGGCCCTGGTCGCCAACCTGTTCATGCTCCAGGGCCTCTATGCCAGCATGCTGAGCTGGAATTACCCGGCCTGGTCGATCAGCCTGGAATTCATGGCCTATCTGGTCTTCCCCTTCGCGCTGCCCTGGGTCTGGCGGTCGAGCGGCCGGACGCAGGCCCTGCTGGCAGTCGGTGCGCTGGCGACGCTCTTTGCGCTGGCCTGGACGACGCAGGACAATCTGAACCAGTGGGACGGGCCGCAGACCCTGCTGCGCTGCCTGCCGGAATTCCTGCTGGGCACGCTGCTTTATAGCGCCTTCCGCAGCGGGCTTGCCGCGTCGGTGCTGTCGAACGACCTGACGATGGCCGGTGTGGTGGTGGCGATCCTGCTGCTTCTGCACACCGGCGGGCCGGACCTGCTGGCCGTGCTCCTGTTCGCCCTGCTGATCCTGGCGGCCGTCGCCAACCATGGCCGGGCCGCAGGCATGCTGAATGTCCGGCCGCTGGTCTGGCTGGGCGACGTGTCCTATTCGCTCTACCTGATCCACGGCTTCGTCGAATATGCCACCACGCGGCTGCTGGGGCTGGGGCTCGGCATTCATGACCGCAAGGCGCTGCCGGGCAACTGGTCGATGGCCCTCATGCTGGCGATGGTCACGGCCTGCCTGCTGATGGCCGGCCCGGCCTATCGCCGGATCGAGGTCGGCGGCCGGCGCCTTCTGCGGGAGGGCCCGAGCTTCGGCCGGCTGACGCTGGCGACGGCAGGCAGGCGGGCGAACTGACGCCCAAAAAAATGCGCCCGGAGGCTGAGGCCGCCGGGCGCAAAGGCACAGTACGAAAGAGGATCATCAGTAGTGATGATGCAATCGGGAGATCGATTGTGGCGGCACCCTGTCACGGATGACGCATCCCCCCCTTGACCGCGGTCAAGCTTGAGCAAAAGAGTAGGGCATCAATCCCCCAACGCCGGCTTCGGCAGCGCGCCTCCCAGGCCGCTGTCCTCCACCTCCTCCCGCTCCGGCCGGGGCACGCGGAACCATGCCGCGTAGAGGGCCGGCAGGAAGAAGATCGTCAGCACGGTGGCGCCGGCCAGACCGCCCATGATGGCGACCGCCATCGGGCCCCAGAACACGCTCTGCGTCAGCGGGATCATGGCGAGGATCGCGGCGGCCGCCGTCAGGGCGATGGGGCGGGCGCGGCGCACCGTCGCCTCGACGATGCTCTCCCAGCGTGAGCGACCGCTGCGGATGTCCTGCTCGATCTGGTCGACCAGGATGACCGAGTTGCGCATGATGATGCCGGCCAGCGCGATGACGCCCAGCATGGCGACGAAGCCGAAGGGCAGGTTGAACAGCAGAAGCGAGGCGGTGACGCCGATCAGACCCAGCGGAGCGGTCAGCAGGACCATGAACACGCGCGAGAAGCTCTGCAATTGCAGCATCAGCGTGGTGACCATGATCAGCAGCATCACCGGCATCATGGCGTTGATCGAGTCCTGCCCCTTGGCGCTCTCCTCGATGGCGCCGCCCATGGCGATGGCATAGCCGTCGGGCAGGGTGGCGCGCAGGGCATCGAACTGGCCGTTCAGCTGGGTGCTGACCACCGGGGCCTGCAAGCCGCCGGTCACGTCGCCCTTGACCGTCATCGTCGTCTCGCGCGCCCGGCGCCACAGCACCGGTTCCTCCAGCTCGTAGCGCACGGTGGCGACCTGGCTGAGCGGCACGGTGGTGCCGCGGCTGGTGCGGATGTTCAGCTCGCCCAGGCGGGAGAGGTCCATCCGCTCCTCCGGCGTGGTGCGCAGCAGGACGCCGATCAGTTCCGTGCCCTCCCGGTACTGGGTGACGGACATGCCGTTCAGCAGCAATTGCAGGGCGTTGGACAGATCCTGCTTCGACACGCCCAGCGCGCGGGCCTTGGCGGTGTCAACCTCAAGCCGGACGCGCTTGGACAGCTCGTCCCAATCCAGATGGACGTTGGCGGTGTTGGGGTGGGCGCGCATGGTGTCGCGCACCTGATAGGCGATCTTGCGGATGGTCGCCGGGTCCTCGCCGGTGACGCGGAACTGTACCGGGTAGCCGACCGGCGGGCCGTTTTCCAAGCGGCCGATGCGGACGCGGGCGGCCGGGAAGTCGGACTCCAAAGTCGGCTCCAGCCGCTGCATGAAATGCTCGCGCTCCTCCAACCCCTTGGTCATCACCATGAACTGGGCGAAGTTGGCGGTTTCCAGCTGCTGGTCGAGCGGCAGGTAGAAGCGCGGCGACCCGCCGCCGGTGTAGGCGACCCAGTAATCGACGTCCGGGTCCTTGGCCAGCACCGCCTCCATCCGCTTCACTTCGGCGGCCGTCGCCTCGAAGGAGGAGCCTTCGGCGAGCCGGACGTCGATCAGCAGTTCCGGCCGGCTGGCCGACGGGAAGAACTGCTGCTGGACATGGCCGAAGCCGACCAGCGCTGTGACGAAGGCCGCCACCGTCACGCCGATGGTGGCCCAGCGCGCCCGCACGCAGGCCTCGATCATGCCGCGCAGGATGCGGTAGGCGCGGGTGTCGTAGATGTCCAGCTCGTGCCCGTCCGGCACCACATGCTTGGGCTTGGGCAACAGCAGCCAGCCAAGATAGGGGGTGAAGATCACCGCCACCACCCAGGACAGCAGCAGCGACAGCGCCACCACCCAGAAGATCGAATTGGTGTATTCGCCGGCGGCCGAGGCCGCGAAGCCGACCGGCACGAAGCCGGCGGCGGTGACGATGGTGCCGCTCAGCATCGGGAAGGCGGTGGAGGTGTAGGCGAAGGCACCGGCCTTCAGCCTGTCCCAGCCCTGTTCCATCTTCACCACCATCATCTCAACCGCGATGATGGCGTCGTCCACCAGCAGTCCGAGCGCGATGATGAGGGCGCCCAGCGAAATGCGCTGCAAATCGATGTGCAGGATTTGCATCGCCACCAGCGTCATCGCCAGCACCAGCGGCACCGCCAGCGCCACGACGATGCCGGTGCGCCAGCCCAGGCTGACGAGACTGACCAGGATGACGATGCCCAGCGCTTCGGCCAGCGATTCGGTGAATTCGCCGACGGAATGTTCGACCACCTTCGGCTGGTCGGCGACCTGCGCCACCTCCAGCCCGACCGGCAGTTCGGCGCGGACCTTCTCCATCGCGGCGTCGAGCTGTTCTCCCAGCTTCAGGACGTTGCCGCCCTTCGCCATGACCACGCCCAGACCGATGGCGTCGCGGCCGTTGTAGCGCAGGGTGTAGCGCCGCGGTTCGACATAGCCGCGCTTGACATCCGCCACGTCGCCGATGGTCAGCAGCCGGCCGCCGCTCTCCACCGGGATCGCGCGCACCGCCGCCGCGGTGTCGAGGCCGAGGTCGAGGCGGACATAGACGCGCTGCGATCCGGTATCGACGTCGCCCGACGCGGCGATGGCGTTCTCGCGCTGGAGTGCCTGGATCACCGAATCGACCGGTAGACCGAAGCTGGCGAGCCGCTGGCTGGAGATCTCGACATAGACGCGCTCTTCCTGCGGGGCGATCAGGTCGATCTTCTCGACACCCGGCAGTTTCAGCAGGCGGGCGCGGGCCTGTTCGGCCACCTTCTTCAGCTGGGCAGGGGTGAAATTCTCGCCCATGAAGGCGTAGATGCCGGAATAGACGTCGCCGAATTCGTCATTGAAGAAGGGGCCGACCACGCCGTCGGGCAGGGTGTAACGGATGTCGCCGATCTTCTTGCGCACCTGATACCACAAATCCGCCACCAGCCTGGGCGGGGTGGAATCCTTCAGCTGGACGAAGATAACCGACTCGCCGGGCTTGGAATAGCTGCGGGCGACGTCGTAGTAGGGCACCTCCTCCAGCTTCTTCTCGATGCGGTCGGTGACGAACTGTTCGACCTCGCGCGCGGTGGCGCCCGGCCATTGGGTGCGCACCACCATTACCTTGAAGGTGAAGGACGGATCCTCCGCCCGGCCCAGGGTCTTGTAGGCCAGCGCACCCGCCAGGACGCTGGCGAGCATCATGAACAGCACCAGCGTGCGGTGGGCCAGCGCCCAGGCCGACAGATTCATGCGGGAGTGGTTCATCGCGCCGGCTCCGTCCAGACGCGGACCTTCTGGCCGGCGTCGAGCTTGTGCACCCCGGCGGTGACGACGCGCTCGCCGTCCTTCAGCCCGCCGCCGATCAGCGCGAGGTCGCCGGCATAGGCGGCGACGGTGACGGGGCGCAGCTCCAGCCGGTCATCCGGCGCGGACAACACCCAAACCGCCGGCTTCTGCTCCCGCTGTGCCAAAGCGCTCAGCGGCAGGCGGGCGACGGGCGCGCCATGGTCGGCGGCGGCGATGACGGTCGCGGTCATGCCGAGTTGGACGGTGGGCGGCGGTTCGGTCAGCTTGATCTTCGCCTGGAAGGTCCGGGTGTTGGCGTCGGCGCTGGGCGAGACCTCGCGCAGGCTGCCGGCGATGCTTTGGCCCGGATGCGACCACAGCTCCACCGCCAGTTTCTGGCGGGGCAGGGCGGCGACGCTTTGCTCGGGGATGTTCGCCACCGCCTCCAGGCTGCCCAGCCGGGCGATGCGCAGGGCGGTCTGTCCGGATGCGACGACCTGTCCCGGCTCGATCAGCGTCGCGGTGACGATGCCGGCCTCGTCCGCCACCAGCGTGGCATATTGGGCGGAGTTGTCGAGGACGCGCAACTGCGCCTCGACCTCGCGCACCTTCGACTCCGCCTTGTCCAGCGTGGTCTTGCGGCGGTCGTATTCCTGGCGCGTGGTCCATTCGCCCTGGCGCAGGCTGGCGTAGCGCTGGAAATCGCTGCGGGCGTTGGCGGCATCGGCCTTGGCCGAGGCGAGCTGAGCCTGCGATGCGCGGATCTGCAATTGAAGATCGGTGGGGTCGAGGCGGGCCAGCGGCATGCCGGGTTCGATGCGGGTGCCGACCTCCACGAGCCGGGCGGTCACCTTGCCGCCGACGCGGAAGCCGACATCGGCCTCCACCCGTGGGCGGATCACCGCCGGGTAGCGCACGCTGTCGACCAGCGGTTCCAGCGTGACGGTGGCGACGCGGACCGGCCGCACCTCTGCTTCCGCCGGGGTGGAGGCGGACTGCGTTTCGTTGCAGCCGGCAAGCAGGCCCACCACCGTCAGAAGCGCCGTTGTCGCCATGACGGCGGACGCAAGCCGCCTTTCGCGGAACAGGGCCATACCACGTCTCCCCACTGGACTGGACTGTATCGTACTGTTACCGTCCTACTCCGGCCCCCAGCCAACGTCAAGAGTGAACGGTACAGTTCAGTGCAGTCATCGGAGCAGAAAGCGTCCCATCCCGCCCCGTCGCTCGACGCGAAGGCGGAACAGATCGTCGCCGCCGCGCGGGAGGTGTTCCTGGAACTCGGCTACGCCGCCGCGTCGATGGATCAGGTCGCGCAACAGGCTCGGGTGTCCAAGACGACGCTCTATACCCGCTTTCCGTCTAAGGAAGAGCTTTACACCGCGGTGATCTCCGCCGAGTGCGAGCGGCGCGGCCTGCGTTTCGCGCCGGACATGTTCGACGGGATGCCGTTGCGCGACGTCCTGATCCAGGTCGGCCGCCGCTTCACCGACCTGCTGTGGTCGGACGCGGCGATCCGTGTCCATCAGGCGGTGGTCGGCGAGGCGACGCGGATGCCGGTCGCCGCCCGGCTCTATTTCCAGGCTGGGCCGGAGCAGGGGATCGCCAATTTCGTCGCCCTGTTCACCCGGTTGAACGACCGCGGCGTGATCGTCACCGACGATCCGACCTTCGTCGCCCGGCAGTTCCTGGGCGCCATGCAGGGGGGCGCCTATTGCCAGCTTGTACTCGGCCTTTGCCCCACGCCGACGGAGGAGGAGCGCCATGCCTTCGTCGACAAGGCGGTGGACCTGTTCCTGCGCGGACTCGCCGCGTGACTTTGTTTACGCCAACTTGAAATAGCGCGTCACCAGCAAGCGCAGTTCGTCCCGTACCCCATCGTCGCCAAGGGCGGTCAGCCGTTCATGCAGGCCGGCGGCGATGGCGGTGAAGCGGGCGAGCACCGCCGGGTCGAAATGCCGGCCGGCACCCTCGGCCAGAATGTCCATGGTCGCGGCGTAGGACATCGGCTCCTTGTAGGGGCGGCGCGAGGTCAGCGCGTCGAACACGTCGGCGACGGCGAAGATGCGGGCGGCAATCGGGATCGCCTCTCCCGTCAGACCGTTGGGATAGCCCGACCCGTCGAATTTCTCGTGATGGCCGCCGACCACGTCGGCAGCGTCGGCCAGCCAGTCGGACGAGCCGACGATGTCCAGCCCATGGACGACATGGGTCTTCATCACCGCGAACTCCTCGGCATCCAGCTTGCCGGGTTTCAGCAGGATGCTGTCGGGAATGGCGATCTTGCCGACATCGTGCAGGAAGGCGCCCTTCACCAGCTTGCGGATCGCCGCGTCCTCCACCCCCAGCGCCTCGGCCAGGCGGATGGCCAGGACCGTCACCCGGTAATTGTGGGCGTTGGTGTCGCTGTCGCGCTTGGCGATCGCGCTGCCCAGCGCGCTCAGCATGCCGATGTTGGCATCGAGCAGGCCGCGCGACAGCCGCAGGATGCCCCGGTTGTAGGAGCTGAAGATCGGCAGGAGGACGAGCGCGGTCACAAGAACCGACAGCGAGGAAACGGCGACGACGGTCGCGGTGTCGCGCAGGATCTCATTGGACCGGCGGGATGAAAGCTGGAAAACGCTTTCGAAATAACCGAGCAGCCGGCCGTCGGAATCGAGCAGCGGTTCCATCGTCTGGATGAAGATCTGTCCATCCATCGTGAAGCGGTCGTAAATGGAATCCCCGTCGGTGGGGAAGCCATGCCGGGAGGCGGACATCCGCTGTTCCGCCCATTCCGCCCCGGCCGCGATGTATTCGGCCGTCTTCCGCTGTTCCGGGCTGTAAAGCTCCGCGACGATGAAGCGGCCGTCACCATGGTTCAGGCGCAGTCCGTTGCGGCTGGCCATGAAATGTTGCAGCGACGCCTCCAGATCGGAATCGGCGGCGCCGGCGGCCAGCGATGTGCGGGTTTCGGTGAGAAACGCCGCCGATTCTTCCCGCGCCAGTTCGACCACCCGGTTATCGGCAATCTCGACTTCGACCAGAAAGGCGATGCCGCCGACCGCGAGCGCCAGGAACAGGGCAATGCCGGCCAAACGCAGCAGAACCGTGCCGGGGGTGGGCAGGCGCATCGCCGCCACGTCGGAATGGCGGTCGGGCACTGTTCTGAAAAGCAGGCTGAGACGCCGCCGCTCGCCCTTTGCCGTCATCGTCATGCCCGTCCGCAACTTTCCTGTCTGCAGCGTCTCTGTCTGCGCGCTCATCGCCATAATCCGTTTGCAGCATATCCAGGTCGCAAGGCAGGCCGATCTGGACGATGCCGATCCCAGGCGTCACTATTGCCGGCCGCGCCACGCACGGATCGAGACCTGGCTCCCCCTTGCGGTAATCCAGCCTTTGCCCCAGGATCCGGCGGGAAATGTTGAGACGGCGTTAAGTTTTGCCGGGCACTGTGCCGCCGGCCGTTTCTCGATGCTCATGGAAGGAGCCGTTTCGTGATGTCCGTCTGCCCCTGCGGTTCCGGTCTGGCCTTCGACCGCTGCTGCGGCCCGATCCTGGCGGGGGAGCCCGCCCCCAGCGCGGAAGCGCTGATGCGGTCGCGCTACACCGCCTTCGTCCGCCGCGACATCGACCATATCGAGCGGAGCTGCGTGCCGGAAACCCGCGCCACCTTCAGCCGTGCCGATGTGGAGCGGGTGGCGGACGAATGCGACTGGGGTCCGCTGACCGTCATGAAGGCGGAGGAGACCGGCGATGATGGGATGGTCGAGTTCTTCCTGACCTTCCACCGCGATGGCGAGGAGTGGCCATTGCATGAGCGGTCGCGCTTCCGCCGCGTCGACGGACGCTGGTTCTATGTCGACAGCGTCCTCAACCCGAAGGACCCGCCGCGCCGCGTGGTGAAGGTCGGCCGCAACGATCCCTGCCCCTGCGGCTCGGGGAAAAAGCACAAGGCCTGCTGCGGGCGTTGACCGGCGCCCGCAGCGGTCGCCCCTCAGCTGATGCCGAGATAGCGCCCCGGCTTGTGGTTGATCGCCAGCGTGACGTTGACGATGGTCGCCCCCAGCACCGACAGCAGAAGCCGGTCCGGCGCGAGAACGAAGAAGGCGCCGGCCAGGATCGCGAAATCGACGCCCAGCTGGAAATAGCCGGCGCGGATGCCGTAGGTCTCCTGCAGATAGATCGCCAGGATGTTGACGCCGCCCAGACCGGTGCGGTGGCGGAACAGCATCAACAGGCCGGTACCACACAGGCCGCTGCCCACCACGGTGGCATAGACCGGGTCCAGGTGGGTGAAGCCCACCCACTGGTCGGTCAGGCGTGAGAACAGCGTCACCAGCGCCACGGCGATGAAGGTGCGGGCGGTGAATTTCCAGCCCAGCCGCTTCCAGGCCAGCCAGTAGAAGGGCAGGTTGATCGTGAAGAAGATGATGCCGAACTGGACCTTGGTGACATAGCTCAACAGCAGAGCCAGCCCGGCGGTGCTGCCGGTCAGCAGCATCGTCTTGGAATAGATCAGCATGCCCAGCGCGATGAACAGCGTGCCCATCAGCATGGCGAGCGCGTCTTCATAGAGCTGGTGACGCTCCGCCGCGGCGGGCGGAGCCTGGATGGTCGTGGCCATCGTCGTCTGTCCCCGGATCAAACCAAAGGGTTAACGGAGAGCGGCGAACTTCGCCACCACATCGTCCACCTCGGCCGTCTTCAGGCCGGCGATGTTGATGCGGCCGGAGGTCGGCATGTAGATGGCATGGTCGGCGCGCAGACGCAGCACCTCCGCCTCGGTCAGCGGCAGCAGGGAGAACATGCCCTCCTGCTCCGCCACCGCGGCCAGGGCGGGGAAGACGCCGGCCAGACCGGCGGCCAGCTTGCGGCGGATGCCGGTGATGCGGGCGCGCATGACGTCCAGTTCCGCAATCCAGTCGGCGGTCAGGGCGGCGTCGCTGAGGATGGTGCGGACAACGGCGGCGCCATGGTCGGGCGGCATCGAATAGCTGGTGCGGGCCAGCGCCATCAGGTTGGACTTGGCGAGATCGGCGGCGGCCGGTGCTGCGGCGACGGCGAAGATGGCGCCGGTGCGCTCGCGGTAGAGGCCGAAGGACTTTGACGACGACACGGCGACCAGCGTTTCCGGCACGACGCCGATCAGGTGGCGCAGCCCCTCGGAATCCTCTTCCAGACCGCGGCCGAAGCCCTGGTAGGCAATATCGACCAGCGGCAGGACGCCGCGCGTTTCCAGCACCGCCGCCAGTTCCTTCCACTGGTCGAGCGACAGCGGCGCGCCGGTCGGATTGTGGCAGCTGCCGTGCAGCAGGGCGACGTCGCCGGGCTGCGCCGCCTCGAACGCCGCGATCATGCGGTCGAACAGCACGGTCTGGCCGGCAGTGTCGAAGAAGGGATAGCTGACGACCTCAAGGCCGGCGGCGGCGAAGATACCGACATGGTTGGGCCAGGTCGGCTGGCCGACCAGCACCCGCTTCGACCCGCCGCGCAGGACGAGGTCGGCCGCCAGCCGCAGCGCGCCCGACCCCCCGGGGGTCTGCACGCCGGCCGTGGCGACCTTGGTTCCGGCGGCCCCGCCGACCAGCGACCACAGCCGCTCCAGATACCCGGCGTCGCCTTCCAGCCCCAGGTAAGCCTTGCTGTCCTGCCCGTCGAGCAGAAGCCGTTCCGCCGCCTTCACCGCACGGAAGACCGGGGTGCGCCCCTCCTCGTCCCGGTAGACCCCGACGCCGAGATCGACCTTGCCCGGCCGCGGATCCTGCTTGTACAGCCCGATCAGGGCGAGCAGGGCATCGTCGGGCTGGCGGGAAAGCGCGTTGAACATGGCGGTTCGTCCGGTCCTTGGTGATGGGGAAGGCAATGGTTGCGGCCAGTTGCTGTGGCCGATGCGATCCTCCACTTTCGCGGTCTCCGGGACAATGATGAATTCATATCGTCCGATACGCTTGAACATCGCAACAATTTGCAATGGCAGCGATTGCCGGGCATCCTTTGCCGGGGAAGGAGCAGGCAGATCGATGACCGATTTTCAGAAGACCCGCGCCCGGTTCCGCATTCCGGACAGCGTGATCTATCTCGACGGCAACTCGCTGGGACCGCTGCCCGTCGGGGTGGAGGAGCGGGTGGCCCGTACCCTTGCCCAGGAATGGGGCGGCCAGCTGATCCGCGGCTGGAACGGTGCCGGCTGGATGGTGCAGCCCGGCAAGGTCGGCGACCGCATCGCCCGGCTGATCGGCGCGCCGTCCGGCAGCGTGGTGGTTGGCGATACGCTGTCGATCAAGGTCTATCAGGCGCTGGCCGCGGCACTGGC
This sequence comes from Azospirillum palustre, assembly GCF_002573965.1. Taxonomy (NCBI): domain Bacteria; kingdom Pseudomonadati; phylum Pseudomonadota; class Alphaproteobacteria; order Rhodospirillales; family Azospirillaceae; genus Azospirillum; species Azospirillum palustre. Next base: position 1,047,306 of record NZ_PDKW01000042.1, on the reverse strand, counting down.
GATGCGGCCCGACCGCCGGGTGATCCTGTCCGACAGCGGCAACTTCCCCACCGACCTTTACATGGCGGAAGGGCTGATCGAGACGCTGGGCCGCGGCCATGTCCTGAAGACGGTGACGCCGGAGGAGGTGGAGGCGGCAATTGGCGAGGATGTCGCCGTCCTGATGCTGACCCAGGTCGATTACCGGACCGGCCGGCTGCACGACATGGCGGCGCTGACCGCCAAGGCCCATGCGGCGGGGGTGGTGACGGTGTGGGACCTCGCCCATTCCGCCGGTGCGCTGCCGGTCGATCTGGCCGGTGCCGGAGCCGACTTCGCGGTCGGCTGCACGTACAAATACCTGAATGGCGGACCGGGGGCCCCGGCCTTCATCTATGTCGCACCGCAGCATGCGGCGACGGCGCGGCCGGCCCTGTCCGGCTGGATGGGGCATGAGGCGCCCTTCGCCTTCGAACCCTCCTACCGTCCCGGTGCGGGGGTGGAGCGCATGCGCGTCGGCACGCCGCCGGTGATCGCGCTGGCGGCACTCGACGCAGCGCTGGATGTGTGGGACGAGGTCGAGATGACCGACATCCGCCGCACCTCCATTGCGCTGTGCGACCTGTTCATCGAACTGGTCGAGGCGCAGTGCCCGATGCTGGAGCTTGTCTCCCCGCGCGACGGCAACCGGCGCGGCAGCCAGGTGTCGTTCCGCCATTGCCAGGGCTACGCCATCATGCAGGCGCTGATCGACCGCGGTGTGATCGGCGACTTCCGGGCGCCGGACGTGCTGCGCTTCGGCTTCACCCCGCTCTATATCGGCGAGGCGGAGGTGCGCGGCGCCGTCGATGTGCTCAAACAGGTGATGGATGGCGGGCTTTGGGACCGGCCAGACTACCACAGGAAGGCGATGGTGACATGAGCGGGCAGGATACGAAGAAGCCCTACGATCCGGCGGCGGAGGGTGCCGAGATGGCCTTCGACGGGCGGATGTCCTATGGCGACTATCTGCAGCTGGACCGCATCCTGGGTGCGCAGACCCCACGCTCCACTGCCCATGACGAGATGCTGTTCATCGTCCAGCACCAGACGTCGGAGCTATGGATGAGGCTAGCCGTCTACGAGATCCGCGCCGCCCGCGAGGCGATCCGCGAGGACCGGCTGTCGCCCGCCTTCAAGATGCTGACCCGTGTCGCCCGCATCTTCGAGCAGCTGAACTCGGCCTGGGACGTGCTGCGCACGATGACGCCCAGCGAATACACCCGCTTCCGCGACGATCTCGGCCAGTCCTCCGGCTTCCAATCCTACCAGTACCGGGAGATCGAGTTCCTGCTGGGTAACCGCAATCCGGCGATGCTGCGCCCCCATGCCCACCGGCCGGACATCCATGCCCTGCTGGAACAGGAGCTGTCGCGGCCCAGCCTGTATGACGAGGCGCTGCGCCTGCTCGCCCGCAACGGCATCCCGGTTCCGGCCGAGGTGCTGGAGCGCGACGTGTCGCAGACCCACCAGCCCCATGACGGCGTGACCGAGGCATGGCGGATCATCTACCAGTCGCCCGAAACCCATTGGCCGCTCTACGAGCTTGCCGAGAAGCTGGTCGATTTCGAGGATTACTTCCGGCGCTGGCGCTTCAACCATGTTACGACGGTGGAACGGGTGATCGGCTTCAAGCGCGGGACCGGCGGCACCGGCGGCGTGTCCTACCTGCGCAACATGCTGGCGGTGGAGCTTTTCCCGGAACTCTGGCGGGTGAGGACGGTGCTGTGACGGAATTGCGCAGGATCACGGATTGGGACGACGCCTACAGCAACGGCGCCCACATCCCCGGCGGCGACGCCTATCCCGCACGCTGGGCGGAGCGGGCCGCAGCCTTCCGGACCGAACTCGCCGCCACCGGACGGGCGGAACTGGACCTGCCCTATGGCGAGGGGGAACGGGAACGCTACGACCTGTTCCGGCCGGAGGGAACCGCCAAGGGCACCGTGGTCTTCGTCCATGGCGGCTATTGGATGGCTTTCGACAAGGCGCGCTGGTCGCATCTGGCCGCCGGGCCGCTCGCCCAAGGGTGGGCGGTCGCCATGCCCAGCTACACGCTGTGCCCCGAGACACGGATCGCCGGCATCACCCGGCAGATTGCCCGGGCGGTGGAGGCCGTCGCGGGGGCGGAGGCCGGGCCGTTGCGCCTGACCGGCCATTCCGCCGGCGGTCATCTGGTCAGCCGGCTCGTCTGCGCGGACGCCCCGCTGTCGGACGAGGTTAGGGCGCGGGTGGAGCATGTCGTCTCCATCAGCGGGCTGCACGACCTGCGTCCGCTGCTGAACACCCGCATGAACGCCACGCTGCGCCTGGACGAGGCGGAGGCCGTGGCCGAAAGCCCGGCGCTGCTGCGCCCGCAGCCCGGCATCGGCATCACCTGCTGGGTCGGGGCGAACGAGCGGCCGGAGTTCGTCCGTCAGACGGAGCTGCTCGCCAATGTCTGGCTCGGGCTGGGCGCTGCTACCGCGCTGCGGCTGGCGGAAGGACGCCACCATTTCGACGTCATCGACGATCTGGCCGATCCGGAGTCCGATCTGGTCGCGGCGTTGCTTGGCTTTTAGGGCATTCCGCCGGGGCGGAGAGAAGCCAGGCTATCTCTCCAGTCCCCATAGCCGGTAGCAGTCCTTGATCTCGCGGATGGAGGACAGGCGAATTTTCGGCAGGTCGGCCTGATCGAACCGGGCCGCGTTGCGGCTTCGGTTCCGCGGAGTGACGACGGCGATGTGATGGATCATGTCCCATTTGACGCTGTCCCGCCCGCCATCCAGCGCGCCAAGCCGTTCGCGCTCGAACCAGGTTCGGCGGAAATACCGCAGCAGGCTGGCCGGCATTGCGATGTCCAGCATGATCAATCCGGTCGCCCGCGCGAAACGCTGCTGCATGCAGACGGAGTAATTTCCATCCATCACCCACCGGTCGCCGCCGATGGCGTCGTCGTGCAGGCGGACGAACTCCTCCCTTGGGCGGGGCTCCCAATCGGTGCCGGGCCGATGGTAAAGCTGGTCGAGGTGAATGACCGTCAGGCCGCACTTCCGTCCGATGGCCGACGCCAGGGTGGATTTGCCGCTGTTGGACGGCCCCAGGATGCAGATGCGCTGTCCCAAATCCTCAAGCTGCATGGTTTCCGCCGCGTCTGCCCGATGCCGATCCGAACCGGCGATCTTACGCATCGGGATCGTTAGGTCCAGTGCGGCCGACGGCAGGCGGGTTCCAATTATTGTGTGAAGAACATCGCGGCGAACACGGCGGCGGTGGCGGCGATCACGGTCACCAGCCCATTGCGTCCCAACGCGCGCTGGCGGTAGAGCGCCACTGCCATGGTGATGACGGCAACGCTGGTCAGGATCAGGCCGAGCTTGGCTTCGGTCATGGTGATGGTCCCCGGTCTTTTTTCAGTGTGGGCCGACCCAGCCCAGGGCGCCGGCGGCGGTGATCAGCAGGATGGCTCCGCACAGCAGGACCAACCATCCGGTCATCAGAAACCGCCAGCCCGGACCGGCATGGTCCAACTCCAGATAATGCAGCAGGATTTCCCGTCCCTTCGTCACCGCCAGCGCCAGCAGCAGCGCCGCCCCGGCGATGCCGACGCTGCCGCCCGCATCGCCATGCCGGGCGAACAGCAGGGTGACGGCGGTCAGCCCCATCAGGATCAGCCAGGACAGCGTCAACCGGTCGATCTTCTTGAGAAATGTCATGGCTGTCCTCTCAGCGGATCAGATAGACGAGCGGATAGAGGATCACCCAGACCAGATCGACCATGTGCCAGAAGGCCGCTCCCGTCTCCAGATTCTCCACCAGCGTGTCGGGACCGGAGCGGCCGACCAGCAGCAGGATGACGATGCCCAGCACCACATGCAGGGCGTGGAATCCGGTCAGCAGGAAATAGAGGGTGAAGAAGCTGTCGGTGTCGATGGTCAGGCCGGCGCCCAGCGTCGCCGAATATTCCACCGCCTTCACCGCCAGGAACACCGACCCGACGGCCGCCGCCATCACCATCGACCGGCGGGCCTGCGGCACGGCCCCGCGCCGTCCGGCGGCGACCCCCTTGGCGGCCAGATAGCCGCTGGTCACCAGAACCATGGTGTTCAGCGCGCCGGCCGTTCCGTTCAAATGGGCCTGACCGGCGGCAAAAATCGCCGGGTCCAGCACGCGCGCAACGGCGAAGCCCAGGAAGGCGACGCCGAACACAGCCAGTTCGCTGAAGATCAGGATCCACATCATCAGGTTGCCGGGCAGGGCGGCAAGGCCGCTTCCCCGCTCCATCGGACCCGCGGCTTCCGCACCGCCGGTCTCCAGGCCCGTCATCTCAACGTCGGCCATGTCCACTATCCAAAGCTTGTCATCATGTACGCGAATGATAAAGCGGCGATCCGGGGACCGGCTTGACCGCGGTCAAGGAATGCCCTCCTGCCACGGTCAATTATTCGCCCGACCCGTGGCGGTGGGACGCTGCGACGCCCGGCTTCCCGCCTCCGGCGTCGCGCACCCGACGCCCTTCCGAACCGACCCCCTCTCGACCGACAGATCGAGATTTCCAGGGATCCCGAGCGATGACCGAACGCTTCACCAAGGCGGCCGCGCGAAACATCTTCTATGGCGGATCGCTGTTCTTCTTCGCGACATTCGTCGCGTTGACCGCGCTCAGCCACAATTACATCGTCAATACCAGCACCGATAAGAAGACGCTGTCCGAAGCGGTCGTGCGCGGCAAGCATGTGTGGGAGAAGAACGCCTGCATCAACTGCCACACGCTGCTGGGCGAGGGCGCCTATTTCGCCCCCGAGCTGGGCAATGTCTGGCTGCGCTACGGCGGCGACAAGGACCCCGAGGGCGCCGTGATGGCGCTGAAGGGCTGGATGGCGGCACAGCCGTCCGGAATCGAAGGCCGGCGCCAGATGCCGCAGTTCCACCTGACTGAAGGCGAGGTCGAGGACCTTGCCGCGTTCCTGGAATGGACCAGCCGGATCAACACCCAGAACTGGCCGCCCAAGCTGTCGGGCTGAGGAGATTTCCGTCATGAAATACGAATCGCAAAAAGTCGCCCTCTATTACTTTGCGGCCGCCATGGGGCTGTTCGGTGTGCAGATCCTGGTGGGTCTCCTGGCCGGTACCGTCTATGTCCTGCCCAACACGTTGTCGGAGCTTCTGCCCTTCAACATCATCCGGATGATCCACACCAACTCGCTGATCGTCTGGCTGCTGATCGGCTTCTTCGGCGCCGCCTACTATCTTGTGCCCGAGGAGGCGGAAACCGAGCTGTACAGTCCGAAACTGGCGCTGATTCAGCTCGGCCTGTTCGTCTTCGGCGCGCTGGCGGCGGTCGTCGGCTATGTCTTCCGCATCCACGAAGGGCGGGAGTTCCTGGAACAGCCACTGTGGATCAAGGCCGCCATCGTCGTCGTCGCGCTGATGTTCCTCTACAACATCACGATGACGGTGCTGAAGGGCCGCCGCACGGTCATCACCAACATCCTGCTGGTGGGCATGTGGGGCATCGCGGTCTTCTTCCTGTTCTCCTTCTACAACCCGGCGAACCTGTCGCTGGACAAGATGTACTGGTGGTATGTCGTCCATCTGTGGGTCGAAGGCGTGTGGGAACTGGTCCTGGCCTCCATCCTCGCCTTCCTGATGATCAAGATGACCGGCGTCGACCGTGAAGTCGTCGAGAAGTGGCTGTACGCCATGGTCGGTCTCGCCCTGTTCAGCGGCATCCTCGGCACCGGCCACCATTATTACTGGATCGGCACGCCCGGCTACTGGCAGTGGATCGGCTCGCTGTTCTCCACGCTGGAAGTCGCCCCCTTCTTCACCATGGTCGTCTTCGCCTTCATGATGGTGTGGAAGAGCGGCCGCCGTCACCCGAACAAGGCGGCGATGCTGTGGTCGCTGGGCTGCGCGGTCTTCGCCTTCTTCGGCGCCGGGCTGTGGGGCTTCCTGCACACGCTGGCCCCGATCAACTACTACACCCACGGCACCCAGGTGACTGCGGCGCACGGGCACCTCGCCTTCTACGGCGCCTATGCGATGATCAACCTCGCCATCATCACCTACGCCATGCCCTACCTGCGCGGCAAGCAGCCCTACAACCAGATCCTCAACATGTGGAGCTTCTGGCTGATGAGCGGCGGCATGGCCTTCATGACCTTCGCACTGACCGTGGCCGGCGTCGTTCAGACCCATCTGCAACGGGTCCTGGGCATGAGCTACATGGAGGTCCAGGAGCAGATCGCGCTGTTCTACTGGATGCGGCTCGGTGCCGGCTTCGCCGTGGCGGTGGGCGTCGCGCTCTACCTCTACGCCGTCTTCGGCCCGGCCCGCGAGGAGCGGCCCGCCTCGATCCCGTCCAGCTACCAGCCGGCCGAGTGACGTTCCCTCCGGCCCCTGCGACCCACCGGATGTCCGGTCGGCGCAGGGGCCGTCTCTTTTACGGAGTTTCCTCGCGATGCCCGACAGCGCCGTCCCCATCCTCCCGTCCCTGCCGTTCTACCAGCCGACCGCCGACGAGTGCGCGCTGTTCGAGCATGCCTACGATCACCGCCTGCCGCTTCTGCTGAAGGGGCCCACCGGCTGCGGCAAGACCCGCTTCGTCGCCCATATGGCAGCCAAGCTGGGCCGGCCGCTCTACACCGTGTCCTGCCACGACGATTTGACCGCCGCCGACCTGACCGGCCGCTATCTGCTGAAGGGCGGCGACACCGTCTGGACGGATGGGCCGCTGACCCGTGCCGTGCGCGAGGGGGCCATCTGCTATCTCGACGAGGTGGTGGAGGCGCGTAAGGACGTCACCGTGGTGCTGCACCCGCTGACCGACGACCGCCGCATCCTGCCGCTGGACCGCACCGGCGAAACGCTGGAAGCGCCGCCGGGCTTCATGCTGGTGGTGTCCTACAACCCCGGTTACCAGAATGTGTTGAAGGCGCTGAAGCCCAGCACCCGCCAGCGCTTCCTGGCCGTCGAGTTCGACTTCCCGCCGCCCGAGCGCGAGATTCCCATCGTTGCGACCGAAAGCGGCCTGCCCGAGAACCGCGTCGCTCCGCTGGTCCGCCTCGCCAACGCGCTCCGCGCCCTGAAGGGCCAGGATCTGGAGGAGGGCGTTTCGACCCGCCTGCTGATCTACTGCGCCACGCTGATCCGCTCCGGCATGAAGCCCGAGCGCGCCATCCGTGCCGCCCTGATCGAGCCGCTGACCGACGACCCGGACATCCGCGCCGCCCTGCTGCGCGTCGCCGAGGTCACGCTGGGCTGATCGGAAAGGGCGGAGGGCAATCGCCATGCTGGAGTTCTTCGAGCCGGAAGAGACCGTCGGCCGTTTGTGGCACCGTCTGATCGGCGGGCGGTCGAGCTATCCGCACCATGCGCAAGCCGCGGTAACGCTGGAAGCGATGCGTCCACGGCTGGCGGTGTTCTTCCGGGCGCTGGGCGGCGACCGCGGCGTTCGGCTTGCCGCCGGAAGCGCGTCGGTGTCGGGGCACCGGCTGTCGCTGCTCGGCCGCATCGGGCTGGGGGAGGAGCGGGTGGAACGGGCGGCACTGGACGGCAATGTGCTCCAGTTGCCCACCGCCATCGACCTGTTTCCCGACCCCGCCCTGAACGAGCGGCTGTATGAATGGCTGGCCGCCTTCTTCGCCCATGCCGAGGCCGAGCCGGTTCCCGCCGACCCGTTGCAGGCCGATGTGCAGGCGCTCCGCAGCGCCGCCGCCACCACCGCTCGGATTCTGACGCGCTGGCCCGGCCTGTCCCGCATGCATGCGGAACTGGCCCGCGCCGTCGCCGCCATCCGCCCCGCCCGCCGCCCGCCACCGGTCGAGGCCGATGTCGAGCGCGCCGTCCTGGCGCTGCTCGGTGCCGGTGCCGTCACCAGCGATGGCGCACGCATGCTGGCGCCCACCGTTCCGCTGTCGGATTTCACCGCCCCTTACGGCTATGCCCGGATGCTGCCGGTGCCGTTGTGGGGACTGGTGTCGCCAAGCATCGGCCGTGACGCTTCCGCCGCCGTCGAAAGCCCCGGCGAAGGCGGGCAGGCGGCCGAGGGCGACCAGCGCCGCCGAACCGCGACCCGCCGGCAGACCGACCAGATCCAGCGCAACGACCCGCTGATCCTCAACCGCTTCGAAAAGATGCTGAGCCTTGCCGAGGCGCTGAACATCCCGCGTGCGGTCGATGACGACGACGCGGAGAATGCCCGCAAGGCCGCCGACGATCTGGACGAGATCGCCGTCGGCGCCCACCAGCGCAAGGCATCGACCACGCTGAAGCTCGACCTCGACCTCGGGGCGCCGGTGGTCGACGACACGCCGCTGGCGGCGACGCTGACCTATCCGGAATGGGACCATGGCCGGCAGGCCCATCTCCCCAACCACTGCCGGGTGATCGCCGAAACCGCACCGGCCGACGGCGAGTCCTGGCAACCCGATGCCGCCGCCCTGCGCCGCATCCGTCAGGTGCGCCGCCAGTTCGAGGCGCTGCGCCCACGCCGCATGCTGTTCACCGGCCAAGCCGACGGCGACGATCTGGATCTGGCCGCCCTGGTGCGCAGCCGGGCCGATCTCCAGGCCGGCGGTTGCGGCAGCGACCGTGTGCACCAGCAGGTGCGCAGCGCCGCCCGCGATCTGGCGGTGGCAGTGCTGGTCGATGGCTCGCTGTCCACCGACGGCTGGATCGAAGGACGGCGGGTGCTGGATGTCGAGAAGGAGGCGCTGCTGGCGCTGAGCCATGGGTTGACGGCCTGCGGCGACGACCATGCGCTCTATTCCTTCACGTCGCGCCGGCGCAACTGGGTGCGGGTCCAGATGCTGAAAGGCTTCGAGGAGCCGCTGGGCCCCACCGTCACCCGCCGGATCGGTGCGCTGAAGCCCGGCTATTACACCCGCATGGGGGCGGCGATCCGTCACGTGACCTCCCAGCTTGCCGACCGGCCGAACCGGCACCGGCTTCTGGTTCTGCTGACCGACGGCAAGCCGAACGACGTCGATCATTACGAGGGCCGTTACGGTATCGAGGACACGCGGCAGGCGATCCGCGAGGCACGGCGTGACGGGCTGGCGGTCTTCGCCATCACCGTCGATGCGCAGGCCCGCGACTATATCCCGTATCTGTTCGGACGCGGCGCCTATGCCATATTCCCGCAGGTTTCCCACCTGACCAAGGCGTTGCCGGCGCTCTACCGGCAGGTCGCCTGCGCCGCCTGACCGAAAAGGACCTTCAGACATGACCGCACCGGTGAAGATCGGCCCCGTGAAGATCGGTATCGTCACCATCTCCGACCGCGCCAGCCGCGGCATCTACGAGGACAAGGGCGGCCCGGCGATCAATGAGGAGCTGTCGCGCATCATCTCCTCCCCCTGGGTGGCGGAGGCGCGGGTGATCCCGGACGAGTTGGACCTGATCGCCTCCACCCTGGTCGAACTGTGCGACATCGCCGGCTGCGGTCTGGTGGTGACCACCGGCGGCACCGGACCCGCTCCGCGCGACATGACGCCGGAGGCGACGGAACAGGTCTGCGATAAGATGATGCCGGGCTTCGGCGAACTGATGCGGTCGGTCAGCCTGCGGGTGGTGCCCACCGCGATCCTGTCGCGACAGACCGCCGGCATTCGCGGGAGCAGCCTGATCGTCAATCTGCCGGGCAAACCGTCCGCCATCCATGATTGCCTGGACGCGGTGTTCCCCGCGATCCCCTATTGCCTGGATTTGATCGGTGCCGGCCGGATCGAAACCGATCCCGAGATCTGCGTTTCCTTCCGCCCGAAGTCTTGACACTCAAAGTCATTATACTTAGTGTGGAAATAAAAAGAAGGATGCGACAAAATAGCGTTCGGCAGTTCCACTTGACGGCGGTCAAGCATCGATCTCGGGGGCAGGAGGAATATTCCCTCACAAGAAACATTCAACCGAGATGACGCCATGAAGACCAAGCTCTCTCTCGTCACCGTCAGCGCCGCCGCCCTGATGATCCTGTCCGGCATCGGCGCCGCTTCGGCCGCCGACACGCTCTATGCCGATCCGAAGGTCAAGCAGCCGACGGTCAGCGTCGTCCAGGACCCCGCTTCCGTGCCGGCTCCGGAAAAGGCCGGCAAGCGGGCGCCGAAGACCCACAAGGTGTCGCTGATGACGACAGAGGTCGAATCCAAGCTGGACGATGGCACCACCTACACCTACTGGACCTTCAACAACACGGTGCCGGGTCCGATGGTGCGGGTGCGGGTCGGCGATACGGTGGATGTTTCGATCTCCAACGCACCGGAATCGACGATGAACCATTCCGTCGATTTTCACGCCGCGACCGGTTTCCTCGGCGGCGGCCAGATCACCCAGGTGGAGCCCGGCCAGACCAAGGCCTTCAGCTTCAAGGCCCTGACCCCCGGCGTCTATGTCTATCACTGCGCCACGCCGATGGTTGCCCACCACATCTCCAAGGGCATGTACGGCCTGATCGTGGTGGAGCCGGAAGCCGGCTTGGCCCCGGTCGATCACGAATTCTACGTGATGCAGCAGGAAATCTATGCCACCAAGGCCAAGAACCTGGCGAATGCAGAGGACGACTATGACGGCCTCGTCAACGAGCGTCCGAGCTATCTGGTGTTCAACGGCACCGTCGGCGCCCTGACCAAGGACAAGCCGCTGAAGGCCAAGGTCGGCGAGACGGTTCGCCTGTTCTTCGGTGTCGGCGGTCCGAACCTGACCTCGTCCTTCCACGTCATCGGCGAGATCTTCGACAAGGTCTACAGTCTGGGCGGACTGGAAAGCGAGCCGGCCAAGGGCATCCAGACCGTCACCGTCGCCCCCGGCGGCGCCACCATGGTGGAATTCAAGGTCGACTACCCCGGCAAATATGCTCTGGTCGACCACGCGCTGAGCCGCGCCACCAAGGGCCTGATCGGCATTCTGGAAGTCGAGGGCAAGGCCGACGACAGCATCATCCACGACAAGACCGGTGACAGCCGCAAGCAACTGGGCGAGATGCAGCACTGACTTATTGTATCAATTAAAGGAAGGCCCCCTTCCCACGAGAGAAGGGGGCCTTTCGCATCCAAAAACAAAGAAGGGCCGCCGTTTCCGGCAGCCCTTCCATTGTCAATCCGTGTGTCGTCGACACCACGGCGCAGTCCTTAGCGGACCGAAATCCCTTCCGCGAAGAAAGAGACCTCGGCCTTGGCGCTCGACGACGAGTGAGACGGACAATGAGACACGAGATCACCTCCTTTCAGTTGTTGACGTACGACACCCTATATAAGCGGCTCGCCGAAGGCCGCAAGTCCTGCCCCTGACCGCTCCGCTGTGACATTTACCGGTGGGTTGCGCGGCTCATCATGAAGCCCAGCCCGCCCGCCAGGATCAGGCCGGCGGCCATCGCCAGACCTCTTGCGGCGCCGCTGGGTGCCGTCAGGCGCAGATTGTTGTGCGGCAGTCCGAAGCGCCCGCGGGTGCGGTGCAGACCGTCGACGGGATGGTAGAGATTGTCGGGGCGGCCGGGGATCTCCCGCTCCTCCGTCATCTGGCCCTCCACTGCTGTGTCGGCGAGGTAGCGGTCGGCAAAGCCCGGTGCCAGGAAATTGCCGAGGATCGCCTGCATCGCCGATCCGCCAAGCCAGTATTCACGGCGGGGAGTCTCGGCGGCGTGCAGGATCGCGCGGGCGATGTCCTCCGGTTGGAAGATGGTCCCCATCGGCCGGGCCCGGCGCGGCATGTGGCTGCGTGCCCAGTCGAATTGGGGGGTATTGACCGCTGGCAGATGCACGGTGGTCAGTCCGATCCGGCTGTTGTCATGGATCAGTTCGGAATGCAGGCTGTCGATGAAGCCGGTGATCGCATGTTTTGCCGCGCAATAGGCGGATTGCAGCGGGATCGACCGGTAGGCCAAGGCTGAACCAACCTGCAGGATCGTGCCGCTGTCCCGCAGCCGCATCCGCCGCAGGGCCGTCTGGATGCCGTAGGCGGAGCCGAGATAGGTCACTTCGGTCACCCGCTTCAGCTCTTCCGGCGTCACGGCGTGGACGGGGCCGAAGACGGTGACCATCGCCACGTTGATCCAGACGTCGATGGGGCCGAAGGCGTCCTCCACCCGGTCGGCCGCAGCCTCCAGTGCGTCGGGGTCGGCGACGTCCAGCGGCAGGACCAGCGCCCGGCCGCCCAGCCGTTCGACCTCGGCCTTCACCTCCTCCAGCGCATCGGACGATCTGGCGATCAGGCCGATGGAGGCTTTGCGATAGGCGGCGAAGGCCAGCGCCGTTGCGCGGCCAACCCCGGCGGAAGCGCCGGTGATGCAGATGACGGGGGACTTCTGAACGCCGTTGGTCGGTTGCATGGCGAAGGTCCTGTCTCAGGAATCTGGGCATCAGGCCGCCGGTGGGGTGCACCGGCTGCTCCATCCTGTCCAACCCCCGGCACCGCTCGCGGTTCCGTCGCGTCCACTCAGAGGCTAACCGGAAATAAAGTTACGTGATTTCGGTTTGTCGTACTTGGGTTTAGAGCGCCTAACAGAACCATCTTTGGACGAAACGCCAGCAGATGAGGCTAGCGGCTATTTGGTGGAATGCGGTGAAGGTGTCGGCGCGCCGTTCGTACCGGACGGCGATGCCACGGAAGCGCGCGAACCAAGCGAGCGTCCGCTCCACCACCCATCGGTGTCGGCTGAGGCGATCGCTGCTCTCGATGCCTCGCCGGGCGATGCGCGGGATGATCGCTCGCCGACGCAGCGCCCGCCGGCAGTGGGCGAAATCATAGCCCTTGTCAGCGTGCAGTTTGGCCGGGCGACGTCGTGGCCGGCCCACGCATTGGCGGATCGCCGGCACGGCATCGACCAGCGCTTCCAGGGACAATCTAGCTATTTCAGGTCGCCGGGGCCTCAGCCACGCGAATGGACGAATTCGGCATTTCGAAATGAGGGTCATTTCCATTCCCAACCTAGGTTATATAAACCGACGCTAGAATAATGGAAAGCGAAAGCGACGGGGGCATGCCCGCCGCCGCACCGCAGCGTGGGTCGGCGCGCTCTCCGAGGCGGGCGGCGCTGACGGCGCACGAATTGTTTGCGCTTGTCGTAGCCGCGGCTGCCCAACATGCCAAACGGCCGGTGGGCGACTTGCTCCACCTTCACTTGGCTGGCGGCACGGACCACGACCTTGGCCGGTTGGAGAAATGGGCACGCTGCCCGGTGCGTGGGAACTCCTGACGCTGCGGCGCGCCCCGGCGAACCCGTATGACGGCAACGCAGTGGAGGGCTGGTGGTCGGCGGGGCCGTGGATGCTGGGACACATCTTCCGTGAGGACGCTGAGCACTTGGCGCTGATGGGGGGGGCACTACACGAAAGTGATCAGATTGTCCGGGATGCGAGAACAAAAATAGAACTTATACCGCAGGTAGGGACTGTATCCTCCGCAACGGCCTGAGAGTCTGATCGGAAATAAAGTTACGTGATTTCACGTTTGCCGTGCTTGGGTTGAGTTACGATACAAAACCGCCAGCTGCTGATGGCCTGGACTGAAATCACGCGCCCGAAGTATTATCGGGACAGGCTGCGCTATGCAAGTGATACGACCCATGCGGAATAAGCGGTGATTTACTGTCATCTGCCCAATCCTTGCCGCCGTCGACGATGATCGGGAACGAAAGTCGGAAATTGGGGGCGCTGCGAAGCGGCGGCCGTCCGGTTGATCGGGCGGTCGGGCTTCAGGTCAATGCGGAGGGCAGGCCGTCAGGGCGGCGTGACGCGATGCAGCATGGAAGTAGGCGTAACAGAATGTCGCAGGGCTTGGCAACCCCATGCCGTGCAGCGCCTCGCATGGCTGTCCGGCACGCCTACGAAAAAGGCGGCGCCCCGGTGGAGCGCCGCCTCGATCATTGGATGACCCTGTCCGTCAGGCCTGACGGGGCCGCAGCGGCGGGCCGTCGCGGAAGGGCTTGTCGACGCCGCCCTTGTCGTTGGTCTGGTTTTCCACGTCGCCCTCGAAGGTGCTCTCGCCCTGGGCCAGATCCAGGTCGTCCGGCGTCATGCCGGCGGCGCGGGCGCCCTTCGACCCGCCGATCTGCGGGTTATTCTTCAGGTCGGCATCGGTCGGCTTGTCGGTCTTCTCATGCTTGCTTGCGCTCATGGCGGCATCTCCGTTCCGGTTCCGCATGTCCCCCTGTCAACCGACGCCGTGCCGGATGGTTGCGAAATCCCTTCTTCCTTTTGGGGAGATGGTTAGGATGTCGGGGGTCGGCGCGGCCGACGATCATTCGACAGGCTCTCATGTCACATGAAGACGAACGGCTGAGGATCCGTGTGCGCGGGCGGGTGCAGGGGGTGGGATTCCGCCCGCATGTCCATGCGCTCGCCGGGCGTTTCGGCCTGACCGGCTGGGTGCTGAACGACCCGCAGGGTGTGCTGATCGAGGTGCAGGGCAGCGGCGTTGCCGCATTCCGGGCAGCCCTGTCGGTTGACGCGCCGCCGCTGGCCCGGATCGATGCCGTCGAGTGCGACGCTGTTCCGCCTGTGTCCGGCGAGATCTCCTTCGCAATCCGCCACAGCCTGTCCGCAGGCGCCGTCGCGACCGGCATCGGACCCGACGCCGCGGTCTGCCCGGCATGCCTGGCCGAATTGTTCGACCCGGCTGACCGCCGCCATCGCTACGCCTTCCTGAACTGCACCCATTGCGGCCCGCGCTACACCATCACGCGGCAACTTCCCTATGACCGGCCGCAGACGGCAATGGCCGGATTCCCGCTTTGCCCGGATTGTCTGGCCGAGTACGAGGACCCGGCGAACCGCCGCTTCCACGCCCAGCCGACGGCCTGTCCGGCCTGCGGCCCCCGCCTGTCGCATCCGCCGGAAGACATCGTCGCCGCACTCCGCGCCGGCAGGATCGTTGCCATCAAGGGGCTGGGCGGTTTCCATCTTGCCTGTGACGCCACGCGGGCGGATGCGGTGGAGCGGTTGCGGCGGGTCAAGCAGCGCAACGGCAAGCCATTCGCTCTGATGGTCGCCAACACCGAATCCGCCATCCGGCATGTCCGGATTGATGCCGGCGAGCGTGCGTTGCTGGAGGGGGTGGCGCGTCCCATCGTCCTGCTGCGGCGTCGGGACGATGCGCCCGAACTGGCACCTGGGATCGCTCCCGGTCTGGCTTGGCTGGGTGTCATGCTGCCCTATACCCCGCTGCATTACCTGCTGTTCCACGAGGCGGCCGGGCGGCCGGACGGCACCGGCTGGCTGGACCTGCCGCAGGATTTGACGCTGGTGATGACCTCCGCCAATCCCGGCGGCGAACCATTGGCCATCGGCAACGCGGAGGCGCGGGAGAGGCTGGCCGGCATCGCCGACCTGATCGTCGACCATGACCGCGACATCGTCATCCGTGCCGACGACAGCGTCG
The DNA here is from genome assembly GCF_002573965.1 of Azospirillum palustre. Lineage (NCBI taxonomy): Bacteria > Pseudomonadati > Pseudomonadota > Alphaproteobacteria > Rhodospirillales > Azospirillaceae > Azospirillum > Azospirillum palustre. Next base: position 1,031,934 of record NZ_PDKW01000042.1, on the reverse strand, counting down.
TGCGCAAGCTGGCCGGCGCCCCCGCCTTCCTGCGCCGCGGCCGCGGCCATGTGCCGGAGCCGATCCAGCTGGCCCGGCCGGTGCCGCCGGTCCTGGCGGTGGGCGGCCATCTGAAAACGACGGTCTGCGTCACCCGCGGCGACGAGGCTTTCCTGTCCCAGCACATCGGCGACCTCGACAACGCCGCGACGCTGGGCTTTCTGGAGGAGACCGTCGCCCATCTGCTGCACATCCTGGGGGTCGAGCCGGTTGCGGTCGCCCATGACCGGCATCCCGATTTCCACTCCACCCGTTTCGCCGAAATGAGCGGCCTGCCGACGGTGCCGGTCCAGCATCACCATGCCCATGTCGCCGCCGTGATGGCCGAACACCGGGTCGAGGGACCGGCGGTCGGGCTGGCGTTGGACGGGTTCGGCCTGGGGGAGGATGGCGGGTCCTGGGGCGGCGAGATGCTGCTGGTCGATGGGATGCGGTCCGAGCGTCTGGGCAGCCTTGCGCTGCTCGCCCAGCCCGGTGGCGACGTGGCGGCCCGCCAGCCCTGGCGCATGGCCGCCGCGGCCCTCGCCCGGATGGGACGTGCCGATGAGATCGCCTCCCGCTTTGCCGCACACGGACCGGCCGAGGGTGTCCGGCGGATGATCGAGCGCGGCATCAATGCGCCGCTCACCAGTTCCTGCGGGCGCTGGTTCGATGCCGCCTGTGGCCTGCTGGGAGTCCGCGCGGTGGCCGGGTTCGAGGGAGAGGCGCCGATGGCGCTGGAATCCCTCGTGCGCCAGACCCGCGTGGCGGACGGCGCGTGGCGGATCGACGGGGGCGAACTGGACCTCACCCCTCTGTTGGAACGGCTGCTGACCGTCGCTGATGCGGTGGAGGGGGCGGAGCTGTTCCACGGCACGCTGGCGGCGGCTCTGGTGGACTGGACGCTGCCGGTGCTGCGTGCCCATGGCATGGGTCGGGTGGTGCTGTCCGGCGGCTGTCTGATGAACGCGGTGCTGGCGGAGGAACTGATGGCCGGTTTCCGTGCCGCCGGGGTGGAGGCGCTGCTGCCGAGGCTGGCCCCCGCCAACGACGGCGGGCTCAGCCTCGGTCAGGCATGGACGGCATCCTTCGCTCTGTAGCCGAACAGCGGCACCTTCAACCGGTGCTGCGGCCAGCGGGGACAGGCTCACCCCACGCGCGCGGCCTTCTTCACCGGACGCTCATGCCCCTCGTCCGCCGGGGCCTCGGCGTCCTTGAAGGTGCGCACGCCGCTGATCATGGTGGAGATGATCGATTGGCGGGACATGATGTCCTCGCGCACAGCGGCATAGATGTGGACGATCACGAACAACAGGATCGCCCACATGCCGAGATGGTGCCAAGTGTGGACGTCCATGCTCTGGCCGAACAGCGGGATGACCCAGCCGAACAGCGTGTCCTGCCAACTGCCCTGGCCCGCCCCCTCACTGTAGAGCGCGAAGCCGGTGACGATCATGAAGACGCTGCCGACCGCGATAGCCCAGAACATCGAGAATTGCGCCAGCGGGTTGTGGCCGACATACAGCTTCGGCTTGCGTTCCAGGAACAGATACCAGCGGGCTTCCAGGAACAGCTCCCCCCACCAGTGGCGGTCCCAGAAGGGAAAGCGGAACAGCTGTTTGGCATGGTGGTTGCCGACCAAGGCCCAATAGAGCCGGCCGATGAAGCCGATGGCGAAGATGTAGGCCGCCGCGAAATGGACGAAGCGGATGTAGCCCATCAGGAAATTGGCGCTGGCCTCGCCCGGCATGGTCGGCAGCGGATTGGCGATCAGGTAGCCGGTGACCGACAGAACCATGATCGCCAGCGCATTGACCCAGTGCCAGATCCGCACCGGCACCTCGTACACATAGATCGCCTTCAGGAAGCGGCCGGCCGCCGGAGCGGCCGTCCCTTCCTCCTCCGGTGTCGCGACCGGCTTCGCATCGTCGAGAGGAGCCATGACTTAAATCCTCCTCGGTTGCCGGTCAGCGCACGGTGACGCGGGCCAGTTCGGCGCCGTCGGGCGCCATGACGTGGGTGGAGCAGGCAAGGCACGGGTCGAAGCTGTGCAGGGTGCGCAGGATCTCCACCGGCTCGTCCGGGCGGGCCATCGGCGTGTTCAGCAGCGAGGCCTCGAAGGCGCCGATGTTGCCCTTGGGATCGCGCGGGCTGCCGTTCCAGGTCGTCGGCACGACGCACTGGTAATTGTCGATCTTGCCGTCCTTGATCTTGATCCAGTGGCCGAGCCCGCCGCGCGGTGCTGCGACGGTGCCGACGCCCTTGGCCTCCTTCGGCCAGGTCTTCGGGTCCCACTTCTCGACATTGGCGGTCGCGGTGTCGCCGGCCTTGATGTTGGCGATCAGGGCGTTCCAGTCGTCCATCATCATGGTGCAGCAGTACTGGCATTCGAGCGCGCGGGCCAGCGTGCGGCCGATGGTGGTCGGCAGCGCCTGCTGCGGCGTGAAGCTGGTGCCGGCCAGCGTGTTGAAGGCGCCCAGCGATTCGGTGATCTGGTCCTTCACGTAACCGACGCCCTGGGCATAGGCCAGGATGTAGCGGGGCAGGGGGCCGACCTCCACCGCATGGCCGCGCCAGCGCGGGGCCTTGATCCAGGAGTACTTGGCGGCCTCGTCCAGCTCCTTGATGTCGGTCCGCGTGCCCTTGGTGTTGGCGCCCAGCTCGAACTTGGCCTCGGTCACGCCGTCCCACGGGTGCAGGCCCTTGCTCTCGTCCTCGTAATGGTACCAGCTGTGGGCGACGAACTCCTGCACCTGTGCCGGGTCGCGCGGGTCGATGGGATGGACCTCGTTCCAGTTGCCGTTCAGGATGACGCCGCCCGGCAGCTGGCAGGTCGAATGATCGTACGGCACCTTCTCGTAATCGCCATAGTCCATGACGTTGGTGGCCGACAGGCCGCCGCCATAGAGCCAGTCCTTGTAGAAGCTGGCGATGGCCAGCACGTCCGGCAGATAGACGTTCTCGACAAAGGCCGTCGCTTCCTGGATGCGGGCGCGGATGAAGTTCAGCCGCTCCATGTTCAGCGGCGCGCCCGACGACCCGGTGCCGTCCATGTTGATGGCGCAGGGAACGCCGCCGACCATGTAGTTTGGATGCGGGTTCTTGCCGCCCAGGATGGTGTGGATCTTGACGATGTCCTTCTGGAGGTCGAGCGCCTCCAGATAATGGGTCACCGCCATCAGGTCGGCTTCCGGCGACAGCTTGTAGGCCGGGTTGTCCCAGTAGCCGTTCTTGAAGATGCCGAGCTGGCCGCTCTCCACGAACTTCTTCAGGCGGGTCTGCACGTCGCGGAAATAGCCGGGGCTGGACTTGGCATGGCGCGGCGACACCGCCTGCTGGAGCGCCGAGGTCGCCTGCGGATCGGCCTTCAGCGCGTTGACCGGGTTGACCCAGTCCAGCGCGTGCAGGTGATAGAAATGGACGATGTGGTCATGAACCTGCAGCGTCTTCGCCATGATCTCGCGGATCAGGTGGGCATTCTTCGGGATGCGGATCTGGAGCGCATCCTCCACCGCGCGGACCGAGGTGAGCGCGTGGCAGCCGGTGCAGACGCCGCAGATGCGCTCGACGAAGGCCCAGGCGTCGCGCGGGTCGCGGCCCTTCAGGATCACCTCGAGGCCGCGCCACATGGTGCCGGTGGAGACGGCGTTGCGGATGATGTTGTCGCTGTCGACATTCACCTCGCAGCGCATGTGCCCTTCGATGCGGGTGACCGGATCGACGACGATGCGCTTGCCGCCAGTGTCGAGCGAGAACCCGTTCGGGGTCTGGACGATGCCCATGGTCAGACGTCTCCCTTGTGCTGTGCGCGCTTCAGGGCGCTGACCGCCGCGTGGGCGGCGATGATGCTGCCGACGCCGATGGCGGCGGTGGTGCCGATCTGGTCGGCGTTGGCCTCGATCCCGAACTGGAGGATGTCGGACTGGCGGGCGTACCAGGACCCCTTGTCCCAGAAGCCGTCCTCCGAGCAGCCGATGCAGCCGTGGCCGGACTGGATGGGGAAGCTGGTGCCCTCGTTCCAGCGGACGGTGGAACAGGCGTTGTAAGTGGTCGGGCCCTTGCAGCCGACCTTGTAGAGGCAGTAGCCCTTGCGCGCGCCCTCGTCGTCGAAGGTCTCCACGAACTGGCCGGCGTCGAAATGCGGCCGGCGATAGCATTTGTCGTGGATGCGCTGGCTGTAGAACATCTTCGGCCGGCCCTGGCGGTCCAGCTCCGGGATGCGGTCGAAGGTCAGCATATAGGTGATGACGCCGGTCATCACCTCGGCGATCGGCGGGCAGCCGGGAACCTTGATGATCGGCTTGTCAGTGATGACCTCATGCACCGGGGTGGCGCGGGTCGGGTTCGGGCGCGCCGCCTGGACGCAGCCGAAGGAGGCGCAGGAACCCCAGGAGATGATCGCCTTGGCGTCCTTGGCGACCTTGCGCAGCTGGTCGGTGAAGGGCTTGCCGCCGATGATGCAGGACATGCCGTCCTGGTTCAGCGGCGGGTTGCCCTCCACCGCGAGGATGTAGTTGCCTTTGTACTTCTCCATCACCTCGTCGAGGATCGCCTCGGCATGGTGGCCGGCCGACGCCATCAGCGTGTCGTCATAGTCCAGCGAGATCATCGACAGCACCACGTCCTTCACCAGCGGGTGCGCCGAGCGGATGAAGGATTCGGAACAGCAGGTGCATTCCAGCCCGTGCAGCCACAGCACCGGCGTGCGCGGCTTGGTTTCCATGGCGTGGACGATCTGCGGCACCAGTTCCGGCCCCAGCCCCAGGGCCGCGGCGGTCAGCGAGCAGTATTTCAGGAACGAACGGCGTGTGATCCCCTGCCGCCGCATCACCTCGTAGAAGGTTTCCAGCGTTGCCATCGGTTTGTTTTCTCCCGTCGGGCAGCACCGGCGTGCGAGGGTCCGGTGCGCTTCTCCCGCGGGCATAGGCAACAATCGTGCCGTAGTACGAACATTTGGCAAACCAACGGTCACAAGGCCGTAAGGACCGTCGCCGCTGGCAACTCCCCGGCCGAAACGACGGCTGGGGTGGAAAGTCCGTTGCCGGTGGCGGTCAGGCCGTCCGGCCATCCTCTTCCGGCCGGCCGATCAGGCGGTGGAGCGCCCAGCCGATTGCGACGCCGGCCGCATGCAGCCCGGCGGTGCTGGCGAGGAAGCCGGCGGCATAGCCGAGCGCCGCGGCATCGGCCGGCATCTCCGCACCATGGGCGAAGCCGTGGAACACGCCGAAGCCGGCGGCGAAGACCACGCCGATCAGGCTGTTGCGCGACATCGGCATGACGCACAGCAGCGCCAGCACGACGGTTGAGGCATAGATGGCCGGCTCGACCAGCGGCAATTCGCCACCCGCCAGCGCGAACAGCCCGCCAGCCAGCATGGCGGCCAGGAAGGCCCCCGGCACCGCCAGAACGGCACGGCCGCCGATGGTGGCGCCGTAGACGCCGACCGTGACCATGGCGATCAGATGGTCGAGCCCGCCCAGCGGATGCGCGGCACCGTCGAGGAAGCCGGCCCCGGCGAGATGGCCGGGATGGGCCAGCGCCGGGGTGGCGGCAAGTGCTATGGCCGCGGAGACGGCGGCGAGGCGGGTGAATTTCGACATATCGAACGGCTCCTCGGGGTTCTTGTGGTTTTGGGTGATCGGGGAATGTGCCCTTTCCGGTCCCGGGAGAGGGCAACTGAAATGCTCAGTGCCGCTGCGCCGGCCCACGCTCGATGCCGTAGCGTTCCAGCTTGGCGCGCAGGCCCATGCGCGACAGGCCCAGCTCGTCGGCGGCCTTGCTCTTGTTCCAGCGGCAGCGGACCAGCGTTTCCATCAGGATGCCGGCCTCCACCCGCTCGATCCGCGACTTCAGCGGTCCGCCCTGGCCGATCAGGTCGAGCGGCGGCAGCGGCCCGTCCTCCGGCGAGGCCGGGCGGGTGTTCAGCGCCGCCCCGCGCAGCACAGGATCGGACAGCAGGTCGGCGCCCAGCGTGTCGCCCTCGCACAGCACCAGCATGCGCATGATCTCGTTCTGCAACTCGCGCACGTTGCCCGGCCAGCCATAGGATTCCAGGCAGGCCAGCGTGTCGGGGGCGAAGCCGGTCACCGGCTTGCCGTGGGCGGTCGACAGCCGCTCCAGGATGTGGCGGGCCAGGACCGGAATGTCGTCCGGCCGGGCGCGCAGGGGCGGCATGGTCAGCGTCATCGTGCTGAGCCGGTAATAGAGATCCTCGCGGAAGCGGCCGGCCTTCACCTCGGCGGTCAGGTCGCGGTGGGTGGCGGCGACGACACGGACATCGACCCGCCGCGTCTCGTTGGATCCGACCGGCCGGATCTCGCCCTCCTGCAGGAAGCGCAGCAGTCGGACCTGGAAGGCCGGGCTGATGTCGCCGATCTCGTCGAGGAAGATGGTGCCGCCGTCCGCCTGCTCCAGCAGGCCGACGCGGTTGCTGTGGGCGCCGGTGAAGGCGCCCTTCTTGTGGCCGAATAGTTCGCTTTCCAGCAACTCGTCCGGGATGGCGCCGCAATTCTCGCAGTAGAAGGGCTGGTCGGAACGCGGGCTGCCGTAATGGATAGCGCGGGCCAGCAACTCCTTGCCGGTACCCGTCTCCCCCAGCACCAGAACCGGGACGTTGAAGCCCGAAACCCGTTCGGCCTGCCGGCAGACCTCGTCGACCGGGCTGCCCTTGGCACGGATCAGCCCGTCGAAGCGGTAGGACTGCCGGACCCGCTCGCGCCTGGTCGCCACCCGCGTCTCGGCCAGCGGCGGCAGCAGCTTCAGCTCGCTGGTCAGGCGGTCGTGCTCGTGCTGAAGCTGGTAGAGCCTCGCGGCATTTCGGGCGGTCAGCAGGAGATGGTCGGGGTGCCAGGGCTTGGTGATGAACTGGTGGATGCCGGCGGTATTGATGGCGCCGATGATGTCCTCGGGGTCGATGTAGCCGGTGATGACGATGCGCACCACGTCGGGCCAGCGCTCGCGGACCTGGGTCAGGAACTCCACGCCGCTGACCTCCGGCATCCGCTGGTCGGAGAAGACGACCTGGATCCATTCGGATTCCAGCAGGCGCAGGCCCTCCGCCGCCGACAGGGCGGTGAAGACCTCGAACTCCTCGTCCAGCAGGCGGGCGATGACCTCGACGGAGCGCGGCTCGTCATCCACCACCAGGATGCCGGGGCGGGCGGGATCGGTCATCGCGCGGTGTCCTTCCTCATCGGGCCTGCCTCTTTCGACCTCGCCTCACTCAACCTCGAGATCCTTGATCGTCATTTCGGTGCCGCCGTTGGGATGCAGCCGGCTGCCGCCGCAGTGTGGGCAGGACGACAGCCGGTCGTCCAGATCCACCGTGTCGTTGCAGTCGAAACACCAGCCGCGGCCCGGCACCTCCAGCACCACCAGTTCCGCCCCGTCGGCCAGCGATCCCCGCGTCACCACGTCGAAGCCGAAGCGCAGCGCCTCCACCTCCACCCCGGCGAAGCGGCCGATCTCCAGCCGGACCTTGGTCACGCGGTTGAATCCATTCGTCCGACCGGCCTCCTCCATCGCCTGAAGCAGGCTTTCGCAGAGCGCCATCTCATGCATCGGCAGATTCATCCGCCGTTTGGCCGGCGGCTTGACCCGCCCCCATCCCCAACAGCGCCCGGCGCGATGGGTGCACCGGCTCGGCCGGGGCCGGTGCGGTGTCCGGGGGCGGCGCCAGTTCAGCCTCGCGCCGGCGGCGGATCTCGGCGGTCTGGGCGCCGTCTTCGCGGATGGAGGGATCGAAGAGGGAGACCAGAGCCGCCGAGGCCGTTTCCGTCGCCTGGAGCATCGAGGCGAACTCGAACATCGGCGAGAAGAGCGAACAGGCCTTGTAGGCACCGACGCCCTTGCGGTTGGCATGGACGAACTCATACCAGCCGGACGGAAACTCGATCAGTTCCTTCGCCCCCGGCACCAGCCCCGACCAGTCGTCGCCCTCGCCCGGCAGCAGGACGAGGTTGAGGAACCAGGGGGTCACCAGGGCACCGAGCCAACGCTCGCCATGGCGGCGGAAGCCGACGGCCTTCACCGCCAGCGCATCGTTGACGATGGGCATGCCGCGCATCTGCGCGGTGTGGATCTCGCGGAAGACCGCTTCCAGCCGCGCGATGGCCTCGGTTGGCAGGGCCGGGCCGGTCACCGGCGCAACGGCAGCCGGCAGGGCGACGGTTTCCATGGCCGCCGGCTCGCCGTCCAGCGCCATGAACTGGTCGCGGGCGCCGTCGCAGACCGGGCAGCGCCAATGGTCGGGCAGGGCGGCAAAGGGGGTGCCGGGGGGCACCTGCCACTGCTCGCACCCCGCCGCCGGGTCATAGACATGCCAGCAGATCTTGCATTCCATCCGCGTCGCCGCGCCGATGCGGCTGGCGTCGCCGAGATAGGAGCCCTCGAAGCGGGACGCGGCGGCGCTCATCGCACCCGCTCCAGGTCGGTCGCCAGCGCATCGAGGATCTCGGCCAGCCGTTCGGCGCTGTCGGCGATGTCCTCGGCCGCGGCGCAGACCACCGCCGGCACGTCGACGATCTCCACCGTGTCGAGGATCAGCGTGTCGACCGAATTGTAATAGCGCACCCACCAGACATTCGGCGTCGCCGTGGCAGTGACGCGGCAATTGCCGTACCCGCGCGACAGGATGGTGGTGGCGCCGGCACCCAGATGCTGTTCGACGAAGGCCAGATCTTCCGGCGTGTGCGGAAGCAGGCTGAAATTCACCGCATGGGGGCCGTCGCCGCGGCGCCAGGCGGCGCTGCGGTCCAGAAGCTCGGTCAGGATCGGTTGGCCATTCATAAGGCCGGCGGGCGCCGAACCCGTTGCAACCGGCGCCATGGCGGTAAAGGCGCGGTTCAGCGCCACCCGCGGGAAGCTGCCGACCAGCAGGCTTTCGCGCGTCGGCCCGTCGCCGAAAGCGCGCACGCGCCAGACGCCGGCAAGAGATGCCTCCTGAATCTCCAGCCGGTCGCCGGCCCGCTCCACCTTGACCGCGACCTCCCCCTCGCCCAGCGCCTCGTCGACCAGGGCCAGGACGGGAGCGTCGAGATCGTCGACCGGAATGCGGATTTCCTCGCCGGGCGACCAGTTGGCGAGCGCCCCCTGGATGCGGACGAGCACCTCGCGGGCCGCCGCCGCGCAGGCGGGATCGGCGACCTCCGGCAGGTGCGGTTCATAGACGCGCATGCCGGACGGCATCGGCAGATATTCCAGCCCTTCCTCGCTGGCGTCGGGCTGGCTGCCGGGGCCGAAGCCGACCGGCGGATGGGTCATGCCGAACAGGGAACTCATGCCGCACCGCCTTCCAGGGAGCCTTCCAGAATCTCGCCGATCCGTTGCAGATAATCGCCCCAGTCGCGCACGCGCGGGATGCTGCCCAGCAGCCGGTCGCCGCGCAGGAAGACCAGCGACGGCAGGCTCATCATGCCGGCCAGGGCCAGGATCGCGCGCTCCGCTGCTTCGCCCGCCACGGCCGGAGACAGGCGCGGGTGCAGCGCGCGGACCAGCTCCGGCAGGATGACGGCCACGTCGGCGGTCTCAGCATTGCCCTTGCCGTGGCCGGGCAGGAAGACAACCCAGCTTTTCGCTGGATCGTCCAGCCACGGCCGGTCGTCGGCATGGTCGAGCCGCAGATAGCCGTGCACATCGGTCAGCAGATCGACCAGCGGCGGCAAGGGCAGGCGCGGCTTGGCGGGAGGGGGGGCGAGGTCGGTCATGGCGTCAGGCCTCCGTCAGGCCGGCCGCGCGGGCCGCCTCCAGGTGGGGGGGAAGGGTCGGCTCGCGGCCGGTCAGGTCGGCGAAGGCGCCGTCGAGGGTTTCCCCATCCAACGCAGCGGCCATTGCCGCCAGCGCGTCGAGGATCTGGGCGGCCTCGTCCGGGTCCAGCATACGGCGCGCCGCGCCGAGGAAGCCGAGCACCCAGCCGCCGGCGGCGGCCTCCGGAACCAGCGACAGGTCGAGTGCCGACCCATCCTCGACCCGGCCGACCACGCCGTCGACGTCGGTGAGGCGCAGGGGAATGCCGATGCACATGCTCTGGGCGCTCCCGGTTCAGGCCTGGCCGGCGGACAGCGCCGCCAGGATGCGGGGATCGCCGATGCGGCACGCCTCATCGGCGCTTGGGCGTCCGCCTTCATAGGCATTGCGGGCGATGGCCGGGGCGGCGAGGTCGGCGGCGGCATCGCGGCGCGTGCCCTCCACGCCGAACTCGTCGCGCAGAAGCGTGAGGATGATGTCGACGGTCGGGGCGACCTGGGCGGCGACGGTGTCGGTCAGGCCGCCGCCGTAATCCTCCAGGCATTCCGGCTGAACGCCGACCAGGATCAGATTTTGCGGGCAGCGGCCCAGCAGCATGGCGCTCGCCAGCACCTCCTGAAAGCCGGTCTGATGCAGGCTCATCTTCTTGGCGCCGAGGAACGCGGGCACGTCATCGCCATGGAAGACTCGGCCGGTGCCGGGTGGCAGCCCATAGTCGATGGCGTCGACCACGATCAGCGCGTCGGCGCATTCCAGATGCGGCAGCAGATACAGCCCCTGGGTGCCGCCATCCATCACGGTGACGGTGTCGGGGAAGCGCCAATCGGCGGCCAGACGCTCCACCGTGCGGACACCGAATCCCTCGTCGGCCCACAGGATGTTGCCGATGCCCAACACCAGGATTCGCGGCGTTCCGCGACCGCCCTCGTTTCCAGCCAACTCCATTTGTGCCCCGGCATCCGTCCAATGATGCGGCGTCCGCCGCCGAACCATCGTTCGTACAAGTTCCATGCCAGGATCGACGGCTGGGTCAGGCCATTGATTGGATTGCGTATTTCGACGCCCATCGCTCGACATAGCAGCGATTGTGGACATCAACATTACAGCATGCGTGGAAACTGGCAACCAACTTGCCAGTATGGCTGGAAGCTTGCCGGTCAGCGGTGACGGGCGGTTTTGGCGGATTTCTGGATCAGTTCCCGTTCGGTCATGCGTTTCATATGGCCGGGCACGTCGGTGTCCTGGCCGATCAGTGGTCCCGCCACATAGGACGCCCCGGCGTCCTCGGCGATCCGCAGCATGGCCGCCGACCTGATGCCGTCGACGAAAAAGATCATGCCATGGCGCTGCACATGGGTCCCAAAGCTGTGAAGGCGATTGGTTGCCCGTGCATCCGGTTCGCCGGCATGAACCGTTATGCCCATGCCGCGGACGCCCGCCTGGGCGAAGGCCGCGAGATTTGGCGCTCCGTCGTCGAGCAGGACAAGGACGGCGCGTGAGTATGGCTTCAGGGTCGTCGTGATTTCGGAGATTCGGCTATAGGGGACACCGGTGGGAACCCCCTCTATGACGAACACGATGAAGGGTATGAGATGCGACGGGATCGAATGGCAGCGGGCGAGATATTGCCGCCGATGCCTGCCAATCGAGAGGGTCGATAGGCTCACGGTAAGATTCTGGATATAGCGGAAGCTGTTTTTGTACAGCTCCTCATGGATTTCTATCGACTGGCTCAGGAGTTCCATGTCGATTCTGAATCTGTAATCCTCGCTTCGCGCATCGTCGGTCGACAGGGTATTCAGGATACGTTTCGTTTCCTCATCGGCGTGGCACACATAGGTGGACAGCACCTTGTGGGATGTGTCGAAGACCGGGCGGTAGCAGATGGTCGGGTGGAAACTGCCGCCCTCGTGCGCATCGGCTGCTGGAGCCGTCCAGGCATCGCCGGCATCGGCCGTTTCGCTTTGCGAAGAAGCGGCACCCTGCTGGGCGGCTCTCGCAATCAGTTGATCGAGCTGCATCGCTTCGACGGCGATGTTGCCGTCGAGTTCGGTCACGATGCTGCGCACGGTTATCTGGCTCGTATCACTGTTTCCCAGCATCATCCGATGCAGTTCCGACACGATCCTGCCGCAGATCAGTTCGGCGGCCTGCCGGTCGAGCGTCGCAAAAACCACCAGATAATTCGCGTCGTCGGCCCGCAGCCAGACATCGGAGGGGGGCAGATGGCGGTCGAACAGCCGTTCGGTCTGTTCGTAGATGCGCTCCTTGACGATGTCCCAGCGCTTGCCCAACCGGTCGCGCAGGGTGCCCAGTCCGATCAGTTGGACGGCACCGGCCGAATGACGTTGTCCTCCAGCCAGAATGTGCCGCAGGCGCGCCTTCGTCTGTTCCGGGATTGCGGGCGCCTCTTCAACCGATGAGGCCGGATCGGCGAATGTCTGGTCAGTCATGGCAGCATCCCCTTTTGTCGAATCACGGGAGCGGGGCCTTTGATCGATAGTAATTTTTAAATCTAACTCTTAAAATCTTTGGATTTATAGTAAAAATGGCGTAAAGAGGCGATTTTATTTCTTATCAAAGTCCGCTTTATTCGTTATCCGATTTAGCGTTTCAACATATGCTGAAGGAAATCCTCTAAAAATTTGAGGCGGTCGGCATAGGTGAAAACCTGTACTCTCCAGCGACGCCGTCTTTGGGACACAGGATTCTTTCTTTTCCATGATTTCGCGGGCTTCGGCGAACAGGAGGCGTAGCGGACGACGGGGCATTGGCCCGCCGTCAACAAGGGGGGGCGGCAAACGCCATCCATTGTTCGAAAACCCCGAACGATGAATCCGGGAACGGGGCATTTATCCCAACGCGGACGAGGCGTAGATCCTTTGGAAAGGAATGAACCACCCAGTCCGATGGAGATTGAAAATGGCCCCGATCGTCTCTCTGCTGATGTTCGTCAGTGTAATGTCCTACGCCGCCTTCATCATTTCATAATTAAATTTACGATGTTGATTTCCATAAATTCATGATATCTAAATTTCAACAAATAAAAATAATCAGTGAACTGTACATACCATTTAAGATGCGGCCGGACCCGCTTTATGCCGAAAAATCAAGGCCTTAGCGGCACGTTGCGGCGGCGATCCCACAGCGTGAAACAGCGCAATACGTAACAACGAAATCAAATGCTTAGCGACCGATTTCGAAAAGGCGGCTGCGCAAGTATCTACTTTGCTTTTACTTCGATCCACTCGGCGCCTCGTACGTCCCGGTACAGGGCCGTCATGTCGGCCGATTTGTGGCCCAGCAGCATCTGTGCGTTGACGCCCTGCTCGTGATAGAGCCGGGCCGCCAGCGAGCGGATTTCGTGGAAGCTGGGCGGCGTGTTACCGGCGGGCCAGCTGCGGCCGCTCTTGTCGCGAGCTTCGGCAAACCAGGCGCTCACGGTGTGGCGCCGGATCGGGTCTCCCAGTTTGGCTCGGCCGGCATGGGCATTGTGATGGATGAAATGGCGCGAGAGGACGTTGTCCCGGCACCGGGCGATCACGTCGCCCACCGACCAGCCGACAACTTGCAGCCGCAGTTCCAGCGGGATGCAGATGCGGACGCCATGACGATCGGTCTTCTGCGGCACGATCCACAGCTTGCCGTCGCGGACGTCGCGCGGCCCCATTGCGATCAGGTCTTCGCGACGCTGGCCGGTAACGAGCGCGAGTTCCATCGCCCGGGCCAGCCAGGGGGCATAATCCTTCAACGCGACGGCGTGGATGGCGCGGAAGTCGTCCAGGGTCAGGCGCGCGCGCTGCACCTCCGCCGGCGCGACTTTGGTGTCGCCGACAGGGTTGATCGTCGTCCATCCCTTCGACTTGGCGACGGTGAACAGGTCCAGCAGGAAGGCGCGGACAGACTGCGCCATCCGCAGCTTGCCGCGCTCCTCCCAGTCGGCGAGGTAATCGGCGATGTCGCGGGTGGTGATGGTGTCCATGCGGCGCTCGCCCAGCGCCGTCCGGAAATGCCGGAGCCGTTGCGACACATGCTCGTGGGTCGCCTTCTTGATCCGGCCGGCTTCCTTTCGGCTGTCGATGATGCCGGCATAGAGGTCGCAGAACGCGTTGACGCTGTTGTTGGGACCGGTGTTGAGCCGGTCGACCAGCCGGCGCTTGTTCCGCAGTCCCTCCACCAGGAGGTTCGCCTCGATGGCCTGTTCCATGGCGCTGCGCCGGTCGCGACCGAGACCGTGTTCCTTGCCGGTCTGCGGATCGCGCCAGGAGAAATAGCCGGAGCGCTCGTACAGGTTCGCAGGCAGGCTCCGGGTCTGCCGGCTACGCCGTCTTCCCAAGGCCGCGCTCCTTCATGATTCTGTCGGCCAGCGAACTGCGTCGCGGCGAACCCTGGTTGATCTGTGGGGCGATGGGTTTGGTGGGGTCGATATACCGGGCGGTCGCCAGGACATAGTAGGACCGCCCGTGGAGTTGGGGAGCCGGGAAGATACGGCTCTCCCGGGCCCAGCGGCGAAGGGTCGCGATGTGGGGCGGGTGGGCGCCGAACACCGCCTCGGCCCACTCCTCCAAGGTCAGCATCTTTTCCATGGATCACCTCACCAGCCGGGGCTGCACCAGCCCATTGCGATACATTACGGCGCGGCTCATGAGCGCGGCTCCCACCGGATCATCACACCGCTGAATTCGGTCAACGCCGCATGCTCGGCCGCCCAGAAGGCGCACAGGTCCGGCCAATCCGCGAAGCCGTCGAAGCGGGCGAACAGGCCCAGCCCTGCCGCGTCGGTTAGCGCCAGCTCCCCGCCGATCTCGACGGCCGGCGACGGGCCGAACAGCAGGCGGATCGGCGTTGCGCTGGTGCAGGTCGCTCTGCCCAGCAGCTGGCAGGACCGCGTCCGCATGCCGGTGTAGAGCTGCAGTTCCTCCCCCGGCCGAGCGTGGCGCTTCCGGTCAGCGCGGATGGTCTGGCGCTTCATGCCGTCGACCAGCGGGCCCGGCTGAAGACCGGCGATGATCGGTGGGGCGAAGCGCTTCTTGAAGCTGTAGGCGACCATGGTTCACTCCGCGGCCTGGACAGGGAGGGGTTTGGCGAAGCGCGCCATCTCGGGAACGTTCGCGGCGATGTGGGCGGCAGCCCAGGGCGGGGAGACGCTGTTTCCGCACATCCTGATCTGCGCAGCCTTCGAGAAGCGCCGGCCGTCGTGCCCGCGGTCGATGACGTAGCTGTCGGGGAAGCCCTGCGCGCGGAACAGCTCCCGCGGCGTCAGCATCCGCATTCCGATGTCTACGATCTGGAAGGGTTCGCCGTGGACGGTGATCAGGCCAAAGCGGGCCTTGGTCGGGATGGTGTGCAGCGGGTCGCGGCAATCCTGGTCCTGCCCGCCCTCGCCGTAATACTTGGTCAGGAAAGCCCGGACTTCGGCCACATGGCCGTCGCCAGCGGTGACCGTCGGCATGGGCTGATCGGGGTGCAGGCCGTCCCGACAGGTGCCGTACAGCTTCGTCAGGTGGGCGGCGGCCAACATCTGGTGCGAGCCGGTGTTGAGGATGGTGGAGGTGGGGCTGTCGATCGAATGGCCGACGACGCCCGTGTTCTGCTGGACCATCCAGGGCATCACCAGAGCGCTCTTGCCGCCGCCGCCCGCCGTGACGGTGCCGCACGGTTCCTCCGCGCCATGGCCGATACTGGCGCCGAACTGGCGGGAGAGGAACGGCGCGACCACAGCCAGCGGCGCCGCGCCGCCGGGGTGATAGTCGGAATGGCTGCAAGTCACGGTGTGCAGCGGCTCGTCGATGCCGTGCCCAACGCTGTTGTTCCGGTACTTCATGATGTGGGGAGCGACCAGCGCGAACTCCCCGCCGTTGGCCGTGGTCACGGTACGCAACGGGTCGTGGATGGCGTGCGCCCGGCTGTCCCCACCATGGGTGACCGGGATGATGAACGGGTCAGCGTGGTCGATGACGTAGCGCTTCAGCCCCGCGAAGATGCGGCGGAGGGTATTTGCCTCCAGCGGGCGCTTGATCCGGAGCGCGCGGGCTTCCTCCTTCGTCAGGAAGATGGAGGGGCAGGGGATGGACCAGTCGATCACATGGGACGCCGCGGTGCGGAACGGCAGAAGCCGGCCGGCCAGCACCTCCGAATCGGTCGGCGCTCCATGCGTCGGCGCCGGCCAGACGATGGGGCGGCTGTCACAGCGGGCAATGACCGACAGGCGCTTGCGGATCGTCGGGGCGCCGTAGATCGAGGCCCGGCTTTCCTTCCACTCCACCTGATAGCCGAGACGGCGCAACTCCGCGACCCAGGCGGCGAAGGTCTGGCCCCGCCGGTCGGGGCAGGGGTGCCCTTCGTCGGTCAGCGGACCCCAGGTCTGAAATTCCTCCACATTCTCCAGCATGACGACGCGCGGGCGGAGGTGGCGCGGGAGCTTGGCGTAGGCCACCACGATCCAGGCCAGATCGCGGATGTTCTTCTTTCGTGGGACGCCCCCCTTGGCCTTGCTGAAGTGGGTGCAATCCGGGCTGAACCATGCCAGCCCAATGGGGCGCCCGGCCGACACCAGCGCCGGCTCCGCTTGCCAGATGTTCTGGCACCAGTGCCGCGTCTCCGGGTGGTTGGCCATGTGCATCGACACGGCGTCCTCGTCATGGTTCAGCGCCTCGTCCGGGCTGCGGCCGAGCGCCATCTTGATTCCCTCGCAGGTGCCGCCACCCCCGGCGAAGCCGACGACGATGATCTCGTCATCGCTGGGTTCGCGGATGGCGCGGCGACGGGAGCCGGCCGCCGGGAGGTCGAACAGCAGGCCATCCATCAACGGCACTCCGCCCGGTAAGCATCGGCATCCATCCGGAGCAGCGCCATGTCGAGCGCCGGAAGGCGGGGGCTTTCGTCCAGCACCGGCTCGTCGAAGGTGGTCCGTGCGATCAGGCCGGCCGCCTTCATGCGGAGGGTGACGCGCCGCTCCTGCCGGCGCTGGTAGCTGCGGCTGCGGCGGGCCATCACGCAGCCTCCTTCCGGCTCTTCTCGGCCATCACCTCGCCCAGCGGCCGGGCGATACCGCCGTCGATCCAATAGGCCCGCCCCATGCCGCGCGCCTCCAGATCGGGGACCACGTCGGGGGCGCTGAAGGTCATGCCGATCAGCGCGTCCATGCCGGTGCCGCGCAGCATCTTGATCAGCCCACCGCGGCCCCGCTGGTCCAGCACGTCGGCGCCGTCGAGGATCACCAGCGCGCAGCCCTGCACCTGGGCGAGGGCAACCTGCAAGGTGGCGTAGACCCGGAACTGGTCGGAGGACAGCTGCGGGCCCAGGCCGGCGAGCTGTTCGTAAGGCCGTCCGCCATAGGTGATGCCCATGTCCGGTTCGATCCGGACGTCTCCCCAGCCGGCGGCCTCGCACAGGCTGCGCAGCGGCCCGCCGTTGAAGGTGTCCAGCACCTTCACCAGCTTCGCCTGTCGCAGACCGCCCGGCGCCATGATCGCTTGCATCGCAAGGTTCACCGCCAGCAGGTTGGCAACCCGCTCGGCATCCTCCTTCGCCTTCAGCGCGCGGTGGCGCGCCTCCGCGGTGGCGACGCAGGTGCGCAGCGCCTCGACATCGTCGCCCGCTTGGCCGCCGGACGCCTTCTTCCGCAGGTCCGCCAGCTGCCGCTCCGCCTGCTGCGCCGTCTGGTGGGCGCGCTGCGCATCGGTCGCGTTCCGCTCGGCGGTGTCCCGCTCGCCCTTCAGCCGGGACACCTTGCCGTCGGCCGCTGCGATGGCGTCGCGACGCTTCTTCAGCTCTTCGTCGCCGATCTGCTCGGCCTGCACCAGCCGCTGATCGGCGCCCATGTTGTTGGCCAACTGGAGGGCGGCGTTACAGCAGGGGCAGGTCAGGCCCTTCGCCTGGGCGGCTGGCGGCAGGGCGTCGCGCTCCCGCTGGGCGCTGCCATAGGCTGAGGTCGCCCTGGTCGCCGCCAGCTGCGCCTCGATAGAGCGCTCCTTCAGCTCGTCGATCTCGGCGCAGGCGGCGGTCAACCGGTCCAGTTCCGCCTGCCCGACGGCCGCCGCGGCGACGGCGCGCTCCAGCTCCTGGCGCGCCTCGCCCGCCTCGGCCAGCAGGTCGTCCAGCGACGCGTCGCCGAGAACGTCGGTCCAGCCCTCCGGCCGCCACGTCCGCACCTTCTCGGTGCCGAACCGCTGGCCGGTCGCCTGCTCCCACTGCCCTTTCAGGCGGGCGCCCTTGTCGGAGACCTCGGCCGCCTTGGCGTCCCAGCCCTTGCCCTCAATGTCGCCCCAGACCTGCGCGGCGATGGCCTCGCTGATGGAGGCGTCCGCACAGGCGGCAACGAAGTCGGCACGGTCGGGCGAGGTCTTCAGCAGTTCGGCCAGCAGCTTCGCGCGGTCCTTGGCGGACAGGTCGAGCAGGCTGGTCAGGCCGGCGGCGATGGGCGTCACCTTCGGCGGCTGGCCGGAGGTATTGGCCTCGCACTTCGGCCAGGCGGCGCCGACGGTCCAGTCGGTGCCCTGCACCGCGGCGGTGGCGGTGCTGGCGCCGGCCCGCACCAGCGCCTTCGCGTCCTTCTTGGCCAAGCCGAACTGCAGCTGGCCGGTCAGGGCGGCGGCGGTCGCCTTCAGCACGCTCGATTTGCCCTGGGCGTTCTTGCCGGTGACCAGCACCAGCCCGCCGGCGAGGAGGTCGGCACGCTCGACCACCTGGAAATCACGGATCCTGATCTGCATAGGGAAATCCTCCGGTGGGGTGGCGGTCAGGTGGCGGAGAACAGCTCGTCGTCGTCAGCCGGAGGCGGCGCCTGCTTGCGGCTGGCCTTCGCAGCGGGCGCGGGTTCCTTCCTGGCCGGCTCGCGAACCTCGCCAGTTTCCGGATCGTGTCCGGTCTCGACCGGGACCTCTTCGCGCTCGCCGTTCAGCGGCTCCATCGGCTCTTCGGGCTGGTGGTCGATCGCGGCCGTCGAGACGTCGGCGACGCGCATGTCGACACCATCGGAGAAGGAGGCGTAGTTCACACCGCCGGTGTCGCTCATGGCGTCGAGCTGGACGGCGTTGGCGAACTCGATCGACATCGGCAGGGCCTTCGACAGCCGGCGGATCATGGTCTTGGCCGCCATCTCGTGTTCGTGCGCCACCCACGGCGACGACTCAAACGAGCGCATCTTCCATCCGCTTTTGTTCGGGTTGCGCTCCGCTTCTTGCTTGGCCGCGAGTGCGGCTTGGAAGCCCTGCGAGTTGTCGCGAATCCGCAGAACGCGGGCGTAGGGCAGGGCCTCGAAGGCCTGCCCATCCTTCAGGCTGGCATGGGCATAGGCCCAGATGGGCGGACGGCCCTGGTTGTCGCCGATGGGGACGTGCCGCAGGTGCATGTTGCTGCCGTATTCGAAGCTGAATTCGTCGGCCGGCATGTCGCCGTAGGCGCCATAGACAACGTCGGCATGGATCGAAACGAGATTGCCCGAGCGCCGCGCCAGATCGATGAAGCCGCGATAGCCGATGATGAGGTTGACGTCTACCCGTTCGGTCACCCACTGGCCGGCCTGCATTCTCCTCTTCTCGAACGGGATCAGGTAGGCATGTCCCAGCGGTGTGTTCGGCTCCAATCCGAAGGACGCGCAAGCCATCATCGAGCCGAGCAGCGTCATGGGCTCGCATTCGGCCAGCTTCGGGGTTTTGTATACCGCCTGCGCCATGACCCGGAGCATGCGTTCCGGGTTCAGGTGGCGCGGCACGA
Organism: Azospirillum palustre; assembly: GCF_002573965.1. Classification (NCBI taxonomy): domain Bacteria; kingdom Pseudomonadati; phylum Pseudomonadota; class Alphaproteobacteria; order Rhodospirillales; family Azospirillaceae; genus Azospirillum; species Azospirillum palustre. Next base: position 1,012,455 of record NZ_PDKW01000042.1, on the reverse strand, counting down.
GCTGTTGGAAGCGCTGGACCGTCTTCGGAGACTGGAGCAGGTCTTGGATGCGGGGCGGTTCCTGACCGGTCGGCTGGGCGAGCGGCGGGCGGCGTTGCGCGGTGGCGGGGGTTCCGGCCATGGTATGGTTCACTCCTCGATGGCGGCGTGTTCGCGGCAGAAAGCGGTCCCGTGGGCCGGGCACCATTTCGCCGAGCAGAGTTTGGAAGAGGGGTTGGCGACGAACGCCCAGGGGTCGCCCGGCAGCAGGTGCCGTTCCGGATCGCCGTGGCGGAAGGTCGTCAGGTCGCCCTCGATGTGGCGCAGCACGTTGACCGCGGCCGTCTCCGCGGTGGCGACGTCGTACCGGTGGACCGCGGCGTCGGGCTGGGGCTTTTTCAGCGGCACGCGCTGAATCCAGTCGACGCACGCTTCCGCCACGTCGATCCCGTTGGAGCGGGCGAGCAGGCTGTAGGAGCCGATCTGCGGCGCGTGGCAGCCCATTGTCTTGCCGCCCTTCAGGTCGCGGATGCGGCCGGGCTCGCGGGCGATGACGTCGGACTGGCCGGACAGGATGATGTCGGGCGTGACCTGCGCCTCCAGCCGCTCCTCGACGATCAGGGGCTGAACGTCGGGGGCGATCTGGTGCCGGTAGACCATCACCATGCGCCTGGCCTGCTGTTCGGCCTCGTTCAGCGCCGGGGTCTCGCGGTCATAGGTGATGCCCGGCTCGGCGGCGCGGCGCAACTCCTCGATGGCCGCGTCGGTGGCGACGTCGACCGGCGGCAGGCTGCCGGTGGCGGCCTTCTCCTTCAGGATCAGCGCCGCGGCGGCGTGGACCCCGGTGCCGACGGCGGCGCCGACGTTGGAGGGCAGGTCGCGCAGGTCAAAGCCGGCCGCGGCGATCTCCGCCACGAACAGCTTGGCGGCGGCGCGGCGCGGGCAATCGGGATAGCCGGACAGGGAGGATGAGTGGACGATGGTGGGGGCGCGGGAGGGGGCGTTCATCAGACCGCCTCCGCCAGATCAGTGCCGGCCGGCACCGGGACCGCGCTGCGTTCCTGGATGGCGAACCACACCGCCTTCACCCCCATCACGTCGATCATGGCGTTGTGGGCGCCGGACAGCGGCTTGCCGGTGAAGAACTCGTAGGCCTCGCGCAGGTTGGCGCTCTTGTGGTGGTTCCGGCCGGCCGCCTTCATCTTCTCGGTCGGCGGCAGCTTCAGGATCGGGGTGGATAGGACCTGGGTGCAGGCGGCAGGACCGCCCTTCCACTCGTCCGGATGGCAGATGCCGGCGAACCGCTTGAAGCCGATCCGCAGGATGCGGGCGTCGAAGCTCTCATTGTGGGCGATGCGCAGCGAGGCGCGGCGCCACAGGGCCTCGAAGGCGGACAGCGCCACCATCTCAGACACCCCCCCCTGCTCGGCCCGGTCCATGGTGATCCCGGTCAGTTCCTGCAGGTCGGGCGGGATGGTCCAGCCGTCGGGACGCACCAGCAGGTCGAGGCTGGCCAGCTTGTTGCCGGTTTCGTCGGTCAGCAGGGCGGCGATCTGCGTGATGTGCGGCTGGTGCGCGGCGTCCGAGGGCGCCTTGAAATCCGGCAGGCCGGTGGTTTCGGTGTCGTAGAAGAGAAGCGTCTTCATGGCGCGGGCGTCTCCTGGGTCCAGCACGCTTCGTGCGCGCCGACGATGGCGTCGAGTTCGGCCTGCTCGGCCGGGGTGAGGCGGGACAGCACGCCGACCATCAGCTCGGCGAGGCGGTTGTGCTGGGCGGGGGAATCGGACGAAATGCCGGTGATCAGCAGCACGCGGCCGTGGAGGTGGATCAGCGTGCCGTATGCGGTCTCGTCCGAGGGCGTGAGGGTGTAGGGGCTGGCCATCTCAGGCGGCCTCCTCGATCAGCACCGGATCCGGAAGGGCGATGCAGTGGCGCAGCAGGACGGCCCGGATGGTGGGCGTCAGAGCGTGGCCGCCGGCGGTGGCGTTGCCGTCCAGCAGCGGGTCGAGGTCGGTGACGGCGCGCAGGGCGGATTCGACATCGGGGGCCACGCCGATCAGGGCGCCGGTCGGCAGATGGTCGATGACGATGCGGCGCTTTTCCCGGTCCCGGCGGATGCCGCAGCTCTGCCAGACCCAGCCGCGGACCCGGCGGAAGCCTTCGGTGGTGACGACCCGGTAGGGCAGGACGGTCAATTCGTCCCGGCCGGTGACGGTGGCGTTAAGTGTGGCCATTGCGCTCGACCTTGTTAAAACGGGATTTCGTCTGGTGCGTCCTGCGGTATGAGGCGGCGCGGCTTCACGGTGGGCATGATGGGTCCGACCACTTCGGTGGTCTGGACCACCACGAAGGCGTGCTCGGGATGCTGCCTTGCCAACCGGACCGCTTCGTCGGAGGCGATCCGATAGGAGGCGTGACGCCTCAGCCGCTCGTCGTCGTCGCGCAGCACCAAGTAGAAGGGCTTTATCTCGGCCATGGGCGTCACTCCGCAGCGGCCGGCACGGACGGCCGGCGGGATTGAAATTCGGCCAGTTCCGACACGGCGGCCTGCCACTGCTGGAAGGCCTGCGTCAGCGTCCGGAGCTGGTAGGGCTGGAGGCTCCCGTCGCGGAGCCGCAGACGGGCGGCGATGAGCGCCTGCTTGCAGAGGCCGGCCGTCATGTCGCGCCGGTTCCGGAGGTCCAGCAGCCGCAGCGCGTCGGCGCCGTGCTCCAGGGCGCAGACCTCGCGCCGGAACTGCCGGTCGGGCAGGTTGCGGGCGTGCAGGTCGTTCAGCTGGGCGGAGGTGACGGGGCGAGCGTTCATACCGCGAACTCTTCGGGCTGACGGTGCATCTCCTCGCGCAGCCGCACCTTCTCCGCGACCGACAGATGGTCGGCGCGCTGGTTGCATGCATGATGCGCGAGGACGAGGTTGGATCGGTGGTCGGGGCCGCCGTGGGTGATGGGCACCAGATGCTCGATGGTGATGTCGTCACCGAGTGACCGACCGCAGAAGAAGCAAGCGTCGCCGTCCCGCTCGACTATCTTTTTGATTTGGCGAATGCGCTTGCTGCGTTTCCGCTTCGCTCGCTTTTCGGCGTCCAGCGTGATCGGCGACGGCGGTTCCATGGCTCACTCCGCCGCCAGCAGCCGGGGCTGCGCCTGCCGCGCCCGGTTCAGCGCCGGGCCAAACCAGTTCATCGCCTCGACGGGCCCCAGCAGAATCCAGCGACGGGCATCGGCTATCAGCGCCTCGGCCTGCTCGTCGGTGAGGCCGGCGGCAGCGTCCAGGGCGATGCCGTCGTCGATCACCGCGGCGATGCCCGAGTTGATGGTCAGCGCCAGTCCGGAGGCGCCCAGGGGGATGTGGGCGAGGGTGATGGGGAGGGGCATTACCGCACCACGTCGCTGAGAGGGACGCGGCCGGCACCCATCAGGTGGACGACCGGAGTGCGGCCGTAGAGGCTGGCCCGGCTCGCGGTGATGGTCTCCGTGGCCGTTCCGGTCAGCGGGCGGTGCAGGACGGGGGTGCCGGGCGGGTTGTCGACGTTGAAGAGTTCGACCTGCAGCTGGAGACGGGTGAGGGAGGTACGACGCATCGGGAATGCTCCGCTCATGCGGTGGAATGGGGCGAGGGAGCCGGCCATCAATCTCAGGCGCCGACGCCGGCCAGCTGGTTCGCCCTGTCGCCACCTCTGCGGCTCGGGGCGGCTGTGTGCCGCGGCATCCCTCTACTGCCTCGACCCCGCCCCAGCCTGCAGAGCCGGGAGCGGGGTTGAGACTGAAAGGGCCGGCTGCTACCCCGGCTCGCGGCAGGACGCACCGCCCTGTTGATCCTGGCTCGCCCGATTAAGTACCGGGTGCCTGCGATAGCGCCGCGCTGGTGTCGCCCGGTTGATCAGGCCGGCTTCGCCTTCGGCGTCTCCCTCTACGGCCTCAAGCCCCACCCATCGCTGGGTAAGGGGCTCTGAGGTTGCGGGCGTCCGGCCAAGGCCGCCCGCTGGTTCCCACTCCTACTGCCGAGACTTCCTTTCTTCGGTTGGTTGAGGGGTTAGAGGCCCGTTTGACCGGGGGACGGTCACGCTGGGGGTTTGCATTACCGGGCCTCTCACTGCCGAAAGCCCGACCCGCCGGGCAGGGCGGGTAACGGGCCGAGAGAAAGACCGCCGGGGCTGGGGGAAGCCCCGGCGGCAAGGGAGGTGGAGGAAACGCCATGCGCCGCCGGGCGCAGGGCAGGTGGACGCGGCGAACCGCGAAACTCAGGCGGCCGACAATTCGGCCTGGATTGCGCTTACCTCAGCCTGGATGGCCGGCGCTTCCATTTCGGTGGCAAGGCAGCGGTACTGGTTCTCCGGGGCTTCCCAGCTATCGCCGCGCGCCCGGCGGATCGTGACGCCGTAGTTGTGCGCCTTGATCTCGGCAGGCAGGCCATCGCGGTTGCGGTAAATCCAGGCGATTTCAGCTTTGCTGGCCATCTCACACCCCCATCCGCTTCACCGCCTCGCCCAGCGCCAGCCTGTCGCTGCGCTGGTCGATCTGGTGCGTCGGCTGGTCGCGGCGCATCACCTCTCGGCTTTGGGAGCGGGCGATCTCGTCGTCGGGGCGGGGGTCCATGGCGGGGCGGGGGTCCATGGCGGGGCGGGGATGAGTTATCGCAGCGATGTCAGCCGGGAGCGCTTCGTCGATCACCTGATCGCGGTAAACGGCTGACAGACGGCGCTGGAGATCGCTGCGGCCCGCATCCCAAAGGCGCGCATTGAGCGCCACGAAATCGAGGTGGGGCATCTTTGACAGTGTGGATGCGGGGCGGGGGTGCATCGGGCGGCTCCGGGTGGGGTATGGATGAAACAGTAATGCGGGAAATTTCCCGCGTCAAGAGCTGTGCGGGAACTTTCCCGCATTTTCCTGCGTCGACTGCCTTGCCATAATGCGGTTGCGCTGGGCAGGCAGCGTTCGCGCTTCGGTTTTTGGAGGATAGAAAAGTGCGGAAATGGATTGTAGCAGCGGGGCTTATCCTAGTCAGTTCGGCCGCAATGGCGGATACCTACACCAGGGGATATGTCCGGCGTGACGGCACCTATGTGCAGCCTCACCTCAGCACGCCGCGCAACGACAACCCGTTCGACAATTACTCGACCCGCGGGAACGTCAATCCCTACACGGGGCAGGCCGGGACGGTGAACCCGTATGCGGTTCCGACGAACCCGTACAACGGGTACGGCAGCCAGCAGAGGACGCCCTGCTACGGGCTGAACTGCCGGTGATATGAGGAAGCGGCATGGGCATGCATATCGATAGAAATGCGGAATCTGGCATGTCGGTTGGAAAGTTACTTTATGCGGCCGCTATCGGCCTTTCACTTCCGCTATATTTTGTGAGTTCAGCATCCGCGAGAACTATTGATTACAGTCGATCTGGATCGTGGTCTATTTACGCTTATTTTGCGGACAACGGTGCATTTGGTCACTGTGGAATGGAAATATTGAGTAAAGATGGCCCTGAAGTTCTTACGATTTTGGCAGGGAAAAGTGGATACAGATTATTCTTGGATAGCAACACATGGTCTCTGAATAAGGGCGATGAATATGGGGCAAAAATTAATATCGATGGAAAAGTTTGGAATGGTAAGGCTTTTGTCTATAGCACGAATGGTGTTGTAATTCATATTTCATACGAAGCTGGGTTTGGTGAGTTCTTTTCAGGTGGATCAAAGATGGATTTTAAGATCGGAAATAAGTCCATGACCTTAGGTCTGTTGGGGAGCAGAAAAGCATTAGCAATTCTTTTGTCGTGCCTGAACACGTACGAGCCGAACGCCAATCCATTTGGAGAGCCATCAAGGAAAGTAACGACCCCCTTCGATTGAGCCGTCTATTCTGAACGCCGCCGCGCCATCTTGGGGAGTTTGTGACATGCGAGGCAGTGGTTTTGCCATGATCCTGCTGGGACTGTTCGGCCTGCTTGCGGCATTGGCGATGGACACCAGCGTTTCAACTGGGATCGGGAGCCGGGTTGAGAACATCGGATTATTGAGCCGGCAAAGTAATGGCCTGATTGGCTCTGGGCTGCTGTTCATGACCGGGTGCATCCTGATCGGGTTGGCAGCGGTCCGAGATGCGGTCGACCGGCTTGGGACAACTATCGCTGCGAACGCGCCGCGCACCTTGCCGCCGGTTTCACAACGGCCGGCGCCGATCTCTGACAGCAGCGATACGCAGCCGCGTGCGACGATAGCCGATGCGACGAAGACGTGCTCGAAGTGCTACGCGTTGGCTTCAGCCGCCGCTACGAAGTGCATGCGGTGCGGCACCGAATTCCAAGTGCGACCGATACCGAAGAATGGAGACGTCCTCGTCGGCTCGCGCGTCCGCCATCCGAGCTTCGGGGAAGGTGAGATCGAGGCGGTGGATGGCGATACCGCGATGGTTCGTTTCGACAAGCGGGAGAAGCCGGAGCCGATGAACATGTCTTATCTGACGTTCGTCGAGAAGGCCGCTCTGTGATGCGCGGCACGATCCCAGGGACCTTGTGATGACGGACCTCACTGCCTGCGTCGCCGCCCTGGAACTGCTGGTCGAGCAACTGATCCTTGCAGATGAAGTTGTAAGCAACGTCTAAAAAAACCAACACGTCTTATAGACTGATATCCGGAGAATATAAGTGGCTCAGAAGTTCTTTGAAGAAAGAAGCGACCAGTCAGAAGTTAAGGCGCGTATAGTAAGTAAATACTTCAAAGTATGGGCAAAGATTATCGCGCCCAGCGCAAGAACGCACCATGGGAAGATGGCTTATATTGATCTCTATGCTGGCCCAGGGAGATACAAGGATGGAGCGGCCTCGACACCCCTGATGGTTCTGGAAACAGCCATCGCAGATCCACAGCTCCGCAATCTTCTGGTCACAGTTTTCAACGAAGGGGACAAGGCGACAGCTGACACCCTCTTTGAGGAAATTGAAAAACTGAAGGACATCGGCCTCCTAAAATTTAAGCCTACGGTTCATAACCAAAATGTGGATGAGAGCATTGCTGATATGCTGGCAAAGACAAAACTCGTCCCCAGCTTTAGCTTCGTTGACCCATTCGGTTACAAAGGACTTTCGCAGAAAATCATTAACGGGGTTATCAAGGATTGGGGCTGTGACTGCGTTCTATTTTTTAATTACAATCGAATCAATGCAGGAATTTCAAACATTCTTGTTGAATCCCATATGGAGGCGCTTTTTGGGCCAACCCGTGCTGCGCAGTTGCGTGCATCAGTACAGGGGCAGGTCCCTGCCAAGCGCGAGGCTCTTGTTATTGAAGCGATTGCGCAATCGATCAAGGAAATGGGAGGAACATATGTCCTTCCGTTCCGATTCCGCAGCGAGACTGGAGCTCGCTTGTCGCATTGCTTGATATTCGTCTCAAAGCATGTTCTCGGATATGAGATCATGAAAGAGATAATGGCTACGGAATCATCTACCGAAGATCAAGGTATTGCTTCATTTGCGTATTCACCAGCCGACGCTGCGACCCCATTGCTCTTTTCTCTGGCTCGTCCCTTGGATGGGCTCGCCGACGATCTATGTCAATGCTTTGCCGGAAGAACTTTGAAGATGGTAGAAATCTATAGACAGCATCATGTAGACACCCCATATATATCGCGTAACTATAAGGAAGCGTTGCGCCAGCTGGAGGGGGCCGGCCGGATAATTGCCCGTCCAGCCGCGGTCGACCGGCCGATGCGCAAAGGGCAAAGAACTTTTGGTGACGATGTTTCGGTGACGTTCCTATAGAGGCCGCACATGGCAGACAGCTCGATCGAATGGACTGACGCAACCTGGAACCCGATCGCTGGATGTACGGTGATCTCCCCAGGCTGTACCAATTGCTATGCCATGCGGATGGCCGCACGGCTTGAGAAAATGGGGCAGGAAAAATACGTCGGTACGACGCGCCGTTCCGGTCGCCGTGATGTCTGGACTGGGAAGATCGCTGTCGATGAGAAGGCAATTTTGGCGCCTCTGGACTGGCGGTCTCCACGCCGCGTCTTCGTCAACAGCATGTCCGATCTATTCCACGAGGCAGTGCCGGAAGAGGCGATCCGGCGCATCTGGCACACGATGGCTGGCACGCGGCGCCATACCTACCAGATCCTGACCAAGAGGCCGGAACGAATGGCCGAGCTTTCGAAATCTCTTCCGGTGCTGCCGAACGTCTGGCTCGGCACCAGCGTGGAAAGCGCTGATTACGAGTTCCGACTGGATCACCTGCGTGAGACAGTAGCGGCCGTGCGTTTCGTTTCATTCGAACCGCTGATTGGCGCAATCCCAAATCCGAACCTTGAGGGCATTCACTGGGCTATCGTTGGTGGCGAGTCCGGTCCGGCTGCTCGGCCGATGGAGCAGGTTTGGGTCGACGATCTGCTGGAGGCATGTCAGGAACAGAACGTCGCCTTCTTCTTCAAGCAATGGGGTGGAACTAACAAGAAGGCAGCGGGACGCGAGTTGCGGGGCCGTACCTGGGACGAATATCCTGAGGTCAGAGCCTCGCTGTAAGCGAGAAGCTCTAGCCCGCCCGCCACCCGGCCGGCGGGCTTTTTTGTGCCTGCAATCAGCCACCCTCCCGCGCCAGCCCGGCGCGGCTGATGATCGTAATCCGGCCTGGCGTCTTCGCGAGATAGCCAAGCCGCCGGAACTCCGTCAGGTGCTTGCTGATCTGGCCGCGGTGCAGGCCCAGCATGTCGGCCAGCTCCACTTGGCTGTGTGCCACATGCCCGGAAGCATCGCCGAGTGCCAGCAGCAGCCGGGCGATCCGGGCGCCAACGTCCATCAGTGCCGCCGTTTCCCACTCCGCCGATTTCCGCGCGATGGCGGCCAGGGCGAACAGGGCCGACTTCATCCCCTCAGGATAATCGTCCCAGGCCGCGAACACGGCAGCGCGCGTCAGCTCCAGCAGCACGGAATCCGTGACGGCCGTCACTGTGGCGGTGCGCGGCTTGTCATCGACCACGCCGATCTCACCCACTGCTGCCGGCGGCTCCAGCAGTGCGAGGCGCAGCACGCGGCTGGGCGCGCTCTTGGTCACCGACAGCTGACCGGCGACGATGACGAAGATCGAGCCACCAGGATCACCCTGACGGAAAACCACCTGCCCCCGGCGAAAGTGTCGCACCTCCGCGGTGTCAACGAGTCGCCACATGGGCATTCCGGCAAGATCTGAAAAGAACGGGCAGTTTTGAAAGGCCTGGACGTGATCGGATGTTAGCATTCATCAATTTTGTCGCGGTGCACGTCGCATTTCGTTTCAAAATTTTTCAGCCGAAGTGAATCAAATGAGTCGCTCCTTTTGGTAGCGCCCGCTTCTCCTTTCACCCTAAGATCTGCGCCGGATGGGGTGGTGGGCAATTGGAGTATCCCCGTATGCATTCCGGTAGAAACTCTTTACCGGCAAATGGCTTGGTGGCGCATGTGCGGGAAGAAAGTTGCTTCCAGGGCAATCTTGCCGGCCTGTCTCTGTGAACGGACCTGGGGCAGCATCAGCGGCCAACGGGAGCACAACAGCAAGCGCTGGGCGAACTCTTTTAAGAAGTTCGCGGTATGAACTGTTGAGTGAATGTTCCTAACATGTTCTCATTTTAGATGCCTGGATGACGGCAACGGGGAGAGACGTGGAACTGTCAGAGGACGAAAAGAGGCTGCTCAGCGTCTTGAGGAAGCTGCCGCCGCGGGCGGTGGCCTCTATCATGGCCGGCGCTATTCGGCGTCACCAACTGCGATGCCTGCCTTCTCCGCCTCACGGAGAACCTGCTGCCATATCCACTTTTTATCCTCCTCGGGAAGAGCGCGATAAATCGTGATCAGTAGGCGCTCGTCATCAGTAATCGGCGACTCGCCCTCTACGACCTCAGTCACCTTGGCCACTGGTGGGGCGCCGGGGTCTTCCATAATGCCGAGCAGATATTCGCTGCTGCACTCCAGTGCCACCGCGAGCCCGGCAATGTTCTTAGAATTGGGTACGCTCTTTTTACGCTTCAGGTCACGGATATAACCGCGGTTCCGCCCAGCCCGTTTGCTGGCGGCCTCTTCAGTCTGTCCGGTAGCAATTAGCCGCCGCTCGATGCGGTCGAAGAACGTATCCGACATATGCGGGATACTGCCCGCGTGTTCACAATCCGTGAACGCGGGAACGAACGCGGGAAAGCGCGCTTGACCACGCGGGAAATTTCCCGCATTCTGTCCGCCATGGATTACAGAACTCAGCTCTCCACGCTCGCCGCTCAGTATGCTTCCGCGATGGGGGTGTCTGAGGCCCGTGTTGCGACCCGCGCGATGAACGATGGATCGTTCTTCAAGCGCATCAGCTCCGGTGGCTCGTGCTCGGTGGACGTCTATCTGCGCCTCAAGCAGTGGTTCGCCGATCATTGGCCCTCCGATCTGGAGTGGCCCGTCGGCGTTGATCGTCCTGACGTTCTCCCTACCGCACCAGCCGCAGAACCCTGCCGGGCGCGGGCTGGGCGCCGTAAATCGGATACGTCCCACCCCGAAGGGCGGGCCGCCTGATGCGCAACGCATCCCGCCTCTGCCCTCCGGCTGCCATCGATGCTGCCCTCGGCGAGATCGCCGAGGAGTTCAACGCGATTGTCGAGAGACGAGCCTCTCCAGCAGGTCGCGTGCCCGCGCGGTTCCGCGTGCGGCAGGACCATCGGCGGCGTGAAGCGTCTCCAGGCGAAGGAGGGCAGAATCCATGATTTCACGGGCCTGCTCCTTGGTCAGGATGCCGCACCGCGCCAAGCCGGACCAGATTTCCACGGCGAGAAACAAGCTGGCGGTCGCTCGCCCTTCGAGTTCGATCAGTTCGGCTTGCTCGTCGTCCATAGCTTTGCTCCGCGGTGTGTCTTGCAACTCCCACGGTAGCAAGGGCGCGGGTGGCTGTCATGGCCGCCCGCATCCATTCCAGCGAGCGGAGGATCACCTGATGCGCGACCTCGCCCTGACCCTCTCTCTGACCCACGCGCTTCTGCTGCTCGCCATGGCGTCGGCGGCAATCGGTGCCTGGGAGGCCTTCATTCTGGCCGTCCCGTCGATCATCGGCGCGGCCTTCCTGACCTACGTCGCCGTCTGCGACGCCGTCGAAACCTGACCCCTGAACGCACGAAAGCCGGCCGCAGATCCCCACCCGCGCCGGCTTCCGTAATCGCAATGAGGAACCGAGATGCTCAATTCCCACAGCCATTCTTACCCCAGAGAGGCCAGCGTCGTCCAGTTCACGAAGGGCGAACGCCCCTTCTCCAATTGGCAGAACGGCGACGGTCGCGCCACCCCTTCCGCGCAGGGCAGCGGCCTCGCGGATTACGAGCGCGCGTATCTGGTCGGCCTGCTGGCGTCCTTCGCGATCAACTCGCTCGGCGACCTGATCATCATCCGTGACGGCGTCGTCACCATCCGCGCCGATATACCGCTCCACGCGCTGTCCCTGGAGGATGCCTGCACCTTGCAGGGGCTGGCCGCCGGTGGCCGCTTGCCGGAACCGCCGGCCGAGAGGCCGGAAGAAGGGCCGCTCGTCGTTCACCGCATCGACCACACGTTCCTCGGCGCCGTTCGCCTGACCGGCCGCCAGAAGCAGGTTCTCGTCATGCTTGCGCAGGGCAAGTCCAACCCGCAGATCGGCAGGGCCCTGAGAATCGGTGAGGGGACGGTTAAGGCCCACACCGCCGAAATCTTCAAGATGCTGGGCGTGAGGAACCGCACGCACGCGGCCATCGTCGCCGGCAACTGGGCCTGGAGGCCTAAGCCATGCGCCATCCCTCATCCCTTTCCGCCGGACATCAGGGCACACAGCGGGCGGCTGCTGAATTCGCTCGCCTCGATGCCGGCGGCGACCGCCCGGCAATGCGCGGCGATGTCGGGTCGCCCTGTGTCATCCCATTCCGCGGCCTCCCTTCGCATCCAGGCGGCACGCTCAAGACCGCCGACCGGACACCGCTGGTCTGGCTCGCGCCTCTGCTGGGTTGGGCCCGTCGCGGCGAGCGCCGGCACGCCTGGGTCTGCATCGCCGGGGCGGCGGTGCTGTTCGGCATCGTGGTGGGGGCATAGCGTCATGGACCACATCTTGCCCGCATCGCGTGTGGCTGCCACCGAAAGCGCCCTTCATAGGCTGAAGCATCTGCATGGTGCTGGAGCCCGGTTCGGCGAATGGCTGCTGCGGACCTATGCCTTCGAGGGCGAGCAACCCCTCGATCTGAAGTCGGCCGAAACCCGCATCATGGCCGATTGGGGGGTATCCGACATCACCGCCTGGCGGTGGCGTCGCGGCAACCTTCCGCCGATGCGCACCCTCGAAGAGATGCACGCCCGCTGGGGCATGCCCTTCGTCGCCTTCCTCTTCGACGCCGCCGCGACCGCCGAGCAGCGCGACACCCTCTGGCGCCTGCGCGAGTTGGAGGGGCGGACCGCCGGCGAGCCGGCCATCCGCGAGCGCGAGCGGGAAGGTCTGCGCGACGCGCTGCGCCGGCTGGGTGTCGACCGGCCGTCTTCCTCGGCCGGCGCGCTCCTCGCCGATCTGGTGCACGCCGAACTGCGAAAGACATTCGGCGGCCGGGTTCGGCTGCTGGCGGGGAGGGCATGAGCATGAATTGCGCTTCGTCCGCGACCCTGGTGTTCGATCCGATGTTGGTCGCCCTCGCCGATGTGGCCGACCGGCCGGGCATGCCCCCGGCTTCGGTGGGAAAGCTGCATCCTGCCGCTGCCGCGCCGCGTCCGGTCAGGAGGAAGGCGCGGATCGTTGCGCCGGCACCGAAGGTCGCCCCCGCACCGGTGGAGATCATTGTCGCTCCGTCGGCCAAGCCGCGCGCCGCCATCATCGTCGGCCAGCAGCAGAAGCGCCTGGCCGCCGAGAAGGGCGGTGATGGTCGGCCGATCCGGCCCTACGCCATCCGCCCCGGCTTCATCGCCGCCCCGGCGAAGGCCTGCCAGTGGATCGAGGGCGCGCCGTCGCCGGACGACAGCTGCAAGTGCCTCGCGCCGTCGGCGCCGGGCGTCTCGTACTGCCCTGCCCATGCCCAGCGCGCCTACCGTGTCCTGCCGCGGGGTGTGGCTGCCGCTTTCCCTCTGATTTCCCCCAGCCCGTAAGGAGCCAAGACGTGGCCCGCAAAGCGAAAGACAACCCGACCAATCTGACCGAGACAGATATTGCCGATTCTCTGCGGCTCGCTTCCTCCCAGCTCGTCGAAGCGCAGGATGCTCTGGAAGCTGCCCGCGAGCCGGTGCGCGGCGCCAAGGCGGTTGTGAAGGCGGCCGGCATCGACTTCGACATCTTCAAGCTCTGCCACGGCATCCGTCACCTCGACGATGACGATGCCCGGCAGAAGCGGATCCGGAAGCTGCAGGTCGCCATTGCCGCGCTGTTGAGCGACAAGGTGCAGCTTGACCTGTTCGGCTTTATGACCGCCCAGGTGAAGCCGGCGGTGAGGGAGGCTCTGCAACAGGCCAGCGACACCTTGCAGCGCGAGGCGCCGGAGGAGGCGAAGGAGCACCAGGATCAGGAAATCCCCTTCGACGTCGAGCCGCCGTCGGTGCCGGAGCCGGAGGCGGTCGAGGAGGACATCCCCGCCCTGATGTCGGCCGAGGAGATGCCGGAGAACGCCGGCTTCATCGCCAACAACGGGCTCTCCGCCGGTCGACTGGGCCATGGCCCGGAGATGAACCCACACCCGGAGAACAGCGTCGAGGCGCGGCTGTGGGAGCAGGGCAGGGCGCGCGGTGCCGAGATGGGACCGGAAGCCGACCAGCAGGATGTGCAGGACAGCGACGAGCAGCCCGCCGGCGCCGACGTCACCGATCTCGCGACCGCCAAGCGCGGAAAGGTCACGGATGCCGACAAACTGGCTGCCTATTTCGCCGGCTTCGACGCCGCCAGCCAGGACAAGTTCGGCGAGGACTGCCCGCATGGTCGTGGCACTCTCAAGACGCAGTGGGTGCTGGGGCTGAAGGATGCGCAAGGCGGCAAGCCCGCTCGCTTCGTGCGCCCGGCAGCTGCGCAGGTCGAGCAGCAGGATGACGCCGTGTCGGAGGACGCGCCAGCCGACGGCGACGATCAGCACCACGACGACGAGCCGGCCGGCCGCGTTGAGGTCTGGGAGATCGATGGAAAATACACCCTCTACGATCTGGAGACGAACAGCCCGCTGATGGACGTCTCCGGCCCGAAGACTGGAGAGACCTGGGCGAACCAGATCAATACCTTCTTCGCCGACCGACTGGAGACGGTCACCCGCGACGAGCTGATCGACGCCGCGAAGACCCTGGCCCGTGGCCGGCTGCTGACGGCTCCGACGACGGCGCTGTCCTATGATGTCCGCTCGGCGGTGTGATCGCCATGGCCGGCCCGCAACCCACATGGCAGCGCGGCGACCTCCTGGCCCGGTTCGTCATTCCTGGCGAACCGGCAGCCAAGGGGAACAGCCGTGAGATCGTCAAGATCGGCGGCGCGGCGCGTCTGCGGAAGGGCGACAAGGCCCTGGCGTTCGAAGCGCTCGCCGGCCAGCACGTCACAAAACGGGCGGAACCCTACGAGGGCGACGTGGCGGTTTATGTCCGCGTCTTCTACGCCAGCCGCCGTCCCGATCTGGACGCCAGCCTTGTCTATGATGCCCTCCAGACCCGCCGAGTGAAGGTCGGTTCCGGCTTCATCCTGGAGCCCCGCCTGATCGCCAACGACCGGCAGGTGCGGCTGAAGATCGAGGAGGGGTTCGTCGACAAGGACCGACCCCGTGTCGAGGTCGCTGTCTACAAGGCCACCCAGAAGCTGGTCGGGGGACCGGCATGAAACACGCTCCCCTCCAACTCCGCCCCTACCAGCGCAAGAACGCTGACGAAATCCTGGCATGCCTGGAGCGCGGCGTCCGCGGCGTGCTCTACGTCCTGCCCACCGCCGGCGGCAAGACCGTCGTGGTGGTCGGCGGCGTCATCCGCACCGTGGTGGATCACGGCTGGCCCACCGTCTTCCTGGTCCACCGCCGCGAACTGCTCCAGCAGTCCCTGCGCCAGCTGGCCGCCGTCGGCATCGACGCCGCCATCGTCGATCCGGACCATGATCCCGACCCGACCGCCCTGGTCCATGTCTGCTCGATCGACACCCTAAAGGCGCGCAAGGGCCGGCTGGCGGCTTGGCTGCGCACCATCCGCCTGGTCGTGGTCGACGAGGCGCACCACACCGTCGCGCCCGGCTGGCAGGCGCTGCTGGAGGCGATGCCGAATGCCCAACGACTCGGCGTTACCGCCACCCCGTTCCGTGGCGATGGCAAGCCGCTCGGCGACCTGTTCGAAACTGTGGTGCGGGGCCCGTCTGTGGCCGAGTTGACCGCCGCCGGTTTCCTCTGCCCGGCTGAGGTCTGGGCGCCGTATAGCCCGGACCTGTCGGGCGTGAAGATCAGTCGCGGCGATTTCGTCGCCGCTGACCTTGACCGCGCCATGAACAACGACAAGGTCACGCGGCTGGCGATGAACGCCTATGCGGCGCGGATGCCAACTGAGCCCGCCATCATCTTCTGCACCTCGGTCGCCCATGCCCAGCGGGTCGCGGAGATGTTCACCGCCGGTCAATGGAAGGCCCGCTCCGTCGACGGCAACATGGATGTTGCCGAGCGCGACCGCGCAATTGCCGATCTCGCTGCGGGCGAAATCCAGGTGCTGACCAGCTGCATGATTATCTCGGAGGGGACCGATATCCCGGTCGTCGCCGGCGCCATCTTCCTGCGCCCGACCAAGTCGGCCCAGCTCTACATGCAGCAAGCCGGCCGGGTGCTGCGCATCAACCCCAGCAAGAAGCGCGCCTGCATCATCGACCTCGCCGACAACGTTAAGCTCCACGGCATGCCAGAGGCTGACCGGACGTGGTCGCTGAAGTCCGGCCTTATCCAGTCGAGCGCTTCGACCGTGCGCTGCCCGAAATGCCATCGGCGCGTTTTCCCCACCCAAAGATGCCCGACTCCGAGATGCGGCTACGTGTTCGTGGACCGTCAGCCTGTGGTCGTACGGCGGATCGAGCTTCTGTCTGACCGCGATATGCACTCGTTCTCAGTCCCAGAACTGGAAGCCATGGCGGAGACCGACAAGGATCTCCAGCGCATCGGACGGGTGAAAGGCTGCCAACCCGCTTGGTTTTTTCATGCCAGGAAGCGCGTTGCCGCTCGCCAAGCCAAGCAATACGGATTGCGGAGGTACGCATGAGCCAGAACCGCAGCCACGCCGTCATGGCGCAGCGCGCCGAACCGCACGACAGCCTGGATTTCTTCCCGACGCCCCCCTGGGCCACGCGCGCCTTGTGTTGGCATGTCCTGCGGGAGCTGTTCGGCCCCACCGAGGACATGACCGTTTGGGAGCCTGCCTGCGGGATTGGCTCCATGGTCATGCCGCTCAAGGAGCGCTTCCGCCGGGTTTACTCCTCCGACGTCCACGACTATTCGCATCTCTGGCCCGGCCAGGAGCGCGTGGACGATTTCCTCATGTATGGGTCAGAGAGCCCCTGCATAGAGAAGCAGGGCGTCGACCTGATCGTCACCAATCCGCCGTTCCGGCTGGGTGTGCAGTTTGCTCGTCGTGCCTTGGAGGCCCCGTTCGTTCACCGCGGCGTCGCCCTCCTGGTGCGCACCGCCTTCCTTGAGAGCGTCGAGCGTCACCGTCTCTTCACCGAACATCCACCCGCCGTCGTCGCGCAGTTCGTCGAGCGCGTGCCGATGGTCAAGGGACGCCTGAGCCGCACTGCAAGCACTGCCACCAGCTATGCCTGGATCGTGTGGGCACGAGGGAACACCGACACCCGCCTGCGCTGGATCCCGCCCTGCCGGAAGGCCCTGGAGCGCGCCAGCGACTGGCCGGCCGATGAGGTGGCTGCATGACCACCAACACCGCCCTCGGCCTGCAGGAAGCCGCCCGCGTGGCCCGTTCCCGGGCCTGCCTAATCCGCTCCGGCACCAAGGGTGGCAGCGCCGTCGCCATCGGCCTGGACGACTTGGCCGACGAGCTGGAGCGCATGGCCGAGCGAGCCAGGACCCGCGCCTCTCACTTTGACCTCATCACAAGCCCGGCAGCCGCGCCGGCCCAGGCGGCGGAGTAGCACCCATGTCCACCGAGCACCTCCCCGATCCGCTGGTGCCTGCCGAGGTCGACATCTCGAAGCTCGACGGCTTTATGCTCGACACCCGCCGCGTCCTATCGTCCGAACTGCTGGCGCTGTCCAGCGGCGACGAGTTCAAGGCGGCCGTCATCCTCTGGTGCCGGGCTTGGCAGCAGCGCCCGGCGGCCAGCCTGCCGAACAACCCGGCCATCCTGGCGAGCTTCGCGGGGGTCACAG
Organism: Azospirillum palustre; assembly: GCF_002573965.1. NCBI lineage: Bacteria > Pseudomonadati > Pseudomonadota > Alphaproteobacteria > Rhodospirillales > Azospirillaceae > Azospirillum > Azospirillum palustre. Next base: position 995,163 of record NZ_PDKW01000042.1, on the reverse strand, counting down.
TCCAGCGCTGGAACAAGATCAAGGACATGGCCCTTCGGGGCTTCATCCTTTGCAACGACGGCCGGCTCTATCACCGGGTCTTGGCCGAGGATGCGATGCGGGCCTGGGACTCGCTCCTGAAACGTCACGACCGCACGAAGAAGGCCACGGAGGCCCGCAAAAAGGGACGTGACGATGATCGTAACGATGGTCGTCAAACCCCCGCTCAGGATGCACGTAACGATGAACGTCACGTTCAACGTAACGACGACCGTAACGACCAACGTAACGAGGTCCCAACAGTTGCGCGCGACAGGACAGGACAGGACAGGACGGGACAGGAGTTAAGATCTAAAACCGAAGAATCCTCGGCTGGCGGCAGGCCCCCCGCGGGCGCGCACGAAGCCGGCCGGCCGGCCGATGGTCTGGACGATGGGATTTCAGCCATCCGCCAGGGCCTCGCCGATGGCTTCGAGCGCTGGTTCGACCTGCCGGACCGCCCCATCAGCCCAGCCGACGGCGAGCTGATCGCCGACTGGATCGCCGCCGGGGCCGAGCGGGGCCTGTCGCCCACCGATACCGCCGCCGCGGTGGTCGATGAGGTCCGCCGCCAGTTCCGCCAGCTGGCCGGCAAGGACGCCGGGGCGCCCCGCAGCCTGCGCGCCGTGCTGGACCGGGATGTCCGCACCGCCATCGCCCATGCCCGGCCGGCGCGGAGCGGCATGTCGCTGCTGCCGGTGCCGGAACCCTACGCCGGGCACTTCGATGCGGTCGAGTGGCACGCCTGGCTGTTCGTCTGCCGGATCACGACGGCCGACGGCATCGCCACCGTCGAGGCGCCGACCACCATGCACCGGGACCGCATCGCCCAGCATCTGGCCCCCCGCCTGATGGCGGCGCTGGGGGTTCGGGGTGTCGAGGTCACCATCGCCACAGGACGGGGGAGGAGCGCAGCATGACCGCCGGAACGCTGACTGTGACCGAGGACACCGCCGCCATGGCCCGGACGATCCGCCAGTTGCAGGCCCGGAATATCGTGCTGGAGGCGGAGGTCGAGCGGCTGAAATCCCAGCTGGCCGCCAAAGAGCCGAAGCGTCCAATCCGCACCGGCCTCACCCCGAAACAGGGGCTGCTGCTGGATTTCATCGCCCGGTACCAGCGTGAGCACCGCGGCGTGTCGCCCAGCTTCGATGAGATGGCCAAGGCCGTCGGCCTCGCCAGCAAGTCGGGTGTGCATCGGTTGATCGAATGTCTGGTGGAACGCGGCGCCCTGGAGCGCCTGCCGAGCCAGGCCCGGGCATTGCGCGTCATCGCCAGCACCGGGAGCGCCGAATGAGCGCCATCGCCGCACAGCCCCGCCGCCGCGTCCCCGAAGGTCTGCGCGCCTCGCTGCCCATGCTGGTTCTGGTGCGCCGGATGACCGATGCGCAGATCGCCGGCGAATGGGGGCTGGAGGCTTGGCAGGTCGCAGGCCTGCGCCGTGCTATCGGACTGGTCAACCACCGCGGCTGGCCTTGCGCCGATGCCGAGCTGCGCCGCCTAGTGCTGACCGAGCGGCTGACCGATGCGGAGATCGGAGCGCGGTTTGAGGTCCGGCCGCGGACGGTCGAGGTGCGGCGTCTGCGGATCGGGCTTCGCCGCCCGAACGATCCCCGGCCAGAGGCCCGGCGCGATGTGATTGTGCTGGACGACGTTCGGCGCAGGATGACGATGGAGAGGACGCCCATCGAGCGTGCGGTGCAGGCGCTGGGGCGTCGCCTCGCCATCGGCCAGCACGGGTGCTATGCGCTCGATGGGCGGATGGTGTCAGTGGTGGAAGTTATAAGAGAGGGAATATTCATTTTAATGAAAATTTAAAAATCTCTCTCTCGGCGGAGCTGTTTACATCTAAAAGCGCCCATTCCATAAAACAAAAATGTGGTCCTTCAAGTTCTCCAATGTTTATTTCTCCTGTAGACAGATTGAATAGAAAGTGTCCGTATTGATTTGAGTGGCCAAGCCCAATGTAACTTTGTTCTCCGCAAACTATAAAATTTCCTTTAGCAGAATATGATTTCTCATAAGAAATCGATTCAATTTTTGGAATTGCGGCGAATTCTCTACCTAAGAAGAGGCATGGGTCATTGAAATCACCACCTTTTAAATCAAACATGGAAAAAGCGTTTCCATCATTGGATAAATATATCGCACGCTCTTCAATTTTCCCAGATATTTGGAAGCTGGAGCGGATAAAGTACTGAAGCATATTCGTAGATTTAACGATAAAAATCCCACCAAGCGGAACGTCGATAGGCATTTTTGCTATTCCTGGCACGTATGCTTTCATAATCTGCTCCCACGTGGCGATATTTCTACACCTTCGACGTATTGCGTCCTCGGCGTCAAGGTCTTCCGCTTTGGCGGAGAATCAAATAGGGGTACTGCGAACTCTTGAGGAACATCCGTCGATCCTCCGATCTTGGGAGGTATGGCGACACGTACGGAACGGACCGAAGAAAAAAGGGCGGCCTTCCTCAAGGCGCTCGAAGAGAACGGCGGCAACATCACCGCCGCATGCAAGTCCACACGCTATGCCCGGCAGACTGCCTACGAGGCGCGCGAGCGTGATCCCGCCTTCGCCAAGGCCTGGGACGAAGCGGTGGAGCGGGGCATCGACGCCCTGGAAGACGAGGCGCTCCGCCGCGCCCACAACGGCACGCTGAAGCCGGTCTTCTACCAGGGCGCCAAGTGCGGCACCGTCCGCGAGTATTCCGACACGCTGCTGATCTTCATGCTGAAGGCCAAGCGACCGCTGAAGTTCCGCGACAACGTCGCCATCGAGCATTCCGGCAAGATCGACCACGCCTCGCTGACCGACGACGAGCTGAACGCCAGGATCGCAGAGCGCCTGGCGACGCTGGGCGGCACCAGCGGGGGAGGGCAGGGCGAATGATGGCCCTCACCCCCGACCAGATCGCCGCCATGCCGCGGGAGGAGCGCGAGGCGCTGCTCGCCATGCTGGAGGAGCGCGACCATCGCCTCTCCCGCATCGGCTTCGCCGCCCTGTTCCCCGACGAAGGCCCGCGCGCCCGGCACCTCTACCCCAAGCACATGGAGTTCTTCCGCGCCGGCGCCACGCACCGCGAGCGCTGCTTCATGGCCGCCAACCGCGTGGGCAAGACGGTGTCCGGCGGCTTCGAGATCACCTGTCACCTGACCGGCGATTATCCGTACTGGTGGGAGGGCAAGCGCTTCCATCACCCCGTGCGCGCCTGGGCGGCCGGCAAGACGAACGAGACCACCCGCGACATCGTGCAGGCGAAGCTGCTGGGCGACATCGCCCGCGGTGCGGAGAAGAACGTCACCGGAACCGGGATCATCCCCGGAGTTCGGCTCGGCCGGCCGACGTGGAAGCAGGGCGTGCAGGATCTCGTGGACACCATCCCGATCAAGCACAAGTCCGCCGGCTGGTCGGTGCTGGGGTTCAAGTCCTTCCAGCAGGGCCGTGGGTCCTTCGAAGGCACCGAACAGCACGTCATCTGGCTCGACGAGGAGCCGCCGGAGGACGTCTACGGCGAGTGCCTGATCCGCACCGCCACCACGCGCGGCATCGTCATGCTGACCTTCACCCCGCTCGAAGGCTTGAGCGAGGTCGTCATGCAGTTCCTGCCGCAGGAGATGCGGCTTTCCGCCAACTGACCCACCATCAGGAGCGCGCCACCATGGCGAACGAAGACGCGGCCGATCAGCCGCAGCAGGGCACCACCGAACAGACCGCCCCGGCCGACCTCATCCAGTTGGGCACGACCGGCGACGTGATCTCGGCCCCGGTGCTGGAGACGCTGACCGGTTCGGCCGGATCCGATGTGATCGAGACCAAGCCCGCAGGCCTGCTGACCGACGACGGGCTTTCCCGCGCCATCGCCGCCACGCCGGCGGAGCGCGTGACGGAGGAGTACATCCGCTCCCGCATCGTCGGGACCGATTACATGACCGTACCCGGCACCACGGTCACCATCTGCCACATCACCTTGGACAACGGCTATTCGGTCCGCGGCGAGTCCGCCTGCGTCAACCCGGCCAACTTCCGCCAGGACATCGGCGAGCGCATCGCCCACGACGACGCCTTCCGCAAGCTGTGGCCGCTGTTCGGCTTCCTGCTGGCGGAGGCCAACCACCGCCGCGGCCAGGGTGTGCCGGCGGTGCCGGTCGACCTGATCGCCCGGACGGCCTATGAGGCGGGAGCGGCGGTGGGCGGCACCGATCGGTTGTGGGGCGACCTGTCATCCGACGAGAAGGCGGACAGCATCGCGCTTGTCAGCGAGCTGCTCGCCAACCCGAACCAGGAAGACGGCGAGACCGTGTCGGCGCAGATGCAGACCTTCCGCGCCGTGGTGCGCGGGCTGACGGCCTGACCGGAGGCGTGTCCATGGAGCCCTTGCCCGCCATCACGGTGACCGAGCGCCGGCTCGCATTCCTGGGCGCGCCGATCCCGTTCCGCGCCGTCCTTCTGGCCAGCACCGCCCCGTTGTGGGTGGTTCGCGTGCGTGTGGAGGGCTGAGGCGATGGCCATCAATGCCACCTCCTCCCCGTGCCTGCGCTGCGGCATCGGGCCCGGCCGGGCGCACATCGACGGTTGCCCGCTCGACACGCTGCTGGAGGCGGTGACGCCGCGGGCCGGCGGACCGCTTCCATCCCGTCCCACCGGCGCGCCGCAGGGCGACGATCCAGCGCCGGCCGCATCGACCATGCCGAGGTGATCCCATGGCCGCCACCGACAAAATTGGCATCTACCAGCTCGACGAGGCGGACACGCTGACGGGCGACGAGAGCATCCCGATAGACACAGGATCTGACACCAAGCGGGCGACCGTCGCGAAGATCAGGGAGGGGTTGCTGCCGGAAGACGGAGACGCGTCGCGGACGGTGGTGACGCCCGCCGGCAGCTCGGTGCCCCGCTCGCTGGCCGATGCCCTCGCTGGCCTCTACGACAACGCCGGCCTGTCCGTGTCGCGGCCGATGCGGGTATCGGCGCGGCTGACGGCCGACTATGCACCGGTCTTCGACCTATCGTCGGCAACGCTGGCGTCCTTGCATTGCTACGAGCTTGGCGCCGTCAATGTGCCGTCGGGCAAGCAGTACGACGTGATTAGAATCACCGGCACCAACACCGGCAATGGCAAGGTGTTCGGCTACCACTTCGATCTGAACGGATCGAATGCCGATACGGAGCCTGTGCGCGGCGTGATCGGCCGGGTGACGGTTTCGGGCTCCGGGCCAGGCAAGGCCATTCGCGTTGGGGCGAGCGGATCGGGCACGTCAACCGCCGCTCTCGCCGGCATCAGCGCTGACGTGACTCCGGTGGCAACGACGACGCGCGCCACCGTGGTGGAGGCGGGAAACTTTGCTCCGTCGGGCATCAATGACAATGCCGAAGCCATCCGCATATTCAGTTATTTTGGGGCGCGCTGGGCGAACGGCATTGTCTTTGACCAGGATTGCGAATACGCGGACGCTGTTATCCAAGCTGGCATGGGGGCCGGCAGCGGTGCGGGCGCCAAGTTCCTCAAGCTCAAGAACAGCGCCGGGACCACCGTGCTGTTCGACGTGGACAAGCTTGGCTCGGTGTACTCATCAGTCGATCTGCACGCCGGAACTGACCGGACAAACAGCACCAAAGTCACCCAATCCACGGTCGAGCGGACAGCGAGCGGCGGCACCCTGACGGTCAAATCAGGAACGTCAGCTACCCTATATCTCTATGGTGGCGACCAGACGATGATCGGAGCTGGCGGCTCCAATCTGGTCAGCGTGTCCGGCACCGGCATGGCCCTACTGCCGGCCCAGTACAACATCTCCTTCCCCAGTGGGGCGACTACGTACACCGTCCAGGCCGTCGCCGGTGGCAACTACTTCCGCGTCCTGGCTGGCGGCACCGGCGACGTGGTCCGCTTCTACGCCAGCGGGCAGGTGACTGAGCCGCAGGGCGATCTGCGCCTCCTCGCCGGCAAGCAGATCGCCGTGTCTGGGGGCGGCCCGACCATCGTCGACACGAATGGGCTGCTTGGCCTGCGCAGCTACACGGTTGCCACACTGCCAAGCGCCAGCCCCGCCGGCCGCCTTCTGCTTGTCGCAGATGGCTCATCCAACCGCCGCCTTGCCGTTTCCGATGGCGCCGCTTGGCGCTTTCCGGACGGTGCCATCGTTTCTTGAGGAGATCCTCCATGCAGGTTGAAAAGAAGCCCTACGAGCTGCTGTTTCGGTGGAACCAAGACGGGGCGCTTCAGGGGGCGCACATCGCCTATCGGTATGTCATCCGAGAGGATGATGGCTCGGTCATCGGCGACCGCGAAGAAGCGCCCAAGGAAATTTCCAGTGAGACCGCGGCCGGCTTTCCGCTGGCGGACGTACTGGACCAAGGGCAGATCGACGCCCTGGTCGCCAAGGCTGCCGCCGATCAGGAGCGGGAGGTAGCCGCCACGGCCCGCGATGCTGCGCTGCAAGCCCAGCAGGTGGCCGAGCAGGGGTTGGTGGGCATGCTGTCCGATCTCGCCGCCTCGCGGGAGCGCATTGCCGCCTTGCAGGCGGAGCGCGACGCCGCCCTGGCCCGCGTGGCGCAGTTGGAAGCGCAGGTCGCTGCGCCTCGTCCGGCATTCGAATGACCTGAGATTTATCGATGCCCGAGATCACCTCGTCACGCTATCTGGTCCAGGCAGGCTGGGATGACGTGCCGCATCTCGATGCGGACACGAAGCGCGAACTGCTGGCCTCGACGCAGCCATACCTCCGCGACGCCCGGTCGAAGGGCATCCCCTCGCTTGGTGCCGGCGCCATCTATCCGGTCGAGGAATCGGCCATCACCGTTGAGCCCTTCCAGATCCCCGCCTATTGGCGCCGCGCCTACGGCCTCGATGTCGGCTGGAACCGGACGGCGGCCATCTGGGGTGCGCTCGATCCCAACACCGATACCGCCTATCTCTACGCCGAGCATTACCGCGGGCAGGCCGAGCCGTCGGTTCACGCCACCGCCATCCGTGCCCGGGGCGAATGGATACCGGGCGTCATCGATCCTGCCTCGCGCGGCCGGTCGCAGCGGGACGGCCAGCAGCTCGTCCAGAACTACACCGACCTCGGGTTGAAGCTGAGTCTCGCCGACAACGCCATCGATGCCGGCATCGACGACGTCTGGATGCGGCTCGCCACCGGCCGGCTGAAGGTGTTCCGCACCTGCCTCAACTGGCTGGCGGAGTACCGGCTCTACCGCCGCGACGAGAAGGGCAAGATCGTCAAGGCAAACGATCACCTGATGGACGGCTCCCGCTACCTGATCCGCTCTGGCCTCGCCATCGCCATCGTCGCCCCCACCCATGCCCGCGGCGCCATCGCCTCGCCCATCGTCGGAGACAGTCATGCAGGGTACTGAGGAGCCGCTCGCCATGGAGATGGCCGAGCAGCAGGCGCAGGCCGATGCGGTCGCGGCCGAGATGCGTCTCCAGGATCGCGTGCGGCAGATCGCCAACGACCTCGACCGGCTCGCCAAGGATGCGGTGTCCAAGCGGGTGACGGTGGAGGATCGCTGGTACGAGGATTTGCGCCAGTATCACGGCCGGTACGACGAGAAAACCGAGGGCAAGCTCAAGAGCGCTGATCGGTCGCGTCTGTTCGTCAACCAGACCAAGCCGAAGACCAACGCCTGGAAGGCGCGCCTTTCCGACCTTCTGTTCCCGACCGACGACCGGAATTGGGGCATCCAGCCGACGCCGGTACCGGAGCTGTCGACCGCTGCCAAGACGCCGCAGGACCATCCCGACGATGCGCAGCGCCAGGCCGGCGATCAGGCCCGCGCCAAGCTGGAGGATGCGAAGCTGCGGGCCGAGGCCATGCAGGCGGAGATCGAGGACCAGCTGACCGAGAGCCGCTACGGCATCCACTGCCGTGAGGCCATCGACGATGCCTGTGTGCTCGGCACCGGGATCCTGAAGGGGCCGGTGGTCGACAGCCGCACGCGGCGGAGCTGGGGCAAGGTGCCGTTGCAGCAGCCGGACGGCAGCACCGCCATGGTGGATGCTATGGTGGAGGTGCGCGATCCCCGTCCGAAATACACCCGTGTCGATCCATGGCGCTTCTACCCGGACCCTAACGGCAATCAGGTGGAGGAGTGCGAACATTTCTTCGAGCTGCACCTCCTCAGCAAGACCGAGATGCGCCGGCTCGCCAAGAAGCCGGGTTTCTCCGCCGACGCCATCCGCCGGCTGCTGAAGGAGGACTCCCGCGAGACGCCGCCCCCCTGGATGGCGCAGGTCCGCTCCATCACCGATGGCGACAAGGGGGCTGTGGAGGGGAAGTTCACCGTCTGGGAATACAACGGGCCGCTGACCGCCGAACAGCTGTGCTGCCTCTATGGCGCAAAGGGCGACCATGATGCGGCGGCCGAATATGGCGAGATCGACCCGCTCGACGAGGTGCAGGCCGTCGTCTGGTTCTGCCAGAACGAGGTGATCAAGTTCGGCATCCATGTGCTGGACAGCCAGGACCCGATCTATTCCGCCTTTGCCTTCGCGCGGGATAAGGGCAGCTTCTGGGGCCGGGGCGTGCCGTCGCTGATGCGCGACACCCAATCGGCCCTCAATGCCGCCTGGCGCATGATGATGGACAACGGCGGCCTGTCGACCGGGCCGCAGATCGTCATCGACAAGACGCGGGTGGAGCCGGCGGACAGCAGCTGGGATCTGAAGCCCCGCAAAATCTGGTTCGCCAAGACGGACGCCATCAGCGCCAACGGCATGCGCGCTGTCTTCGAGACCTATCCCATCGACAGCCGGCAGCCGGAGCTGCTGAACATCATCAAGCTTGCGCAGGAGTTCATCGACGACGAGGTGTCCCTGCCGCTGATCGCCCAGGGCGAGGCCGGCGCGCACCAGACGCAGACGGCCAACGGCATGGCCATGCTGCAGAACGCCAGCAACGTCATCTTCCGCGATGCCGTGAAGGACTGGGACGACGAGGTGACCGTTCCCAACATCCGCCGCCTCTACGACTGGAACATGCAGTTCAACCCGAAGGAGGCCATCAAGGGCGACTTCGAGGTCGACGCCCGCGGCACCTCCGTGCTGCTGGTGCGCGAGGCGCAGGCGCAGAACCTCATGACGATGTGCATGCAGTTCACCGGGCACCCGGTGCTCGGGCCGTTGGTGAAGGCCGCCCCGCTGCTGCGCAAGACCGTCCAGGCGCACATGATCTCCGCCGACGAGATCGTCATGACCGACGATGAGATCGCCCAGGCGCAGCAGGCCCAGCAACAGGCGCAGCAGCAGAACCAGGGGCAGGACGATCCGCGCGCGGCCATCGAGATGAAGAAGATCGAGGCGGCGATGCAGAAGGCCCAGCTGGACGCCGAGACAAAGATCCAGGTTGCCCAGATCAACCGGGAAACCGAACTCGCCAAGCTGGCCGCTGCGCAGAACCTGACCGTCGAGCAGATGCGGTCGAAGCTCGAGATGCAGGCTGCCGACCAGCAGCACAAGGAGCGCATCTTCGCCGCCGAGGTGGGCTTCAAGGACCGGCAGGCCGCGAAGGAGCAGACGGCCATGGTGCCGGCCCATCCCGCCGGGCAGCCCGCACCGCATCCGGCGACCATGCCGGCCGGTACCCGGTTCGCGCCATGACCGCCCCCTTCAGCGCCATAGACCGCCATTCCGCCACATGGGCGGCCATCACCGCATGGGCGGAGCGGGACCGCGCCGCCATTCGCGCCGAAATCGACAACCCAGCCACGCCACACGACCGCACCCAGGTGCTGCGCGGCCGGCTGATCGCCATCACCGACCTTCTCGCCCTCGCTGAGGAGCGCCCCGCCATTGCTGTTTCCCAGGAGACCTACGGGCTATGACGACCGCAACGACCCCGCCGGCCAATGGGCAGGCCGCCACCGAGACCAGCACCGCCACGGGTGCGGACGATACCAGCTTCGAGCAGGCCTTCGCGGAGTTCGCCAGCAGCGCGGACACCGCGGCGGATGCTGGCGAGGCTGCCCGACCCGAGCCGTCCGGCACGACCGACGCCGCTTCGACCGGCGTAGGGCAGCCGTCCGCCAGCAGCACCGCCACCGGCACCGCCACGACCGGCGGCACCGAAAGGGGTGATAGCACCCAAGCGACGCAACCCCAAGGGGGTGGACAGGGCGGAAGCGACGACATATGGTCTACCGCAAGTGAGCCGCAGCGGGCCGCCTATCAGGCCGCCCAGCAAAGGCTGCAGTCGCTGGAACACGACAGCCGCTCCAACCGGGGCCGCGTCGGAGCCCTCCAGCGCGAAGTCGACACCCTCAAGAAGCAGTTGGCCGCCTCCACCAAGGCCGCCGGTTCGACGGGCCAGGACCCTGATTCCACCGATGCCGACATCCGCCGGCTTCAGGAGGAATACCCCGAGGTCGCACGCCCAGTCCTGAAAGAGCTTTCGTCGTTGCGGACGCAGCTCTCCCAAGCACTGACGCGCCTCGACCAGCGGGATTCCACGGAAGCCCAAGCGCAACGCGACCAGGCCCTCGACCGCGAGGAACAGGCCCTGACGCAGTTGCACCCGGACTGGATGCAGGTGACCGGCAACCCCGCGTTCACGAAGTGGCTGGAAACCCAGCCCCGTTACGTGGTGGAAGCCATCCAGCGCAACGGAGAGGCCATTCAGGATGCGGCCGAAGCCGGTGACATCATCACCCGCTTCAAGGCGCACCAGGGAGTGGGGGCGGCAACGGCGGCACCGTCCGCATCCGGCGCCACGGCGACGGGTGCCCCCGCGAACCTCGCGGCCCGCCGGCAACGCCAGCTGGAGTCAGGGGCTGCGGTCACCAGCCGAGGCGCAGGCCCGGCCGGCGGACCGCCCGACGACTTCGACACTGCGTTCGACTATTACGCCAAGCGGGGCCGCTAAACTGAGGGCAGTGCCCCATGGCCACCGGTCAGACCACCTACGGCGATATCAACCAGCGCACCGCCGCCTGGGCCGCCAGTGAGATGCTTCGTCACGCCGAGCCCGTGCTCGTGCTCCAGAAGTTCGGCGCGACGAAGCCGATGCCGAAGAACAAGGCCGACACGGTCAAGTTCCGCCGTCCCATCCCGTTCACCGCCGCCACCACGCCGCTGGTCGAAGGCGTCACCCCGTCGGCTCAGAAGATGAGCTACGAGGATGTGACGGCGACCCTCAAGCAGTACGGCAAGCCCATCGAGATCACCGACGTGGTCGACGATCTGGCCGAGGATCCTGTGCTGAAGGATGCCTCCATGTTCGCGGGCGAGCAGGCGGCCCTGACCACCGAGATGGTGACCTATGGCGTCATCAAGGCCGGCACCAGCGTCTTCTATGCCAACGGCGCCAGCCGTTCGTCGGTCAACACCCCGATCAGCCTTTCCAAGCAGCGCGCCGTCACCCGCTTCCTGAAGGCGCAGAAGGCAGGGAAGCTGACCAACATCCTCGATGGGTCGCCGAACTACGGCACCAAGCCCATCGAGGCCAGTTACATTGCCGTCGCCCACACCGATCTGGAATCGGACATCCGCGGCATGCCCGGCTTTACCCCGGTGGCCGAATACGGCAGCCGCAAACCGGTGTGCCCGGAGGAGATCGGCTCCGTCGAGGATGTGCGCTATGTCCTGTCGCCCGAGCTGAATCCCTTCGTCGATGCCGGCGCGGCCTACAACGGCTCCGGCACGGCCATGGTCAGCACCAGCGGCACCAGCGCCGATGTCTATCCCATCCTGTACTTCGGCAAGGAAGCCTTCGGCACCGTCCCGCTGAAGGGGGCCGGCGCCATCACGCCGATGGTGCTGAACCCCGGCAAGCCGGACAAGTCCGACCCGCTGGGGCAGCGCGGTTATGTGTCGTGGAAGACCTACTTCACGGCCGTGATCCTGAACCAGAACTGGATGTCGAGGCTCGAGGTGGCGGTTACCGCCCTTTAAGCGACCGGCTCCACGCGGGCCGGCGCTCCCGGTCCGCCCCCTCTCCCTGACGAAGGACAGCCGCCATGGCCTCCAACTTCCGCTCCGGCACCGTCAACGGCACGGGCGCCGCCATCAACGTCAGCCTGGGCTGGCAGCCCGACTACGTGAAGCTGATCAACATCGCCGATGCCGGTAACCTCGACCCGATGATGGAGTGGACGAGCGACATGCCGGCCGCCGCGGGCATGAAGTACCTGCGCATCGCCGACAACGCCACCACGGCGAACAAGAGCCACGCCTACGTCACCACCAACGGCGTCAGCGTCTATGCCGGCTCCGCCTCCGCTGGTGAGGGCTTCACCATCGGTGCCGACGCCGACGTCAACGCGTCGGGCGAGAAGATCGTCTGGATCGCGATGCGCAATCAGCGCGGCTGACAGCGCGGGCCGCTCCGGCGGCCCGGCCCCATGAACAGGACTTTCGCCCATGCCCAGCAACCGCACCGCCGCCCTCCAGCTGATCGGCAAGATCCGCGAAGGCCGCGCGCTCGACACCCTGCTCCGGCAGGTCCACAGCGCGCCGGCCGTCGCCTCGCTGACCGACAGCACGGGAGGCTCCGCCAACAACACCCTCCAGGCGGTCGGCGCCACCAACGGCAGCGACCAGAGCGCCGCGATCAACAACAACTTCGCCGACCTCTCCGCGAAGGTGAACGAGCTGATCACCGCATTCAAGACCGCTGGCCTGCTGCCCTGACCTTCCAGCCCGATCCGAGGAGCTCTGCGATGTCCCAGGACGTCACCATCAAGATCGCCGATGCCACCGTCGACCAGCTGCGCTGGTTCGCCACCGCCGTGCTGGGTGTCGACCTCGGCCCGAATCCAAACATCCGGATCGAGACCCTGCGCTCGAAGATTTCGGCAGCCGGTTACCAGCGCGACGACATCACGGTTCCGGATACCATCGGCACCCCGGCCGCCGCCGCAGCTCCGGCCGGCGAAACCCCTGCCCATGCCGTCGATCCCGGCAGCTACCAGCGCGGACCGCGGGCCAAGATCGTCATCGCCCGCGACGAGAAGCCCGGAGGCGACCGCCCGGTGTTCGTCGCTGTCAACGGCAAGTCGATGCTGATCCCCCGTGCCGAGCCCTGCGACGTCGGCCTGCCCTATGTCGAGGCCCTGCTGCATGCGACGCAGACCCTCTACGACATGGACGAGGAGGGGAACATCACCTCGCGTGAGGTCCCGCTCTACCCGATGCAGATCCTGTCCATGCCGGCGGCGGCCTGATCGAGGCGCCCGGCGATGTCCACCTTCCTCGAACTCTGCCAAGCCGTGGCCCGCGACAGCGGCACCGTTTCCGGTGCGCAACCGGTCAGCGTCAGCGGTCAATCCGGCCGGCTGGCGAAGATCATCCAATTCACCGCCGAGGCCTGGACCGACATCCAGAACAGCCGCAGCGCGTGGCTGTGGATGCGTCAGGAGTTCCAGGCGGTCACCATCGCCGGCACCGCCGAATACACCTCCGCCGCCTGGAACATCACGGACCTCGCGGCCTGGATCGTCAGCGATGGCTCTGTCACCCTCTACGACCAGGCCATCGGTCCCGCCGATGAGCGTGAGATCGCGCCGATCAGCTGGGGCCGCTATCGCGTGATCTATGGGCGCGGCGCACAGGTCCAGCAGCGCCCGGTTGCCTGCTCCGTCAAGCCGTCCAATGGCGCCCTCCTTCTCGGGCCGGTACCGGACGGCGTCTATGTGGTGCGCGGAGAATATCGCGCGGCACCCCAGGTGCTGACCGCCAACACCGATACGCCGGCCATGCCAGTGCGTTTCCACGATGCCATCAAATGGCGGGCGCTCCAGCTGCTGGCCGAGCACGATGAGGCGCCCACGGCCATGGCAACCGCCACGGCCAACCTGCGCCGGGTGGTGGGCGAACTGGAGCGCGACCAGCTGCCGCAGATCGCCATCGGCGGAGGCCCGCTCGCATGAGCCAGCAGACCGGCCATTACCCGACCGTCGGTGGCATGGACCTCGTCACCCCCGCCATCCTGCGCAACCCCGGCGCAGCGCTGGGCGGGGTGAACTATGAGCCGCGCAAGGAGGGCTACACCCGGATTGCCGGGTATGAGCGGGTGGATGGTCGGCCGCTTCCCTCGGTAGCCTCCTACTGGGTGCTGCCCTTCGAGAATGGAATGACCGCGATCACGCAGGGCGACACTGTCACCGGCGGCGCCTCGGGAGCCAGCGGGCAGGCGCTGCGCGACGCCATCCTGCGCCAGCCGCGGGTTCTCACCCTGACCACCCGCGCCGGCAACGCTTTCGCCGCGGCGATGGGCAACCTGACGATCACGGCCGTGCTCGACCAGGGCGGCAGCTATGAAGAGGGCACTGCCCGCGGCTTCGTCGTGCTGACCTCTGTCGACGGGCAATTCACCGACGGCGAGGCGCTCAAGGTCGGCGGGGGCACCCGGGCCACGGCAGCCGATGGAGCGACCGAGCGCGGGGCTTCCAACGACAGCGATGATCGGGCATGGCTGCGCGCCGCTATCGAACTGCAGCGCGCCCAGATCGGCGCCGTTCCCGGCGACGGCCCGATCCGCGGCATATGGGGCTATGCGGGCGCGCTCTACGCCTTCCGTGACAACGCGGGTGGTGCAGCCTGCATCATGCACAAGGCGACGGCCGGCGGGTGGGTGGCGCAGTCGCTGGGCCACCGAGTGAAGTTCACCGCCGGCACTGGCGCAATCATCGAGGGGCAGAGCGTGATGGGCGCCACCTCCGGCGCCAGCGGCGTCGTGACGCGGGTGGTTGTGCGCGAGGGTGACTGGACCGGGGGCAACGCGGCCAAAGGCCAGCTGCTCTTCGCCACCGTCTCCGGCGCCTTCCAGAATGGCGAGAACCTCCAGGTCGGCGGCTCCACCAAGGCTGTGGCCGACGGCGGCTCCGCGGCGATTACCCTATTGCCGGGCGGCCGCTTTGAATTCCAGAACTACAACTTCACCGGTCTTGCCGGCGCCGACCGGATGTATGGTTGCGATGGCGTCAACCCGGCCTTCGAATGGGACGGCAGTGTCTTCGTGCCAATCCTGACCGGCATGGCGACCGACACGCCGCGCCACATCGCTGCCCACTCCAATTACCTGTTCCTCAGCTTCGACGCCTCGCTCCAGTTCAGTGGCTTGGGCGATCCCTACGCCTGGTCGGTTCTTACCGGCGCGGGAGAGTTGTCGATCGGTCAGACCATCGCCGGCATGATCCCGGGCTATGCCGGTACCATGCCGATCTGGGGCCGCAACCGGCTGGCGGTGCTCTACGGCACCGTGTTCAGCGGCTCCCAGGCCGATGGCGACCTGAAGGTGATCACAGAGGAAGCGGGCGCCATCGAATGGTCGGTGCAGGCCATGGCGCAGCCGGTGTGGCTGGATGACCGCGGCGTCCGCAACCTCGCTTCGGTGCAGGAGTTTGGCGACTTCCAGGCCGGCACGCTGTCGCGCCTGATCAAGCCCTACCTCGACGGCAAGCGGAAGGCGGGCGCCACGGTGGTGGCGAGCCTGCGGGTGCGTGACCTCAACCAGTGGCGGCTCTTCTGGTCCGACGGCACTGGGCTGGTGATGGACCTGTCCAGCGACGGTCCGGCCTTCATGCCGCTCGATCTTGGACGCGTGGTGCGCTGCGCCGCCTCGGTAGAGGGGGCCGACGGTGCCGAGCAGCTCTATTTCGGCTCCGACGACGGCTATGTGTTCCGGCTCGATAGCGGGACCAGCTGCGACGGCCAGCCCCTGGCCGGTTATGTGCGCCTCGCCTTCAACCATCTCGGCAGCCCGACCCTCAACAAGCGCTTCCACAAGGCGACGGTCGAGGTGACGGCAGCACCCAACACCACGCTCTATGCCTCCGCCGATTTCGATTACGGCAACCCCGACCTGCCGTCGGCTGCCGAACAGAGCTTCGACGTTGCCGGCCGCGGCGGTTTCTGGTCGGAGGCCACCTGGAACGAATTCTATTGGTCGAGCCCGGTGGAGGGTGTCGCCGAAGCGTACATCGACGGCAGCGGGGTCAGCATCTCGCTCGCCATCGGCACCGAGGCGACCTACGAGGATCCTCACACCATCCATGGCCTGACGCTCCACCATTCCGCGCGAGGGTTGCGGCGATGACGAACGGCTATTTCAACCACGACAACCCGGAATCGAAGCGCACGCTGGCCCGGGCAGAATCGGTCAACGCCACATTTGAGGCGGTCGCCGCCGGCTTCGATCTCTTGCCGGACGACATGACACTGAAGCAAGGCCGGGCGACCTGGGCGACAGCCACGGGCGGGCCGGCCACCTATCTGGTGACGCTGCCCTTCAATCCCCAGAGCTATGCAACTGGTCTGAACTTCCGCTTCAAGGTTCCGGCAACGAGTACCGGGGCTTGCGCCATCAACGTGATGGGGCCGACCGGCCTGCTGGGGGCGAAGGCCCTCAGGCGCTTCAACGGCGACGACACCCTGCCCGACGATCTGGTCGCCGGCGCGGTCGCCGATGTCGCCTACGATGGCGCGAAGTTCGTCCTCGTCGGCCAGCACGGCGCGACCGAAATGAATGCCACGGTCGCCGTCGATGCGGCAACGCGTGCGGAGGCTGCCGCCGACCGGGCCGCCATCTGGGACCCGGCGAATTATCTCTCGTTGGCCGGCGGCGCTTTGTCCGGCTGGTTGCGGAGCTGGGCCGGCGTCGATGCGTCCAACCTCGGCCTGCGGATCGGCGAGGCCACCAGCGGCTTCTATCGTTCGGCTCTTGGCGTGATTGGCTTTGTCGTCAACGGGATCGAGGTGTTCCGTACCGCCGCCAACGGCACGCTGACCTTCCGCAGGCCGGTGGTGCCCAAGGTGGTGACGGTGCCATGGGCATCCACCATTACCCTCGATCTTACCGCCGGCAACAAATTCGCGGTGACGATGGCGGGAGGGACAACCTTCGGCCCGCCCGCCCTGACCGATGACATGGAGGGGATGGAGTTCACCATCCTGCCCATGCAGGACGGCACCGGGAGCCGCTCGGTCGCTTTCGACAGCCTTTTCCGATTCCCAGGCGGTGCGGCGCCCATTCCCAGCGCAACGGCGGGCAAGCGGGACCGCGCCATCTGCGAGGTGGTCAGAACGCTCGCCGGCACGCTCGCCATCGACGCCGTCTATGTGAAGGGGTTCTGACCATGGACTGGCTCCGTCGCCCCTCGGGTCTGCTGGTCCCGCCGGAACCGAGCATCCGGCGGTCGCGCTATTGCGACCTGTTCGGTGGAAGCATGATGGCGGCCAACCAGTTGCCGGCCAATGTCAGTAGTCAAGCGAGGACGATCCAAACCCTCACAATCCCCGCTCCCTGCAACATGACATCAAAGCTGTGGGGTGCCGGCGGCGGGACAGCGACGGGCGGCGGCGGCGGATACGTGAAGGCGACGATCTCGCTGAACCCCGGCGACACCATCGCCTATGCCGCCGGTGGGGCTGGGGTCGGCTCGACCGCCGGGAGCAGCGGTTCCGGCCTCGGGAATGGTGGCGCGGGGTCGGGGGCTGGCGGGGGGGGGCGGGGCAAGATCGGAGCTGTTCATCAATGGCGTTCTGATTCTGGTGGCCGGCGGCGGCGCAGGAGGAACCGGCAACGGTCCGGGCGGTGCTGGCGGCGGATCGTCCGGCCAGGACGGCACGTCTTTCCTCGGCGGCAGCGGGAACGGCGGCACCCAAAGCGGGCCTGGCGCCGGCGGCAGTGCGAATGGCAGCAACGCCCAATCCGGCAGCGGCGGGAATGGTGGCGCAGGAGACGCCAACGGCAGCGGCGGTGGCGGCGGCTATTACGGCGGTGGCGGCGGGGCTTTCGGTTACATGGGAGGCGGCGGGTCTGGCCGCATCGCTGCCGGAACCGATGCCGAAGCCTCCACTGGTGATCGCCAGATCCCTGCCAACCCCGCCGATTCCGACCGCGTGAACAATGCCGGAGAGCCAGAGCATCCCGGCCTCGTCGTCCTGAAATTCACTGCGGCCTGATGGAGGCGACATGAGCAGCCATCACCCCATAGCCATGCCCCGTGTGGAGCGCATTCCCATGCTGCTGAAAGCCGCCCTCGCCGCCGCCCCCGACATCGCCTTATCGGGCGGCTACCTCTCCACGCCCTGGTGGCTCGACGACGTCCACGACATCGGTCAGGTCATCCTGATCGGCATCGGCATCGTCGTCGGTCTCCTGCGCATCGAAGCGATGTGGCGGGCGCGCCGCTCCTCCTCGACCTCCAATCCCGGAGACCAATCATGACCAGCAAGCCGGTATGCCGTGCCGCGGTCGATCTCGTGAAGCACCTCGAGGGCCTGTACCGCGAAGCCTACCTGTGCCCGGCCGGCGTTCCTACCATCGGCTACGGCCACACGGACGGTGTGCGGCTGGGCCAGACCATCACCGTCGAGCAGGCCGATGCCTTCCTGGCCTCCGACATCGCGGAAGCGGCTGGACGGGTCGATGCCCTGGTGAAGGTGCCGCTGAACGATGACGAGCGCGGGGCGCTCGCCTCCTTCGCCTTCAACTTGGGGGCGGGCAGCCTTGCCAGTTCCACCTTGCTGAAGCTCCTGAACTCTGGTGACAGGGAGGGCGCGCGCATCCAGTTCGGCCGCTGGGTCTATGCGACCGTGAACGGAGCGCGGACGCAGTTGCCTGGGCTGGTGGCCCGCCGGGCAGCCGAGGCAGCCCTCTTCAAAGGCCAGACTGCCCAGGCGCAGGCCGTGGTTGCCCCCGAAGGCGACGAGGAAAGCCGCATCAAGGCAATCCAGCGCGTCGTCGGGGTCAAGCCGGACGGTCATTACGGGCCCGTCACCCAAGCCGCCGTGACCCTCTGGCAGGCCGCCAATCATCTCCATGCCGACGGCATCGTCGGCCCCGTCACCGCCCGCGCCATGGGCATCGCCTGAAAGGATCCGTCATGGAACCGATGGACATCTCCACCATCAAGCGCGGCGGCATGCTGGCCGGCAAGAAGCGCTACCTGCTGATCGCGGCGGCGCTGGTTGGCCCGACCGTCGGCTACCTGACTGGCGATCTCGACCTGCAAGGGCTGCTGACGGCCGTCTTCCAGGTCCTGATCGGGATGAACTGAGGAGCATCCCCATGGCCTACAGCGCGGCGAACGGCGGCGGCTCCACGTGGACGCCGGAAGACGACAAGGTCGACAGCGAGGTTTCCCGCATCACGTCGGCCGGCGGCCCGCTCATGCAGCAGGCCAAGACCGACGGGTTGGCGACGGCCCAACGGCGCGGCCTGCTGAACAGCTCCATGGCCGTGGGGGCGGCGCAGTCTTCGGTGCTGGCTGCCGCCCTGCCGATGGCCCAGCAGAACGCCCAGCAGACCGCGGCGAAGAACCTGTCATCGCAGGATTACGGGCAGAACCGCGGGTTGCAGGAGCAGAAGTTCGGATATGACAAGGACCTCTCCGACCAAGCCTTCCGCCAGCAGCAGCAGCTTTCCGAGCAGGAGTATCAGCACCAGCTCGGCACCATCGATTCCCAGGGCAACTGGAACTCCCGCTTGCAGGTCGAGAAGGCGGGGCAGGACGCCTCGCTATCCCATCAGGACTACCAGCAGAAGACGGTGCTGGCCGATCAGGATTACCGGCAGAAGGTCGGGCTTCTCCAGATCGACAATGCGTCTAAGGAGAAGATCGCCGGTTGGAACGTCTCCCAGTACGAGAAGGAGCGGGCCATGTCGGCGGTCACGTCGATGGAGCAGCTCTACGCCAGCCAGTTCAGCGCGCTCGCCAACAACACCGATCTGCCGGCGGAGACCCGCAACGCCTACCTCCAGCACATCGCCTCCCTGCGCGACAGCAGCCTGAATCTGGTCGAGCAGATGTACGGCATCAACCTGAACTGGGCGTCTCCGGCCGCCCCCACGACGGCGGGGTAAGCCATGGACGACGCACAGGGCAACATCTCCCGTCGCGGTCTGGTGGCAGCCGAGCAGGCAGGACGAGGCGGGGACCGGGTGCTGGGGCACCTGACGCCGGGCGAGCTGGTGGTGCCGAAGTCCTGCCAGACGCCGGAGCTGATGGCGCTATTCGCCAAGGTCGCGCATGGGGCCGGGCTCGACCCGAACCGCTTCATCGTCGGCTCGCCTGAGGCGTCGAAGAACCCGCGGACGGGATTGGAGGAGTTTCTCGAAGGTGAATCGGGCGGCGTCGGCGATACGGGTGGCAACACCGGTTCGGCAGGAGCTTCCGGAGGAGGAAGCAATTCGAATGGCGCAGGTCCGATGGGCGGCGAGAATGCTGCCCATGGCGCCAATCAGTTTTCCACGACGGATCGTGACGCAGCATATGGCGGCGGCTGGAGCGACAGCAGCGGCGGCATCGACGGATGGCTGTCGGACAAGGTCTCGCAGGCATTCGCGGCGCCGACAGGCAGATCGTTGGGCGTGCTGGGCACGGGCATCGGCATGGTCGGCGGCCCGGTCGGGATGGCCATGGCCGCCGGTCCCGCCGTG
Organism: Azospirillum palustre; assembly: GCF_002573965.1. Taxonomy (NCBI): domain Bacteria; kingdom Pseudomonadati; phylum Pseudomonadota; class Alphaproteobacteria; order Rhodospirillales; family Azospirillaceae; genus Azospirillum; species Azospirillum palustre. Next base: position 974,760 of record NZ_PDKW01000042.1, on the reverse strand, counting down.
GCAGAAACCCTTGGCAACGCGATCACCGGCGGCATCCAAGACGCCTTCGGCGTCACTGCCGACGCCCCTCCCGGCACGGTCGACTACAGCTACGGCGACGCCGGCACCGGTGGCTCAACCAAAACCGACACCCGCGAGTTCGTGCCGGAAATCCGCAAGCGCCGCGGCCTGCTGACGAGGGCTTCATGATCCGCCCCGCCAAGTTCGCCGACATCCTGCAGCTGGCCGAGCTGGCCGTCGAGATGCACCAGCGCAGCGTCTACGCCGACCGGGCGACGCTGGAGATCGCGCGCTTCAAGAAGCTGTGCATCCCGGCGATCCAGAACCACGGGAAGGGAGCCTGTCTGTACGTCGCCGATACCGGCGGCCGGGTCGACGGCTTCATCGTCGGCGTGATCGACCGGCTCTACGGCATCAGTGCCGAGTTCTACGCCACCGACCTCTTCTTCTACGTCAGCCCGACTGCCGATGCGCGCGCCGCCTTCGGCCTGGCTGACGCCTTCCTGCGCTGGGCAGAGGGCGCGCCGGGCGTGATCGAGGTGCGGCCGGGCATCAGCGGAGCCATGGAGGGCTGGGAGCGGGCCGGCAAGCTCTGGGAACGCAAGGGACTGCGCCTCGATGGCGCCATGTATGTGCGGAGGTTCAAATGAGCGGTGTCATCAAGGGGGTCGGCAAGGTCTTCAAACGGGTGGCAAGCGGCGCCTCCAAGATCCTGCCGGTAGCGCTCGCGGCCGGTGCCGTCATGTTCACCGCCGGCAACGCGCTGGGCGTCACCTCCAGCTGGGGCGACGCGGTCAAGAGCGTGACCGACAGCCTCGGCATGGGCAGTACGCTGTCCAACGTGATCAGCGGCGCCGTCACCAACGCGGGATACGGGGCGGTTGCCGGTGCCGCCACGGGAGCGATGACCGGCGACGCGATGAAGGGTGCCCAGTATGGCGCTGCCACTGGCGCCGTGATGGGCGGAGCCAAAGGTGCCTACGACAGCTATGCCGGTGGTGATGGCGGAGGTGGCGATCCTGCTCCGTCGGAAACCGCCAGCGGCGGCGACGCAGCGGGGACGGGCGCCAGGGTGGAGACCGCTCCGCCCCCGAGCGACTCGGCGCAAGGCGCCCGCAACGGGCTGCTGCGCACCAACATGCCGGGCAGCACCACGAACGTGGCGGCAACGCCCGCCAACGCCTTGACCGGCACCACCGCACCGGCTGCCGCCAACGCCAGCGGAGGAGGCATCTTCGACAAGGGCGGCTGGTTGGAGCGCAACCAGGGCTTGGTCGGCAACACCCTGACCGGCCTCGGCAAGGGTCTGATGACGGCCGATGCGGGCGATGCCCAGGTCAAGGCCATGAAGGAGCGCGCGGACATCATACGCTCCAACTATGGGGGCGCCCGCACCGGCCTTCTAACCGCCTCCAGCAATGCCCAGGCCACTGCCGGTCAGCAGCCCGGCATGGCGCCGTCCCAGCGCTTCAGCGCCGCGGGCGTGCAGGCCCAATACGTCTACGACCCCGCCACCGGCCGCTATGTGCTGGTGCCGGCCACCGTCTGAGGAGCGACATCATGGCAGGACTTCTCTCCGGCATGCAGGGTGGCATGCAGCGAGGGCCGGGCGCCCCGATGACGGATAGCCCGGCTGAAGAGCAGGCCGAAGATGCCGCCGGTCACAACCCGGAGGAGGAGGCAGCGGAGGCGCCTGCCGGTCCGGGCATGGAGCAGGGCGAACAGCCCAACGTCTCCCCCGAGGAGCAGGCAGAATACGACCGCTTCATCGATCAGGCTTTCCGGCTCGTCTACGACGAGAAGAGCTTCCCCGCGATCCTGAAGCGCCTCACCGCCACGCCGGATCCGGTCGAGGGGTTGGCGGCCGTGGTGGTGATGGTGGTCTCCCGCCTGAAGGATTCCGCCCAGCAGCAGGGCGTCGAGGTCAGCCCGGGCGTGCTCTTCCACGGTGGATCGGAACTGCTCGAGGACATCGCCGACACCGCGGCGAAGGCGGGCATTCACCAGTACACGGACCAGGAGATGGAGAAGGCGCTGTATCGCGCCCTCGACCTTTACCGGGCTATGGACCAGCGCGCCGGTGGTGACCGGCAGGCCTTCCAGCAGGACTGGGATGCGTTGGTGCAGGCCGACCGGCAGGGGCGGCTCGGCGATCTGGTGCCGCAGCTGGCAGGCGCCAGCGGGCAGGGTGGGGCGCCGCAGCAGGGTCAGCAGCAGGAGCACGCGCCGCCGTCGCGCGGACTGCTGCGCCAGCCGCAGGGAGGGATGTGAGATGGTTGGACTTCTCAGCGCCATTGGCGGCGCTGTCGCTGGCATCGGTCAGGGGCTGACGGCGCAGGCCGAAGAGGACGGCAAGGCCAAGCGCGAAGCTCGGCTGATGGAGCTGCAGCACGGTTACCGGATGCAGGAGCAGGGCGCGCAGAACGACTTCACCATGAGGCGCGATGCCACCCAAAATCAGTACCAGACCGACCGGGACGCCCGGCAGAACGATTTCCAGACCCAGCGCGACGAGCGCCAGCACGGCTACCGCATCGGCGAAATCGGCGCGCAGGGCGCCAGCACCCAGGCGAACACCCGCCTGTCCAACGACCTCCAGTCCAGGCGCGAGGAACAGTCGCGGGCGTGGGATCGCGAGCGGCTTGGCATCACCGGCGACCAGCAGTCCCAGCGGGACGAGCGCCAGCATGGCTACAAGCTGGAGGAGATCGAGAAGACGGCTGACGCGAAGGCTCGCGGCAAGGACGATGGCGACCTGACCCCGGCGGATCAACGCGAGCTGAATCTTGCCCGTCAGTCCAACATCAACCCCATCACCAAGCAGGTCGATTGGCTCGCTACCTATCGGCAGCTGAAGGGAGCCGGCCGCGACGATCTGGCCCAGCGCCTCGTGGCGGGCGAGGGCGGGGCCGTCACAGACGCGATCCGCAAGGAGGCGCAGAAGCGGGCCGAGGCGGAGGCCGATGGACGCGCCGGCTGGTTCAGCACCGATTCCTCCGACTTCAAGGATGACGGCGGAGACCGCTCCGCCTTCATCAAGCGACGGACCAGCGAACTCGTGCAGCAGGAGATGGGCGGCGGAACCGAGCGCGTGGGTGGCGCACGCCCGACGCCGTCCGCGGCCTCCGCTTCCTCCTCCAGCGCCGCGCCGCCGGCTGCGCAGGGAGAGGCCTCGTCGCTCGCGAAGCCGCCGGCCGGCAAGGGGACCCAGGCGGAGCCGTTCACGGCCAGCAGCCAAGCCGACATCGAGTGGTTCAAGACCTCCGCGCCAAAGGGCGCGGTGATCATCGTCAACGGCAAGCCCTTCACGAAATGAGACCGGCATGGACTTCGACACGTCGGGGCTGACCCCGCTCGACACCACGGGCCTCACTCCGGCCGGCAATGACCTCGACGTGTCGGGTCTCACCCCGCTGGACACATCCGGCCTTATGCCGCTGGACCGGCAGCCGGCCGCAAAGGGGTCACGCGGGCTCGACATGGAGAAGGTGAGGGCGGAGACGCCGCCTCCTTCATCCACGATCCCGGTGGATGGCGCTGCGGAAGCCGACCGGGCTTGGGCCAACACGCCCTTCACCGACCGGGTGCTGAACCCGTTGACGGCCGGGGTCCTGAGCCTAAAGCAGGGCGTGGCCGGGCTTGGCGCCGACATGTCTGCCCGCTCGCTGGCCGTGATGGACCGCGTCGACCGCGGCGAGGCGGTGCCGGAGATGGACGACCCGGTCGGCTACCAGCAGATGACACCAGAGCAGCGCGCGGCCGCCCGGCGCCAGGCGGAGGCCGACATCGGGCAATCGGCAGGCTCCATGGTCCAGACCGGCCGGCGGATCGCCGACATTCCGCAGAACCCGGCGGCGCAGCGCATGATGGGTGCCAAGACCTGGGGCGATGCCGCGAGCGCCTTCTGGTCCGACCCGCTCGGCGTCATCGGGTCGGTGGGCTTGCAGTCCCTTCCGGCCATGGCGCCAGCCTTGGTGGCGGGCACCCTTGGCGGTCCCGCCGCGGGTGCGGTCGCCATGGGCGCATCGTCCGCCGGCACGGAATACCTGTCGTCGATGATAGAGGGGCTGTCCCAGGAAGGGGTGAATGTCGGCAGCGAGCAGGCGCTGGTGCAGGCCTTCCGCAATCCGGAGCTGATGACCCGCGTCCGCGACCGCGCTGCGACCAGGGCCGCCATCATCGGCGGTGTCGATGGCGCCACCGGCGGCCTGGCCGGCAAGACGCTGGTGCCGGCGCGGGTGAAGAGCACGCTGGCGCGGGAGGTGCTGAACATCCCGGCGCAGACCGTCGCGCAGGGTGCCGCGGGTGCCGGCGGTGAGGCCGGTGCCCAGATCGCCACCGAGGGGCGGATCACCGAGCCGGGGCAGGTGCTGGGCGAGATGGTCGGCGAGGCATTCGGCGCGCCAGCCGAGGTGGCGGCGTTGCGCAGCCATGCGGCAGCCCATCCGGTCGAGGTGGCGCCACCCAATGTCACCCCGGCCGACGTGGCGTCCCCCATTCCCACGGATCTGATCTCGCATGGGCGCTCCATCGTGGACGATCTGCTGGCGCCCAAACCGGCGCCGTCGATGGAGCCTGCGCCCAATGTCGCCGATCTGCCACAAGGGGCGGTGCCGGCAGAGGTGCTGCTGGGACAGGTCGCCGAACCGGAGCCCGTGGTATCGCCGCCCGCGGAGCCCGTCCGTCCTGCCGATCCGGTGACCGCGCCGGCCGCGCAATCGGTCGATGGGTTGACGCCATTCGAGCCGGCCATGCCGCTGGAGGCTCCAGCGATTGACACCGCGCCCCACCCGGTTGCCGATCAGGCCGCTCCGGTTGACAGACTAGCCGAACCGTCGGGTTCGGTTGCCCAAGCGTCGATGGCAGACGTTGCGGTTCCGCAGCTCGCCGAAGGTGCGCCGCCTCGCCCGCCCTCAAATGAGACGGCGGAAATTAACACGGCTGCGCCCGCCCTCGATGTGACCGGCCTCATGCCGCGGGAAGAGGCTGCGCCAAGGTCGCAGCCCGCATCAAGCGCAGCGGCAGAAGTGGCGGAGGCGCCCGACGATTTTCCAGGCATTGCCAGCCAGTTGCCGCAGCCGGGATACGAACAGGTGCCGGCAACTGCCGTCAACCAAGCTCCGCCCCCGATCCTGAAGAAAGACGGGACCGCATTCTCCACCCCGCAATCTGCGGCTCTGGCCGCCCGGTCGCGCCCCGACCTGAAGGGGCAGGCGCTTGAGCCGGTGCAGGTCGAGGGTGGGTGGGGGCTGCGGCCAGTGGAGAATGGCGCCCAACCCACCGCCCAGCCGGCGGACATGACGCGCCCACCCAGTCTGTTCGAGTTCCTCGCCAGCAAGGGCGGCATCCAGGATCAAGCTGGAGAGCTTCGCGCACTCGACCTGAAGCGCCAGTTCCTGCCGCGGCAGGGGGCGCTCGTCCGGCCGAGGGGACTGACCCTCGACCACGCCCGTGAGCTGGTAGAGGAGGCGGGCTATATTCGACCCTCCGACCGGACGGAGGGCTTTGGCCGCACAGAAATCACCGACCTTCTGGACGCCATCGATCGTGAGGGCCGGGGTGCCAAGGTCTATCCGCTCGATCAGCAGGCGGATGTTGCCCAGCAGGATCGCGTCCGGCGGCAGATGGACGAGGAGGCTTCACGCCGCGCCGATGCCGAGGCTGGAGTGCGCGCCGTGCTGGAAGAGTATGGCGTTCGCCTGCCCGAAGACCTGCACCGACAGGCCGTCGAGGCGGCGATGCATGGGCTGGACCATGAAGATGCCGCCGTCGAGGCCCTGGAACGGCTCGCGATCCAGCGAGAGGCGGATTACATTCGGGAAGGTGGCACGGACGTCGATCCGTTCCCATTCGAGGACATCACCGATGCGCAGCAGCGAGGACTACAGCAAGAAGGCGGCGTCGCTGCGGCAGCAGGCGGCCGACCCGAATCCGCGGGTGTCAGAGACAACCCGGAAGGGACTGATCGAAGCCGCGGAGGGGATGGACGCCGCGGCGAAGATCGCGGCCAAGCGGGAAGCGGCGAAACTCCGGTAAACCGCGCCACCGAGCGCACCGACCAGGGTGAACAGTTCATCGTCGACGGCCTGCGGCCGGTCACCGACCGCGACCGCATCGAAGCCGCCATGGCGAAGCCGATGCAGCCGAAGAAGCGGCAGCAGGCGGCGGACCAGGGGTTGTTCGATGTCGGCGGCCGGGGGCAGAGCGACATGTTCGGCGAACCGCCCCGGCGTTCTGCTGCGGAGGAGGTGGCAAGCGCTAAAGCACCATCCACCAATCCGGAGATCAACCGCCTCCTTTCCGATCCGGCAATGGTTGGCGCGGTGCGCGCGAGCCGCGCGATGGGCGAAGAGGCGACCCGATCCAATACCCAGGCAGCCGGGCTGCAAAAAAGCGCGGGCGTCTCGGAGGCTGAATGGGCGGCCTACAACCGGTATCAGCTACTCGCGAAGGGCGAGACGCCGTCGGCTGATCTGGAACGGCGCGTCCAGGATTACCGCCGCCGCCAGGATGAGGCGGACGCGGCGAGGGGGCCGGAGGAATCCGACCGAGACCGCCGGAAACGGTTCGGTACGACGGCCAAGGCCGAGCAACAGCTCGACCGTCTTCTGGACAACAATCGCGGCCTCTATGACGCCCTTCATGAAGCCGTCGGCAAGATGGACGACGGCGACCGCTTCCGCCTCGCGCCCGCCTTCGAGCAGACCCTGCCCAATATTGGGACCGACCTCGCAGCGCGCCTCCAGCGCTACGGCATTGCCGACCACATCGGCCTGAAGCTGGTCGACACCATCCGCGACCGCGACACTAACGAGCCGATGGATGACGCCGTCGGTCGCTACGGTCGTCGCGTCATCGAGGTGGCGCTGAACTCCAACTCCCGCACCTTCACCTTCGACCACGAGGTGATCCACGGGCTGCGCGACCTCGACCTGATCCGGCCGGCGGAGTGGGCGGCGCTGCGGCGTGCGGTCATTCAGGATCGTGCCCGCATGGCGGATGTCCGCGCCCGCTACCCGGAGTTCACCCGCTGGGGCGACCGCCCGGAGGCGACGGACCGCCTGATCGAGGAGGGCGTCGCCGACCTGTTCGCAGAGTGGCAGGCCGGCCGCGTCGAGGCCAAGGGCTTCGTCCGGACGGCGATGGAGCGCATCCGGGACTTCCTTCGCGCCGTCGGACAGACGCTGCGCGGTCTGGGCTTCCGAACCGTCGACAGCGTGTTCCGGTCAATCGACCGCGGCGAGATCGGCGCTCGCTCTGGAGGAGAAGCGATGGCGGGCGGTCTGGCGGAGGCCCACCACGCCCAGATGCAACCCCGCGACGAGCAGGGGCGTTTCGTGCCCGGTGCGCCGGGGGATCGCTTCTCCATCGAGCGTGACGACCCCGCACCGCAGGCGGCGGAAGCCCGGCGGGGCCTGATGGCGAAGCTGGCCGGCGCCCAGCCTCTCGACCGCGTCGCCCGCATCCCCTTCGACCTGTTCGGCGGCATCAATGGCCGCAACGAGTGGCAGCCGGGCCTCTACATCAACAAGCAAGCCGCCCGCATCCTCACCGAGGCGACCTTCGCCGACGGCGGGAAGCTCGGATGGATGAACGGGATCCTGCACCGAGCCCGCGCCGGGCTGATCGACCGCTACGGCCTCGACGCCGCCTATGTCGAGCGGGACCGGCAGCGCCAGCTCGACGAGCGCCGCATCATGGCGAAGGTGCCGGAGCTGATGAAGACGCTGGTGGATCAGGATGTGAAGCCGGAGGAGATGGCGACGCTCCAGGCGGTGCTGACCGGTGAGGAAGTGGCGGACGCCCGCTGGAAAGGTATCGCCGCCCCGATCCGGCAAGCCATCGACCAGATGGGGGCGGAGGCGGTGGAGCTTGGACTTTTGTCGCCGGAGGCTTTCGAGCGGAACCGCGGCAAGTACCTGCACCGGGTCTATGCAAAGCATGAGGCCGACCAGGGCAGCCTGACCGCCTGGGTGGACCGGAAGCTGACCGGGCGTCGGCGGCAGATCGTTGGCGACCAGTTCAAGGGCCGCGGCATGTTCATGGAGGTGTCGCACGGCACCCTGATGCGCAACACCGACGAAGCCCAGACCGCGCGGGAGCGGTCCGGTCGGCTACGAGCCCTGGAGAAGCGCCGGGACGAGCTGCTGCGCCGGCGGGAGCTTGCGCTCGCCCGGACCGAGGAGCGCCACGACGAGATGGAGGCGACGCTCGGCCGTCGGATGGACACCAGCGAGGACGCCAAGGCGCTGAAGCGGCCCGGTGGGGCAACAGTGGTGCTGAAGCCCAACCGGTACCAGAAGGGGCAAGCCCGCGAACAGGGCGTCGCGTTGACCCGACTCAACATGAAGGGGCAGCGCGCCCGCGCCCTGGTCGACCGCATCAACGGCCAGCTGGCCGACGTGAACGGCCGGATTGTCGATACCGAAACCCGCCTCTTTTCCGCCGACGATCTGAAGGCGTCCAAGGGGCAGAAGTTCCGGGTCCTCGACAAGCTGGCCGAGACGGAGGAGGGCAAGCCGCCGCGGGTGCTCCACCGCGCCTATCTGCCGGAGGGGCAGGCGATCCCGACGGAGATGGAGGGCTATCAGGACCGCGGCGTCTGGGAGGTTCGCGGGGAGAAGGGCGGCAAGCCGGTCCTGTGGCGCGACTTCGACAAGGGCGAGCGCCAGTCCATGGGCGAGATCGTCGATGCCCGCTACACGGTCGCCAAGACCTACATGCTGATGGCGCACGATTTCTCGACCGGCCGTTTCTTCCGGGACATCGCCGCCAGTCCCGAATGGTCGCGGGACGGCAAGGACGAGCCGCCGTCCGCCACCTGGAAGGAGGCCGGGGAATACAGCCGCTTCTGGGCAGACCCGGCTATCCAGTGGGTGAAGGTGCCGGACACCAAGATCCCGAAGAGCGACACCAAGCGCTATGGCGCGCTGTCCGGCCGGTTCGTGCGGGCGGAAATCTGGCGTGACATGGCCGAGCTGGAATCGATGCAGAAGCCGGGCTTCTGGGATGCGGTGCTGCGGCAGTGGAAGGCGAATAAGACCTTCCGGTCCCCGGTCGTCCACATGAACAACATCATGTCCAACGTCATGTTCATGGACATGGCCGACGTGCGGGCCACCGACCTCGTGCGCGGCACCCGCTCGCTGCTGAAGCGGGATGCCGCATATCGGGAGGCTCTGGATCACGGCGCCTTCGGCTCCGACCTGCTGGCCCAGGAAATTCGCGAGGAGGTGCTGAAGCCGATCCTGGAGGAGATCGAGCGGGCGGCTCAAGGAGGGCAGGGTGAGGCGCAGGCGCGTTTCGGTGTCGTCGGCAAGCTGGCCCACCGGCTTTGGTCGGGAGCGAAGGCTGCCGATGGCGCGATGCAGCGCGCCTACCAGATGGAAGACGAGTTCTTCCGCATGGCCCTCTACCTCCGCCGGCGGGAGCAGGGGCAATCGCCTGAACAGGCGGCGCTGGATGCCCGCGACACCTTCCTGAATTACGACATCCGAGCGCCGTGGGTGAATGCAGCTCGCCGCTCGGTCCTGCCCTTCATCTCCTACACCTATCGGGCCGCCCCGATGATCGCCCGCACCCTGGCGACCCGGCCGTGGAAGATGGCGAAGTACTTCACGATGATGTACGCGCTGAACGCCCTGGCCTACTCGCTGGCGCCCGGTGACGAGGACGAGGAACGCCGCTCCCTGCGGGAGAACGAGCAGGGCTGGGCTTGGACCGGGGTGCCGCGCATGATGCGACTGCCCACCCATGACCAGCACGGCAACCCGGTGTTCCTCGACATGCGGCGGTGGATACCGGCCGGCGATGTCTTCGACACGGGCCAGGGGCAATCGGTGATCCCGGTGCCGTCTTGGATGCAGCCCGGTGGACCGCTGGCCATCGGTGCCGAGCTGCTGCTGAACCGCTCCGCCTTCACCGGTCAGGACATCATCAACAAGAACACGGACACGACGGGCGAGCGGGCTGGGAAGGCGGCTGGCTATGTCTATCGGTCTTGGATGCCGTCGGCCGCCTGGGTGCCGGGGTCATGGTACTGGCAGAGCATCGGCAATGCGATGGACGGAGCGCGGGACTGGTCCGGCCGGCCCTATTCGGTGCCGCAGGCGGTGGCAAACTCGGTGGGCATCAAGATCAAGCCGCAAGATGTGCAGGACGGCTTCGCCGCCTGGGGGCGGGAGTTCGATAAGACGGAGCGGGAGTTGGAGGCCTTGGCCCACCGCGCTGGACGGGACCGGGAGCGCGGGCTGCTGAGCGAGGTCGGCTATCAGCGGCAGATGGAGGGTCTGATGGAGAAGATGGGCGAACTGAACAAGCGCCGGAAGGAGACCTTCACAAGGTCCAGCCGATAAGGATCAGGATCACGCCGACGATCAGCCCTGCCACTGCGCCCATGTCACGCCGGTACCAGGGCGGCGCGGATCGCCGGCGGATCAGGTGGCGGTCGAGACGGTGGCCCATGATCAAGGCGCTGCTGACCGTCCACAGGGCCGCCCAGCCATCCATTGCGCCGCGGAGGCTGAGGCGGGATATGAGGTCGCTCCACCAGGGCATGGATGGAGCATGGCGGGGGAGGGTGGAAGCGTCCAGAATTGTGAGGGTGCAGGAATTGTGGGTCGCTGATACCGACTTGGATTCGGTCGCTGGTCCCGATGCTCGGCCTCGGGGCCTACCGGACTTTCGAGAAGGTCAAGGGAGTGGCGCGGTAGGCAATGCAAAAGGGCGGCCCGCTTCCGAGCCTCCCCATTGATCGAGTGGGCTGATGTCAGCAAACAACCCACGATGTTTCGTCCACTGGGCGAGCGAACTCGTTCATGTATCAGAAGGCCACTTCTTGAACGCGACCACCCAAAGATAGAAAAATGCGACGAATGGAATCAGCGCGAAGATCGAAAGGATGGGAGGGATTCCGGTTCGACGGAAAAGGCGCCAAAACGGAACCACCGAGATCATAGAGATTATCGAGAAGATAGGCAGAGCGTTAATCCAATGCCAGATGCTGAAGGTTCCCATTTACTCCCCCTTTTGGCGATGAGGGGCTGAACCTACCACCATTGCGCGCAGCAGGGGAGGGAGTGCATTTTCGTGACTTCGCCGCGTCACGGAAATCCGTTGGCCAAAAGTCCGGAAAGGACTATTTTCGGGGAAGGCGTGCCGAGGATGCGACCCCCGGCACGCCCGCCCGGTCTCAGTGCAGAAGGTCAAGCAACCGCTTGATGATCTCCAGCACCAGGATCAGGCAAGAGAGGAACTCTTTCATCCTCTTGCCCTCCAGTTGGCAGTTCGGGGCGGTGGCTCATCTATCGCCCCGACTGCTGCTCCTACTATAGCGGCGCAGTCGCCTCATTACGCGTGATTCGCTAAGAAACTTGTGGATAACTTTAGCCTCAGAGAAGGCCGTCCCAAAGGTCGGCTTTTTGTCATTTGGGCTATAATGGATCGCCCGGCGGCTCGCTATCGCGTGGCGGACGTTGGAGATTATGGACAGGATCCAGGCCAGGCGTGTGGACTTGGTTGGGGGAGGGCGTTGAGACGAAATGCTTGGGTGATTCTGATAGGGTCGGGTTTCGCAACGGCACTCTACAAGCCGTCAGCCACTTAGTTCAAACAGTGTTGACGATAACCAATTCGGCTAAAACAGAAAATTAATGCCGCTATGAGCTGTATGAGCTTGAGTTATCAGTCCAAATCGGTTATTAAATTCCTTCTTCATTCTTATGTGGGTTGCAAGTCATGGTGCAGGAAATTGTTTCAGAAAATCGGCTTAAGGAAGAGCGACGAGACCGAAATTTGAAAGTTAAAAATATTATATTGCAAGCAGCACTTATGATTTTCGTGATTATTGCAGCAATATTTATGTACAAAACCTATCATGAGTATAATAGCGTCTTTTCTGATATTGCTCCGCCCGCAAACATTTCCGATGCATCAGTGAGTGCTCAACCACCATCTTCAAACGGGGTGGAGGCTAGGGCTGCTTATGGTCAGTACGGAGATTTCATTGGTGGCTCTCTAAATCCGATATTGTCGTTCATGAGTCTTATAGCCGTTCTTTTTACTGTGTCTCTCCAGATAACCGAATTGCAGCAGAACCGTGAGGAGTTGCGCGAGACGCGTGAAGTTGCGGTGCAGCAGAAAAGACATTTTGAAAATGAAGCAAAGAAAACAGAGATAATGCAAGCGCTGCAGCAATATGAATCTGAGTACGAACAGAGAATTTCTGTTAAAACCGATTCTTGGAGTGGTGGTGAATATTATACAGTCAATCAGATTCTGAATCAACATGGAGAAAACGCAGCGAGTAATTCATTTAATCTTACTATTAATGAAATGAAATGGGGGTCTTCGGCGGTCAATTTTGATAACAAAATAAACTCTGTGCTTTTAATGATGTATAAAATGGATAAACTTCTTGAGGAATATGGAAAAGTTTCCACAATAGAAGGGGAAGTACCTCTCATAGAATACTACAGAATTAAGTACAAATATCATGCGGTAGCTCTTTCTGCTTGGCGTGGAAATAAAGAATACAGTCTATCATTAATATCAAAGGGCCTATTTAAAGAAGAACAAAGTTCATAAAATAAAACAATGATCGGGTTTCGTGCAAATTGCTAGGTAACATGAAATTTATGTATTGAATCCACCATCAGCGGATATCGGTGGTGGTGGGATCAGGCCAGGTCTCCCTAACTTGCTGCAGACCTGACAAAGATGGGGCGCCAGGTCTGGGCCGGTTGCGCCATTGTGTTCAGGCATCATTCATTTCTTTCAGCTCCGCTTCGGCCAGCAGGATAAAGTCCCGCCGCCGCGCAATCTCGGACATCAGCCACAGCGTATAATCGCGGTGCTCTGGCTTCGGTGGGTCCGCCGGCTGAACATGGCAGCCCCGCCGGCCGCAAGCCGAGCAGCGGGCTTTGCGCGCCAGTTCCACGAACGGCGTCGACGTCTTGGCCTTGCCGATCAGCCTCTCGATGCTGACCCGCACCATATGAGGACAAGCAAGGCACCAGAACTCGACATAGAGGCAACCCGACTGCCGCCAGTCTTCCAGGCCTCGCTGGCCATGGTAGCCAAATGCGAATGTCGGGCCGCTCGTCACAGCTGGATCGCCCCAAGGTCGGCCTCGCTACCTCGTGCCGGCCGGGACGCCTCGAAGGCCGCACACTCTTCTTCTTCCGGCTCCCGCACCACCAGCGCGTCCCGCTCCAGCGCGTGAGGGCTGCCGAGCAGCATCATGGCGGCGATGGTACGGGCCTGACCGGCATCGCGCGCGGAAGCCACGACTCGACGGCGGGCATCCTCCACCACGAAGAGGCGGCGATCTGTCATGGCTTGATCATGGCGCCAGCAGCCGTGCCGGCCGGGGTGCCGTGTTCGGGTGCCCCCGGCCCGAAGGTGATTCGGTATCCGGAGCGCCGCAGATGGGCAATCACTTCGCGGGCGATGATCTCTCGCGTCATGCTATCGGCCCGGCGGGTGGTGAGAAGGCCGCTGTGCTTCGTCAGCGCGGTTCCGATGCTGATGAGCAGGTGGATATCCGGGACTGGCTCCCCCTCTTGCGACCATGGGTAAGGCGGCGCTGCGTCAGGGGTGTCGGCCATTTTTGTTCTCCATGCGTTCCTTGCGATGAGAACAACAGTGGGACGAGCGAGTCAATCCGCTGCCGAATGAATTTTGGAAAAAGTTTCGGAGGGGTCACTATAGCGCATTGATTCAAAACACTTATTTTTCAATGCACCGTACATACCATGCAGGGATCGAAAGATCTTACGATGTGTTGAACGGAAATTGGTGTGCGCTCTTCTTCCGTAACCGGCGCTCCGACAAGAGCCTTTTCTAGAGGGCCGGGCACTCCGTCCAAGTCGCGCGGTGAAAAGTTCCAAGTGGTCGGAGCGATGATCTGGTAACCGGCGATCTTCCCGCGTTCAACCCGCAGCCAATGCCCCAATGCCCCGCGTGCCGCCTCCGTCAGCCCAACCGCCTGCGCGCTGTCCGGCATTTCCGAAGCCGCACACCATGGGGCGGACGGATCGATGGCACGCAGCCAGCCTTCCATCGCCTCGGTTGTGCGGGCCAGTTCAAGCAAACGGGCGATCACGCGGCTGCGCACCGAACCGCCATCCTGTGCCGCCAGCGCCCGGATCAGCGGATGGCCGTCCACCAGTTGCCTGGCAATGGCGCCGGTCTCATAGGGCAGGCCATCCAGGCGTGGCGCCTTGCACCAGCTGTAACCGGTCTCGTCCATGCCGTCCGGGACGGTCGAACCGGAGAAGGGCGGATGCGGGCGATCCTGTCCGGCCATGCGGCTGAACCGGTGATGCTCCGCCACCCGATCCGGATCGAAGGGGCCGTCCTGCCCGTCGGCAAAGGTGCCGCGGCGATAAAGATGTCCGCCCTCCGGGTCCACATAGGCGCCGTGGCTGAAGAACCGGCCATAGGCGCGGCCGAGGCCGGCAAGCTCCAGATCGTCGGCGATCTCCAGGAACAGGCGGAAATCTCCGACCGGACCGGAGATGCGCCAGCGCTCCAAATCCTCCGGCCCGGCGAGGGCCAGCACCCGGTCGAGCGGCGCGCCGAACAGGCTGTCCTCCAGAAAGCGGCGGAAACTGCGGACGGTGGCGAGCAGCCGCACCCGGTCGCGCGCATCGACCGCACGGGTGACGCCGCCGGGCTGAAGCGTCAGGGTATGCGGCCACTTGCCGCCCAGAATGCCCAGCACATGGAACAGCTCCGCCCGTGCTGCAGTGGCACTGCGCACCGCAACGCCCTGGGCCGCCTTGAACCGCGCCTCCGCCCTCTCGAACCACGGTCGGCCCCGGTAGGTGGGGCGGGCGAAGTCGGGCATGAAGAACAGGTGGAAATGGGTCAGATGGTCGGCGACATTCTCGGTCGCCGTCATCAGGTTGGTCGCCAGAAGCCCATTGCGCGGCACCTCCAGCTCCATGACGCCGGCCAGTGCCAGCGCCGCCGCATGGCTCTGCGAGACAGAGCAGATGCCGCAGATCCGAGGGGCCACCACCAGCGCATCCATCGGGTCTCGCCCCTCCAGAATGCGCTCGAAGCCGCGGAACAACGGCGAGTTTACGTAGGCAGCAGAAACGCTTGTGCCGGTTATCTCAAGTCGGACTTCAAGATCGCCTTCCACGCGGTTGAAGGGGCCGACGATCAGGCGGCGGTTTGGCGCTTCGCTCACCGGTTCAGCCTTTCCGGGTGGGGCGGACGGTGGGGGCGACGACGATGCGGTCGGCGGCGGCGTTGCGGCGCACCCGTTCCGGCGTCGCCGCCTTGGCAAGGGAGGCCAGCGCGACGAACCACGCCTTCGGCATGTCGGTGGGCAGGCCGATGGGGATGCCGGCGAATTTCGGCGTCTGCTGGAACGGATGTCCGGGCTCCTCGAATCCCGGTGCCGTGCAGTTGATGCAGGCATAGCCGCCACGGGTGCAGGAGCCTTCGCCATTCCACAGGCGGGTGTTGCAGTCGGCATGCGCCTGGGTGCCGAGGCAGCCCATATGCTCCATCAGGCAGCCGAGATCGGACGGCTTCTCCGCACTGGCCTTGTATTCGTAATACTCGTTGCGCGGACAGCCATGGTGGACCAGATGGTCGGCGTAGAAGCGCGGACGCTGGTAGAGATCGAGGTCGGTGGCTGTGAGGGTGTTTTCAGCCAGCAGCATCAGCGTTTCGGTCACCCAGTTCGGATGGGTTGGACATCCCGCGACATTGATCACCGGCAGGCCTTCCCGTGCGCGGAACTCCGCACCCAAGGCGCCGCCGCGCTGCGTGCCCTCATACTGAAGGCCACAGGCATCGGCGATGTTCTCGCCGCCCGCGGTGATGCCACCGAAGGCCGCGCAGGTGCCGATGGCGACCACGGTGCCGGCGACCGCCGCCAGATCGCGCGCCCAATCGATGGTCGGCCGGCCGGTCCCCGCCAGAACATGGAAGCGGCCGGTGCCGTTCGGCCCACGCAGCAACGATCCCTCGACGCACAGCACGTCCAGCGGTTCCGCCCCCGACAGGATGCGCTCGAACAGCTCGACCGCCTCCGCCCCGGTCTCTTCCGACAGGCTGGGGTGCCAGAGCAGGCGGATGCCGGCGGTCTCCAGCAGCATCGGCAAATCCGGGGATTCGGCGCAGAGCAGCGACATGGTGCAGCCGCCGCAGCCGCCCGATTGGAGCCACAGCACCGACAGCGGGCGTTCTCTCATCATGCGGCTCCTTCGCGCTGACCGGCGGCCGGCAGGGTCAGGGTGAACTGCGCCCCGCCGTCCGGATGGTTGGCGGCGGACAGCGCGCCGCCATGGTCGTGCACCAGCTGGTAGCTGATCGACAGGCCGAGGCCGGTGCCCTTGCCGACCGGCTTGGTGGTGAAGAAGGGATCGAAGATGCGGGCCAGGATCGCCTCGGGAATGCCGTGGCCGGTGTCGCGGATGGTGACGATGACCGTCCCAGCCTCTTCCCGGCCATGCAGTTCCAGCCGCTTGACCGCAGCGCCGGCCATGGCGTCGATGGCGTTCTGGACCAGATTCATCGCGACCTGATGCAGATGGCCGGGATGGCCGGCAATGTCCAGCGTGTCGGGCAGGTCGAAGACGACGGTCAGGTCGGGCATCTGCGCCTTGGCGACCCAGGTAACCGCGGAACGCAAAAGTCCGGTCAGATCAAAGCGTTCCGAGGCGTGCTTCTGTTCCGACGAGAAGCGGCGAAGCTCCGCCACGATGTCGCGCACCCGCTCCGTCCCCTCCAGCATGCCGTCCAGCGTCGCTGCGGCATCGGCACGGGCGCGGTCGATGCGCAGGTCCTTGCGCAAGCCCGCCAGTTCGGCCGCCGCGGCGCCGTCATGCACGCGGTCGAGATAGGCGGTCATCCGGTCGACATAGCGGCGCATGGCATGGGCGTTGCCGTAGACGAAGGAGATCGGGTTGTTCAGTTCATGCGCCACCCCCGCCACCAGCCGGCCGAGCGACGCCATCTTTTCGGAATGGACAAGCTGCTGCTGGGTCTGCTTCAGCCCTTCATGGGCGGCGGCAAGGTCGCGGTAGGCGCGGCGCAATTCCCCGATGGGCCGGCCGACCAGAACCAGCCCGATGGCATGGCCGCGCTGGTCGTAGCGAACCGTGCTGTTGACCGCGACCGGGAAGGGGCCGGTGGGGCCGCGCAGCGACAGCTCGACATCGCTGACCTCCTCGCGCTGGAGGGCGGCGCTGCACAGCCGGGCGAAGGCGGGATGGAAAGCCGGGTCGAGGAAATCGCGCAGCGGCCGCCCCGTCAGGTCGCGCCCGGCGCAGCCGAGCGCCCGTTCGGCCGCCGGGTTGGTCTGCTCGATCCGGCCATCGCGGTCGCAGGCGATCAGGACGTCGGTCATGGAGCCGAGAACGCTGGCGATGAAGGCCTGCGCCTCCTCAAGCTCCGCGTTCTTGCGCTCCAGCTCCACCTGTTGCGTCACCAGATTGGCGTAGGTCTCGTCCATCTTCCGGATCACGTCGATCCAGGCGCTCTCGGCGTCGGCATCGGACGGGATGCCGGGGATGGAGAAGGGCTGCGACAGGGGGGCGGTCATGGCGGCCAGACTAGCATGCCGGATGGCTCGCGGTGTGGACGATTTCAGCCGGAACGGGTCAGGCCGACCAGACCGACCACAGGCCGGCGAGCCCGCTCAGCACCAGCACATAGAGCGCGAAGTCGAACAGCGGCGCGTGCCACACCCAGCCATAGGCGCCGATGGCGCGCAGCCCCCGCCGCAACAGCGCCGACACCGCCCAGGCGACCACGGCCATGATCAGCAGCGGCGGCAGGAACAGGCCGTAGACATCGATTTCGCCGATCATGCGCGTGCCCTTTCCTGATGCATCGTCGGAGGGATCTCCTCGTTGGCCAATGGCGGCGGTTGCAGGGCCGCAACCGGGAACAGGCTGCGCCGCAGCGAGGCGAGCGCCACCACGGCACGGTCGCGCTCGGGGCAGGGCGGGGCGGTGCTTATGGCGGACAGAAGCTCGTCCATGCTGCCCAGCAGTTCGGCCGGCGCCGGGTCCGGTCGTTTGGCCGACAGGGCGCGGAAATGGACGGCGACGCCACGCAGAAGCCGGTCCAGCGCCGCTTCGCCTGCACGGCCCAGCACCGGGCGTGCCCGCTGAAGCTCGACGATGTTCAGCCCGACCCGCAGGTCGCGCACCGCATCGATGGCGTCCACATCCACCGACCCGCCGGCCTGCGCCAGCCGGGCGGACAGCAGGCCGACGCGGTCCAGCATGCGGCTTTCGAAGCCGTCATTGGCCGGTACCCCGCGTGTCCGCGCCATGTCGGCAATCTCGCGCCAGCCGATGTGCAGCAGGCGCCGGGCGCTCCACGCCGCACCGACCGACCTGCACATGCGGGTGACCAGCATGGCGCCGACGATGCCGACGATCTGCCCGGTGCTGCTGTTCAGGAAGGAGGCGAAATCGCCGTTGCCGGTGTCGAGCAGGCTGAGCGAGCCGCCGACGCCGAAGATCAGCGCCATCGCCTTGCCCATCGTCGCCGGGCGCGCAACGAAGATGCCAAGCGTCACCAGCGTCGGCGCCAGGCAGAGCACCAGCATCGGGAAGCTGTCGAAGGATGGCAGGACCACCAGCAGGTAGAAGGCGGACAGCGGCAGCGAGGCCATCGTGTAGACCAGGAACAGGCGAATGCCCGGCACCGGATCGTCGAAGGACGCGAAGAAGCAGGTGAAGACCGCCACCATCATCGCCGCCGCCGATCCGGACGACCAGCCGGTCAGGATCCAGAAAGCGCAGACGCTGGTGATGCCCAGCAGGGCCGCCGCCCCCGACCATGCCGCCATCCCGTAATCCAGGTGGAAGACGCCGCGCGAGCGCTTGCGGGCCAGCGGATCGAGATGGTCGGGCAGGGCCTGGTCGCCGGTTGCCAAGTGCGCCCGCAGGTCCCGGCAATCGCGGTGGATTTCCACAAGCGACCGCAGGCGGCGGATGAAGCTGAAGCGGGTCGCGGCCTCCCAGCCGTCCGTCGCCTGCGAGGACTCCGCCGTCTCCAGCCGGTCGAGCCGATCGATCAGCCGGGCGGCGTCCGCCGGATCGGCGGCGGCACCGGCGGCGATCCAGTCGCGGACCGCGGCCACCACCGGCGCCAGATCCGGCGGCATCGCGCCATCCGGGCGGCGCAACGCGCCCAACCGGTCATGCACGGCGGTCAGCACCGGCAGTAGATAGACCATGCGGTCCTGCAAGGCCCGCATCGGCCGGGTCATCCAGCGCCGGTTGGAGGTGTCGTAGGGCAGGTGGGTGGTCATCACCCGCAATTCGGTCAGATCGGTCGCCATCTTGTGGCGGTCGCGCAGCCGCGCGTCGGTGGCGACCTGCTCCAGCGCGTCGAGCGTCCAGCGTTCCGCATCGCGCAGCGAGGCATCGAGCTTGCCGAGCAGGACCGGCCCCATGCCGCGCGGCAGGATGACGCTGTGGATGACGGTGGCGCAGACGATGCCGAGGATGATCTCTTCGACCCGGGCCAGCCCAGTGTCGAAGATGGCCTCCGGATTGGCGACGCCGGGGAAGACGATCAGGCCGGCGGTGTAGCCGGCCAGCATGAAGGCATAGCTGCGCGGCGTACGGTCCAGCAGCGAGATGAACAGGCAGCCGCCGACCCACAGCCCGACCGCCAGCGACAGCAGTTCCGGCGCATTGACCAGTTCGACCGTCAGGACGATGGCGGCAATGCAGCCGACGACCGTGCCGGCGACGCGGTACACCGCCTTCGACCGCACGGTTCCCGACAGCGGGCTCGACACCACATAGGCGGTCAGCATCGCCCAGAAGGGCCGCGGCAACCCCATGCCGAAGGCGATGTAGAGCGCCAGCATGGAGGCGGCGAAGGACTTCAGCGAGAAGACCAGCTCGTTCAGGGATGGGGCCCAGGAAGATGCTTTTGGCATGGCCGTGCGCTCACTGCCCGGCCGGCAGCTGGGCAACCTTGGGCGCGCTGTCGGGAGACCCGATCACCGACACGGTCGCTGTGCGGCCGGCGACCAGCTGCAGGCCGTCCGGCACCTCGTCCAGCGCGATGCGCACGGGGATGCGCTGGGCCAGCCGGACCCAGTTGAAGGTCGGGTTGACGTTGGCGAGCAGCCCGCTGCCTTCCGCCCGGTCGCGGTCGACGATGGCGCGGGTGATGCTGTCGACCCGGCCGCGCAGATCGGCGCCCGCCCCCATGATGCGGACGGAGACCGGAGCACCGACATGGATGCGCGGCAGTTTGGTTTCCTCGAAATAGCCTATGACATAGAAGGAGTGGCTGTCGATCAGCGCCACCACCGCCTGACCGGCGGCGACATAGTTGCCGGCCTTCATCTGGAGGTTGGTGACATAGCCGTCGACCGTCGCCTTGACCTCCGTCCGCTCCAGGTTGAAGCGGGCGAGGTCCAGCGCCGCCTCGGTCTGCTTGGCGGCGGCGGCGGCTTTCGACATGGCCGACGCCACCTCCTGCTTCTGGGCGGTTGAGACGACGTTGGTGCCCAGCTGCTCGTACCGGCGGGCCTCGGCGGTGCGGTAGGCCAGTTCCGCCTTGGCGCTGTCGAGGTTGGCCTGGGCCTGCTCCACCGCCAGCTTGTAGCGTCCGGGATCGACGACGAACAGCAGGTCGCCCTTGCGGACCAGCTGGTTGTCGGTCACGCGGACGTCGGTCACCAGACCGGCGACGTCGGGGGACACCTGGACGATGTCGGCACGGACGCGGCCGTCACGGGTCCAGGGCTCGTTCATGTAATAATCCCACAGCCACAGCCCGCTGCCGGCCGCCGCCACGGTCACCAATAGGGTCACGGCGATCCGGACCACCGTCCGGAAGGAAGGAAAGAGTGTCACAATCTTGGTTCCTCAATCACCGCACCGATGCGACCGGAGGTCGCCGCGGCCGGAACCGGCCATGGCGCGCATCCCCGGAGAACACGGCACGATCAGGTCTGTTCACGCTTGGCGTTGGCTTCAATGATCGAAAGCACGCGATAGCAGGCCTCGACATCGGCCTCCGCCGCTTCGGCCATCAGGCGCTGGCGGACGTCGTTCAGCGCCTCGTTCACCTGCATCAGCAGGTGCCGGCCGGCGTCGGTCATGTGCAGGGTCTTCGCCCGGCGGTCGCAGGAATCCTCGCGCCGCTCCAGCAACCCCGCACTTTCCAGCCCGTCGAGCACACGCACGAGAGACGGGCCTTCGACGCCCATTTCCTCTGCCAGCTCGCGCTGGCGCAACCCGTCGCCGAGTTCGGCCAGCAGCATCAGCGGCGTGATGGCCGATGCGGAAAAGCCGCTGTCCGCCAGCACCTTGTTCGCCGCCCGCCGCCACAGATGGGAGGCGCGGAACAGGTGCAGGCCAAAATTCGGGGGGAGGCGCAGAGCCTTATCTTGTAGCATTCCTATTTAATAGGTTTGCTATCTAAATCCGGCAAGAGGCAGGTGTGGTCCTGAGGCCCCGATCGCCGCATGGCTGGATTGCCGCAGTGCAAAAACATGACGGCCCCGCCGGTCGCCTGCGTGGCGACCGGCGGGGCCGGGAAATCGCTCCCCTCCGGACGTATCGGTTGGGGATGCGATGCTCAGGCGGCCTCGACCGTCCGTGTGCGGACGCCGAGCAGGATGGTCAGGACGGCGATCAGCAGCACCGTTCCGGCCATGGTGAACACCCCGGTCACGCCGCTGACACCGAAGATGGCTCCCCCCGCCGCGGCGCCCGTGGCGATGGCGAGTTGCACCGCGGCGACGATCAGGCCGCCGGCGCTCTCCGCCTCGTCGGGCACGGCACGGGTGATCCAGGTCGACCACGCCACCGGAACCGCCCCGAAGGCAAGACCCCACAGCGTCACCAGCACCGTGTCGATGGCCGGTGTGCCGCCCATGCTTGCCAGCCCCAGCCCGAGCAGCGCCATCAGCAGCGGCATGGCGACCAGCGTCAGGCGCATGTTGCGCTCCAGCAGCATGCCGCCCAGCGCGGTTCCGACGAAGTTGGCGAGTCCGAAGCCCAGGAGAATGCCGGACACGCCGTCGAGCCCGACGCTGGTCACTGTTTCGAGGAATGGCCTGATGTAGGTGAAGAAGGCGAAATGCCCGGTGAAGACCAGGACCACGGCCAGCATGCCGATGCCGACACCCGGCCGCGTCAGCACGTCGAGCAGGGTGCGCAACCGCGCATCTCCGCTCGGCGCCATGCGCGGAAGCGTTGCCGCCTGTGCCGCCAGGGCAAGGAGCCCGAGGACGGCGCCAAGCAGGAAGACGGGCCGCCAGCCGATCAACCCGCCGACATAGCTGCCGAGCGGGGCCGCGAACACCGTTGCCGCCGACACGCCGCTGAAGATGATCGACAGGGCGCGAGGCACCAGTTCGGGCGGAACGAGCCGCATCGCCGTCGCCGCGGCCATGGTCCAGAAACCGCCGATCGCGATGCCCAGCAGCACGCGCCCGACCAGGAGGACCGGCAGGTTCGGCGCGAAAGCGACTGCCAGATTGGAGGCGATCAGCAGCACGGAAAACGCCAGCAGCACGATCCGCCGGTCGACCCTGCGGGTCGCCGTGGCGATCAGCAGGCTGGTCACCAGCGCAACGGCCGCGGTGGCCGTCACCGCCTGTCCCGCCAGCCCTTCCGAAACGCCGAGATCCGCCGCCATCGGCGTCAACAGGCTGGCGGGCAGGAACTCCGCTCCGACCAGCCCGAACACACCCATGGACATCGCGAAAACCGCGCCCCAGGCCGGCTTCATCACATCACTCATGTCTCTTTCCCTCGTTCGAAGGTGTTTTTGCTGCGTTGCAGGCTAAGCTTGAAAGGCCGGACGATCCATGCCATACCGTCCGTAGTTTTTGATCGAAAGTCTGGATATGCCCCTATCCACCGCCAGACAACCCTCCGCACCTCCACCGCGTGATGGCGTCAGCGAGCTGTTGCTCGGCATGCGGCTTTACGGCGTCAGGTACCGCCGGATGCAGTTCGCTCCGCCGTTCGGCATCCGTTTCGGCGGGGATGAGGGCAGGGCGCAGTTCCATTTTGTGGCCTGCGGAACCGCCATCCTGCGCGGTCAGACGGGGATTTTGCATGAATTGCACGCCGGCGATGCGGTCCTGCTGCCACGGGGTGGTGTTCACGATCTGGTTTCCGATGCCGACGGGCAGGGGCTGGATCTGGGCGGCTTCGACGAGGCGGCGCTGTGTGAAACGGTCGGCAGCATCAAGTCCTGTCCGGCGGACACCTGCCGCAGCAAGGACACGGTGATCTTCAGCGGCTGCATGGAATTCGACCTTGGCGCCATGCATCCGCTGATCGGCCTCATGCCGGAGGTGATGCTCGTCGGCACCCTGCTCGACCGCTATCCGGAAATCCTTCCGATGCTGGAGGCGATGGAACGGGAGGCGCGGACCGAACGCGCCGGCTTCGCCGGGATCCTGGCGCGGCTGGCCGACGTCGTGTCGGCCTTCATAGTGCGCGGCTGGGTGGAATGCGGCTGCGGCGACGCCCGCGGCTGGGTGGAGGCGCTGCGCGATCCCAGGCTGGGGCGTGTCATCGCAGCGCTTCACCGCGATCCCGGACGCGATTGGACGGTCGCCCAGCTGGCCGCCGAAATGGGCAGCTCGCGGTCCGTCTTCGCCGAACGCTTTCTGGCAGTTACCGGCATGACGCCGCTCCAGTATGTCACCGAACTGCGGATGCGGCTCGCCGCGCAATGGATCGGGCGCGAGAACATGCCGATTGAGACCGCGGCCTACCGCTTGGGCTACGGCTCGCAGGCCGCCTTCAGCCGCGCCTTCAAACGGGTGACGGGACAACCGCCGGGAGCCGCCCGCAACAGATCGCCCGGCCCGTCGATATAATTTCCATAATGATTGTTATGTGTTTTATACGCGTAAAAAGTTAAAATTCCCGTCTATTGCAATGAAAGGATGTCAATGATCGGCCAAAGTCTCGATGGCATGGCCGGGTTGCATCAAGCATAAGCCGATTTAACAAGAAGAACTGGCATTTCCGAAATCCCGAAGGCATACGGTCTCTTCAACCGGCTCCATGGAGGGTTCCGGTGCGTCCCTTCGGACCGTGGACGCTTTGGCGCAACTGTAACTTCAGTCTTCTTGCTGGACCGCTTACCTGTGGTGTTTTGAAGCTCGACCATCGAAATACTCCTGCCGTTCTGGAAATGACATGTTCATTGGGTCTGTAAAAAAATCCATAATGAATATCTGGGGCGGTATGGGTCTGCGTGTCCGACTCGAAATTTTTATCGTAACCGCATTTTTGCCGTTGGTCGGTCTTGTTCTGTCGCTCTACCTGCAGCAATGGAACGCCGACATCGAACATGCCCGTCAACGTGTTCTGATGCTTGCCGAGCAAGGCGCATCCCAGCAGGCCGATGCCATCGCCCGGGTTCGCGAGACCTTGCAGACGCTGGCTTTGATTTCCGAAGTCCGGGGGGACGGGGCCGAGGATTGCGGCCCGCCCCTGCGCAGGGCCATGGCGTTCCAGCCCTGGAGCACCGGCTTTGCTGTCGCCGACCCTGACGGCCGGATTCTCTGCCGGACAGGGCTTGGCAACAGCCCGGTGACGACAGTGGCCGATCAGGATTACGTCATGCTGGCGCTGGCCACGAAGTCATTCAGCACCAGCAATTTCCGTATCGGACGCGCATCCGGCAAGCCGCTTCTGGCAGCCGCCCTGCCCTTGCTCAATGAGGATGGAACGGTCAAAGCGGTTCTGCTGACGGGACTGGACCTGAAATGGCTCGGCGACCTGACGAGGGAGGCTGCGGAGGCTCCCGGCACCACGGTGACCCTGTTCGACGCCCAGGGAACCATCCTGGCGCGGGAACCGGGGCCGGGCGCCCTGGTTGGCAGGCACGTGGCCGACCATCCGGTCACCCGCGCGATCTTCCAGGCCGACCGCGGGATCGTCGAGGGTCCCGGCTTCGCAGAGCAGCCGCGGATCATCGGCTTTGCGAAGCTGACGGACACCGGCGGCCGGATCGCTGTCGGGGTGCCGCGCGATCTCGTCCTCGACGAAGTGAACCGCAAGATCATGTGGGGCATCGCGATCCTGGCCGGCGTCGTCGCGACCATCGTTGCCGGCGTCTGGTTCCTGCTCGACGTCCTTGTCCTGCGCGGGCTGCGTGATCTTCAGCGCTCCGCCACCGACCTGTCGGCGGGGCGGATCGATTCCGTTTCGAAGAATGCCGCAGCCGGATTCCGGACACGGGAGATGGGAAACGCCGCCCAGGCGATCCACGATATGGGCGCCACCCTGCACGGCTTCGCCTACAAGGATCAACTCACCGCCCTGGGAAATCGCCGCTACCTCGAAGCCAGGGTTCGGGAGTTGGCCGACCTGCCGCCCGGCAGGCGCCCGACGGTGGCTGCGCTCTGCATCGACCTGGATGGCTTCAAGCCGGTGAACGACCGCCATGGGCATCATGTCGGCGATGCCGTGCTGGCGGAGGTCGGGCGCCGGCTGCTCAACTGCGTGCGTGACGGTGACGAGGTCATCCGGCTCGGTGGCGACGAGTTTGTTGTCTGTCTGGCGCTCCCGCAGGCCGACTGGCTGACGCCGCAGGAGGTCGCGGCCCGCATCATCGCCTCGCTGTCGGCTCCGATGAGGCTGGAGCAAGCGGAAATCGGCATCGGGTGCAGCATCGGGATGGCGCTGTGGCCGGTCGACGACACGGATTTCGACACGGTCCTACGCTATGCCGACCAGGCATTGTATGCCGCCAAGCGCAATGGACGCGGGCAGGTCGGCCTGCATGGGCGTCCGGTTACGGCGTCGGTCGATGCGGCCGGCGCCGGCTCCGCCTAGGTTGCCCGGTCTGCAACGGCGTCCGCCCTCACCGCTTCCGCCCTCACCGCTTCCACAGCCCGCTCCGCTCGGTTATCGTCGCGGACTTTCACCTCCCGGCAATCGGAGACGGCACGACATGACCCGCAACATCGACCGGCTGCTCGACGTGATGGCGCGGCTGCGGAATCCAGACGGCGGATGCCCGTGGGATCTGGAGCAGACCTATCGCACCATCGCGCCGCACACGATCGAAGAAGCCTATGAGGTCGCCGACGCCATCGAGAAGGATGACAAGGCCGCCCTGCGCGAGGAACTGGGCGATCTGCTGTTCCAGGTCGTCTATTACAGCCAGATGGCGCGCGAAGAGGGGCTGTTCGATTTCGACGAGGTCGCCGGCGTCATCACCGACAAGATGATCCGCCGCCATCCCCACGTCTTCGGACCGGAGGAGGTGAAGTCGTCGGACCAGCAGACCTCGCGCTGGGAGGACCACAAGGCGGCCGAGCGGGCGGCCAAGGCCGCCGAGGAAGGCCGGGCGCCGTCGGCGCTGGAGGGCGTCATCGCCGGGCTGCCAGCGCTGACCCGTGCGCTGAAGCTGCAGAACCGCGCCGCACGGGTCGGCTTCGATTGGACCGACGCCCGCGACATCCTCGACAAGATCGAGGAGGAGGTGCAGGAACTGCGGGCCGAGATGGACGCCGGTTCGGGGCAGGAGCGGGTGGCTGACGAGCTGGGCGACCTGCTGTTCGCGCTGGTCAACCTCGCCCGCCGGATGAAGGTGGAGCCGGAAACGGCGCTCCGCGGCACCAACGCCAAGTTCGAGCGCCGTTTTCACCGGATCGAGGCGCTGCTGTCCGCCGAGGGGCGTAAACCACAGGATGCCACGCTGGACGAGATGGAGGCCATGTGGCAGCAGGCCAAGCGCGAGGAACGCGGCGAAGCCTGACGCGTCAGTAGCCCCAGCGGTCGAAGGCGAAGGCCCACCGGCGGCGCACCGCACGGCGGGCCGGATCCTCCAGATCGTGACGGGCACGGCGATAATCGCGCACGCTTGCCAGATAGCGTTCCATTTTCGGCTGAACCGGCGCGAAGGGGCCGAGACTGAGCCCGTCATAGATCCCAGCCAGCGTCTCCAGCGGAGCGGCAACGAAGCGGTCGTAGCGGATCTCCACCAGCCGGCCGGGCGGCAGCAGCGCCCGGTCGCGGTCGAACTTCGCCATCATCGCCGGGTAGAGGTCGAGCACCAGATCGTCCACCGCCTGCGGGTCGTAGGATTGCAGCGAGAACTCCCGCAGCAGGGTCAGCAGCATGCGGCGGGTGGAGCTGAAGACTTCGTAGGGGTCGCGGTGGATGTGGACGAAAACGGCATCGGGACGCATCGCCAGCAGTTCCGCCAGCTTCGGCGTGTGCGCCGGATTCTTGATCAGCAGCCGCTTTCCGCCGCTCTGGATCTGCATCTTGCTCAGGTAATGGTCCATCCGCCGGCGCCACAGCGCTATGGCCTTTGGCCGGCACCCCTCGAACAGCACTCCTTGGCGGAAGGCACGGTGCAGGTGCCTGGGGAAGAAGATGCCGTGGTAGTAGGACAGCGGCTGCATCAGGGCCAGCGCCAGTTCGTCCTCCTGCGGAGAGGTCGGATCGACCGGCATGGCGTCGATGATGCGGTCGGGCGGCAGCCATTCCTCCAGCCGCGCACGCCAGAAGGTATTCAGGCCGAGGAAGCCCCAGGGCAGGCCGACCGCCAGCGGATCGGGTGCGGCAAACCGCTCATCCTGCGCCAGCAGGTTCAGCAGATGGGTGGTGCCGCTGCGCCAATGGCCGAGGATGAACAGCGGCGGCGGGCCCGCGGCCCTGCCCTGCCCGACCAGCCCCACCACCCGCCGCCGCTCCAGCAGGTCGAGCGGTGCGCGGATCGCGGCGGCGCCCAGCGCGGTCGCGACGCGATGCAGGTGCAGCGGCCCGACACCGCCGCCGTCGCGCAGCACCGTCGTCAGCGTGGCGGCATCGGCCCCGGCCAGCGGGTGGAAGATGCGGTGGCCGTGGCGGCGCAGCCAGGGCGTCATGGAGCACCTTCTCCTGGTTTCACCCCCGGTTCAGACCCCGGCCCTGGTGCAGCCGGATAGGCCCTGCCGCGCCATTCCGACGGCTTGCCATGGCGGGCGCGCAGCAGGGCCGACCATTGGATCGCCAGCATGATCAGCACGCCGACCGGGTGCAGCAGGGCGCCGACGACGCTCTGGCGGAAGCGGACGGCCAGCAGCAGCCGGAAGACCAGCCCGGCCATCACCGCCAGCCCCGCCAGCATAACGGCCGAAATGGGCAGCGGATGGAGCGCCGCCCAGCCGAGCAGAATCCAGGGCAGCACATGGCCGCCGAACAGCAACAGCGTCCAGACCGGCAGGGCGGCCGGGGTCGCCATCCCCTCCGTCGCGTTCTTGGAGAAGCCGGACCACACCTCGCGCCAGCCGCGGTACATCCGGCAGCGGGCAAAGCCGGTGGCGTCGAACAGGTCGGTGCCCTGCCCCGCCCGGCGGAAGGCGCGCGGCAGCGTCACCCCATCATGCAGGGACGTCGCGATGGCCGCATGCCCGCCGGCTTTCAGATAAGCATCCCGCCGAACCGCGATCAGCTGGCCGCAGGCAGCGCCGAAGCGTGGATCGGCCGAGCGCCGCATCGCCGCCATAGGCAGAAAGCCCAACAGCAGGAAATGGATCAGCGGGATCACCAGGGCTTCCGCCAGCGTGCGGGTCTCCTCGCGCGGGAAGCCGCTGACCAGACCGCATTCCCCCGACAGCAGGGCACCGCCGACCCGGCGCGCCGCCGTCGGCGACAGCCGCACATCGGCGTCCTGGAACAGCAGCACCGGGTACTGTGCCAGACCGGCGAGCATCTGGCAGGCATGTTGCTTGCCCGACCAGCCCGGCGGCAGTGGCGGCGCGCTCTCCAGACGGACGCGCGGGTCGCGGGCGGCGATGGCCTGGACGATCTCCGCCGTGCGGTCGGTGGAGTGGTCATCCAGCACAACCACCTCGACATCGACACCGCGGCTGAGCAGCGCCGCGTCGACGGCGGCGGCGATGCCGGCCTCCTCGTTGCGGGCGGGGATCAGGATGCTGACGGCGGCGTCCGGCGGCGGTTCGGCGGTCGGGCGGCGGTAAAGGAACAGGTTCACGATCCCCTGCCCCAGCGGCAGCAGGGCCAGGATCAGCGACAGCGCGGCGATCAGGACGACGACGCTCATGGGCCCTCGATCTCCTGCTGCATCTCCTGCCGCATCTCCTGCTGCCGCGCCGGTCCTTGCCGGCTGCTCCCTTGCCGGCCACCTTCCTCCCGGCTGCCGTGGGCCGGAGAGAAGGCCTGTCCGCCGGCCAGGGCGCGCAGCCGGCGCCACAGGTCGTAAATGCCGCCGACGCCGACCGTTCCCTCGATCAGCGTCAGGAAACGCGCCGGATCGCGGCTCTGCGCATCGTGCGCCAGCTGGTCCATCACCGCCTCCAGCCGGCCTTCCAACTCCGCCGCGATGTCCTGCACCGGCAGACCGGCAAGGGCGGCGGCTTCGAAGGGATGGCCGAACCGCATCAGCGCCTCCGGCGTGCGCTCGTCCCAGAACGGGTATTCGACCGCCAGCGGCACCAGCAGGGCGGTGGGCATGCGCCGGACCAGATGGGCGATGCCGGGCCGCAAGGTCACCGGCCGGCGGCGCGGGTCGGTGAAGGCGCCCTCCGCCGTGATCCACAGCATGGCGCGCGGGTCGCTCAGGATGTGTTCGGCGTTGCGCAGGAAGGAGACGGCCCCGGCGCGGCCGGGATCCAGCCCGAACAGGCCGATGCGGCGCATGAAGCGGTAACGGCGCAGCATCTTCGTATCGATCGGCCCATAGCCCGGCCGGCCGCGGAACCGGGTGGTGCCCATCACGATCAGCAGCGCCGGATCCCACCAGGATGGGTGGTTCAGATAGACGATGACCGGACGATCCGGCGACAGGGCGGGCCAGCCCGGCCGCGCCAGCCGCACCGCATGGAAGCCGCGCCGCAGCCGCCGGGCCATGACCCCGCCGAAGAACCAGCAGAGCAGCCGGGACCGTAACGCAACCGGATCGTCCATCATCCTCCCGCCGCCTTCCGTCAGGCCACGGCGCGCGCGGAGCCCGCCCCGGCATCACCGTGGACACCGTCGCGCATGTCCTGGTCGAGGCTGTCGGCGGCGATCCACCCCGACATCAGCACCATCGGCATGCCCGGTCCGGGATGGGCGGCTCCCCCGGCCAGATACAGGCCCTCGACATCGCGGGAGCGGTTGCCGGGCTTGAAGGCGCCCATGAAGCGGCCATGGCTCGCCAAGCCATAGATGGCGCCGTTCAATACATTGTAGCGGTCGTTGATGTCCTGCGGGGTCAGCACATGCTCGACCCGGATGCGGTCCTCCAGATCGGGCATGCCGGCGGTGCGCTTCAGCTTGTCGAACACCACGCGGCGGTAGGCCGGAAGCATGCGGTTCCAGTCGTGACGCTCGCGCAGATAGGGGGTGTGGACCAGCACATACAGCGCCTCGCCGCCCGCCGGTGCGACGCCCGGTTCGGTGCGGGCCGGGGCGGCGATGTAGCAGGTCGGGTCGGGCGCCGGTTCCCCCTGGCGATAGATCCAGTCGAACTCCTCCTCCGGATCGCGTGAGAAGACGAAGTCATGGTGCAGCAGGTGATCGTAGGCGCGGTCCAGCCCCAGATAGAACACCACGCCGGAACAGGCCGGCTCGTAGCTGCGGCGCTTGGCGAAGCGCTTGGCCGGGGGGCCGCCGATCAGTTCCTGATATGTGCGGACCGAATCCATGTTCGACACGGCGGCCGAAACCGGGATGCGCTCGCCGCCGTCCGTCTCGACCGCCACCACCCGGCCACGCTCCACCTGAAGTCGGCGGACGCCGGTGCTGGTGCGGATTTCCACGCCCAGCCGCCGCGCCACCCGCTCCAGCGCCGTCGGTACGGCGCGGGTGCCGCCCATCGGGTACCAGACGCCGTCATTGGTCTGCATGTGGGCGATGGCGCACAGCACCGCGGGAGAGCCGTAGGGCGAGGAACCGACATACTGGGTGAAATGGTCCAGCATCTGCGCCGCCCGCGCATCCGGCACATGGCTGCGGATGGTGCCGGCGACCGTGCTGCCCATGCGGAGCGCCAGCACGTCCGACAGGGTGCTGGCGTTGAAGCTGTTGCGGAAGTTCAGCGTGTCGCCGAGATCCTCCACCGACTTCCAGAAGAAGAAGCGTTCGGAGATGCCGTGCAGCCGTTCCGACATCGCCTGGAAACGGCGATAGCCCTCCCCTGCCCCGCGCCCGGGCGCCAACTTGTCCAATTCCGCCGCCATGGTCCCGACATTCTCCGACAGGTCCAGCACCGTGCCGTCGTCGAAGAAGCAGCGCCATTGCGGCTCCAGCCGGACCATGTCCAGCTCCTGGTCCAGATCGCAGCCGGCCTCCTCCAGGATGCGGCGCAGGACGCGCGGCACCGTCAGGATTGTCGGCCCCATGTCGAAGCGGAACCCGCCTTCCTCCAGAACGGCCGCCTTGCCGCCGACCCAGGCATTCTTTTCCAGCAGGGTCACCTTGTGCCCGCGCGCCGCCAGCACCACCGCCGCCGCGAGGCCACCCAGGCCCCCGCCGATCACCGCGATCCGATCCGTCATGCCATTCCCCCTGCAACGGCCTGCCTCAGCATGCCGGACAAACCCATGGTCTTTGTGCGCCAGGGCGTCGGCAGGCCCAGTTCCTGGGCCAACAGCCGCACCGTGATGCGTGCGCCTTCGAAAATGACCGGCAGGCCGCTGCCGGGATGGGTGCCGCCGCCCACCAGATAGACGCCGTCCAGATCCTCGAACCGGTTGCGCGGGCGGCGGTGAAGCATCTGGTCCAGGCTGTGCGCCAGATTGAAGGTGGCGCCGCGGTGCACGGCGAACTCGCTGTCCCAGTCGGCCGGCGTCACAACCCGTTCCACCCGGATGCGGCGCTCCAGATCGGTCAGGCCGAAGCCCGCCAGCCGGTCGAGCACCAGCCGGCGGTAATGCGGCGCCTCCGCCTTCCAGTCGATGTGGCCGCGCTGGTGGCCGACCGGCACCAGGATGTAGAGCGTGCTGCCGCCCGGCGGCGCCAGATCCGGATCGGTGACGCAGGCGTTCTGCACATAGATCGACGGCCGGCGCGGCAATTCCCGGCACTCCTCGATCTCCGCGAGGTTGCGGGCGTAATCCTCCGCCAGATAGACGGTGTGGTGGTCCAGCCCGTCCATTTTGCCGTCGATGCCCAGATACATCATGAAGGTGGAGCAGGAGAATTTCTTGGTGGCGAGGCGAGCGTCGCTCCAGCGCCGGCGCAGATCGTCGGGCACCAGCGTGGTCATGGCGCGGGCGAAGTCTGCATTGATGACCAGCGCGTCGGCCGGATAGTCGCCGGCGTCCGTCCGCACACCGACGGCGCGGCGGCCCTGGAACTTGATGTGGCGCACCGTTTCGTTCAGCCGGACGGTGACGCCCAGGCTTTCCGCCGCCCTCCGCATCGCCTCCATCACCGATTCCGTCCCGCCGCGGGGATGGAAGATGCCGTGTTCATGCTCCAGGAAGGACAGGATGGTGAACAGGCTGGGGCAGCGGAAGGGCGACATGCCCAGATATTTGCTCTGGAACGAGAAGGCGAGGCGGATGCGCGGATCCTGGAAATAACGGGACAGGTCTCGGTCCACCGAGCGGTGCGGCGCCAGCTTGCCCAGGGCCTTCAGCATCGGCAGCGAGGCGAGCGCCCAGGGGCTGGAGAAATCGGATTCCAGAACCGGGCGGAAACGCTCCATCTTCGCCCGGTTGTCGGCCAGGAAGCGCGGAAGCCCGTCGGCGTCGCCCGGACTGAGCTTGGCGATCTCCGCCATCAGCGCCTTCATCTGGGCATGGACGCGCAGCTCCCCGCCGCCTTCGAACACCAGCCGGTAGAGCGGGTCGAGGCGGATCAGGTCGACCTCGTCCGACAGGCGCCGTCCGCAGGCTTCGAAGATTTCCTCCAGTATGCGGGGATAGAGGAAGAAGGTGGGACCGCTGTCGAAGCGGTAGCCGTCGAGCGAGAAGCCCGCCGATCGTCCGCCGATGCGGTCCTGCCGTTCCAGCACCGTCACCTTCGCTCCGGTGAGCGCAAGGAGCATCGCGGATGCCAATCCGCCCGGTCCCGCGCCGATGATCACGACTTGTCGTTCCATCCGCTTGCCAAACGCTCCTGCGCTGCAAAATTCAGTCGTGATCTCTACGAAGCCGGGTCGAAAATGGATCGCAACAACAACCCCTTTCCTGACGTCTTATCTCCTTGGATAAGAAAAGCGATCCCTCGGGGGGCGGTCGGCTTTACGGCATGGTCCGAACAGGATATTTCTCTACGCCTTTCCACCATTCGTGGACTCCGCCACCGCATCGCCGCCGGTGCGGAAGAACTCGTCGAGGCACTGCATACGCGCCCCGGCCGAACCGCTGCCGAGAGCGTCAGCGCCGAAATCCTGCCGTTGGCGGAGGCCTGCCGGTTCCTGGAGCGGGAAGCGTCCAGACTGCTGGCGCCAAAGAGGCTGGGCCGGCGCGGGCGCCCGGTCTGGCTGTTCGGGGTCGAGGCGGAGGTGCGGCGGGAGCCGGTCGGCACCGTGTTGATCGTCGGCCCATCCAATTACCCGTTGCTGCTGCCGGGCGTTCAGGCCGTCCAGGCTCTGGCGGCCGGAAACCGGGTGCTGGTCAAGCCGGCGCCGGGATGCAGCGCGCCCATGATCTTGCTTGGAGTCTGGCTGGAGGAGGCCGGACTGCCGCCCGGGCTGTTCCGAGTGTTGGACGAATCCGCCGCCGCGGTGGCGGAGGCCATTGAGGAGGGTATCGACAAGCTGGTGCTGACCGGATCGGCCGATACCGGACGGGCGGTGGCGGAAAAGCTGGCCCGGCATCTGGTGCCCTCGACGATGGAGCTGTCGGGCAACGACGCCGTCTTCGTCCTGCCGGGTGCGGATCCGGAGCAGGTCGCCCGTGCGCTGGCCTTCGGCCTTCGGCTCAACGGCTCCGCCACCTGCATCGCGCCGCGTCGGGTGTTCGTCCCGCATGGCATGGCGGCGGGCCTGGAGGCCGCGCTGCTCCGCCATATCGGCACGATACCGGCAGTGCCTGTGTCCCCGCCGACCGGACGCCGGCTCGCCGCCCTTGCCCGGGATGCGGTGGCGGGCGGAGCCCGTGCGCTGGGCGCTTTGCCGGGGGAGGACAGTCCGGCGATGGCGCCGCTGATCCTTGCCGACGCGACGCCTGACATGGCGCTGCTGCGCGAGGAGATCTTCGCCCCGCTGCTGTCGCTGGTGCCGGTGCGGGACATGGGCGAGGCGCTGACGGTTGCGGCCGCCAGCCCTTATGCGCTGGGGGCATCCGTGTTCGGGCCGGAGGCGCAGGCCCGGGAATTGGCCGGGCGGGTCGACGCCGGGACCGTCACGATCAATGACCTCATCGTGCCGACCGCCGACCCGCGCCTGCCCTTCGGCGGACGGCATGCCAGCGGCTGGGGCGTCACCCGTGGCGCCGAGGGGCTGCTGGAGATGACGCAGGTGAAGACCGTCTCGGTCCGAAAAGGGCGGCTGCGCCCCCATTTCGACCAACCGCGCGCCGGTGACGAGGCGCTGATGCTGGCGGCGCTGCGCCTGTTCCATGGCGGCCCCGGCACCCGCGGCGGGGCGCTGCGGCGGCTGGTGCAGGCGGTGCGCGGACGGTCCGCCGGATGACCATGGCCTTCCTGACTTTAGCCCACGACTGACTTTGACCCCAACGAAACACGGATGACCGTATGCTTGCCCTGGCCCTTGCCTTTCTGATCGGCGCCGTCGCCGGCTCGCGCACCCTGATTGCCCCGGCCGCCGTCAGTTGGGCCGCCTATGGCGGCTGGCTCGAGCTGTCGGGAAGCTGGCTGTTCTTCCTCGGGCACCCGGTGTCGCCCTGGGTCTTCACCGCCATGGCAGTGGCGGAACTGATCGTCGACAAGCTGCCGACCACTCCCAGCCGCAAACTGCCCTTTCCCTTCGCCAGCCGCATTGCCGGCGGCACCATCGCCGGTGCTGCCATTGGGGCGAATGCCGGATTCTGGATCGGCGGGCTGGTGGCCGGCGGCATCGGCGCCGTGGTGGGCACGCTGGTCGGCTATGCCGCCCGCATGCGCATGGCCGCCGCCTTCGGCCGCGACCGTCCCGCCGCCCTGCTGGAGGATGCGGCGGCGCTGGTCGCGGCCCTGCTGATCGTCTCCGCTGCGTGAGGGACAGGGCCACCCTCCGCCGTCCCACCGCGCGGGTCGCGATCTTCGCAGTGGCTCGGTGACGAGGAAACGGACGGCGTGCGGCGGCGGTTCGTACACGCTCATGCCGCGGCCCTCACGCCGTGGTGTCGCTGTAGGCCCGGCGAAGCTCCCGCTTCAGCAGCTTGCCGGCGGTGTTGCGCGGCAGGCTGTCGACGAAATGAACCTGCTTCGGCAGCTTGAAGGGCGCCAGATGACCGCGGCAATGGGCGATCACCCCTTCGGCATCGACGCTCTGGCCGGTGCGCAGCACGACGAAGGCGGTCACCGCCTCGATCCATTTCGGGTCGGGCAGCGCCACCACCGCGACCTCGGCGACGGCGGGATGGGTGTAGATCGCCTCCTCCACCTCGCGGCTGGCGACCACAACGCCGCCGGTGTTGATGACGTCCTTGATGCGGTCGACGATGTGGAGATAGCCGGACTCGTCCAGATAGCCGACGTCGCCGGAGTGGAACCAGCCGCCCTGGAAGGCCTCCTCCGTCTCGCGCTCCTTGTCCCAATAACCGACCATCAGCTGGGGGGAGCGGTGGACGATCTCGCCATGGCCGCCCGGAGCGAGATCGTTCATCTCCAGATCGACGACCCGCGTCTCGACGTTCAGCACCGGGCGGCCGGCGGAGGCTGGACGCTCCTCATGCTCTTCCGGGGCCAGCACGGTGGCGAGCGGGCCGATCTCGCTCTGGCCGTAGCAGTTGAAAGGCTTCGCGTTGGGCAGGCGCCGGCGAAGCTCCTGCAGCACCGGAACCGGCATGATCGAGGCGCCGTAATAGAGCTTCTCCAGCGATCCCAGATCGTGAGCGTCGAAATCCGGATGGCGCAGCAGCCCGACCCACACCGTGGGCGGCGCGAAGAAGGAGGTGATGCGGTGCGCCTCGATCAGTTCCAGGCACTGCTTCAAGGCCGGAGCCTGGATCAGCAGCGTGGTGGCGCCGACCATCAGTTGCGGCATCAGGAAGACATGCATCTGCGCCGAATGGTAGAGCGGTAGCGCCGCCAGCGCCCGGTCGCTCTCGGCGAAGCGGCAATCGTGGATGGCGCTCTCATACTCCGCCAGCAGGCCGCCATGGGTCATCATCGCGCCCTTCGGCGCAGCGGTGGTGCCGGAGGTATAGAGAAGCTGGACCACCGTGTCGGCATCCACGACCACATCGATGTCCGCTGGGGCGCCCCGGTCCTGTGCGATGGCCAGCACGTCCAGAGAACCGGCACCGGCAGCCAGCGTCCCGACCCACTCCATCCGCGCCGCTCTTCCGGCATCGGCAAGAGTGCCGGCCAGATCGGCGTCGTGCAGCACCATCCGCGCCCCCGACTGCGTCAGGATGTAGGACAGCTCTTCCCCCGTCAGGGCGTAGTTGACCGGCACATGGATGAAGCCGCCGACCGCGCAGCCGAGCCAGGCCACGACATAGGCGTCGGAATTGCGCCCGAAGGCCGCCACCCGGTCGCCCGGCCGCAGACCCATGTCGTGAAGCCGCCTGGTCACCCGCTTCGCAGCCGCATGCAGGCCGGCGAAGCTCCAATCCCGCCCGTCGTGGCGCAAAGCGATGCGGTCGCCATAGCGCCGCGCCGCCCGTGCCAGAGCCCCGCCGATGCTGGTGCCGCGCGCCGCGGCGATGGCGTCCTTGGCAACATCCCTGGGCATGTCTGTCCTCCCGGTTCTGCAGGGTTCTGGCGCCGTCGCCGCACACCCCGGTCGCGGGCTCGGCCGGTCCTTTATTTACTGTATGGAACCTAAGTTACTTGAAAGTAGGCAAGGAAACAAGTTTGCTGAACGAACTGATTTTTTGCCGGCCTGGACATGGGCACAGCCAAATGGGAAAGCGATAGGCCGGAAGAATGAGCGAAGGGAGCCAGCACCGCATGTCGGACTCGCCATGGAAGACCGCCGCCGACCGCCGCAGCGAACGGGAGGAAAAGCGGATCGCCGTGCTGCGGACGGCGGCGCAGGCCTTCAACGAGCTTGGCTATCACGCCACCTCGCTGGACGACATCGCCCGACGGCTGAACGTGACCAAGCCGACGATCTATTACTATGTGAAGAACAAGGAGGAGATCCTGTTCGAGTGCGTGCGGATCGGGCTGGAAATGCTCGACAGCGCTTCCAACGACGTGACCGGTCATGGCGGCAGCGCCTATGACGAGCTGGTGGCGGTGATGATCACCTATGTCGACATCGTCACCATAGATTTCGGCATGTGCGTGATCCGGGTCGGCGAGGAACCGCTGACCGAGGACAGCCGCCGTACCCTGCGCGGGCTGAAGCGCCGCATCGACCTGAAATTCCGCAGCCTGATCGAACGCGGCATCGCCGAGGGCAGCATCGTCCCCTGCGATCCGAAGATCGCCGCCTTCACGCTGTCGGGTGCGCTCAGCTGGGTCGCCCGCTGGTACAGTCCGGACGGCGATCTGGACCCGGCGGAGATCGCCCGCCAGTCCATCGCCCTGCTGCTGAACGGCCTGCGCCCGCGTCCCGACATGGGATGACTCCGCCGTCGGGCCCCGGTCGACCATAGGCCCAAAGTGCACCGGCCGACCTGCCGTCGGCGTTGTATGATCGTCCACTGCTCTCCTTCTTATACATATGTGGGTATGATGAAAATGGGGTGGTGGGTTGCCGTCGATGTGCGATCCAGAAGAACATTCTTGACGTAGAACAATCCATGTGTGGCCCCGGAACCGAGGATCGTCCCGAAGATGACCGTCGAACTGACTGATGTGCAGGCGAAGCGACTTCACACCTTCTCGATAACGTATGACGATCTGGACCGGTTAAGGGGCAACCGGGAGTTCGCGGAGCAGCGTCTTCCCGCATTGTTGACCGAGTGGCACCGGCATTTCGATGCATGGCCGGAAATCCAGGCGGCGCTGCAACGCCCTGATGTGCATGCCGCCCGCCTGGATCATTGGATGCGGGCCGTATCCGGTCGGATCGATGCCGGCTTCGCCGACTCCGCGAAACGGCTTGCGACCCAGTTCTATAAGAACGGCGTCCCGGCCTATGCGGTGTCGATCTGCCATTACATCGTCAGCTCCAACATCGCCCGCGAACTCGGGCTCACCGGCGGCGACGAGGGGCTGAGGGCCGGCCTGTTCGGCGCCGCCGCCCGCCGCAACCGGATGGCGCAGCTGGAGACGCTGAACAAGGTTGCATGGTTCGATATCGAACTGCTGCTGGAGACCTATCGGGTGGCGGAGGAGGAGAGCAAGCGCGCCACCCTCGACCGGCTCGCCGGCACCTTCGAAGACAGCGTGAAGAGCATCGTGGAGGGCACGGTCGCCGCCTCCAACCAGATGCAGGCCCACGCCCAGCGCATGTCGCAGATTGCCACCAGCACCAGCCGCCGCTCCGCCGATGTCGCGTCGGAGACGGAATTCGCCTCGTCCAGCATGCAGACGGTGGCCGCGGCGACCGAACAGCTTGCCAGTTCCATCACCGACATCAGCCGGCATGTCAACGAGTCCTCCCGCATCTCCACCTCCGCCGTCGGCGAGGCGGAACGGACCAAGGGAACCGTCAGCGGTCTGGTGGAAGCGGCCCAGCGCATCGGCGACGTGGTCAACCTGATCAACAACATTGCCAGCCAGACCAACCTGCTGGCTCTGAACGCCACCATCGAGGCGGCACGGGCGGGAGAAGCGGGCAAGGGCTTCGCCGTCGTCGCCAATGAGGTCAAGAGCCTCGCCAACCAGACCGCCAAGGCGACGGAGGACATCTCCAGCCAGATCGCCGGCATGCAGAATGCCGCCGGCCAGGCGGCCGACGCGATCCAAGGCGTGGGCCGCACCATCGTCCACATCAACGAGATCGTCACCACGGTCGCCGCGACGGTGGAACAGCAGACCGCCGCGACGCAGGAGATCACCCGCAACGTGCAGGAGGTCGCGGTCGGCACCCGCCGGGTCACCGGCTCCATCGGCGAGGTCACGCAGTCCTCGTCGGAGACCGGTATCATCGCGCAGGAGGTGCTGGCCGCTGCCGGGTTGCTGCACCGGCAGGCGGACGATCTGAACCGGGGTGTCGGCGATTTCCTGACCAGCATCCGCACCGCAAGCTGATCGCCGATCCGGATCCGCCGATCCGCCGCGCATGGCTGCCGCGCCCCCTCGCCTGCTGGACGGACGGGGGCGGCGGCGGGCAGCATGGGGCGGTCGAAAATCATTCGTACAGGTAT
Source organism: Azospirillum palustre (assembly GCF_002573965.1). Classification (NCBI taxonomy): domain Bacteria; kingdom Pseudomonadati; phylum Pseudomonadota; class Alphaproteobacteria; order Rhodospirillales; family Azospirillaceae; genus Azospirillum; species Azospirillum palustre. The sequence goes on along the minus strand of NZ_PDKW01000042.1, from coordinate 935,459 downwards.
GGGTTCGTGGTCAGCGCAAAGGATGGCGGCGGGAATGGCCCCGGGAATGACGACGGCTCATGGCTCCGCCCGCGGACGGTCGCGCAATGGGCGGGACTGCTCGCCCTGTCCGCGGCGGCGACGCTCGGTCTCGATGCGGCCGGGCTGCCGGCGGCCTGGCTGATCGGGCCGATGATCGGCGCCATCGCGCTCGGCGTCGGCGGTGCCACCATCCGCGTTCCGGCCTCGGGCTTCACCATGGCGCAGGCGATCATCGGCTGTCTCGTCGCCCATGCCGTCACCTCGTCGATCCTGCTGTCCATTGCCCGGAACTGGCCGCTGATGCTGGGAACCGTCGGGCTGACGGTGCTGGCCAGCGGCATCGTCGGCTGGCTGTTCGTCCGCTACGGAAGCCTGCCCGGCACCACAGCGGCCTGGGGCGTGTCGCCGGGTGCGGCCTCCGCCATGGTCGCCATGGCCGGCGACCATGGCGCGGACGTCCGGCTGGTCGCGGTGATGCAGTATCTGCGCGTCGTGCTGGTGGTGCTCAGCGCCTCGCTGGTGACGCATGCGCTGACCGCCGGTTCGCAGGGCGCCGCCATCCCGGTGGCCCCGGTCGAGGCGCTGGACCTGCGCGGGCTGGCGGCGACGCTGCTGGTCGCCGCGGCGGGCGGCTGGATCGGCCACCGTTTCCGCATTCCCTCCGGCGCCCTTCTGGTGCCGATGGTGCTGGGCGCGCTGGTCCAGACCGGTGCGGGCATTACCCTGCAACTGCCGCATGCGCTGCTGACAGTCACCTACACCGTCATCGGCTGGAGCATCGGCCTGCGCTTCACCCGCGAGGTGCTGAGTCACGCCCTGCGTGCCGTGCCGCAGATGCTCCTGTCGACCGGGCTGATGATCGCCCTGTGCAGCCTGTCGGCCTGGGTGCTGGTCACGCTGCTGCCGACCGATCCGCTGACCGCCTTCCTCGCCACCAGCCCGGGCGGGCTCGATTCGGTGGTGGTGATAGCGCTGGGCAGCGGGGTGGATCTGCCGCTGGTGCTGGCCCTGCAAACCCTGCGGCTTTTCGTGGTGGTGCTGTCGGGGCCGCCCCTGGCCCGCCTGATCGCGCGCTACGCCTGACGGTTGAGCGGCGCCATTGCGTCCCGGCGTCCGGCGGACGTATCCTTGATACCCCCCTTTCATGACCGATCCCGGAGTGCCCCGGCAATGACCGACCGTCCCCACCGTCCCGAAACCATCGCCGCCGGCGCCCTGGGCTTTGAGGATGCGGCCAGCGGCGCGGTCATCCCGCCGATCCACCCGTCCACCACCTATGTCCGCGACCCCGACAACGGCTATGGCCGCGGCCGGGTCTATGCCCGCGCCGACAACCCGACCTTCGACATTCCGGCCAGGACCATCACCGAACTGGAAAAGGGCACCGACACGCTGCTGTTCGCCTCCGGCATGGCGGCGGCGACCGCGGTGTTCCAGGCGCTGGACCCCGGCGACCATGTGATTGTGCCCGACGTGATGTACTGGGCCTTCCGCAGCTGGGTCCATGGCCCCGCCACCCGCTGGGGCCTGAAGGTCGAAGGCGTCGACACCAGCGACACCGATGCGGTGCGCGCCGCACTCCGTCCCGGCCAGACGCGGCTGGTGTGGGTGGAAACCCCGGCCAACCCGCTGTGGACCGTCACCGACATCGCCGCGGTGGCCGAACTGGCGCACGAGGCGGGCGCCTGGCTGGCGGTGGACAGCACGGTCGCCACCCCGGTGCTGACCCGTCCGCTGGAACTGGGCGCCGACATCGTCATGCATTCGGCGACCAAGTATCTCAACGGCCATTCCGACGTCGTCGCCGGCACCCTGACCGCTGCCCGCAAGGACGAGTTCTGGGCCCGTATCAAGGCGGTGCAGACCCAGCAGGGCGGCATCCTCGGCAGCTTCGAGGCATGGCTGCTGCAGCGCGGCCTGCGCACCCTGTTCGCCCGCGTCCGCTGGCAGAGCGACGCCGCCATGGCCCTGGCGGAGCGGCTGTCCGCCCATCCGCGGGTGGCCGAGGTGCTCTATCCCGGCCTGCCCGGCTTCCCCGGCCATGGCATCGCATCGCGCCAGATGACCGGCGGCTATGGCGGCATGCTGTCCGTCCGCGTGAAGGGCGGCACCCAGGCGGCCATCGACACCGCCGCCCGCGTCGAAATCTGGCGCCGCGCCACTTCGCTCGGCGGGGTGGAGAGCCTGATCGAGCATCGCGCCAGCATCGAAGGGCCGAGTTCGCCGGTGCCGGGCGACCTGCTGCGCCTGTCGGTCGGGCTGGAGTCGCCGGACGACCTCTATGAGGATCTGTCGCAGGCGCTTGGACAGGGCTGAGGACCGTCCAGCTCCCGTCGCCCGCAGGCCAGGGCGGCGGGACATATCGACGCGGCACGGCGGAGCCTGCGCATTTCCGAGTACCCCCAACGCGGATAGGGCTTGACAGTGAGAATGATTCGCGACGTTATTCGCTGAGAATAAGTCGCACTTGCTGTCATTACCGACCACCGACGTTCGAGGAGACCTCCATGTCGAAGCGCGCTGCCGGCTTTGCCGCCGTAGCCGTCGTTGCCCTGCTGCCGTACGGTGCCCAGGCTGCCGGTCCGGCCTACAAGGACGTGGCGAAGAACTACGCCGACATCGCCCATGCCGCCTATGAGGACGCCACCAACGGCGCCAAGGCGCTGAAGAAGGCGGTGGACGCCCTGGTCGCCAACCCGACCGAGGACAATCTGGCGAAGGCGCGCGACGCCTGGAAGGCCGCCCGCGTTCCGTACATGCAGACGGAAGCCTTCCGCTTCGGCAACCCGATCGTCGACGAATGGGAAGGCAAGGTGAATGCCTGGCCGCTGGACGAGGGCCTGATCGACTATGTCGACGACGGCTATGCCGGCGGCGAGAGCAACCCCTACGCCAAGGCGAACGTCATCGCCAACCCGAAGATCACGGCCGGCGGCAAAACCATCAACGCCTCCAAGATCACCAAGGATCTGCTGACCGATAAGCTGCATGGCGCCGGCAAGGTCGAGGCGAACGTCGCCACCGGCTACCACGCCATCGAATTCCTGCTGTGGGGCCAGGATCTGCACGGCACCGGTCCGGGGGCCGGTGAGCGCAAGGCCACCGACTACGGCAAGGGCAAGGACTGCACCAACGGCCATTGCGACCGCCGCGTCCAGTACCTGAAGGTCGCCACCCAGATGCTGGTCGACGACCTGTCGGAAATGACCGCCGATTGGGCCGCCAAGGGCAAGGCCCGCGCTTCAATCGCCAAGGCTCCGGAGAGCGAAGGCGTCGGCCGCATGCTGACCGGCCTGGGATCGCTGAGCTATGGCGAGCTGGCGGGCGAGCGCATGAAGCTCGGCCTCATGCTGCACGATCCGGAAGAGGAGCATGACTGCTTCTCCGACAACACCCACAACTCGCACTATTACGACGAAGTCGGCATGGTGAACGTCTACAACGGCAGCTACAAGCGCACCGACGGCAAGACCGTGTCGGGTGCCTCGCTGTCGCAGCTGGTCGCCGCCAAGTCCGCCGACGCCGACGCCGCAGTCAAGACCGCCATGACCAACACCATGACGGCGATGCAGGCGATCAAGGACACCGCCGACAGCGGTAAGATGGCCTACGACCAGATGATCGCCGCCGACAATGACGAGGGCAACAAGCTGGTGTCCGCCGGCATCGACGGGCTCGTCGCCCAGAAGAAGGCGCTGGAAGGCGCCGTCGCCGCGCTCGGCGTCTCGGTCGAGGTCAAGGGCTCCGACAGCCTCGACGACCCGTCGAAGGTCGGCAAGTAAGCACGCCTGTCCGGCTCCGGTCCCGCGCTCTCCCGCGCAGGACCGTTTCCCCCGAGCTTCCCTTCCGGGCCGACCCGGCGGGGGATGGCGAAGGGACCGGAGCCGGCCCTTTCCTGCCTGAAGTTTTTTGGACCGCCGTCATGCCGCATCGCCCCGCCTCCGCCCTGTCCCGTCGCACCCTCCTGCGCGCCGGGGGTGCCGCCTTCGCGGCGGCGGCGCTGGGCGGAACCGGCCTTGCCGCCCCCGATGCAGGTGCGCTGAAGGCCGGTCTCGCCGGCCCGACGCCGGTCACCGCCGCCGGCGAGCTGGTCGAGGTCGAGCTGGTCGCCAAGGAGCGGATGCTGCGCATCCTGCCGGAACCGGCCGGGCCGTCGCCGCTGATCACCTATGCCGACAGCTTTCCCGGCCCGATCATCCGCATGCGCAAGGGCCAGCGGCTGCGCGCCACCCTGGTGAACGGGCTGGGCGAGCACACCTCGATCCACTGGCACGGCATCCGCCTGCCGAACCTGGAAGACGGCGTGCCCTATCTGACCCAGCCGCCGACCAAGCCGGGCGAGCGCCACGTCTATGAATTCACCCCGCCCGATGCCGGGTCCTTCTTCTTCCATCCCCACTGCAACACGGTGGAGCTGCTGGGCCGCGGCCTTGCCGGCGTTCTGATCGTCGAGGAGCCGGACGCGCCGAAGGTCGATGCCGACGTCGTCTGTCTGGTCAAGGACTGGCAGCTGGACAAGACCGGAAAGTTCGGCACCTTCATGACCGACCGCGGTGCTTCCCGCGCCGGCACCTTCGGCAGCGTCTCGACCGTCAACGGCGCCATCGAGCCGGTGATCGAGGTTCCGGCCAACGGCGACATCCGCGCCCGCCTCTACAACATCGACAGCACCCGCGTGGTCGATCTGCGGGTGGAAGGGGCCGAGGCCTGGATCATCGCCGTCGACGGCAACCCGCTGCCGCCCCGCCCGCTGGACGGCTGGCCGATGGGTCCGGCCATGCGCATCGACGTGCTGTTCCGCGCTCCGCCCAAGGCTGGCCAGACCCTGCGGCTGACCAACGTCTATTCGGCCGAACCCCGGCCGCTCGCCACCTTCCGCGCCGTCGGACCGAGCCTGCCCAACAAGCGCTTCAAGCCGCGCGCCCTGCCCGCCTCCGCCATTCCGGAGCCGGATTTGAAGGACGCGCCGATCATCCCGATGGCCTTCTCCGCCACCGCGGTGGCACAGAGCTTCGACGCGGCGGCCCTGCCCGGCCTGCCCTATGCCGACGCGCTCTGCCTGTCGGCGAAGACCTTCTGGGCGATCAACCAGCAGAGCTGGCCGGAGGGCGGGCACGAGCGTCTGCCGCCGCCGCTGGTCACGCTGGAGAAGGGCCGGAGCTATATCTTCGAGCTGGCCAACCTGACGCCGCATCTGCACCCGATCCACATCCACGGCTACACCTTCAAGGTGCTGTCCTCCGATGCCCGCAAGGTGGTGCCTCACCATGCCGACACGGTGCTGCTGGAGCCGAAGGAACGGCTGCGCGTCGCCATCAAGGCCGACAATCCCGGCGACTGGATGTTCCACTGCCACATCATCGAACATCAGGACACCGGCATGATGGGATACATCCGCGTTGCTTGACTCACGAATCGTACAGTTGGAATTCCCTCTCCCCCCCGGGGAGAGGGTAAGGGTGAGGGGGCAGCGCGGGCGTCAGCCCGTGCCAGGGGATTGCCAAGGGGCAGAATGCCCCTTGGCGGCGCGCGACCGCGCGCCGGCCCCCTCACCCTCCCCACGCCTGCGGCGCGGGTCCCCTCCCTCTCCCCGGGGGAGAGAGGGTAAGTGGCGGCACGCGGCCCTGACCGCCCTGCTCCTTCTCGCAGCCCCCACTGCCGCCCAGGCCGCCGACAGCCTCGACAACCGCATCGGCGAGGCGCTGTTCCGCCGCATGTGGGTGGCGGCGCCCACCGCGACGCAGGCGGCGGACGGGCTCGGTCCGCTCTATAACGCCCGCTCCTGCGCCACCTGCCATCCGCGTGGCGCCGGCGGCCGGCCGCCCGATCCGGCGGTGAAGGACGACCAGGGCATCGGCTATGCGATCAAGCTGAACGCCGATCCGGTCTATGGCCGGCAGATCCAGTCGAACGCCATTCCGAGCCAGTTGGTCGAAGGCCGCCCCCGCGTCACCTACCGCGAGGAGACGATCCGCTTCCCCGACGGCGAGACCGTCCGGCTGCGCCATCCGACGCCGGTGGTCGAGGATCTCGGCTATGGCCCGCTGGCCGAAGCGACGGTGATGTCCGCCCGCGTGCCGCCGCGCGTCCATGGCATGGGCCTGCTCGACCGCATCCCGGCCGAGGCCATCGAAGCCGAAGCCGCCAGACAGGCCGCCTCCGGCGGTCCGGTCGCCGGCCGGGTGAATTATGTAACGCTGGACGGCAGGCGGCAGGTCGGCCGCTTCGGCTGGAAGGCGATGCACCCCACCCTGGACCACCAGGATGCGGAGGCCTTCAGCCTCGACATCGGCATGTCGACCCCGGCCTTCCCGGAGCCCTGGGGCGACTGCACCCCGGCACAGACCGCCTGCCGCAATGCGCCCCACGGCGATTCCAAGCAGTTCGAGGGGCTCGAGATCCCCAGCACCGTCATCGGCCTGATCGACGGCTACCTGCGCGACCTGCCGCCCGACGGCAGCCTGGAGGCGCCGAAGCACAAGGCCGGTACCTCCCTGTTCGCCGACACCGGCTGTGCCGCCTGCCACCGCCCGTCCTGGCGCACGGGGGAGGATGCCGAGCATCCGTCGCTGTCCAACCGCGACATCTTCCCGCACAGCGACATGCTTCTCCACGACCTCGGCCCCGGGCTGGGCGACCGGCTGCCGATGGGCGAGGCGAACGGGTCGGACTGGCGCACCACGCCGCTGTGGGGCTTGAACCGGCTCGCGGCCAAGGATGGGCAGCTGTCGCTTCTGCATGACGGACGCGCCCGCAGCGTCACCGAAGCGATCCTGTGGCATGGCGGCGAGGCGGAAGCGGCCAAGGACCGCTTCAAGTCTCTGCCGGGTGAGGATCGGAAACGTCTGGTGCGTTACGTTCTGGGTTTGTAAAGGAAGAGCGGGGGGCTCGTTCCACCTCGAAGGCAGAAGGGATTTGATCGTATGCGACGCCGCATAGTGCTGGGACTGATGTCGGCCGCCGCCGCCGTGGCGGCCCTGCTGCCGCGGACGCCGGCCTTCGCCGCCCGCCAGTCGGACAAGGATGCCGCCTTCCTGGGCGGCATGGTCCGCACCCATGCCCTGCCCCGCTTCGATGCGCTGGTGGCGGCGGCCACCGCCTATGCCGACACGCTCGACCGTTTCGCCGCCGGCCCCACCGCCGCCGGGCTTGAGGAGGCACGCGCTGCCCATTTCAAGGTGACCGACGGCTGGGCCGCCGTGCAGCATCTGCGCCCCGGCCCGCTGACCATGAATCTGCGGGCCGACCGCATGTCGTTCTGGCCGGAACGGCCCGGCGTGGTCCAGCGCCAGATCGGCCAGATCCTGCGCGACCATGACCCCAAGCTGCTGGAGCCAGGCGCGCTGGCCCGCCAGAGTGCGGCCGTCCAGGGTCTGACCGTGCTGGAGCGGCTGCTGTTCGACGAGGGCGTCACCGCCGACGGCTTCACCGGCAGCGACGCCAAGCAGTACCGCGCCAAGCTCGCCGCCGCCGCCACCCGCAACATCGCCGCCATCGCCACCGATGCGCGCGACGGCTGGAAGGAACTGGAGCCGCCGGTCGCCGCCGGGCAGGCGACCGTTCTCGGCCCCAATTCATCGGAAGCGGTCAACACACTCTATTCCTCGGCCATCACCGCGATGCAGGTGGTGATCGACCAGAAGCTGATGGCACCGCTCGGCACGAGCGTCGAGGATGCCAAGCCGACGGTGGTGGAAGCGCTGCGCAGCGGCCGGTCGCTGCGCAATGTCGTGCTGAATCTGGAAGGGCTGCGCGCCCTGCTGATGGGCGAGCATGGCGGTCCGGGCTTCGTCTCGCTGCTGCCCGCCAACGACGACGGCGCCACCGCCAAGCAGGCCATCGACGAGAGTTTCGCCGCCGCGATCAGCGCGGTGGAGGCGGTCCCAGGCCCGCTGAACAAGGCGGTGACCGATCCCGCCGCCCGCAAGAAGACCGAGAGCGCGCTGCGGCTGGTCAAGGCGGCGCGGGTGGAGATGCTGGGCACGCTGGCGCCGCTGCTGGACATCACGCTGGGCTTCAATGAACTGGACGGAGACTGACGATGGCGGTCGACCGCAGGAACATCCTGAGCCTGCTGGCCGGGCGCATCTTCGGTGGGCGCGTGCTGTCGGGCGCCGGCCTGTCGGGCGGGCTGCTGGCGGTGCTGACGGGCAAGGCCCATGCCGCCGATGCCGGCACGCTCTATCTCAACGCCTATGCCACCGCCGGGGCCGAGCCGAGCTTCGGCGTCGCAGCACTCGACCGGACCGGCAAGGTGCTGTTCACCACCGCCACCCCCGGCCGCGCCCATGGCATCATGCCCCGGCCCGGCATGGCGGAGGCCGCCGTCTTCGCCCGCCGGCCCGGCCGCTGGTTCCAGACCCTGTCGCTGGCCGACGGCTCCCCCGGCCCGGTGGTGCGGGCGCCGGACGACCGCCGCTTCACCGGCCATGGCGACTATTCGGCCGACGGACGCACCCTCTTCGTCGCCGAGGACGACGTGCCGCGCGAAGAAGGCGCCATCGGCATCTATGACGCCACCGACAATTACCGCCGCATCGGCGCCATCCCGACCCATGGGCTGGGGCCGCACGAACTGATCCTGATGCGTAACGGCACGACGCTGGCGGTCGCCAACGGCGGCGTCATCACCCATCCCGACACCGGCCGGGCCAAGCTGAACCTCGACAGCATGGACAGCTCGCTGACCTATGTCGAGGCGGCGACCGGCAAGCTGCTCGACAAGGTGCGCCTGCCGGAAGAGCACGCCAACCTCGGCATGCGCCACATCGCCCTGCTCGACGATGGCGGGATCGCCTTCGGCGTGCAGGACGAGCGGCCCATCGGCATGCTCCAGCCGCTGACCGGCGCCTACCGTCCCGGCAGCGGCGCCATCCGCCTGTTCGACACGCCGGAGGACATGCTGTCGCGCATGCAGGGCTATATCGGCAGCGTGGCGTCGGACGGCAGAACCGTGGCGGCCAGCTCGCCGATGGGCGGGATCATCGGGCTGTGGGATGCGGCGAGCGGGGCATGGCTGGGCTCTACCGCGCTGGCCGACGGTTGCGGTCTGGCACCGAACGGCGACGGCTATCTGGCGACCAGCGGGCTCGGCGTCATCGAGCCGGTCTCGGCGAGCGCCGAGGCGGGACCGGAGCGCAAGGCGCCGGCCTTCCGGTGGGACAACCACCTGACGCGGCGGGTTGCCTGACGCGCAGGGCGTCAGGACAGGGGGCTTTTCGCGCCCCCTGCCCCGTGTCAACCTCTCACCCCAGCAGCGCCGCCGCATGGTGGCGCAGATGGTCCTCGATGAAGGTGCTGATGAAGAAGTAGCTGTGGTCGTAGCCCGGCTGCATCCGCAGCGTCACCGGGTGACCGACAGCCTCCGCCGCGGCGACCAAAGTCTCCGGCTTCAACTGCGCCTCCAGAAAGCCGTCGCGGTCGCCCTGGTCGATCAGGATCGGCAGCCGCTCGGCCGCAGTCGCGATCAGCGCGCAGGCGTCCCATTCCAGCCAGCGGTCGCGGTCGGGGCCCAGATAGCGGCCGAAGGCCTTCTCGCCCCAGGGCACCGCCGCCGGGTTGACGATGGGGGCGAAGGCCGACACCGCCTTGTAGAAGCCCGGATGCTTCAGCGCGCAGACCAGCGCGCCATGTCCGCCCATCGAATGGCCGGCTACCGACCGCCGGTCGGTGACCGGGTAATTCGCCTCGATCAGCGCCGGCAATTCCCGCGTCACATAATCGTGCATCCTATAATGGCGTGCCCACGGTTCCTCGGTCGCATCGACGTAGAATCCGGCGCCGAGCCCGAAATCCCAGGAATTGTCGGGGTCGCCAGGCACCCCCTCCCCGCGCGGGCTGGTGTCGGGGGCGACGATGGCGAGGCCAAGCTCCGCCGCGACGCGGAAGGCGCCGGCCTTCTGGGTGAAGTTCTCGTCGGTGCAGGTCAGTCCCGACAGCCAGTAGAAGACCGGCACCGCGGCGCCGGACTCCACCTGCGGCGGCAGGAAGATCGCGAAGGTCATCTCGCAATCCACCGCCGCGGACTGGTGCCGCACCCGCTTCAACCGGCCGCCGAAGACGCGGGTTTCCGACAGGGTGGTGAGGGGATCGGTCATGGAAGCGCCTTTTGAAAAACGATGGCCGGAAGGCTCCCTCCCCCGGGTCCCGGCAAAAGGAGCGAGGGAAAGAGCCAGCGTCACCTCACTGGTTGTACAGAATGACCGAGCGGATGCTCTTGCCCTCATGCATCAGGTCGAAGGCGTGGTTGATGTCCTCCAGACCCATGGTGTGGGTGATGAAGGTGTCCAGTTCGAACTCGCCGCGCAGGTAACGCTCCACATACTCCGGCAGCTCCGACCGGCCCTTGACGCCGCCGAAGGCGGAGCCGCGCCAGACGCGGCCGGTGACCAGCTGGAACGGACGGGTGGCGATCTCCTCGCCGGCGCCGGCGACGCCGATGATGACCGACTCGCCCCAGCCCTTGTGGCAGCATTCCAGGGCGGCCCGCATCACCTTGACGTTGCCGATGCACTCGAAGCTGTAGTCGACGCCGCCGTCGGTCATCTCGACCAGCACTTCCTGGATCGGGCGGTCGAAATCCATCGGGTTGACGACGTCGGTGGCGCCGAGCTGCTTGGCGATCTCGAACTTCGACGGGTTGACGTCGATGCCGATGATGCGGCTGGCCTTCGCCATGGTGGCGCCGATGATGGCCGACAGGCCGATGCCGCCCAGGCCGAAGATGGCGACGGTCGAGCCCGGCTCCACCTTCGCGGTGTTCATCACCGCACCCATGCCGGTGGTGACGCCGCAACCCAGCAGGCAGACCTTCTCAAGCGGCGCCGCCTTGTTGATCTTGGCGAGCGCGATCTCCGGCAGCACCGTGTATTCGGAGAAGGTCGAGGTGCCCATGTAGTGGGCGATCTCCTTGCCCTTCAGCGAGAAGCGGCTGGTGCCGTCCGGCATCAGGCCCTTGCCCTGGGTGGCGCGGATCGCCTGGCACAGGTTGGTCTTGCCGGACAGGCAGAATTTGCACTTGCCGCATTCCGGCGTGTAGAGCGGGATGACGTGGTCGCCGACCGCCACCGACGTGACGCCGGGACCGACCTCCACCACCACGCCGCCGCCCTCATGGCCGAGGATGCAGGGGAAGACGCCTTCGGAATCCTTGCCGGACAGGGTGTAGGCATCGGTGTGGCAGACACCGGTGGCGACGATGCGGACCATCACCTCGCCGGCCTTGGGGGCCGCGACCTCGACCTCTTCGATCTCCAGCGGACGGTTGGCTTCCCAGGCGACGGCGGCGCGCGACAGAACCATGTGGGTTTCCTTCCCCAAGTCGGATTGGTCCCGAGAACGGGTTTGCCCCGAAAGCGGGTTTGCCAATGAGGATTGGCATTTGATTTCCGCAGTGTAGACCGCGACCGGTCATTGCCAGAACGGCGATTTCGGGAATAGATTTTTGCCGTATGGGGATAATGGCCGGATGGCCCTGGGAGAATGACCGTGAGCGGCTGGGACGGCATCGATGAATTCGTGGCGGTGGCGGAAACCGGCAGCTTCTCCCGCGCGGCGGAGCGGCTGCGCGTCTCCTCCTCCCATGTCAGCCGCAGCGTGGCGCGGTTGGAGGACCGGCTTCAGGCCCGCCTGTTCTACCGCACCACCCGCAAGGTCAGCCTGACCGAAAGCGGGCGTGCCTTCCTCGCCCGCTGCCAGCGTCTGGCGGAGCAGCGCGACGACGCCTTCCTGGCGGTGGGCGCGTTGCAGGGCGGCAGCGACAGCGATGTGAAGGGCGTGCTGCGGATGACCTGCGCCACCGCCTATGGCGAGCAGTTCGTCATGCCGCTGATCAACGACCTGATGGAGCGCCACCCGCAGCTGAGCATCGAGGTGGAACTGACCAACCGGCAGCTCGATCTGGTGCAGGAAGGCTACGATCTGGCGATCCGGCTCGGCCGCCTCAGCGAATCGAGCCTGGTGGCGACGCGCATCGCCCCCCGCGTGATGCATCTGTGCGCCGCCCCGTCCTATCTGGAACGCCACGGCAGTCCGGACAGCCTGACCAGTCTCGGCAGCCACCAGTGCCTGACCGGCACCTCCGACCATTGGCTGTTCGACGACAACGGCCAGGACTGGCTGTTCCGTCCCCGCGGCCGCTGGCGCTGCAACAGCGGCTTCTCGGTGCTGGACGCGGCGCTGCGCGGGTTCGGGCTGTGCCAGTTGCCGGACTATTATGTGAAAGATCCGGTGGCGGAGGGACGGCTGGTGTCGCTGCTGGACCGCCACCGCCCGCCCAACACGGCGGTGTGGGCGGTCTATCCGCAGAAGCGGCACGTGCCGGCGAAGGTGCACGCGGCGATCCGGCATCTGAAGGACGGGCTGGCGCGGCGGCAGGAATACCGGTGAGCACGGTTGCCACCGGCCGGCCGTGGTGGCGCACGCCGCACCACGCGCTATGCATGCGTGCGCCACCCCCTTCCTATCTGCCGATGAACATCAGTATACGTAGGGGATCGAGATTATGTCCGAAGCGGACAGAGTCCTGACGTTCAGCTTGGCGATCGCAACCGCCGCGCCGAAACCGTTGCCATCGGCGTCGTAGGACAGGACGCCCGTGTTGGTGTTGAAGATGAACCGATCATCGCTATCGGCTGGCCGGTTCAGTGCGAACAGATCGTCGCTCAATGCACCGTCCGGCAGATAGCCGAAGTCAAAGCCGTACACCTCGATGTGATCTATGCCGTTCTGGAAGTCCCGGATAATGTCACTTTCCTTATCATATCTTGAGAATCGGAACGCATCCGCGCCGGCTCCGCCGATCAGAATGTCGGTGCCGTTTCCTCCGATGAGCGTGTCGTCGCCACCGCCGCCGGAAAGAGTATCATTGCCGTTCGATCCGCTCAATTCGTTGGCGAGCGCATTTCCGGTCAGTGTGTCGTCGTAAAAGGACCCCCGAACGCACTCGATGTCGATGAGACGGTCGCCCTCGGCCGTGCCGCCACTCCCGATGCCAGTGCTCAGATTGACTGTGACGGCTGCATCCGAACGGTAATAATAAGCAATATCGTAGCCGTCTCCACCGTTCAATACATCGGCACCGGGACCACCCTCAAAGAAATCGTCTCCGATACCGCCGCGTAGCGTATCATTGGCGGAACCTCCGGTCAGAGCGTCGTCGCCGGCTCCTGCATTGACCTCAATGGAAACCGTGCGGTATTCACCATAGAAGCTTTCATTTCCGTCTCCACCGAACGCGCGTTCGACGTTCCAAGTATCCATGTTGATGAAAACGGGGTTGCTTCCTTGCACGACGATGGTGTCAACTCCGTCGCCGCCATCCAACCAGTCTTCGTAAGCTCTGATGTAGAAGCGGTCGTTCCCATCCCCTCCAAGCATCGTGTCGTAGCCCGGGCCTCCGAAGAACGTGTCGTCGCCGGCACCGCCTTCGAGAAGATCGTCACCGGCGCCACCACGCAGAAGGTCGTCGAAGCCACTGCCGGTGATCGTGTCGTTTCCGCCCCGACCGTCGATGAAGACACCGGCGGTTGCGTCGGTGGCGATCAGCACATCGTCGCCCGCGCTGCCGTAGGCACGCTCGATTTCAGTCGCGGCGAGATCGAATGTGAAGCCGACCGTTCCCTGCATGACGACGGTATCGATACCGGCTCCGCCACTGACGAGCAGATCGGCCGCATCGATGTAGAAGCGGTCGTCTCCATCGCCGCCACGGAGGGTGTCCGCTCCTTTGCCGCCGAAGAGGGTATCGTTTCCTTCAAGGCCCCAAATGTCGTCGTCGCCCAGCCCGCCCCGCAGGTAATCCGCATCCTCGGTCCCGAAAATCACTGACATCGTCATCTCCTGGTATTCTTTTTTTCAACTGCCAATAGGCAGATTGGAGAATAAGATCCGTGATAGGTAGAAGCGTGTGACGGCCATCACTCCCTTCGAAGCTTTTCGCGAGGCAGAGTGTCGCATGAGGGAATCAGATAAACCCGATGCACTTGAAGGGTGTGATGTCGCCGAACCGATCTTCGGCAGCTCGCCGAAAAGAAAACCCCTCCCCGCGGGTGCGGAGAGGGGCCAAGGGTCGGGAGGACGCCCGAGAGGAAAAGGGGCAAGGGTCAGGCGGGCGCGCCGGCCCGCTGGACCGCCGGCTTCGGCGTCGCGGCGGCGGCGGCCACCGGCTTCTTCAGGATGCGCAGGGCGACGGCGGTCACCACCGTGCCGACCACCAGGGCCACCACATAGCCGAGCAGATGCGTCACCGCGTTGGGGATCGGCAGGACGAAGACGCCGCCATGGGGCACCTTCAGCTCCGCCCCCACTGCCATCGACATCGCGCCGGTCAGCGCACCGCCCAGCATCAGCGCCGGGATGACGCGCAGCGGATCGCGGGCGGCAAAGGGAATGGCGCCTTCGGTGATGAAGGCGATGCCCAGGACCGCGGCGGCGTTGCCGGCCTCGCGCTCCTCCGCGGTGAAGCGGTCGGCGAACAGCTTGGTGGCGAGCGCCAGCCCCAGCGGCGGCACCATGCCGGCGGCCATGGCGGCGGCCATCGGCGTGTAGACCTGGGAGGCGATCAGGCCGGTGGAGAAGGCGTAGGCCGCCTTGTTGACCGGGCCACCCATGTCGAAGGCCATCATCGCCCCGATCAGCAGGCCGAGCAGGATGGCGCTGCTGCCCTGCATGCCCTTCAGCCAGGCGCTCATCCAGGCCAGCGCCTCGGCGACCGGGGTGCCGACGACATAGATCATCAGCAGGCCGGTCAGCAGCGAGCCCAGCAGCGGCAGGATCAGAACCGGCTTAAGCCCTTCCAGGTTGCGGTGCAGCTTGATGTGACGGTTGAGGAAGGCGGTGCCGTAACCGGCGATGAAGCCGGCGACGATGCCGCCCAGGAAGCCGGCACCGATGCTGCCGGCCAGCATGCCGCCCACCATGCCGGGAGCGATGCCGGGGCGGTCGGCGATGGAATAGGCGATGTAGCCGGCCAGCGCCGGCACCATCAGGGCGAAGGCGCCCTTGGCGCCGATCTGGAACAGGGCATAGCCCAGCGTGCCGGCGTTGGATTCTTCGTAGACGTAGATGCCGCCCAGCGCGAAGGCCAGAGCGATCAGCAGGCCGCCCGTCACCACGAAGGGCAGCATGAAGGACACGCCGGTCATCAGATGCTTGTAGGGGCCGGTTCGCTGGGCCGAGCGCTCGGCCTTGCCGGCGGCGACGGCATCGGCCAGCGGGGTCGCGCCGCCGGCGGCGCCATGCGTCTTCGCCTCGGCCAGGGCACGGTTGACCAGCGCCTTGCCGTCATTGATGGCGGGCTTGGTGCCGCTGAGGAACACGCGCTTGCCGGCGAAGCGGGACAGGTCGATCTGGGTGTCGGCAGCGATCAGCACGACGTCCGCCTCGCGGATCTCCTCGTCGGTCAGGGTGTCGCGTGCACCGACGGAGCCCTGGGTCTCCACCCGGACCTTGTGGCCCAGAGCGGTGGCCGCCTGCTGGATGCCCTCGGCCGCCATGAAGGTGTGGGCGATGCCGGTCGGGCAGGAGGTGATGGCGACGATCCGGCGCGGCCCAGCCCCCGCGGGCGCAGCCGTGGACGCGGCGGAGGACAGCGCCTTCTCCAGCACGGCGGCGGGATTGCCCAGCACCTCGTCGAGCGTGGCGGTGCTGCGCTTCAGCGCGGCGAAGCGTCCGTCGTCGAAGTCGCCGCTGCCGATCAGGATCAACCCGTCAGCCGTGGACGGCGCAGCGGCGTCGAGCGGAGACTGGATGCCGAGGCTCGTGCGAATCTCCACCTGGATGCGGTGGCCGGCCTTCGCCGCCGCCTTGCGCAGGGCCTCGGCCGCCAGAACGGCCTGGGTGGTAAGATCGCCCGCCGCGATCACGGCCAACAGGGTCGCCATTGTTTCCTCCTGGCGGGTTCGAGCCCGCGCCTGTCACTGCGTTGATTTCAGTCCGATATCTCGGAAATCTCAGTCGATCGGGGTCAGGGCCACCTGTGCGGCGAGCGTCCGCACCGTCGCCGGATCGGGCAGGTTGGGGCCGAAGCAGCCGAGCTTGGCGGCGGCAAAGGCTACCGAGAGCCGGGCGACATCCTCCAAACCGCCATCCTGCTGGAAGGCGGCGATCAGCCCGGCAACCATCGCGTCGCCCGCCCCGACGGTGCTCAGCGCCTGGACCGGCGGCAGCCGGCCGTGCAGGGCGCGGTCGCCATCGACGAACAGCGCGCCGTCGGCCCCCAGCGACACCACCACCACCGACACGCCGCGGCGATGCAGATCACGGGCCGCATCGAGCAGGTCGGCGGTCGTCGGCAGAGGCCGGCCGGCCCAATCCTCCAGCTCATGCCGGTTGGGCTTGATGCAGTGGGGCAGCGCACCGGCGGAGGCCAGCGCCGCCGCCAGCGGCGCCCCGCTGCTGTCCAGCACGACGCGGGCGCCGGCCGCCGCCAGATCGGCAGTCAGGGCGGCGTAGGCGTCGGCAGGCAAGCCTTCCGGCAGGCTGCCGGCCAGAAGCACCGGCGTTCCCGGCTCCACCAGCCCCAGCACGGTCTCGCGGACGCGGCCGACGGCGCCCGCATCGGCGCTCAGGCCCGGCAGGTTGATGTCGGTCGTGTCGTTGGCCGCGAGGTCGGCGATCTTGATGTTGACCCGCGTCTCGCCCGGCAACCGCAGGAAGGCATCGGCGATGCCCTTGGCCTGGAACAGCGCCTCGAACGGCGCGGCGTTGCCGGTGCCGAGCAGGCCGGTGGCGGTCACCGGCGTTCCCCAATCGGCAAGGCAACTGGCGACGTTCACGCCCTTGCCGCCGGCATTGTGGCGAACCGCCTTGGCGCGATGGACGCTGCCGGGCTTCAGCGTCTCGACCGTGATGGTCTGGTCGATGGCCGGATTCAGCGTGACGGTGACGACGGACCGGGCCGTCTTCGGCTGGCCGCTCATGACGCTTCCCCCTCCAGCGCCCGCACCTCGTCGGAGGATTCGCAATCCAGCGCGCGCTGGGCCAGCGCCCGCAGGCCGGCGAGGTCGCTGTCGCGCAGCTTGTCCTTGACGCCGGGGATGTCGCGCGGGGTCATCGACAGCTCGCGCACGCCGAGACCGGCCAGCAACGCGGCGCCGAACGGGTCGCCGGCGATGCCGCCGCAGACGCCGACCCAACGGCCGTGCTTCTCAGCCCCTTCCACCGTCAGGCGAATCAGGCGCAGCACCGACGGGTGCAGGCTGTCGGCCTCCGCCGCCAGTTCGGGGTGCTGGCGGTCGATGGCCAGCGCGTATTGCGTCAGGTCGTTGGTGCCGATGGAGAAGAAATCGACATGACGGGCCAGCACGTCGGCCTGGATGGCGGCAGCCGGCACTTCGACCATGATGCCCAGCGGCACCGCCGGCGCGTCCAGCTCGGCCCGGATGCGGTCGCAGACGGCGCGCAGCGTCTCGATCTCGCGCAGCGTGGTGATCATCGGGAACATGATCAGCAGCGCGCCGGGCTTCGCCCCCTTGGCGGCACGGTAGAGCGCGCGCAGCTGCGGCTCCAGCAGTTCGGGATGGCGCAGCAGCAGACGGGCGCCGCGCACACCGAGGAAGGGGTTCTCCTCATGCGGCAGCTGAAGGTGCGGCACCTGCTTGTCGCCGCCGATGTCGAGCGCGCGGACGATCAGCGGACGGCCGTCCAGCGCTTCCAGCATGGCGCGGTAGGTCTGGTACTGCTCCTCCTCGCTCGGCGCGTCGCCGCGCTCCAGGAACAGGAACTCGGTGCGCATCAGGCCGACGCCCTCGCCGCCCTGCGACAGGGCCATCGCCACCTGATCGGGGCGGTTGACGTTGGCGCCGATCTCCACCGTGTGGCCGTCGCGGGTGCGGGCGGGCAGGCTGCGCCGCTCCTCCTGCTGGGCCTTCCTGACGCGCTGCTCCTCGATCCAGCCATGGGCCGCGGCGATGTCGGCGTCGGAGGGCTCCAGATAGAGGCGGCCGGACTGGCCGTCGAGGATGGCGGTGGTTCCGTTGGCGAGACCGGTCAGCGCGGCACCGCCCGCGACCATCGCCGGCAGGCCAAGCGTGCGCGCCAGGATGGCGGTGTGGGAGGTCGGGCCGCCCTGCGCCGTCGCCAGACCGATGACGCGGCCCATGTCGAGGGCGGCGGTGTCGGACGGCGACAGGTCGTCGGCGACCAGGATGCAGGGGGTGTCCGGCAGGTCGCGGATCGAGCCGCCGCGCAGGTCCGGATCGATGCGGGTCAGCACCCGGCGGCCGACATCGCGCAGATCGGCGGCGCGGCCGGCCAGCACCGGGTTCGGGTTGGCGGCGAGCCTGACGGCGCTGCGCTCCACCGCCTCGTTCCACGACCAGCCGGGACCATGTCCCTCGACCATCAGCTGGCAGGCCAGCGTGATGACGTCGGTGTCGTTCAGCAGCTCCGCCTGGGCGGCGAAGATGCCGGCCTCGGCCGGTCCCAGCCGACGGGCGGTGTCGTCGGCCAGCGCCTTCAGCTGCTGGCGCGTCAGGTTCAGCGCCTCGTGCAGGCGGTTGCCCCCCTCCAGCAGCGGGGCCGGACGGTCGGGAACGGTCAGGTCGGCCTTCGGCATCACGTGGACCGGGCCGATGGTCAGGCCTGGGCTGGCGCCGATGCCGGCAATCGCGGGCATCTCGCGGCCGCCATTCGTGCCGGCGGCCGGCGGGGTCCAGCCCTGCACCACGGCCTTCGCCTTGCGCGCCGCGGCGGCGGCATCGGCCTTTTCCCGCGCGCTGAGGCCGGTGATGGTTGCGCGCAGCCGGTTCAGCACCGCGCGGGCGTCGGCCCCGTCGGCGGACACGGTGATGCGGTCGCCGGGACGCAGGCCCAATTGCAACAGCGCCACCAGCGTCTTGCCATCGGCGCTTTCCCCGCCATGGCGGACACGGACCCGGCCGGACGCGGCACGGGCGCTCTCGACCCAGGCGGCGGCGGGGCGGGCATGCAGGCCGGTCGGATAATCGACCACCCACTCGAAGCTCTCGGCAAGATCGCCGGCATCGGCGGCGGAGGGGGCAGGCGCTGCCATCTCGTCGGACAGCGCGGCAACGAGGTCGGCGGGATCGCCGGTGGTGAACAGGGCAGCCAGCCGCGCCTCGTCCTGCATCAGGCGGGTCAGGCGGCGCAGGATGGCGATGTGGGCGTCGGACTGGGCGGCGATGGCGACGACGAGCCGGGCGGTCTGCCCGTCGTTCCACACCACGCCGTCCGGCACCTGCAGAATCGCGATGCCGTTACGGCGGACCAGATTGCGGTCGTCCACCATGCCGTGCGGGATGGCGACGCCATGGCCGAGGAAGGTGTTCGCCACCGTTTCGCGCCGGATCATGCTGTCGGCATAGGCGGGATCGATGCAACCCGCCGCGATCAGCAGCTGCGCCGCCTCGCGGATCGCCGCCTCCTTGCCCGCCGGAGCGGCGCCGAGGCGGATCAGATCGGGGGGAAGGCTCAAGGGGTGCGTGTCGGTGAGCATGGCGACCGTATCCTCCGCGGGCTTTTGTTTGTGCTGTTGAACCAAGTGAAAACGATTACAGTGCGACTGTCAACGCTTGTTGCGTTGCAGCATATGGACTTTCCTGGATGAATGGCTTGTCAGGCGGACAAAAATAAAGGATGTTTTGCCGAAGCTTCTGGAAACGTTTTCAGAAAATACCCCGCCCTGGTCATCGTCGGCCCATGCGGCTAAGGTCGCCTCCCCAATCGGGGCATCCCTCCACACGATCGGTCTGGACATGAGCGTCTCGGGAAAAACCGCCGGCATCAAGGACGTGGCCCTGGCCGCCGGTGTGTCGGTCGCCACCGTGTCACGCGTGCTGAGCAACGGTCCGGTCAGCGACGCCCTGCGCAGGCGGGTGGAGGATGCGGTGCGCGCCACCGGCTACCGCCCCAACCTGTCGGCGCGGCGGCTGCGCTCTCAGCATTCGCAGACCATCGGGCTGGTGGTGTCCGACATCCGCAACCCCTTCTTCACCGCCGTCAGCCGCGCGGTGGAGGATGCGGCTTACCGCGCCGGCATGCGCGTGATCCTGTGCAACAGCGACGAGAACCCCGAACGGGAGGAGCTGTACCTGCGCCTGATGCAGGAGGAGCGGATCACCGGCCTGATCTTCGCCCCCACCCGGGCGACACTCGACCGGCTGGACGGGCTGGATCTCGATTTCCCCGTCGTGCTGATCGACCGCAACGCGCCGACCGGCCGTCACGATGCCGTGGTCCTCGACAACCCGCGTGCCGCGGCGATGCTGGTGGAGCATCTGCATGCCCAGGGCTATCGCCGCATCGCCGGGCTGTTCGGCAACACCAGCACCACCGGCCAGGAGCGTCATGAGGGCTACCGCGCCGCCATGACCGCCCGCGGCCTCGCCCCGGCGGCCCGCTTCCTCGCCCCCCATGCCGATGCGGCGGAAGAGGCGGTGGTGGCGTGGATGGCGGAGCGCGAGCGGCCGGAGGCCTTCATCGTCAGCAACAGCCTGTTCCTGATGGGCGTGGTCAAGGCCGCCCGCCGGCTCCATCTGCCGATTCCCGACGGGTTGGCGGTCGCCGGCTTCGACAACGAACCCTGGACGGAACTGGTCGGTCCCGGCCTGACCGTCATCGAGCAGCCGGTGCAGGACATCGGCCAGTCCGCCATGGCCCTGCTGTTCGAACGGCTGGAGGCGCCGGACCGTCCCAGCCGCCGCCTCATCCTCGGCGGCACCTGCATCGTGCGCGGCTCGACCGCCGCGCGGATGGCCGCGGCCGACTGAAGACACCCATCAATGGCGTCAGTCGGCGGTCCGACGACGCCATGCGGCGGGACGCAACGGCGCCTCCCCCTCCCCTCCCGTGTGCGACCGGCCCGGCAACGGGCTAATCCCGATGCCGGAAAATGGGCGTCGCCGATAACCGATGCCCGAAAGATACGCTAGGACTCACGATCCTCGCCAACGGATGTTCAAAGAAAAATACTCCCCTGGTGTGTGGGAAGAACAGTTCCGAAAGCGGCGTTGACCCTGGACCAACACCCCACTACCGTCCTGTTTGCAACGCACAACAAAAATGCGCGCCGGATCAAATAACGGCCGCATTTTACGATTGTTCCTCTTCCCGATAACTTTTGAATTCACCGCACAATGTTGGCATTGCCAACTATTTTTCGCCGGCAAAAGCAGGCAAGTGAAAACCGCTTCAAATCGGGAATGGGGCTGCAATCAAAACAGGAGTTCCAGAACGGCAGGTTACGCAGTGCGCGGATTTCAGGGTCATCGACGGGGGGACGGCGCGATGCTGAAGGGTTTGACCGGACGGAAGGCGGCGGAAAAGCAGAACAGCTTCGCTAGGCATGGCGTGGCGACGGTGCTCGTCACCGCCGCGACGATGGCGCTGGGGCTGCTGACCGGAATCCTGGTCGCCCGCACCATCGGTCCGGACGGCCGGGGGGCGCTGACCGCGGTGCTGACCACCGTGCAGCTGCTGGGCTGGCTGTTCGGCATGGGCTGCGGCAAGGCGGTCACCTACGCGCTGTCGCGGAACCATGCCGCCGGCGGTCGCCTGCTGAGCACCTGGACCCTGATCCTGCTGCCGGTTGCGGCGGTGGCGATCGGCGTCGGCTATCTGCTGCTGCCGACGCTGCTGGCGGCACAGCCGGCGGAGACGCTGGCGCTGGCGCGGCTCTATCTGCCGATGATCGCCATGGCCCTGCTGTCCGAACTGATGCTGGGCCTGATCCTGGGCGACCAGGATTTCCGCAGCTTCAACGCGCTGAATTTCCTTCAGCCGGCCGGTGTCGCCATCGTCTATGCCGCGCTGTGGGCCACCGGCCGCTTCACGGTGGAGGCCGCCGTCATCGTCCAGGCGGCCATGAGCACGCTGGTTCTCGTGGTGGCGACCGCTCTGCTGGTCCGCCGCCACGGCATCGGCCGGCCCGACCCGGCGCTCGGCCGGCAGACCGTCTGGTATGCCCTGCGCACACACGGCGACGTGGTGGGCGGCGTCATCACGCAACGGCTGGACCTGCTCATCATCCCCGCCTTCCTGTCGGCGGCGCAGGTCGGGCTCTATGCGCTGGCGACCAGCCTGTCCTGGCTGATCGTCAGCCTGTCCGGCGCGCTCGCCACCGTCGTCATGCCCGCCGCCACCCGGCGGGGACAGTCGGGGCGCGAGCTGGTGCTGAACAGCCTTCAGGCGACCTTCGCCATCGGCGGGCTCCTGGGCGGCGGGCTGTTCGTCTTCGCCGACATCGCCATCGGGCTGGTCTATGGCCCGTCCTTCGCCGACAGCGCGCTGCCGCTGCGGCTGCTGCTGCCGGGCGCCATCCTCTACGCCGCCGCGTCGATCCTGCTGAACGGGCTCTATGCGGAGAACCGGCCCTTCACCGCCACCCTGGCCAATCTGCTGGGCATGCTGGTCACGCTGGCCGGGCTGCTGCTGTTCCTGCGCAGCGGCGGGATCCTGGCGGCGGCCATCGTTTCCACAGTCGCCTACACGCTGGTGTTCGTCACCGCGGCGACGCTCTACCGCCGCGCGACCGGACTGCCCTGGCGCGTCTTCCTTCCCGACCCGGCGATGCTCGCGGCCTTGCCGCGGCGCCTGTTCGACAAGCCGGCCCCGGTGGCTCCCGCTCCGGTTGTCTCTCCGGCCGGCCCCGCAGGCCAGTGACCGAACCACTCGGACATTCTTTAGGAATCGAGGAAACCGCAATGCGACTGTCGCTCTTGACGCCCGAATACCCACCCGGCGAAAAGCTCGGCGGTATCGCCACGCACACCCACACGATGGCCCGGGCACTGTCGCGGCTGGGCCATACCGTCCAGGTGGTGACCCCATGGAAGGCCGGCGGCCTGCCGGCCGGCACCACCATCGAGGACGGCGTGACGGTGCAGCGCGTCGATCCGGGTCCGCACAGGCATGCGGTCATCGACCGCTTCCGGACCAACCGCCGGCTGGCCGACGCCGTCCGCGCCTTCCGTCCCGAAATAGTCCATGCAGCGGAGTTCGACGCCGACGCCTGGTGGCTGACACGCTTCAGCACCATTCCGGTGGTGACGCGGCTGGCGACCCCGACCGGGCTGGTGATGGACACCAACAGCCAGCCCTGGGTGCCGCACACCCATCTGCTGAACGCGCTGGAGCGCGACCAGACCAAACGCAGCACCGCGATCTACGCCTCCACCCGCGCCATCGCCCGGCGGGTGGCCGATTACTGGCGCATCGCGCCGGAGCTGATCCAGGTCATCCCCAACAGCATCGACGTTGCCGCGGTGGCGGCGAACCGGACGGCCGAACCGCCGATCCCGCTGCCGAAGCGCTTCATCGCTTTCTTCGGCAGGCTGGAGGGGCGCAAGGGCATCGCCACGCTGGGCCGCGCCATCCCAGGCGTTCTGGCCGCCAACCCCGACCTGCATCTAATGATGATCGGCGGCGAGGATTCGGCGAGCGCCGCCGTCATCGACCAGTTCCGCCGCGATGTCGCCCCGGTCGCCGACCGCGTCCATTTCACCGGCGCCCTGCCGCGCAACGACGCGCTGGCCGTGGTGGCGCGGGCCGAGATGGCGGTCGTCCCCTCCCTGTGGGAAAGCTTCGGCTTCGTGGTGGTGGAGGCGATGGCACTGGGCGTGCCGGTGGTCGCCAGCGACTGCGGCGGCTTCCCCGAAATCATCGAGCATGGCCGCACCGGCTGGCTGGTCCCTCCCGGCGAAGCCGAACCGCTGCGCGACATGCTGATCGCCCGGCTGGCCGACCGCGAGGGGCTGAAGGCAGTCGCCGCGGCCGGTCTGGAACATGCGAAGAGCTTCGACGTCGACACCGTCGCCGCCCAGGTCGCCACCCTGCTGGAGAATGCCAAGGCGGAACGCACGCAGGCCGCCGGCTCCGGCATCTACAACAACGGTTACCGCCGCCATTTCCGCCCCGACCACCCCACCACCCCCTTCTACCGCATCTATGACGAGAAGCGGCGCGCGGTGGCGGCGGAGCTGGAACGGCTGCCGCGGATGCGCATCCTCGATGTCGGCGGCGGCTACGGCCGCATCACCGGCCCCTTCGCCGGCCGTCACGACGTGACGCTGCTCGACATCTCCCACGAGATGCTGGCGGAGGCGAAAGAGCGCTTCCCGGCCCTGACCGTCCAGCAGGCCGACGCCCGCAAGCTGCCCTTCCCCGACGACAGCTTCGACCTCGTCATCGCCATGGATCTGCTTTGCCACCTGCCGGATCTGGAAGCCGGCGTGCGCGAGTTGCAGCGGGTGGTCAAGCCCGGCGGCCGGATCGTCTGCGACACCACCAACGCCAACCCGCTGTGGGTGATCGCCTATCCCCGCTATTACCGCTGGCGGCCCGACAGGCTGCTGGCGACCATGCGCTGCCACGGCGTGCTGCCGGAATGGAAGGCGCTGGTCCGCCACCATTGGGCGCCGGAGATGCGCAAGGCCATCGCCGCCACCGGCCTGACCCTGCAGAAGACCGATCATTTCGGCCCGCCGGGGGTGGCGAAATGGCATTTGTGGTGGTGCCGGCGCGGCGGCGGCGGGACGGAGGGCCGCGCATCGTGACCAAACCGCCCCCCAAGCCGCCCTTGCTCCTCTTCTTGGCCCATGGCGGCGATCCGCACCGCGTCGCCATGGCGCCGGTGCTGGCCGCCGCGGCGGAACGCGCCGGATGGACCTTCGACCTCTATTATGACGGGCGCCGCAGCGGACGCCATTTCGGCGGCTGGGAGGACGGCAACCGCACCGAGGCGACCGGCACCGGCAGCCTGATGGCCGGCGGCCGGCATTTGGACCATGCGCTGTGGCTGACCACCTGCTTCCGCGTCGTGGCGCTGGGCGATCCGGCCTCTCCGCTTTGGCCGGTGGTGGAAGCGGGCGGCGAATGCGCCCTGCGCAGCGCCGATCCGGCCGCCCTGTATGACGCCGCCTTCCGTCTGCTGGGCCAGCCGCTGCCGCAGGAGGTCGCGGTGCTGGACATGGCGCCGCAGACCCCGCTCGGCATCGTCGCCGCGCCATTCCTCTATCCGCGGCTGATGGCGGAGCCTTGCCTCGGCATCGACGCCAGTGCCGATGCCGGGCTGCGGCAACGGCTGGAGGCGCTGGGCGCCCGACGCTTTGCCGGTCACTGCGTCGATCCGGTGCGCGCCCGCGCCTTTCCCGGCGGCCTCGATGCGGTCGAGGGCAAGGTGGCGGGGGAGAGCTATGCCAGCTTCAGCGTGGCTTTGGCCCGCCGTCATACCGGATGGGGCCGCGGCACCCTGCTGGGCGATCCCGACCTGATCGCCGCCCAGCTGCCGCTGGCTGCGAGCAAAAGGCTTCTGCCGCTCTATGGCCGGCCGCAGACCGACGTGATCGAACGGGCCGCCGACCTGATCCAGGCCGGGGCCGACCCGGTCTATGGCAGGCAGTTCGACGACCATGACTTCTTCGCTCTCGGCCGGCTGGGCCGCGGCTTGCAGATCGTCGATCCCGACCCGCCCTTCGCCAGCACCGCCGCGGTGCCGCTGCGCATCGCCGAGCCGCCGCGCCCCTTCACCGACTTCGAACCCGACGACGCCACCCTGCGCCGCTGGGCGGCGGAGGGGCGGGTGCTGACCACGCTGGTCCTGTGGTCCGGCATGATCCGCGAGCTGCACTGCATTCCGCGCATTCTCGATCTGGTGGCGGCGACCGGCCTGCGCTGCGGGCTGGTGGTCACCGTCGACAGCCTGACCCAGTCCAGCCCCGCCGACCTCGCTCTGCTGTCGGTGCCGGAAGAGCGTGGCGGCGTGCTGGGCCGGGTGGAGCTTCTGCTGGGCAGCACCGGCCGCGGCGTCTGCGCCGAAGGGGAAATGCCAGACGGCGAGCTGACCCGCCTGCTGTCCGACGCCCGTGCGGAGATCGCCACCATGCTGCCGCCCGGCCTGATGCCGCGCGGCTGGTGGCCGCTGGTCGACTCCCCCCTGGTGCCCGGACACACCCCGCGCCTGCACTGGGAGGAGGGCCGCCCCGTCCTGCGCATCTCCCCGCGCCCCCGCCCGGCAGAAACTCCGGCAGCCAGCGTCGAGGCGCCCCCGGAAGGCACGCCGCGCACGGCACCGCGGACCGGCGCGCCGGCGATGGACGCCCGGCGCCTGATCGGGAATGCGCTGCGCCGCTACCGGCTCGACCGCTTCTACGAGGCGTGGCGGCCCTACGACAGCGCCCGCCCCGGCCCGCTGCGGCCGGAGGTCGCCGCCGCCGTCCGCGCCGCCGGCTTCGATTACATGTGGACCAAGTCCGGTTTCGGCGCGGCCGAGGCGGTGGTGGCGGACGGCGGAGGTGACGGCGGCTTCGTCGCGCTGCCGTTCACCGCCGGCGACTGGGACGGCTGGTCGCCCTTCTACACCATCCGCAACACCGCGCAGGTCCGGTCGGCCGAACGCCGCCTGACGCGCAGCGGGAAGCCGGGATGGCTGGCCTCCAACATCGATTCCATCCTGTGGATGCTGCCCGGAGAGGTTCTGGAAAAGGGACGCGCGCTGTTCCAGGTCGCCCAGCTCGTCGCCAATGGCGGCGGGACCGGAATGCTGGTCAACGTCACCCCCAACACCGTCGCCCGCTATGCCCGGATCCTGGCCGAGGCCAAGGCAGGACACGGCACCCCCGCGCGTCCCGCGCTCCCGCCGGACATCGGCGGCCCGCGGGCGCAGGAGGCATCGCCTGAAACCCGCCAGCCCAGCCGCGACCCGGCAGAGGTCGCCTGAGCCACCACAGCCGTCTTGCAACGCCGCGCACCGTTCGCCCGCTATGAAGGAGTTGAGCCCATGGACGCACCGGAACACCGATTGCCGTCAGGCACGTCCGGTCTCGCCGCCGGCTTTGTCGCACCGCCGGTCGGAACGGGCGCCGACAAGGTCGACGTCAGCCGGCTGGTGCAGATGCTGTGGCGCCAGAAATGGCTGATCCTCGGGCTGACCGCGGTGTTGTGGCTGCCGGCGGTGTTGCTGATCAATGGCATGACCCCGCTCTACAGTTCCTCCACCGTCGTGGTGATCGACCCGCATCCGAACCGCGTCATCAATATTCCCTCCGTCTCCGAGCCGATGGGGATCTATCTCGACACCGTCAACACCGAGGTGGAGATCCTGCGCTCCCGCGATCTCGCCGCCCGCGTGGTCGAGGCGCTGAACCTGGGACAGGAACCGGAATATGCCGCCCCCACCGCCAAGCCCGGCCTGTTCAGCCCGCTGATGGAGGAAGGCCGTACCCTGTTGACGGAAGTGACGGCGATGCTTCCTGATTCCCTGGCCGCCCTGCTGACGCCGCCGCCGCGCCCGGCCGCCCCGACCGGCAACGCGCAGGACAGGGAAGCCGACCGCCTGACCGAGGCGTTCCAGAAGAACCTGCGCATCAGCCCCGGCGTGCAGTCCCGCGCGATCCGCATCACGGTGGAGGCGAAGGACCCGCAGCTTGCCGCCCGCGCCGCCACCGCCGTCGCCGACGCCTATCTCGCCATCCAGGTGGAGGCGAAGCGCAAAGCCACCCAGAACGCCAGCGAATGGCTGCAAAGCCGCCTGGACGAGCTGCGCCAGGATATGACGACCACCGGCCGCGCCGCGGTCGAGGCGATGCGGTCCGAGACCGGCATGGTGAAGGGCCGCGACGCCCCGCTGGTGAACGAGGAGATGTCGGCCTTGAACGGGCAACTGGCGGAGGCGCGCACCGCCCATGCCAATGCCCAGGCCCGGCTGCGCCAGTTGCAGTCGGTCAGGCCCGGCAACCCGGAATCGCTGACCGGCGCCGACATCGGCGGCGATCCGCTGATCACCAGCTTGCGCCAGCGTCAGGCGGCGCTGAACGCCCAGCTCGCGGAATTGCGGGCCCAGTACGGCGACCGCCACCCGGCGCTGAACCGGCCGACCGCCGAACTGCGCGAACTGAACGCCACCCTTGCCACCGAAATCGACCGCGTGATCCGCAGCCTGCGGGGCGAGGTCGAACAGCAGGTCGCCAAAATCCAGGATCTGTCCCGCCGGCTGGAGGGCCTGCGGGCGGAATCCTTCGACACCCTCCAGGCCGACGTGCGGCTGCGCGACCTTCAGCGGCAGGCCGACGCGTCGGACGACAATTACCGCCGCGCCGTCACCCGCCTGAAGGAGACGCAGGTGCTCCAGGCGCTGGAGATGACGCCGGACGTGCGCATCGTGTCGGCCGCCGCCGTTCCGGGCGGCCCGGTCGGGCCGGGCAAGGCGGTGCTCGCCGGGCTGGCCGCGGTCGTCTGCGGCGCCATCGCCACCGGCGTCGCCCTGGTGCGGACCATGCGGCAGCGCGGCGTCTACAGCTCCCATCAGGTCGAGGCGCTGCTGGGCCTGCCCGCGGTCGGCATCGTGCCGCTGCTGGGCCGGGCCAAGCGGTCCGCCCAGCGGAGGGGCCGGGCCGACGACGACCCCTATTCCAACACCGGCGGCGGCGATTTCGCCGAGGCGGTCTGGCGGCTCTGCGCCCGGCTGCATCTGGTCCGCACCGGGGCCGAGCCCGCCAGCGTGAAGGGCGGTGAGGTGGTGATGCTGACCTCGTCGGTGTCGGGAGAGGGCAAGACGACACTGGCCGTGGCGCTCTCCGCCTTCCTCGCCGACACCGGCCGGCGAGTCGTCATCGTCGATTGCGACACCCGCCGGCCGGCGGTGCACCGGCTTCTGGGCGGCGTCCGCCCGCCCAAGGGACTGACCGACCTGCTGGAAGGCGACGCGACGCTCGATCAGGTTCTGCACATCGACGACCGCCGCCGGGTGTCGGTGATCGCCGCCGGCCGGCCGGTCGACCGCCCGCAGATCCTGCTCGGCTCCAAGGCCATGCTGTCGCTGCTGGTCGAGCTGGCCGAACGCTACGACGTCGTCGTCCTCGACACGCCGCCGGTTCTGTCGGTGTCGGACGCGCTGATCCTGGCGCCGCTGGCCGACCGTGTCCTCTACGTCGTGCGCTGGGCACGCACCGCCTCCAGCCTCGCCGGCGCCGGCATCAAGCAGGTGCGGCAGGTCGGCGGGCGGATCGGCGGGGCGGTGCTGTCGATGGTCAACGCCCGCGAACACGCGAATCTCGAATATGGCGCCCGCCCGCCCAGCGGCCGCTCCTATCGCCTGCGCCGCATCGCCTGAGATCGAACCCTTGGCCTCAGGCAAGCGCCGGTCCCTTTCTGGAGAACCCACCATGAAAGTCGCGATCGTCCATTACTGGCTCGTCGGGATGCGCGGGGGCGAGAAGGTCGTCGAAGCCCTGTGCGAGCTGTATCCGGAGGCGGACATCTTCACCCATGTCTACCGGCCGGAACGCATGTCGCCGATCATCCGCAGCCACCGGGTCACCACGACCTTCATCGACCGGCTGCCGATGGCCCACCGGATGTACCAGAAATACCTGCCGCTGATGCCGCTGGCGCTGGAGCAGCTGGACCTCAGCGCCTACGATCTGGTCATCAGCAGCGAATCCGGACCGGCCAAGGGCGTGCTGACGCGGCCCGACGCGCTGCATGTCTGCTACTGCCACACGCCGATGCGCTATGTGTGGAGCGGCTATCACGATTACCTGCATTCGGCCGGCCCGATCGTCCGGCCGCTGATGCCCTATGCCATCCACCGCCTGCGGCAATGGGATCTGGCGACGGCGGCGCGGGTCGACCGCTTCATCGCCAATTCGCACACGGTGGCGCAGCGCATCTGGCGGGTCTATCGCCGCGATGCCACCGTCATCCACCCGCCGGTGGAAACGCAGCGCTTCGCCACCGTCACCTCATCTGGCGGCGGCGACAGGAGCGACCATTACCTGTTCGTCAGCCAGCTCGTCTCCTACAAGCGCGCCGACGTCGCCATCGAGGCGTTCAACCGAATGGGTCGCAAACTGGTCGTCGTCGGCGAGGGGGAGGAGTTCCGGCGCCTGAAGCAGATGGCCGGACCGACGGTGGAGCTGGTCGGCCATTGCTCCCCGGCCGACCTCGACCGCCACTATGCGTCCTGCCGGGCGCTGATCTTCACCGCCAACGAGGATTTCGGCATCGTCCCGGTGGAGGCGATGGCCGCCGGACGGCCAGTGATCGCGCTGAACCGCGGCGGCGCCACCGAGACCGTGCGCGACGGCCTGTCCGGCCTGTTCTTCGACCAGCAGACGCCGGAGGGGGTGATCGAGGCGGTGGAGCGCTTCGAGGCGCAGGAGGCGCGCTTCAATCCCGCCGCCATCCGCGCCCATGCCGCCCGCTTCGACCGCGACGTGTTCAAGGCACGCCTGCGCGAGACCATCGACAGCTGGATGAACGGCGAGGAAGCCTCCCTGGCGCCCGACCGGCCCACGGCGATCAGCCGCCGCGGACGGGAGCTGGCACCGGCATGAACGGCGGAACAACTGCTTCCGTGGCGACCCGTCCGGTATCGCTGGTGCCGATAGACCCCAGCGCCACCGAGCGGCTGGGCGTCACCGTGATCGTCCCCACCTACCGCCGGCCGGACCAGCTGGCCGGTTGCCTGGACGGGCTGGTCCGCCAGACCCTGGCGCCGGTCCAGGTGGTCGTCACCGTGCGCGACAGCGATCCGGAGTCCGCCGAAGTCGCCCGCCGCTACCGCCCCGCCCTGCCCGTCCAGGTCGTCGGCATCGACGTGCCGGGGCAGGTCGCCGCCATCAACCGCGGCATGGACCATGCCATCGGAGATATCATCGCCATAACCGACGACGACGCCGTTCCCCATCCCGACTGGGTGGAGCGGATCGAGGCGTGGTATCGCACCGATCCCCGCATCGGCGGGGTCGGTGGCCGCGACCATGTCTTTCACGGCGACGTGCCGGAGACTGGAGAGGCGGAGATCGTCGGCCGGCTGCAATGGTTCGGCCGCGTCATCGGCAACCACCATCTGGGTATCGGTCCGGCGCAGGACGTCGACGTTCTGAAAGGCGCCAACTGGAGCTTCCGCCGGGCGGCCATCGCCGGCCAAAGGCTGAACACCCGGCTGCGCGGCAGCGGCGCCCAGGTCCGCAACGAGGTCGACTTCTGCCTGCGCCTGTCCCGCCAGGGCTGGCGGCTGGTCTACGATCCGCTGGTGGCGGTCGACCATTTCCCGGCCGTCCGCTTCGACATCGACCAGCGTGGCAGCGACCATTTCCACCCGCTGGCGCAGGAGAACGCCACCTTCAACGACACGCTGGCGCTGATGGCCCATTTCGGCCCGGCCAACCGCGCCGCCTTCGCCGCCTGGGCCATGCTGGTGGGGACCTGCGAGTTTCCCGGGCTGGCGCAATGGGCAAGGCTCAGGCTGCGCGGCGACCGCCATGCCGGGGCGAAGCTGCGCGCCACGCTGCGCGGCCGGCTGGCGGGGATGCGCGACTGGCGGGAGACAGCGGCATGACCTTCGCCACCGCCGGCCAGGATCAAAACCATCTGGCCCATACCCATCACGGCACGGGCGGCCTGCCGTCCCTGGGCAAGCTGGCCGCGCCGGTCTTCTGGTTCCTGGTTGTGATGCCGGTGCTGGTCGGCAAGGCCGGCCTGCTGGAGATCATCTTCCCGGTGGGGGCGCTGGCCGTCGGCGCGCTGCTGGTGACGCGCGACCCGGCCCGCTTCGCCGCCTTCACCTGGTGGCTGTGGTTCCTGACGCCGGAGGTGCGCCGGCTGGTCGATTACCAGGCGGGCTGGAGCGTCATCAGCCCGGTCATGGTGACGCCCTTCGCCGTCGGCGCAATGACCTGTCTGGTGATCGCGCAATATCTGCCGATGCTGCGCTACCGCGCCTATTTCGGCTTCGTGCCGGTGATGCTGGGCATCTTCTACGCCTATTTCAACGGCATCACCCAGGCCGGCATGGCGGCGGCGACCTTCGCGCTGCTGAACTGGCTGGTGCCGGTGACGCTGGGGCTCTATGTCGCCCTGCACTGGCCGCTCTATCCGCAGATCCGCGACGCGGTTCTGCGCGCTTTCGTGCTGGGGCTGGCGTTGGTCGGCGGCTATGGGCTGATCCAATATTTCTTCATGCCGGCCTGGGATGCGCGCTGGCTGATCAATGTCGGCATGACCAACCAGGGCATGCCGCTGCCGATGCAGGTGCGGGTGTTCAGCACGCTGAACTCCTCCGGCCCGCTGGCCTTCCTGCTGGTGACCGGGCTGGCGGTGCTGCCGGCGGCCCGCGGCATCCTGGTGCCGATTGCCGGCGCGCTGACGCTGGGGTCGCTGCTGCTCAGCCTGGTGCGGGCGGCGTGGCTGGCCGGGCTGTTCACCTTCGCCTGGCTGCTGCTGACCATGCCCGGCCGGCACCGCTTGCGGCTGGTCGCCGTCGGCGTCGGTCTGGTGCTCTGCTCCCTGCCGCTGCTGAGCGTGCCATTGGTCAACCAAGCCATCGTCTCCCGCTTCGACACGCTGAATTCGATGGAGAACGACCGCAGCTACCAGGAACGGCAGGAGTTCTACGGCCGCTTCCTGATCCAGGCGCTGACCGAGGTGCGCGGCGCCGGGCTCGGCACCATCGACACCGCGACCAAGCTGACCAACGAGGACGGTCAGTTGGGCGCAATGGCCTTCTTCGACAGCGGCATCCTGCGCGTGCCCTACGAACTCGGCTGGCCCGGCACGCTGGGCTACGTCGCCGGGATCATCGCGCTGACGGTGGGCATGCTGCGCCGCGGCGGGGCGCCGCCCGACCCCTTCGCCCGCTGCGCCGAGACCGCTGCGCTGACGATCCTCCTCTGCATGGTGTTCGAGCACACGCTGGTGAAGGTCACGGGCGTCGGCTTCTGGTTCTTCCTGGGCATGGCGATGGCCGCCAAGAACCATGGGCTCGCCACCCGGCAGGTCGCCGCCGAGCAAACAACCGTCGAGCAAGCCGCCGCACGCCAACTCCAAGAGGACAAGCAATGGACGGAAGCCTGATCCTGCCCGGCGCCCTGCCGGAGGAGATGCGGGAGGCCAGCGTGCTCCAGCTTGGGCTGGGTTGGTTTCCGGAAACCCATGGCGGGGCGGAGAACATGTTCTACAACCTCGCCCGCCATCTGCCGCAGCAGGGCATCGCCTTCTCCGGGCTGGTGCTGGGCACCGTTTCCGAAACGCTGGACAATGGCGCCCGCATCGCCAGCTTCGCGCCGCCTTCGGCCTCCCTGCCGCGCCGGATGGTGGCGGCACGGACCGCCATCGCGGAGGCGTTGCGCCGGCAGGCGCCGGACCTCGTCGCCTCACATTTCGCGCTGAACACGGTGGGGGCCCTGCCGGCCCTGCGCAACCGCCCGATGGTCGTCCATTTCCATGGCCCCTGGGCGCTGGAAAGTGCGGCGGAGGGGGCCGGCCCGCTGGCGGTGCGGCTGAAATTCATGGTGGAGCGGTTGGTCTATCGCCGCGCCACCCGCTTCGTCGTGCTGTCCCGGTCCTTCGCCACCGTTCTGGCCGAGCGCTATGGCGTACCGCCGGAGCGCATCCACCGGGTGCCGGGCGGCGTCGATGCCGACCGCTACGACCTTCC
Source organism: Azospirillum palustre (assembly GCF_002573965.1). Lineage (NCBI taxonomy): Bacteria > Pseudomonadati > Pseudomonadota > Alphaproteobacteria > Rhodospirillales > Azospirillaceae > Azospirillum > Azospirillum palustre. The sequence continues at coordinate 902,044 of NZ_PDKW01000042.1, read as the reverse complement.
CGACAGCCGGCAGCGGGCGCGCGTGCGGCTCGGCTGGCCGCAGGGGCGTCCCACCGTGCTGACGGTGCGCCGGCTGGTGAAGCGCATGGGGCTGACGGCGCTGGTCGATTCCATGGCGGAGCTGCGCCGCCGGGTGCCGGACGTGCTGCTGGTCGTCGCCGGGCGCGGGCCGGAGGCGGCAGCCCTTCAGGATCGCATCGGCGCGCTGGGGCTGGAGGAGCATGTGCGGCTGCTGGGCTTCGTTCCCGATGCCCATCTTCCGCTGGCCTACCGCGCCGCCGATCTGTGTGTGATGCCGTCCCAGGCACTTGAGGGCTTCGGCCTGACCGCGCTGGAATCGCTGGCGGCCGGCACCCCGGTGATGGTCACCCCGGTCGGCGGGCTGCCGGAGGTGATGGAGGGGCTGGACGGCGACCTCGTGCTCGCCGGGACCGACGCACGGTCCATCGGCATCGGCCTTGCGGAGGCGCTGACCGGCGTCCGCCGCCTGCCGGATGCCGACGCCTGCCGGGCCCTGGTCCGCAGCCGCTTCGATTGGCCGGTGATCGCCGCCCGTACCGCCGCGGTCTACCGCGGCGCCCTGCAATGAGCATCCCGTCATGAGCACGGTGGTCATCCTCTGCGACCATGCCCACCCCAGCGGCGGGCTGGCCAAGGTCGCCATCGCGGGCGCCGTCGGCTTGGCCGGGCGCGGCCACCGGGTCCAGTTCTTCACCGCCGTGCCGCCCATCGATCCGGCCCTGCTGACCGACGGCATCACCGTCCATTGCCTGGAACAGGCCGACCTGAAGGGCAATGCCGACCGTGTGCAGGCGGCGCTGCGGGGGCTCTGGAACCGCGAAGCGGCGCGTGCGCTGGAGAGCCTGCTTGCCGGCTGCCCGGCCAACGACACGGTGATCCATATCCATGGCTGGGCCAAGGCGCTGTCGCCCAGCGTCTTTCCGGTCTGCCGCAAATCCGGCCTGCCGGTGCTTCTGACCCTGCACGATTATTTCCCGCTCTGCCCCAACGGCGCCTTCTTCGTCTTTCCCGACGGCGTCAACTGTCCGCACCGGGCGCTGTCTGCCGGCTGTCTCGCCACCGACTGCGACGCCCGCGCCCTGCATCACAAATGGTGGCGGGCGGCCCGCCATGCGGCAGGCGCGCTGGCCGGCGGCTTCACCGGGGGCATGGCGCTGGTGACGCTCAGCGACCGCCAGCGCGCGGTGATTGCCCCTCACCTGCCACCCGGCACCATGACCCTGCCGATTCCGAACCCGGTCGAGGTGCCGGACGGGATCAGGGCTCGCGGTCCGGCTCCGGTCGCCGACAACCGCCACATGCTGTTCGTCGGCCGCCTGTCGCGCGAGAAGGGGGCCGCCCTGCTGGCCGAAGCGGCGGCCGAAGCCGGTTGCCCGGTGCGCTTCATCGGCGACGGCGACGAGATGGAGACGGTCCGCCGGCTGAACCCGGAGGCGGAGCTTGCCGGCTGGCTGCCGCCCGATGGAGTGCTGGAGGAGGTGCGGCGGGCGCGCGCCCTGGTGGTTCCGTCGCTGTGGTACGAGACCTTCGGCCTCGCCGCCTATGAAGCGCTGGCGAATGGCGTCCCCATCATCGTCAGCGACAATTGCGCGGCGGCGGAGGCGGTACTGTCCGGCGAGAACGGTTTCCTGTTCCGCAGCGGCGACGCCGCCGACCTCGCCCGCTGCCTGAAGCTGTTCGCCCACGATGCGGAGGTGACGCGGATGGGCCGCAACGCCTACGATCGCTATTGGCAAGCGCCCTTTACCCTGGACCGCCATCTCGACCGGGTGGAGGAGGTCTATCGCGCCGCCCTCAGCGGAGGGCTCCAGCGGCCGGCGCGGGTTCGTGTCCCATGAATGACCGAACCGGCAGCCGCATCGGCAGGCGTGCGCTGCTGTCCGCGGCCCTGGCACTGCCGGCTGCCGCATCCGCCGCCGTCACTGCCGGAGCGTCCCCGGACAAGCCATCGCGCCCGTCTCTCACCCCACCCTCCGGCCTGCCCCCCGACCAACCGCCACGGAACGGCCCGGCCCTGTCGATCCGCGACCGCGGTGCCATCGGCGACGGGCGCAGCCATCCTCTGTCGGAACGCTACAAGACCCTGGAGGCGGCGCGGCGCGTCTATCCGCATGCCCGTTCCTTGGACCAGGAATGCGATTGGGCCGCTCTGCAAGGCGTTGTCCTGGATCTGTCGCGCAGCGGCCAGGGCGGGACGGTGCTGGTGCCGCCGGGCCAGTACCGTCTGGACGGCGAGATCGTCCTGCCCAACCTCGACCGCTACGACGATGCCTTCAACGAGGTCGAGATCGTCGGCGCCGGGATGCGGGCCTCGCTGCTGTCCTGGCCGGAGGATCTGGGGCCGGGCCGCTTCGCCATCCGTGCCGGCAGCCGGCAGGCCGCCCGCAACGACAACAAGGGCTATCAGCGCAGCCGCATCGCGCATCTCAGCCTGCGCGGACCGAAGCCCGGCAACCGGCCGGGCGATGCGCCGCCGGGCATGGGCGGGGTGGCCCTGACCTCCCGCTTCCTGCTGGAACGGGTCGGGGTGTACGGTTTCCGCGCCGGGGTGGATGTCTGGCGCGACCATTCCTCGCTGATCTCCTGCCAGTTGACCAAGAACCATATCGGTGCCTACTGGTCGGCGGGAACCGACAGCTTCGGCGATCATCTGTTCCTCGACACCGATCTCGCCGGCAACACGCTGGCCTCCATCGCCGTGGCGCCGGAGAACGGCATCGATCATGCCAGCTTCATTTCCTGCCATTTCGGTTTCTCGCCCTACGCCATCCTGGCGGAGGACGGGGCGCCGAAGCGGACATTCCTGTCGAACAACAAATTCCTCGACTGCGCCTTCGAGGCCTGCGGCAATGGCTGGATCCAGGGGCCGATGGCGGAGATGTACGGCAATGTCCTGATCGGCTGCAGCGGGTCGCTGCTGCCCGACTATCGCCTCGCCGGACGGCCGGTCACCGGCCTGATCGTGGTGCGGTCGCTGGAGCGCAACCGGTTCACCGGCGGCAGCGCCAGCTTCGGCGACGGCACCAACGACCGCGCCGCCGACATCGAGACCGCGGCCGTGGTGGCATCCTCGGCCGTCGGCAACCGGTTTGAGGATGCGGAACGATTGATCCGTCTCGGCCGCGACGGGTTCGCTCCGGCGCTCAGCATCTCCGGCACCTGCCGCGCCAACCGGTTCGAGGCGGTGGACTGCGCCGGCGAGTTCCGCAGGGTGGGCTCCGGCGGCGTCGATGCCGGCAATCTGGTGCAGCGCGATTATGACCGGGTGCGCCGGCTGGAGCAGGACCGCCCGGCCGATGGCGTCGCCCTGACCTCCGCCCCTGCCGGCGGCGTCGTGCCGGTCGCCACCAGCGGCACCGCGCCAGTCGGCAAGACCCGCCCCGCCATCCGCATGGGCAGCCTGTTGCGCCCCGCCGGCGGCGTTCCACAACGGGTCGACTCCTCTGCCGGCCCCGCGGCTGCGGTGGGCGTGGCCGTGGCGGACGCCCCGGCGGGAAGCGACAGCGTGACGATGGATTTGCGGCTGGGAGTGCGCTGACGGCACCCGGTCAGGGGGCCGATCCGGCCAACAGCCCCCGCCCCTCGACCGCCCGCCCCGAGCATCCCGGCTCCTCCAGCAGGTCGGCATACTGCCCGGCCGTCACCGACCAGTCCCGGCTCTCGGCGATGCGGCGCCCGGCCTCCCCCATGCGGCGGCGGAGCGCCGGGTCGGCCGCCAGACTGCGCATCGCCTGCACCAACTCGGCATGGGCGTCCGGGCGATCCAGCACGATGGCCGCCCCGTCCTCCAGCAGCCGGCCGGCACCGGCCAGACGCGTGGTGACGACCGGCAGCCCGCTCGCCGCCGCTTCCAGCAGGACGAGGCCGAAGGGCTCGTAGCGGGTCGGGAAAACGAACAGGTCGGCCGCCCGCATCAGCGCCGCCACGTCGCGCCGGTGGCCAAGGAAGCGGACCCGTTGCTCCACCCCCAACGCCCGCGCCATCGCCGGGAATGGACCGCCCCGCTCGTCGCCGACCACCGCCAGCGCCAGCGCCAGATCCGGCACCTCGGCCAACGCGCGCAGCACACCGTCCAGATTCTTGCGGTCGCTGCGGGCATCGCCGACGAACAGCGCCACCGGCCGGCCGGGAGGCAAGCCGAACAGCGCCGGATCCGGCGTTCCCGGACGGAATTCTTCGACATCGACGCCATTGTCGATCACGCTCAGCCGCCCGGGCACGATGCCGTCCCGGCGCAACTCGTCCGCCACGGTGCGCGACACCGCCACCAGCCGGCCGGCACGGCGGAAGCTCCAGCGCTCGAACCCGACATTCAGCAGCGTGTAGAGCGCCCGGTAGAGCGACAGGGGCGAGACGCCCTTGCGGATCGGATGGGTGGGGGAACGCATCCAGGCGGAATGGACGAAATGCACCGCGTTCACGTCCGACCGCGCCCAGCTGACGAAGCCGTTCACCACCACCCTGTCCAATCCCGGCTGACCATTTCCCCGGCGCCTTTCCCGTGCCAGCGCCCGGCTGGCCCGCCATGCGAACAGCTGGTCCTTCGCCAGCTGCGTCGGCACCCCTCCCCCGTCGATGCGAACCCAGTTTAGGCGCGGATGACACGCCAGTTCGTCCGCCAGTTCCGACGCGATGGCGACGACCTCGTGCCCGCGGCGAAGCAGTTCGTCGACCACGACCGCGTTCACGCGTCCCTGGCCGTCATGGCGGACGATCTTCTGCGTAACGACGGCGATGCGCAGGGATTCGGTGCGCATAGGGGGATCTCCTGCCCTGCCTGATCTGCGGTATCGGCGGCGGTTCGTGCCGCAGTGGACCATGGAGGCGGAGCGGACACCAAACAAACGAAAGATACGATCTCCACACAACAGGCTTAAGACTGCCGATGTCGGATTCAGTCTTTCAGCGTCTAAAGCATTCGCGGACTCAAAATCGATTTTTTTGGAAGAGTCAAAGATGAGTCAGAGTCATGTCCCAAGATTGACTCTCTCAATTACATAAACTTTCGTGCGACTACTCCTAACGAGAAGGGTAATCCGACCGATACGGGTAATCCCGTTTTGGAAGATCTTAATATCCGATTAATAGGAGTCGTGCCGATGCCGTCCACCGGGTCCAATCTCATCGATGTCACCTTTGCGATAGACGCTTGGGGACAGGCTGCCGGCGGCATCTGGCCGCATCTGGCGCTCAAGCTCGATGGTGCGACCATCGGTCAGGCGACGGTGAACAGCAGCACCGCCGGCCGTTACACGATCACCGCAAAGGTCGCCGCCGGCAGTGCGCACAACCTTCAGCTCGTCTATGACAATGACGGGGTGGTCGGCGGCGCCGACCGCAACCTGTTCGTCCGCGCCGTGGCGGTGAACGGCACCTCGATTGCCGTCACCGACCCGTCGGTCACCTATGACAAGGGCGCGGTCGACGGGAAGGACGTGGTGAAGGGGCAGGAGGGTCTCTATTGGGGCGGCGCCCTGAACATGCCGCTGCCCGCCTCGCTGTTCCCCGTCCCCACGGCGACCGATGCCGCCGAGGCGGTGGTCGCGACCCCGGCGGCGACCAAATCCTTCAGCGTGGTCGTCAATGCCTGGGGCACCAGTGCCGGCGGCGTGCCGCCGCATTTCAAGCTTCTGGTCGACGGCAAAATGGTGGGCGATGCCAAGGTGGCCGCCACCAGCCAGACCGCCTACAAGTTCACGGTCGATCTCGATCCGGCCCTGGCGCACAAGGTCCAGGTCCAGTACGACAACGACGCCGTTGTCAACGGCCAGGACCGCAGCCTCTATGTCGGCTCCGTCGTGGTGAACGGCCACAGCGTCGCCTCGACCGCCGCAGGCGTCACCTATGACCGCGGCGCGCTGGACGGCAAGGACGTCATCGCCGGCCAGCAGGGCCTGTGGTGGAACGGCACGCTCAGCATTCCCGTCAGCAAGGACATGCTGGCCAGCGGCGCGACGACCACTCCCACGGCGCCGACCGCTCCCACCACTCCCACAATTCCGACGGCGCCGGCCGCCACGCTGCCGAAGAACGACCACAGCGCCAGCGCCGGGGTCAGCAGCGAGCGTCCGCCGCTGATGTCGGACGTGTCGACCATCTCCTGGGGCGCCGACCGCGGGCTGGCGCCGCAGCACCTGTTCTGGGAATCGGTGCCCGATTATGCCAATGCCGCCCATCTGAAGGAAACCCGCGATGTCGCCGCCGGCCATCTGGCCGACGGGGTGATGCCGCTGATCGGCTTGCAGCTGTGGGAGGATACCTTCGAGTTCTCGCAGAACGGCGGCGAGTTCGCCAATCTGGGCGGCCACAAGGCGTGGGTGTCATGGGTCAAGGCCCATCCGCAGTATCTGGGACGCGACGGCGACGGCAATGTCCTGAACTCCGACAGCAGCAATCCCTATGGCTGGGGCTATGTCAGCCCGCTGATGCCGCTGGACGCCAAGGATGCACCGGCCGGTTGGACCGGCGGCACCGCCCATTACGCCGACTGGATGGCCGACAAGCTGGGCCGCCTGTCCGCCCTGACCGGCACCCGCGGGTACGAGCTGGCCGACTTCTTCGACGGCAGCCCGCATTCCGGCGTGATGGACTTCTTCAATTCGCGCATGATCGCCGAATTCAGCAGCAAGACCGGCATCAAGGTGGCCGGCAGCACGCTGGCGCAGCAGGCACAGGACATCGTCGACAACCACCCGACCCAGTGGCTGGACTATTTCGTCGACGGCTGGGCCTATGGCTGGAAGGCGCTGGACGACGCCATCGTCAAGAACACCGGCAAGGCCGCCTGGCTGACCACCCAGGTGTCCTTCACCCCGGCGGCGATGCGCGAATTCGCCGGCGTCGATGCCCGCGTGATCGCCGACAAAATGAACGAGAAGGACATCCTGTTCAACGTGCAGACCCTCGAACGCTTCGAGATGCAGCACAAGCAGGCCCCGGCCTCCTACGAGCAGGCGATGCTGGGCATCCATGCCGCCCGCGCGCCGGACGCCCATTTCGGCCACATGATGTCCTCGTCGGAGGATGATTACTGGGGCGCGGTGAACAGCCTCTACACCGGCGTCACCGGCACGGTCCGCGATGAGCTGGGCTGGGGCCGGCTGGAACAGACCTGGCTTCAAAGCGGCTGGACCATGATCGCCGACGACCAGGGCGGCGTCCGCCGGGCGGCGGAGCAATGGTCGCGCAGCTATCACGACTGGGGCGAGGTGAAGCAGCCCTGGCTGGACATGCTGCGCGACATCGTGCCGACCCGTCCCTTCGGCCCAGCGCTCTATTACAGCGCCAACGCCGAAAAGGCGATGAATGCGCTGGAGCCGGCCGGCAACTCCATCGGCAATGCCTATCTCGGCGAATTGCTGGAGCCGATCACCAAGCTGCACGATGCCGGCGTGCCCTTCGGCTATTACGTCAGCGACGCCGCCCTGTCGTCGATGACCAAGGCCAGCGCGCCCAGCGCCTTCATCATCCCGCAAGCCACATATGAGGGGCATACTCTGTTCAGCGACGCCGAGATCGCGGCCCTGAAGGCCAAGGCCCCGGTGCTGATCGGCGACGAGGCGCTGAACTACCACCATCCGCTCAGCTTCACCGACAAGGATCCGGATGCCCAGATCACCGGATACGGCTTCTACGACCAGAAGGACCGGCTGATCGTCGTCGCCTCCGACCGCGTCGATTTCAACGACACCGCGGCGCGCAAGGCCGTGGCCACCCATGTGGAATTGCAGCTCGCCAACGGCCACTACACGGTCCAAGATCTGATGCACAACACCACCCAGGGTTTCGACGTGGTGAATGGCGTCGGCGGCTTCGACACCACCATCTCCCGCTGGGACACCGGCGTCTATGCCATCACCCACGACGTGGTGGCATAAGGCGGCGGCCAAGACACAGCTAGCCGGAACGAAAATGGAGCCCCGTCCAGGCGGGGCTCCATTTTCGTTTCCATGGTCAACGAAGATTCTCCTGGCAACCGCTGTTTAAGAGTCTATATTATCGATGGTGAACTGGCGCGGATCGGACAGATTACAAGTCAAGGCATCTAATATAAGTTGATTTGCCGTGGCGTTTTTCTTCTTAGTATGGCAAAATCGTTTGGCCCCCTTCCCTTCGGACCCGCTACGATTGGCGATATCCCTTGGAGCCACCACTGTCTTTGTCGGTTAATCATCTCTATCCCGGCACACGAGGATGGCTTATTACTGCTGTCCGCCTGACAGGGGACTCCGCCCTGACAGGGTGATTCTCACCCCCACTGAGCCTGGAACAATTCCAAAAGTGCAGCAGACAATGCCGTGAGTGCCGGATCATAGTTTGATCTAAATTCGAACGGGCGAGCACGACACCAGCGATACAACGTGCATCGTCCATCGGAATTGCGGCATTGCGCGGCCATGCGCGGCGGCATCGGAGACTGCGGAGGCAACGGTCCGAACGGGGGGCCGAAGGTAGGACGCCGGGCATAGAATCCGGCAAACCTGAATTGCCACGCACCGGCACCGCCGACGTCCAAGCACAGCGTCCAGGGGGGAAAGCCTGCCTTCCGGCCGCGCAATGCCGTCCGCCAATTCGTCTATTCCTGGGGGAGACGGACATGTCCGATCGCATTCGTGTGATTGTTCACAACCAAAGCCGATTGCTGCGCGAATCCATCCTGAACATTCTTGATGATTGCTTCGAGGTCATCGACCCGCAAAGCCGGCTTGTAACCGGACTTTCACCCAAGACGATGTGGAACGGCAGAACGAACAGCGCCGCCGACCGCTATTCCGACGGGTTCTCCGCCAGGGGGGCCGTGGCCACGCTGGAGGCGCCGCCTGGAAACGGCTCCGGAACCGGCAATCCCGACCGATCCGCCGACATCGTGCTGTTCGATCTGGCCTCGCTGAAAACCGACGCCTGGAATTTCCGCAGCTGGTACGGCGAGCAGGCCAAGCTTGCGATGATCGCCGACGAATTTTCCGCCCACCACATGCGGATGGCCCTGCGCTTCGGCGTGCGCGGCTATCTCCTGAACCGGATGGCGCCGGCCGCCTTCGTGCTGTCCCTGCGCCTGATCCATGCCGGCGAGCCGGTGGTGCCGGAGGAATGCTTCGATTACTTCTCTCCCACCGCACTGCGCCGCGGTGGCGAGGATGGGGCGATGGCCCAGCATGAAACCGAATTGCTGGGTTATCCCGGGCTCTATCCGCGTCACGCCCGCATCCTGAAGCTGATCATGGACGGATGCAGCAACAAGGAAATCGCGCGCGAGATGTTGATGACGGAAGATCTCGTGAAGCTTCATGTCCGCCACATCATGCAGACCATCAACGTCCGCAACCGCACCCAGGCCGCCCTGTGGGCCGCCCAGAGCGGCATCATCCAGGAGATGGAGTATTTCCTGGAGCGGACTGCGCCGTAAGCCGGGGTATCCCCTCTCCCGGCGGGAGAGGGGGGACAGGCGTCAGGCCGGAACCACGGTGTTGCCGAGGAAGGCTTCGAACTGGTCGATCGGCAGCGGCCGGCTGATCAGATAGCCCTGGATGCGGGTGCAGCGCTGCTGGCGCAGCATGTCGGCCTGTTCCTGTGTCTCCACCCCCTCGGCGATGGTGTCGAAGCCAAGGCTTTCGGCAAGATTGACGATGGTGCCGACGATGGCCGGATCGGTGGTCGACTTCACGATGTCGCGGACGAAGCTGCGGTCGATCTTCAGCGTGTCGATGGGGAAGCGCTTCAGATAGGCCAGCGAGGAATAGCCGGTGCCGAAATCGTCGATGGACAGGCGGACGCCGATGTCCTTCAACCCGTTAAGGATCGTCACCGCCTTCTCGATGTCGCCGATCATCGCACCTTCGGTCAGCTCCAGTTCCAGCCGGTCGGCCGGGATGCCTGCCGATTCAACCACGCTGCGCACGAAACCGACGAGGCGGGCGTCCTGGAACTGGCGCGGCGACAGGTTCACCGACACCGAGGGGATCGGCAGGTCGCGCCGGATCCAGTCGGCCAGCCGCCGGCAGGATTCGATCAGGGTCCAGGCGCCGATTTCCCAGATCAGGCCGGTTTCCTCGGCAAGCGGGATGAACTCCGCCGGGCTGACCACGCCGCGGACCGGGTGGCGCCAGCGGATCAGCGCCTCCGCCCCGATGGTGCGGTTGCCGTCCAGATCGATCTTGGGCTGGAAATGCAGTTCGAACTCGTCACCGCCGCTGGCCCGGCGCAGGTCGCTCTCCAGCCCGAGCGTGAAGCCTGACCGCTCGCGCATCCCGTTGTCGTAGAAGACGTATTTGTGCTCCGGATTGCGCTTGGCGTGGTACATCGCCAGATCGGCGTTGCGCAGAAGCTGGTCCGCCGTCTCGCCGTCGTCGGGATAGAAGGCGATGCCGATGGACGCGCCGCAGAAAAGCTCTTGATTGTGGACGCTGAACGGCTCCGACATCGAATAGAGCACTTTTTCCACCAGCCGGGCTCCGGCGGAGCGGTCGGCGGCGTCGGGCGCCACGATCAGGAACTCGTCCCCGCCCAACCGCCCGACGGTGTCGGTCATGCGGGTGCAGTTGCGCAGGCGCCGGGCCACCAGTTTCAGCAGTTCGTCGCCGGCATGGTGGCCCAGCGTGTCGTTCACCTGCTTGAAGCGGTTGAGGTCGAGGAAGGCGACGGCGACTTTGCTCTTCGTCCGCTGGGCGCGGACGATGGCCTCCTCCAGCCTTTCGCAGACCAGCCAGCGGTTGGGCAGGTCGGTCAGCCGGTCGAAGCTGGCCTGATAGCGGATCTGGTGTTCCTGCGACTTGCGCTGGCTGATGTCGGCGATGGTCAGGACGTAATGTTCCAGCACACCGTTCGGCGCGCGGACCGACGTCACCGACAGGGCGGCGGCGAAGGCGTCGCCCGAATGGCGGAAGCTGGTGACCTCCCCCTGCCAGCGGCCAGCCTGGCGCGCCGTGGTCCAGATGGCGTCGACGAACTCCCGCTCGTGCGAGCCAGGGGCGAAGAGCACCAAAGGCTTGCGGAGCAGCTCCTCGCGCTGGAAGCCTGTCATGATCTCGTAGGCCGGGTTGATCGCCTGGACGGTCAGTTCGGGATCGACGATCAGGATGCCGTCGGCGACGCTGTCGAACACGGTGGCGAGCAGCCGGATCTTCTCCTCATGCTGCTTGCGCTCGGTGATGTCCTGGACGGTGCCTTCGTAATAGCGGATGCGGCCGGCGGCGTCGCGCACGCAGCGCGCACTTTCCGAAATCCAGATGATGGAGCCGTCGCGGCGGAAGACGCGCGCCTCGAAGCAGAGGACGCGGTCCTGGCGGGCCATCAGGTCGGCGAAGGCCTCGCGCTTGCCGGGATCGACATAGAGCTGGCAGGCGATGTCGGTGAGGTTGGCGATCAGGTCTTCGGGCGAAGCATAGCCGTAGATATCGGCAAGCGCCGGATTGACCCGCAGGTAACGGCCGTCGACGGTGGTCTGATAGATGCCTTCGACAGCATTCTCGAAGATGCTGCGATACTGCTCTTCAGTGTCGTGACTCATTGTACGCGCCTCATCCGACGCCGATCCCGAACCGCCTGGAAACAACATAGGCCTGCAACTCAAACAACGATTGTGGAACTGCCATCTTTCCGCAATGCGGCAAAGTAGACGCCGGTTCGATGAAGCCCGTCAAGCGACATCGCCTGTACTGTCTCATAGTACGAAGGGAAAATATAACAAAAAGGTAACCGTTCCTGACCATTACCGGCACATCAGACCCACGCCATTGCTCAGCGCATTGATTCGCAACGATAGTCTGGCGAGCTACGGTTAAAATTCTGAAAGACTTCTCCGCTATGTCCCTCGCTGCAACGGACACTCGCTTGTCTGGAGTCATAATCGTTCTTGTGCGAATGATTGATTTTTATTCAGCACTGCCCGGTCTTTGAGCAACACCGGTTCTTCTTTGCGTTGCAGCCTCGTCGCGGCGGTCGAAATGCCGCCGCTTTGCTGCATTCCAGCGTTTGGCACATCCCGTGCAATGAGTCTCCCGTTCAAGCCAACGGCGGTTTGACCAGCGCGGACCCAAAGACTGCGGCCCGCACCCAAATCACACGCACTGCGTCCTTCCTCCTCCCGCCCCGCACCGGACCGGTGCCGCGCGGATCGTACCGGACGCTGCCGTGCCGTTTCTTCAGCGCTTGTTCCAAGGGGACTTGTCATGTCGTATCTCGTGCCCTCCGAGTTCGTCACCAAAATGGTGGACGCCGGCGAATCCAAGATTTTCATGTCCACCCGCGACACGATCATCCGCGCCTACATGGCCGGAGCGATCCTGGCGCTGGCGGCGGTCTTCGCCGTCACGGTCACGGTCCAGACAGGCTTTCCGATCATCGGCGCCATCCTGTTCCCCGTCGGCTTCTGCATGCTGTATCTGCTGGGCTTCGACCTGCTGACCGGCGTGTTCGTGCTCACCCCGCTGGCGCTGATCGACAAGCGGCCGGGCGTCACCATCGGCGGCGTGCTGCGCAACTGGGGGCTGGTGTTCGTCGGCAATTTCCTGGGCGCGCTGACGGTGGCGGTGATGATGGCCGTGGTCTTCACCTACGGCTTTTCGACCCCGCCGGACAAGGTCGGCACCGTCATTTCCCACATCGGCGAAAACCGGACGCTGGGCTACGCCCAGTATGGCGCGGCAGGAATGCTGACCATCTTCCTGCGCGGCATGCTGTGCAACTGGATGGTCTCCACCGGTGTCGTCGGCGCCATGATCTCCACCTCGGTCAGCGGCAAGGTGATCGCCATGTGGATGCCGATCATGCTGTTCTTCGGCATGACCTTCGAGCATTCGGTGGTGAACATGTTCCTGTTCCCGTCGGCGATGCTGATGGGCGGTAACTTCTCGGTCATGGACTACATGATCTGGAACGAGCTGCCGACGGTCCTGGGCAACCTGATCGGCGGCCTCGCCTTCACCGGCCTGACGCTTTACGCCACCCATGTCCGCACGGCACCCAAGCGCCGCCTGCAGCAGCCCCACCTGCAACCGGCCGAATAAGCCGCCCTGCCCGTCCGTCCGCCATCCCCCCGGTCCGCCCTGGACCGGAGGAAGCGGAGTTTTCCTTGAGCGGGGCCGGTATCGTGAAAGAGCTGCGGATCTCCATCGGCCAGTGGTCCGACAAGGGGCGCAAGGAGACCAATCAGGATTTCCATGGAGCCCTGATCCCGGCCGCGCCGCTGCTGGGCATGAAGGGCATCGCGGTGGCGCTGGCCGACGGCATCAGCACCAGCCGGGTCAGCCACATCGCCAGCGAATCCGTGGTGAAGAGCTTCCTGACCGACTATTATTGCACGCCGGAAAGCTGGTCGGTCAGGATGGCGGCGCAGCGGGTTCTGGCGGCGACCAATTCCTGGCTGCACGCCCAGAACCGGCGCAGCGAATACCGCTACGACCAGGACCGCGGCTATGCCTGCACGCTGAGCGCGCTGGTGTTGAAATCGGCCACCGCGCACCTGTTCCATGTCGGCGATTCCCGAATCTACCGCCTCGCCGGCCGGTCGCTGGAGCAGCTGACCGACGACCACCGCGTGGTGGTGTCGTCGGAGGTCAGCTATCTCGGCCGGGCGATGGGCGTGGTGCCGCATGTCGAAATCGACTGCCGCGAGCTGCCGGTGGAACCCGGCGATGTTTTTCTGCTGGCGACCGACGGCGTCTATGAGCATATCGATGCCGAATTTTTAATCAGCACAATCGACAGGCATCCGGACGACCTCGACCGCGCAGCCCGATTCGCGGTGGAAGAGGCGTTGCGGCGCGGCAGCACGGACAATCTGACCCTCCAGATCATCCGAATCGATGCGGTTCCCGACGCCGATGCCGGCGACCTGTTCCACCGGCTGTCCGACCTGCCCTTGCCGCCCCTGCTGGAGCCGAGGACGGAGTTCGAGGGATACCGCATTCTTCGGGAGTTGCACGCCAGCAGCCGCAGCCATGTCTATCTGGCCCAGGACGGTGCAGGCGGCCCAGGGGTGGGCCCGGCGGTGGCGCTGAAGGTGCCGGCCATCGACCGGCGCGACGACCGCGCCCACCTCCGCCGCTTCCTGATGGAGGAGTGGATCGCCCGCCGGCTCAACAGCCCCCATGTGCTGAAGCCGCCGCCGCAGAGCCGGCCGCGCCGTCACCTCTATGTCGTCACCGAGTATATCGAGGGGCAGACGCTGACCCAGTGGATGCGCGACCACCCCAGTCCTGACCTGCCCGCCGTGCGCGCCATCGTCGAGCAGATCGGCAAGGGGTTGCAGGCCTTCCACCGGCTGGAGATGCTGCATCAGGATCTGCGGCCCGACAATGTGATGATCGACGGCACCGGAACGGTGAAGATCGTCGATTTCGGATCGGTCCTGGTTCCCGGCATCCTGGAAACCATGCCCGACGCCGACCGCGGCGAGATTCTGGGCACGCTGCAATACACCGCGCCTGAATATCTGCTGGGGGAAGGCGGAACGCCGGCGTCGGACCTCTATGCGCTGGGGGTCATGGCCTATCAGATGCTGACCGGCCGCCTGCCCTACGGCGCCGATGCGGCGACGGCCACCACGCGGGCGCGCCAACGCAAGCTGGTCTACCGCACCGCCCTGGACGACCGGCGGGCGGTTCCCGCCTGGATCGACGGGGTGCTGCGCAAGGCGGTCCACCCGGACCCGGCCAAGCGCTATCGGGAATTGTCGGAGTTCCTGTACGACCTGCGCCATCCGCGCAAGCAGGCGGCGGGCATGCGGCGCCGGCCGCTGATCGAGCGCAACCCGCTGGCCTTCTGGCAGGGGCTGTCGGCGCTGCTGGCATTGGCCGTGCTGATCCTGCTGGCCGGCCGGGTCTGACCGGCCCGCCAGCAGGAGGAACGGGCTGTCAGTGCCCGTGGGCGACCTTGGCGCCTTCCTTCAGCTTGAACAGGCGCGAGCAGTAGGGGCATTCGACCTGCCCTTCGCGATCCAGCGTCAGATAGACCAGCGGATGGCCCAGCGCGCCGCCGCCGCCGTCGCATCCGACGGTCGAGGTTTCAACAAGGATCGTCTCGGTCGGCTGCATAGCAGTCATCCTCTGTTTTGACAGGCGCGCCGGTTCACGCCATCGTGGACACGCCCGCTGTCCGGGTCCCCGATCAGGGTTCCGCGCGCGCGGGCCGGATGATACCCATCGCGCGCCGCGGATCAACGGGGGAAACCACCGGACGCCGGGGCTTTTTCGCAAACCGCAAACATCATGGTTCAGGATCAATGGCCGCGCCAACCGACACCCCCACGCCCGTCTCGCTCCCGGCCAACGCGGTCGAGCTGCGCGGCCTGACCAAGATCTACCAGCCGACCGGCAAAGCCGGGCCGAAGCACGCGCTGAAGGGCATCGACCTCGTCATTCCGCGCGGGTCGCTGTTCGGGCTGCTCGGCCCCAACGGCGCCGGCAAATCGACGATGATCAATATCCTCGCCGGGCTGGTGAACAAGACCGGCGGCACCGCCACCATCTGGGGGCATGAGGTGGCCGACCATCCGCGCCGTGCCCGCGCCTCCATCGGCGTGGTGCCGCAGGAACTCAACATGGACCCCTTCTTCACCCCGCGCGAGATGCTGGAGCTTCAGGCCGGCCTCTATGGCGTGCCGAAGAAGGAGCGGCGGACGGACGAGCTGCTGGACGCCGTCGGGCTGGCCGACAAGGCCGACGCCCATGCCCGCTCACTGTCGGGCGGCATGAAGCGCCGGCTGATGGTGGCAAAGGCGATGGTCCACACCCCGCCGGTGCTGATCCTGGACGAGCCGACCGCCGGCGTCGATGTCGAGCTGCGCCGCCAGCTGTGGGAGTATGTGCGCACGCTGAACAAGTCCGGCACCACCGTCCTGCTGACCACCCATTACCTGCAGGAGGCGGAGGAGCTGTGCGACACCATCGCCATCATCAACCACGGGCAGGTGGTGGCGTGCGAGCCGAAGACCACCCTGCTGCGCCGGGTCGACAACAAGGCGCTGTGCCTGACCTTGGACCGCGACCTGAGCGCCGCCCCGCCCTCGCTGGAAGGCTATACGGTGGAGCTGCCGGAACCGCGGCGGATGGTTGTCCGCTACCACCCGAGCCGTCAACGGGCCGGGGCCATCCTGTCGGCTCTGGCGGCAGCCGGAATTGGGATCGTCGATGTCACGACCGAAGAGTCGGATCTTGAAGATATATTCCTCCAACTGACGGGTGGTGCGCACAGCGACACAGGGGTAATCCATGCGGCATAGCGGATTGGCGGCTGTTCTCGGGTTGGGGCTTCTGCTTGGCGGCTGTGCCGCGGATTTCCAACCGATGGGGATGGCCGTCGTCCAGCCGCAGTTGAACGACAAGGTGCTGGTCGCCGCCGACGGCTTCGAGCTGCCCATGCGCTCCTGGCTGCCGGCCGACGGCAAGGTGCGGGCCGCGGTGGTGGCCCTGCACGGCTACAACGACTATTCCAATGCCTTCGACGGCGCCGGCCGCGACTTCGCGACTGCCGGCATCGCCACCTATGCCTATGACCAGCGCGGTTTCGGCGCCACCCGCGCACGCGGCGTGTGGGCCGGCACCCCCACGCTGGTCAGCGACGCCCGCACCGCGGTGGAGATGGTGCACAGGCGCCATCCCGGCGTGCCGGTCTATCTGATGGGCGAAAGCATGGGCGGTGCGGTCGTGCTGACCGCGATGACCGGCCCCAACCCGCCCAAGGTCGACGGCACCATCCTGGTCGCACCCGCCGTCTGGGGGCGGCAGGCGATGGGCTTCTTCCCGCGTGCCGCGCTGTGGATCACCTACACTCTGGTTCCCGGGATGGTGGTGCATCCGCCGAAGGACCTCGACATCCACCCGTCCGACAACATCGAGATGCTGCGGGCTCTCGGCCGCGATCCTCTGGTCATCAAGGGATCGCGCGTCGATGCGCTGGAAGGGCTGACCGACCTGATGGGGTCGGCGCTCGACGCCTGCCAGCATCTCCAGACGCCGTCGCTGGTGCTTTACGGCGCCCATGAGGAGGTTCTGCCGCCGCGGCCGGTCGAGCGCGCCCTGAAGGATTTCGAGTCCGGCGGGCGGCATGTCGTCGCCGTCTATCCCGACGGCTACCACATGCTGCTGCGCGACCTGAAGGGCAAGCTGGTGGTCAACGACGTCATCGCCTGGATCGAGAACCCCAAGGTGCCGCTGGCCAGTGGAGCCGACCGGGCGCCACGAGCGTTGCTGGCCGCAAAGTAAAGAACGGCCATTTTTTATCACAGGCGCCTGCGCGATTGCCGGTCCGACGGATTGTTCTTCATCCATCGTGACCTTTGGCAATGGTGGAGGACTGCCCGGTGAGCAACAACCTCGCTCCCGATTTGCGCCTGTCGCCGGAGGAAGTCCGGGAGATGGCCGCCGAATACAAGCTTTCGCCCCTGTGGGTGCGGCTGGCCCTGCTTCTGCGCCCGGCCAACCGCGCGGCGCTGGTGGCGCTGCTGGGCTGGGCCAGCGGATTGCCGCATCCACCTGCCTGAAAGGGGCGGCCCAGGGCATGGGACCCTTGCAGCCAAAGGTATAGTACCCGTTAGCACCAAAGCCACTCTGCCCCTTCCAGCGGTTGAGAGCTAAGGTACCGCATAAGCGGACACCGTATGTCCCCGTTGGGAGGAACCATGCACAGCGTCGAATCTCAGGTTACCCCGCCCGGCGCCACCCGCGCCGCGGCGACTGCCCAGACGACCATGTCCTCTACCATGGATGTTCAGACCATCGCCGACCGCTACGGCTGGACCACTCCGATGGCCCGCTGGTGGATGGCGTTCGCTGCCTCGTCGGTCGGACCGAAGCCGGATACCATGATCGATTTTCTCGACAAGACCGTCGGCGGCGTGACGATGATCCGCCGGCGCTGATTGGCGCATAGACGAAATTTAAAAAGCGGCCCTCCAGGGCCGCTTTTTTATTGGGAAATTTCTTCGGCGGCGGATGGAGGGCGGCAGAGTGGCATCTGCC
The DNA here is from genome assembly GCF_002573965.1 of Azospirillum palustre. Taxonomy (NCBI): domain Bacteria; kingdom Pseudomonadati; phylum Pseudomonadota; class Alphaproteobacteria; order Rhodospirillales; family Azospirillaceae; genus Azospirillum; species Azospirillum palustre. The sequence continues at coordinate 884,066 of NZ_PDKW01000042.1, read as the reverse complement.
GCCGAAATCTCTTCCTCAGCCCCCCGGCGGCACGATCCGCCAGATCGCCGCCGGGTTGCGGTGGGGATCCAGCCAGACATTCTGGAACTTGCCGATCCAGGTGAAGCGGTGGCCGCTGAACAGGTCCTCGACCTGGACATGGGCGCCGTCCGACAGTCCAAGTTCCCACAGCGGCACCTCGATGGTTCCGCCATGGCCGTTGTACGGATCCAGGTTCACCGCAATCAGGATCACGTTGTCCTTCGCCGCCGTCATCTTGCCGTACAGCAGGATGTTGTCGTCGAAGGCATTGTAGAATTTCAGATTGGTGAACTGCTGCAGCGCCGGATTCTCGGCACGGATGCGGTTGATGGCGGTGACGTAGTCGCGGATGTTGCCGGGCTTGTTCCAGTCCCAGTGCCGGACCTCGTACTTCTCCGAGTGGTTGTATTCCTCCTTGCCAGGATAGGCTTCCGCCTCGCACAGCAGGTAGGGACCGTAGAGCCCATAGACGCCGGCCAGCGTCGCCGCCAGAACCGCCCGCATCATGTGCGCCGGACGGCCGCCATGGGTCAGGATCGGCGGCAGGATGTCCGGCGTGTTGGCGAAGAAGTTCGGCCGCATATACTCCCGCGATTCACCCTGCGTCAGCTCCGTCAGGTACTCGGTCAGTTCCGGCTTGGTGGTGCGCCAGGTGAAGTAGCTGTAGGACTGGGTGAAGCCGACCTTGGCCAGCCGCTTCATCAGCTTCGGACGGGTGAAGGCCTCGGCCAGGAACAGGGCGTCGGGATAGCGGTCCTGCACCTCGCGGATCATCCATTCCCAGAAGGGGAAGGGCTTGGTGTGCGGGTTGTCGACGCGGAAGATGCGCACACCCTCCTTGCACCACATCAGCACCACGTCGCGCAGCGCGTACCAGAGGTCCGGATAGGACTGGCGGTAGAAGCTGACATTGACGATGTCCTGATACTTCTTCGGCGGGTTCTCGGCATAGCGGATGGTGCCGTCGGGCCGCCAGTAGAACCAGTGCGGGTGCTCCTTCACCCAGGGATGGTCGGGCGAGCACTGCACGGCGAAGTCCAGCGCGATCTCGATGCCATGGCGCTTGGCCTCGCGCACCAGCCGGCGGAAGCTGTCGAAGTCCCCGATCATCGGATCGATGGCGTCGTGCCCGCCCTCCTCCGCACCGATGGCATAGGGCACGCCGGGATCATCGGGGCCGGGGTTCAGCGTGTTGTTCCTGCCCTTGCGGAAGGCGCGGCCGATGGGATGGATCGGCGGGAAATACAGCACGTCGAAGCCCATGTCGCGCACCATGGGCAGCAGATTGACCACATCGTCGAAAGTGCCGGGACGCGACGGGTCGGGCGAGGCCGAGCGTGGGAAGATCTCGAACCATGCCGAATAGGCGCCGGCGGTGCGGTCGACATAGACCTCCAACTCACGCACATAGCGCGACTTGTACTGGCGTTCGCCATACTGCGTCATGACGCGGCGCGGTTCGTCCGACAGGGCGTAGTCGATGGCCTCGCGGCCGGACAATGCCTGCATCCGCTCGATCACCGCCTGGAGCGCCGCACGCCCGTCACCATGGTTCAGCTCCAGCGCCTGCTCGACGAAGCGGCGGCCCTCCACCAGTTCCAGATCGACGACCATGCCGGCATCGACCTTCTTCTTGAAATCGGCGCGCCAGCTTTCCCACACGTCGCGCCAGGCTTCGATGCTGTAGGTGTAGCGGGCGTTGCGGGTCAGCGGCACGCGGCCGACCCAGCGGTCGTTCTCGTGCAGGCGCATCGGCGCTTCGCTCCACGCCTCGTCGCCGTTCGCCTTGTACATGACGGAGGCCGCCAGCACGAAGGTGCCGTCGGTGTAGATGTCGGCCCAAACCTCCATCACGTCGCCGACCGCGCGCTTGATGGCGAAGCGGCCGCCGTCCAGCTCCGGATAGACATTCTCGATGGTCATGCGGCCGGCGGCGATGGAATCCATCCATTCCCGCTCCTCCACATCGTGCAGCTCGATGGCGTGGCTGCGGGCGGCGCGGGCGCGGAAGACGCGCAGTTCCATCGGGCGCAACGTCATCGGCGCGCCGGGCTCCACCGGCAGCGGCTCGGCCTCCGGCGTCACATCCTCGAACGCCTCGTAGGTGCCGCCGGTGGCCGCCAGGATCGGGCCGACATCCAGCGTGTGCGTCCGGTTCTCGTCCGGGTTCAGCACCAGGATGGCGCAGCCGTCGGGTTGGTCGAGGGCGGCGCCGTCCACCTGCCGGATCAGCCCCAGCACCGGGCTGTGCGGGGAGGTCACGCGGCGCTGCGGCCCCTCGACGTTCAGGGCCGGGGTGGCGGCCTTCATGGCGTTGACGGCGCCGATGAAGCCGGTCAGGTCAAGCTTCTGCTGCTCCCAGTCGGCCGGGCTGGTGCGCACCACGTCCAGCTTGCGGGTGAAGCCATATTCGAAGCCGACCGGCATCAGCACGCCGGTGGAGAAGCTGGCAGCGAACAGGTAATGCATCTTCAGCTGGGCGGCGAGCCGCACCGCGTCCTGGCTGCCGACCTCCGCAGCCAGCCGGTCGGTGTCGTGGCTTTCCGGGAAGGCGATGGACGGCGCGATCCAGCGGAATTCCTGATACTGGTCGAGCAGCCAGTCGGCCTTGAAGTCCCACCATTTGGCGCTGTTGAACAGGAAGTCGAAGCCGGCGCCGCACAGCTCGCGCACCTGCTCCACCGTGCAGCCCAGCGTCTCGGCGAAGAACTTCACCTCCGGGTTCACGGCATAGGCGGCGTCGATCAGGCTCTTCCACACCTCCGCCGGCACCTGATAGGCGGCGTCGCAGCGGAACCCCCGCACGCCAAGCCCGATGTAATGGCGCAGATAGTCGGACCAGTAGCCGATCAGCCCGGCGCGCGAGTCCGCCCGGTCATAGTCGAGCGAGGCGAGGTCGCCCCACACCGTGACATGGGCGGTGTTGTTGGGATCGACCGCACCCGGACGGTGCAGGTCGCCGTCCGCGCCGCGCTTGTACCAGTCGGGGTGACGCTCGACCAGCAGCGCATCGCGCGAGGTGTGGTTGATGACGAAGTCCATCATCACCGACTGTCCATGCGCCGCGGCATCCGCCGTGAAGCGGCGCAGAAGCTCGTCGTCGCTCTCATGCGACCCACCGCGGAGCGCGTCGTGCAGCCGGTAGGGGTCCTTGATGGCATAGAGGCTGCCGGAGAATCCGGGCTGGTGGATCGGGTTCAGGAAAATCCAGTCGAAACCCATCCCCTGGATCCGCGGCAGGTGCCCGGCCCAATCGCGCACGGGACCGACCAGGGTCGGAAACAGGTTGTAGATGCGCGGTCCGACGATGCTCATGGAACCCCCTTCCTTGGCCCTGCTTCTCCGTTGACAGCCTGCCGCTCCCCGTTGTGGGATCGACTGGACGGCATCGGTGCTTTTCCCCTCACGGGTGTGCCGGCGCCGACGCAGATGCCGACACCGTGCCCCCGCCGGACAACCCGCAGGGGCGGTGAAGGTTCCGCCCGCCTGTTGGCAAGCCGCAACCGAACCCACCAGCACAGGATACAACGCATGGCCGAGAAGCCCGGCAAGGTCTCGAAAATCCGCCTCGGTAAACTGGATCAGGACAAGGTGCGGATCGACACGGCGGAGGAATACGACCGCCGACTCGGCAAGCTGCAGAAGGAGCTGCTGCACATCCAGCAGACCTATTGGCACGAGAAACGCCGCGCCATCGTGGTGTTCGAGGGCTGGGATGCGGCCGGCAAGGGCGGGGCCATTCGTCGCATGACCGAGCCGCTCGATCCCCGCGGCTTCCATGTCTGGCCGATCTCCGCCCCCACCGCGGACGAACAGGGAAAGCATTACCTGTACCGCTTCTGGACCAAGCTGCCGGCACCCGGCACCTTCGCCATCTTCGACCGGTCCTGGTACGGCCGCGTCATGGTGGAGCGGGTGGAGAATTTCGCCACCAAGGAGCAGTGGAAGCGCGCCTATGACGAGATCAACGAATTCGAACGGCTGCTGACCGACGACGGCGTGCGCATCGTCAAGCTGTTCCTGCACATCACCCCGGAAGAGCAGCTCGACCGCTTCCGCGAGCGGATGAAGAACCCCTACAAGCGCTGGAAGCTGACCGAGGAGGATCTGCGCAACCGCGCCAAATGGGACGATTACGTCAAGGCGGCGGAGACGATGTTCGAACGCACTTCTACCGTCAATGCGCCCTGGCATGCGGTGGAGGCGAACTCAAAATGGCATGCCCGCCTCAGGGTGCTGGAACTCGTCACAGCCGCCTTGAAGGAGGGTGTGAACATCGCACCGCCCCCCATCAACGGCAACGTTGCGAGAATCGCCGCCGAAGTTCTTGGAGTACCGGTGGAAGAATAGTCCGTGAAACATCCCCTCTCCTTCTGAGGAGAGGGGAATTCCTCATTTTCCGGCCGGCACCACCCAGGGCCGCCGTTGCGCATCGGTCCGGTCGAAGGCGTCGATGGCGTCCTGCTGGCGCAGGGTCAGTGCAACATCGTCCAGCCCTTCGACCAGACACTCCTTCTTGAAGGGATCGATGGCGAAGGACAGCGCCCGGCCGTCCGGACCGGTCAGGCTCTGGGCCGGCAGGTCCACGGTGACGGCGGCGCCCGGCGTCGCCTGCAACTGGCGACGTAGCAATGCCACCGTCTCCTCCGGCAGGGTGACCGTCAGCAGGCCGTTCTTGGCGGCATTGGCGGCGAAGATATCGCCGAAGCTGGGGGCGACGACGCAGCGGAATCCACCGTCCACCAGCGCATAGACCGCACCCTCGCGCGAGGATCCGCAGCCGAAATTGCGGTCGCTCACCAGAATGCGGGCACCAGCATAGGCCGGGTCGTCCAGCGGGAAGCCCGGCTTGCGTTCGTCATGGAACAGGAAGTTGCCATAACCGGCGCTGCGCGGCTTCTTCAGGAAGCGGGCGGGCAGAAGCTGGTCGGTGTCGATGTTGGCGATGTCGAGCGGCACCGCCGGGGCGGTCAGCGTGACGAAGGGTTCCATCCTCAGGAAACTCCCAGCTTGCGGACATCGAGCTTTCTGACATCGGTGAGTTTGCCGGTCGCGGCGGCGGCGGCGGCCATCGCCGGGCTCATCAGATGGGTGCGGGCGTTCGGCCCCTGGCGGCCGGGGAAGTTCCGGTTGGTGGTGGAGGCGCAGCGCTCCCCCGCCGGAACGAGGTCGCCGTTGATGCCGACGCACATCGAACAGCCGGGCTCGCCCCACTCCAGCCCGGCGTCGATGAAGACCCGGTGTAGCCCTTCCGCCTCCGCCTGCTGGCGCACCGGGACCGAGCCCGGAACCACCAGCCCCGGCACCGCCGCGCGACGGCCGCGCAGCACCGCGGCGGCGGCGCGCAGATCCTCCAGCCGGGCATTGGTGCAAGAGCCGATGAAGACGCGGTCGATGGTCACCTCCTCCAGCGCCATGCCGGGGGTGAGGCCCATGTAATCCAGCATCTTGCGCATCTGGCCGGCGCGCACCGGATCGGCCTCCGCAGCGGGATCGGGAACGGCCGCCGTCACCGGAACCGCGGTTTCCGGGCTGGTGCCCCAGGTCATCGCCGGGGCGATGTCGGCGGCATCCAGCGTCACCTCGCGGTCGAACACGGCGTCCGGATCGCTGGGCAGGGTGCGCCAATGCGCCACCGCGCGGTCGAACACATCCCCCTTGGGCGCGAAGGGGCGGCCCTCGATCCAGGAGAAGGTGGTGTCGTCCGGCGCGATCATGCCGGCCCGCGCCCCGGCCTCGATCGACATGTTGCAGACGGTCAGGCGGCCTTCCATCGACAGGGCGCGGATGGCGCTGCCGGCATATTCGATGACATGGCCGGCGGCCCCGTCGGCGCCGATGGCGGCGATCACCGCCAGGATCAGGTCCTTGGCCGTAACATGCGGCCCCAGCACCCCGTCCACCGTGATGCGCATCGTCCTGGGCCGGCGCTGCCACAGGGTCTGGGTCGCCAGCACGTGCGAGACCTCGGTCGCTCCGATCCCGAAAGCCAGCGCGCCGAAAGCCCCGTGGGTGGAGGTGTGGCTGTCGCCGCAGACGATGGTCAGGCCGGGCAGCGTCAGCCCCTGTTCCGGCGCCAGCACATGGACGATGCCCTGTGCCGGATCGTGCAGGCCGAAATGGCGCAGGCCGTGGCGGCCGGCATTCGCCTCCAGCATCGTCACCATGTTGGCGATCTCGGGATCGGCAATCGGCTTGGACCGGCTGTGCGAGGGAACGTAATGGTCGGCGACGGCGAAGGTCAGCTCCGGCCGGCGCACCTTGCGGCCGGCATGGTCAATCATGCCGAAGGCGTGGAAGGATCCTTCATGCAGGAAATGACGGTCGATGGCGAGCAGGGCCTGACCGTCCGGCCGGGTCGCCACGACATGGGCGTCCCAGACCTTCTCGAACAGGCTGCGTGGCTGTGCGGTCATTGGTTGGTTTCCTCACTAACGGCGCCCGCGGCGGCCATCCCGGCGATGCGTCCCAGCGCCACCGCGGTCAGCAGGCCGTTGCCGGACAGGTAGCCGGACGCCTTGGACCCCGAGACGCCGCAGGCAGCCCCGCCGGCAGCGTAGAGGTTGGGCAGCGGAGTCCCCTGCCCGTCCAGAACGCGCGCCTCGTCATCGACGACCAGCCCGCCCTGGGTGTGGAACAGGGCACCGGTGACGCGGACGGCGCGGTAGGGCGGCACCAGCGGGGCCGATCCAGCAAAGTCGCGGCCGAAGCCGTCGGTTCCACCCTCCGCCTTCAGCCGGTCGATATCGGCCAGCGTGGCGGCGAAGACATCCGCGTCGATCTTCATCAGCCGGGCCAGTTCGGCCGGCGTGTCGGCGCTCAGCACCGCGCCCATCGCCTCGGCCTGCCGGAAATCCTCGAACTGGCGGGCGATGCCGGCGATGCGCTCGTCGAAGACGGTCCAGGCGATGCCGTCCGGCTGGCGCAGCACCACGGCGGCCTGTTCCGAATAGCCCTGCGCCTCGTTGGAGAAGCGCCGGCCCTCCGTGTTCACCTGCACGCCGCCCTCGGTGATCGTCGCCCAGGTGACGAGGATGCCGGCGGGATGGGCGACGGAGCCATGGCCCTGATGACCCGACAAGTGCCGGGTTGCCGCCCCCAGCGCCTCGCCCCACAGCAGCGCATCCCCCTGGTTGCCGGGATGGCCGAAATAGAGCGCATCGGCCAGTTCCGGCACATGCCGCTCCACCAGCGCCCTGTTGCCGCCATAGCCGTTGCAGGCAAGAATCAGCGCACCGCAGCCGACCCGCTCGACGCTGCCATCGGGCCGGGTGACCTCGACGCCGCGAACCTCCGCGCCGTCGGCATAGAGGGCGGTGACCTGCGCCTCGCACAGCACGTCGATGCCGGCGGCCTCGACGGCACCGCGCAGCCGGTCGATCAGTTCCGCTCCCGACCGGCTGGGCAACCCATGCATGCGCCGGGCGCTGTGTCCGGGATAGCTGAAATTGTCCACCACCGAAAACGGCAGGCCGTAACGGTCGGCCAGCCACTCCAGGGCCGGCCCGACCGCCTGGGCGACGCGGTCGACCTCGGCCCGGTCGGGTTCGCCCTTCGCCTTGGCGAGGATGTCGGCGGCGAAGCGCTCCGGGCTGTCCTCGATGCCGGCATCGCGCTGCCAACGGGTGCCCGGCGCCGGGATCAGCCCGGCCGACAGGGCGGTGGACCCTTGCGGCAGGGCATCGCGCTCCAGCACCAGCACCCCGGCACCCCGCTCATGGGCGGCCAGCGCCGCGACCATTCCGGCTGCTCCGCCGCCGATCACGACGACGGGGACGGTGAACTCGAACTCGACGCCATCGGCAGGCAGGATACGGCTCATGAATTCGCCACCTCCTCCAGCATGGTCCCGACCGTTGCCACCCGGCAGACCGGGCGCAGTGCTGCGACGGAAACCTCATGCACCTCCGGGCTGAAGGCGGCGCAACCGTCCTCCAGCAGGATTGTCTCGAAATCGCGGACATGGGCGTCGCGCACGGTCGAGGCGACGCCGCCATTGGTGACGATGCCGCAGACCAGCAGTCGTTCAACCCCGCATTTCGCGAGCACCCATTCCAACCGCGACATGTAGAAGGCGGAATAGGCGATTTTCTCCACCTCGACATCGACGGGCTGGAGCGCATCGACCGTGCGATGTCCCCAGCTTCCGGGTTGGAAATCGCCCTTCGCCAGGAAGGGGCGCAGAGACTTCAGATGCGGCGAGATCATCGGCTCGCCGCCGCGGCCCGGCACCAGGGTGAAGTTGGTGGAGATCACCCAACCGCCGCGCGAGCGCAGCAGATCGGCCAGCGGCTTCACCCGCTCCGGCAGCGCCGCAATCTCCAGGGCCGTCTGTCCGGCACGGCCATAGGCGCCTTCGGGATGCAGGAAGTCGTTCTGCAGGTCGCAGACCAGCAGGGCGGTGCGCTCGACCGGGATGACGGCGGCGCTCATCGGCCGCTCCTTTCGACGATGACGTTGCCGAAGCCGTCGACGCGGGCCGACAGGTCGGGGTCGATGACGGTGGTGGCGTCAGGCTGCTCAAGGATCGCCGGGCCCTGGATGACGGCACCGACCGGCAGCTCCAACCGGTTGTAGACGGCGGTCTCGTGCCAGGCCCCGTCGAACCACACCGGCCGCGACCCGGCATAGGCGCCCTCCACCGTCGTTCCGGCGGCCGGAGCCAAAGCGGAGAGGTCGAAATGCGGACGGCGGCCGATGGCGGCGGTGCGCAGGTTGACGATCTTGGCCCCCACCCCCGGCAGCAGCCGGCTGAACGAGGCCTGATAGGCCCGCTCGAAGGCGGCACGGATGGTCGACTCGTCGATTCCGGTGCTGCCGTTCTCGACCGACACCGGCAGCGGCACGGCGACCGTGTGGGTCTGGCCGATGTAGTGCATGTCGAGTTCGAAGACGAGGTCGATGCGCTCGACGCTGAGCCCGGCGGACTCCACCACGGCGCGGGCGGCAGTCGCCTCCTCCACCATGCGGCGGTCGAGCGAGCCTGCGTCGATGCCCGCCAGCGGCAGATTGACCGTCTGCACCTGATCGTGGCGGATGTCGGCGATGACGCAGCCGAGTGCGGAAGTCACGCCGGGGAAGCGCGGCACCAGAGCCGCCTTCAGCCCGACCTCCTTGATCAGCGCGCCGACATGCAGCGCCCCGCCGCCGCCGAAGGGCACGGCGGCGAACTTGGCCGGATCGTGGCCGCGCTCGATGGAGACGAGGCGGATGGCGCCGGCCATCTTGCTGTTGGCGATGCGCACCACCGCTTCCGCCGCCGCCATGACGTCGAGGCCAAGCGGCTCGGCGACATGGGTGGCGATTGCCGTGCGGGCGGCATCGACGTCCAGCCGCGCCAGCTTGCCGCCGATGGGACGCTCGGCGTTGATGCGGCCGAGCAGGACATTGGCGTCGGTCAGGGTCGGGCGGGTGTTGCCCTGGCCATAGCAGACCGGCCCCGGCCGCGAGCCGGCGCTCTCCGGCCCGACCTGGAGCATGCCGCCGGGATCGACCCCGGCGATGGAGCCGCCGCCGGCACCGATGGTGGTGATCTCGATCATCGGCGTGCGGACGACCAGACCGAAATCGATGGTGGTCTGGGCGGCCAGCATGGTCTGCCCCTCCACCACCAGCGACACGTCGAAGCTGGTGCCGCCAAGATCGCCGGTGATGACGTTGGGGAAGCCCGCCGCCTTGGAGATCGCCGCCGCGGCGATGACACCGGCCGCCGGTCCCGACAAAGCGGTGCGCACCGGCAGCCGCCTTGCGGTGTCGGTGGACATCACGCCGCCGTTCGACTGCACGATGTGGAAGCGCCCGCCGAACCCTTCGCCGGCCAACGCGTTGTCGAGCTTGGCGAGATAGCTGCCGACCACCGGCTGGAGATAGGCGTTCAGCGCGGTGGTCGAGGTGCGCTCGAACTCGCGGATTTCCGGCAGGATGCGGGACGAGCATTCGACATTGGCGTTCGGCCAGACCTCGCGCGCCGCCTCCAGCGCCGCCAACTCGTTGGCCGGGTTGGCATAGGCGTTGATGAAGACGATAGCGAGTGCCTCCGCCCCCTGGTCGGCCAGCCGGCGGGCGCAAGCACGGACCTCCTCCGGGTCGATGGCGCTGCGGATGGTGCCGTCGGCCAGGGTACGTTCCGCCACCTCCAGCCGCATGTCGCGGTCGACGACGGGGACGAAATCGCCCCACAGGCCCCAGGTGTGGCGGCGGTCGCGGCGGCGCATCTCCAGCACGTCGCGGAAGCCGGCGGTGGTGATCAGGCCGACCTTGGCGCCCTTGCGCTCCAGCAGCGCGTTGGTGCCGACGGTGGTGCCGTGGACGATGGAGCCCAGTTCCGCCACCGGGCCGAAGCTCCGCAAACCGGCCAGGAAGCCGACCGCCTCGTCGCCACGGTTGGACGGGACCTTGGCGGTGCGGAAGCTGCCGCGCGCCTCGTCGTAATGGAACAGGTCGGTAAAAGTGCCGCCGACATCGACGCCGACGATGGCACCCTTGGGGGCACCCTTGGAAATGCCGTTGTTCATGGTCTTGCTTCCGGGTTCGTCAGGCGGCGGAGGATTCGCGCAAGGTCGCGGTGGCGGCGATGTCGAGCGCGCCGTCGTCGGTCAGCGCCACGCCATAGGCGCTGGACGCCGCGTCGCGGCCGAGGTAGCCGAGCCGCACGTCGCGGGCGACGGCCTCCGCATCGCGCCGCTTCGGGTCGCCCCAGCCGCCGCCGCCCGGTGTCTCCAGCCGCACGCGCTGGCCGTCGCGGATCTTCACATCGGTGACCTTGGAGGCGAGCGGCGGCGACTTCTCGCCCTCGTCGCTCTGCCAGGTGAAGCGGTTCAGTGCCGCCGGGGTGCCGCCGGCGACACCGAAGGGCGCGAAGACGCCCCGCTCGCCCAGCAGGAAGACGTCGGCGTCGGTCAGCGCCTCGATCTCATAGACGGCACCCAGCCCGCCGCGATGCAGGCCGGCACCGGCGGAGTCCGGGCGCAAGGCCCATTGGGTGAACATCACCGGATAGGCGGCTTCCAGGATTTCCACCGGCGGGATGGTGGCGGTGGAGATCGGGTTGTTGGCGTGGTTCAGCCCGTCCGTCTCCGGATTGCCGCCCAAGCCCCCGCCGAAGAAGGAGAACATTACCCAGCGCGAGCCGTCCTTGCGGTGGCCGGCCAGCGACAGCGCGTTGATGGTGCCGAAGGGGGCGGCGGTGGCGCGGGCCGGATCGGCCAGAGCCAGCGCGCCGAACACCACGCCGATCACCCGCAGGATGGTCTCGGTATAGCCGCCGACCGGCTTCGGCGGCTTGACCGCCAGCAGGGTGCTTTCCGGGATGACGAAGGTGATCGGATTGAGGCAGCCTGCATTGGCCGGCACGTCGGTGAAGACATGCTTCAGCGCGACATAGCAGCAGGCAACCGCGGTGGAATAGGCGATGTTCAGCGGCCCGGCGCAGGGAGCGGACGAGCGCGAGAAGTCCAGAATCATCCGGTCGCCGGCAATCGTCAGGTCCAGCGCGATCAGCAGCCGGTCCGCCGTGATGCCGTCATTGTCGAGATAATCCTCGAAGCTGTAGACGCCGTCCGGCAGCTTGGACACGGCGCTGCGCATCAGCGCGTCGGCCCGTGCGGTGAAGGCATCGAAGGCGGCAGCGACCGTCTCCTCGCCATGCTCATCCAGCAGTTCGGTCAGCCGGCGCACGCCCAGGTCCAGCGCGTTCAACTGCCCGTTCAGGTCGCCGTAGTTCGACACCGGAACGCGGGAATTGGCGGCGAGGATCGCCAGCAGGTCGTGGTTCATCGCGCCGGCCTTGACCAGCTTCACCGGCGGGATGCGCACGCCCTCCTGGAAGCTGTCGGTGGCACGGGCGTTGAAGTTGCCCGGCACATTGCCGCCGATGTCGAGCCAGTGCCCGACCGACGCCATCCAGCAGAACAGCCGCCCTTGGCGGAAGATCGGCCGCACCAGACGGAAGTCGTTCAGGTGGGTGCCGCCGTCATAGGGATCGTTGAACAGGAAGATGTCTTCCGGGTGGAGGTCGCCCTCCTTCGCCACCTTGTCGATCACCGCCTTGACGGCGAAGGCCATGGCGCCGACGAAGATCGGCAGGCCGTTGGTGCCCTGCACCAGCGTGGCACCGGTCTCGGCATGGTAGAGGCCGTGGCAGGCGTCGCGCGCCTCGGCGATGATCGGGTTGAAGGCGGAGCGGTAGAGCGTCGCGTCCATCTCGTCGGCGATCTGCTCCAGCCGGCCCTTCAGGACGGCCAGCGTGACGGGGTCGATGGAAGTGGTTTGGATGGTCATGCTGCGTCCTCCCGCTTGGCGGGTGCAAAGTCCTTGTAGGTTTCGCCGAGCGCCAGCATCTCCGGCGTGCCGATCAGGTCGTTCAACGCATTGAAGTCGAACATGCGGTCGCGGAAGGGCTGGGTGGTGCCATGCTGCGCCAGCGAGCCGTAATAGTCCTGCGCTTGCCGAGCGAGCGCTCGCACGATTCCGCCGGGGAAGATCACCAGCCGGTAGCCCAGCTCGGCCAAGTCGGCGGCGGAGCTGATCGGCGTCTGCCCACCTTCCACCATGTTGGCCAACAGCGGGCGGATGCCGCCCAGGTCGGTGGCGATGGCGGACAGCTGCTCGCGGCTTTTCGGCGCCTCGACGAACAGCACGTCGGCCCCGGCCTCGACATAGAGCCGGGCGCGGTCGAGGGCGGCGGACACGCCTTCCACCGCCACGGCGTCGGTGCGGGCGACGATCAGCGTGCCTTCGCTGGTGCGGGCATCGACCGCCGCCTTGATCTTGCCGGCCATCTCGCCGGCCGGGATCACCGCCTTGTCGGTCAGGTGGCCGCAGCGCTTGGGAAAGCTCTGGTCCTCAAGCTGCAACGCGGTGGCGCCGGCGCGCTCGAACATGCGCACGGTACGCTGCACGTTGAGCGCGTTGCCATAGCCGGTGTCAGCATCGACGATCAGCGGCGTGGCCACGCGGTCGCGCACCAGGGCGATGGTGTCGGCCACCTCGCTGACCGAAACCAGCCCGATGTCGGGCCGGCCCAGCCGGGTGTAGGCGATGGCCGCACCGGACAGATACAACGCCTCGAACCCGGCGGCGGTGGCCATCGACGCGGTGAAGGCGTCATAGACGCCGGGCGCCAGCACGACGCGGTCTTCAGAAAGCCGCTGTTTGAAGCTGAGGTCGGGCATGGTCATCTCAGACGCTCCCCCCGGCGGCGGCAGGCGCCGACAGAAGCCGGGTCAGGGTTGAAAGATCGGCCGCGCGGTCGATGGTCTCGACGCAATCGGCGATGGCGGCGGCGTGCGAAGCGCCCCAGACCGGGCCGGCGAGTTCGGCGAACTTCGCCCGTACCTCGCTGGCGCTGTAGGGATCCTCGGTGTCGCCCTTGTTGGTCAGCGCCTCTGCCGCGAAGCTGCGGCCGTCGGCGAGCGTCAGGCGGACACGGGCCGGGCGCAGGCCGGGAAGACGGGCAGTCAGGCCGGTATCCTCGCGCACCGTCACCCGGCGGGCGAGATCGCGGGTGGCCTGGACCTGCCTGGCCTCGTCGCGGAACGCATCCGGCGTCGCCGCCCCATTGGCGAGGAAGGTCGCCAGGGCGAAGGGCAGCGAGAACTTCGCCGCCAGCATGTTCTTCGGCTCTGGCCCATTCAGCTGGGCGGCCCAGACATAGGTATCGACCTCGATGGAGGCGACCTGCTCCGGTGCGATCCGCCCGCCGGCCTGCGCCACGATGTCCCCCAGCGCATCGAGCGCGCCGTGGGTGTAGCGGCAGGCGGCGTGGCGCTTGAAGTAGTTGCGGGCGATCTCCCAGCGCTCGCCCAGTTCGTCGACCATCAGGTCCGGCTGGAAATCGCGGGCGATGACGCCACCGAACACGCTGCCGACCCCGTCGGTCTCGCCGACGATGCCGCTGGCCGCCAGATCCCAGGCGGTCAGGCCCAGCTGGTTCGACACGCCGGCATAGGCGTTGCGCACGGTGCCGCCCTCCAGCATCGTCCGCCGGCTGGTGGCGAGGCCGAGGGTGGAGGCGATGTTGATCGTCTCGATCATCGCCGCCGCGTCGGCCCGGTTCAGGTGCGCCACCGCCAGCGCCGCGCCCGCCGTGCCCCAGGTGCCGTGCGGGTGGGTGGTGACCAGCAGCTTGGCGGCGATTCCGATGCGCGAGCCGATCTCGTACCCCAGCGCCAGCGCGGTCAGCAGATCGGCGCCGGAGGAGGTCAGCCGCGGCCCGGCGGCCAGCGCCGCCGGCAGCACATGGATGCCCGGATGGCCGCGGGCATACTGGTTGCCCTCATCCAGCTCCAGCATGGTCCCGGCGAGGCCGTTGAGAAAGGCGGCCGAGCCGGCGGGGAAACCATGGCCCGAACCGATGGCCGGACAATCCCCGGCACCGGCGGTCCGGGCCATCCGGCCGACCAGCGCGCGGCATTCCGGTTCCTGCATGCCGGCGGCGATCACGCCGATGCAGTCGAGCAGCACCAGCCTGGCCCGCTCCACCACCGGGGCCGGCAGGTCGGCGAAGGTCAGGCCGGCGGCGAAGGCGCCCCAGCGGTCGAGCCAGGACGGGCGGGCGGCGGCGAGCAGCTCGCTCGCCGGCTTCACGTCGAAGGACAGGCTTGTCATGTCACCGCTCCCAGGCGGACGGCCCCTCAGAGGCCGAGATAGGTGCGTTTCAGTTCGGGGTCGCGCGCGATCTCGTCGGACGGTCCCGACAGCGCGAAAACGCCGTTTTCGAGGATGTAGGCCCGGCGGGCGACCTCCAGCGACTGGACGACGTTCTGCTCCACCAGCAGGATCGCCAGCCCGTCTTCATTCAGCTTGCGGATCAGCCCGAACATCTCCTCCACCACCAGGGGCGAGAGGCCGAGCGACGGCTCGTCGAGGATCAGCAGGAGCGGCTCGGCCATCATGCCGCGGCCGATGGCCAGCATCTGCTGCTCGCCGCCGGAGAGCGTGCCGGCGAACTGGCCCTCGCGCTCCTTCAGACGGGGGAAGGTTGCGAAGATGCGCTCCAGGTTCCGTGCCCGGTTCGGCTTGCCGCGGCGATAGCTGCCGAGTTCCAGATTCTCGCGGATCGACAGGTTGGGGAAGATCTTGCGGCCTTCCGGCACCTGGATCAGTCCTTCTTCCACGATACGCGCGGCGGATTTGCCGTCGATGCGGGTGCCGCCGAAGCGGATTTCTCCGGTCCAGGCCGGCAGCACACCCGACAGCACCTTGTTCAGCGTCGTCTTGCCGACGCCGTTGGAGCCCAGCACCGTGACGATCTCGCCGGCATGGACGGCCATGTCGATGCCGCGCAGCACTTCGGTGGCGCCATAGCCGGTCTTCAGGCCACGGATTTCCAGAAGCTGCTCAGCCATGGGCCGCCCCCTCCGCCTTCAGCCGGGCGGCGGCGCCGTGGCCGAGATAGGCCTCAATCACGCGGGCGTCGGCACAGACGACGGCGGGCGGCCCCTCGGCGATCATGCGGCCCTGGGCCAGCACATAGACGCGCTCGCACAAATTCATCACCGCCTGCATGACGTGTTCGATCATCAGGATCGTCACCCCTTCGTCGCGGATGCCCCGGATCACCGGGATGATGTCACGGATCTCCGACGGGTTCAGCCCGGCCAGCACCTCGTCCAGCAGCAGCAGCTTCGGTTCGGTGGCGAGCGCGCGGGCCAGCTCCAGCCGCTTGCGCCCGGCCACCGTCAGCCCGCCGGCCGGGCGGTCCAGCTCGCTCCCCAGACCGACGCGGCGCGCCACGTCGCGTGCCTTGGCCGTTGCATCGGCACGCTTGGCATGGCGCAGATAGGCGCCGACCGCGATGTTCTCGCACACCGTCAGCCCGGCGAAGGGCTGGACGATCTGGAAGGTGCGGCCGATGCCGCGCTCGGCCCGGCGGTGCGGCTCCTCGGCGGTGATGTCGGTGCCCTCGAAACGGATGCGCCCGTCGGTCGGTGCGACGAAGCCGGAGATCATCGAGAACAGCGTGGTCTTGCCGGCGCCGTTCGGGCCGATCAGCCCAATGATTCCGCCGGGTTGCAGCGACAGCGTCGCGCTGTCCACCGCCATCAGCCCGCCGAACCGCTTGGAAACGCCATCAACGGCCAGCATGGGAAACCTCCTTGGGTCCGCGCGTGACCATCCCGCGGCCGCGGTCGCGCAGCCGTTCCAGCAGGCCCAGGATGCCGCCGCGGGCAAAGGCCACTGCCAGCACCAGCACGCCGCCGAAGACGATCAGGTCGATGCCGGGGATGCGGCCGGCGAACTGCTTGGCGACCTCGCCCAGCCCGTGCAGGGTCAGCGCCCCCACCACCGGGCCGAAGACGGTGCCGACGCCGCCGATGATCGGGGCCAGCAGAAGCTCCACCGAAATCCAGCTGCCATAGGCGATGTTGGCATCGATGTAGAGGAAGTATTGGGCATAGAGGCAGCCGGACAGCGCCGTCACACCGCCGGACAGGGCGATGGCGCGCAGCTTCACCGTCAGGGAATTGACGCCCAGCGCTTTGGCCGCATCCTCGTTCTCGCGCACCGCCACCAGCTGCGCCCCGAAGCGGGAGCGCTGGATCCAGCGAGTCAGCAGCAGCACCGCGGCGACGAAGGCCAGTACCAGCCAGTAGAAGACGGCGCGGTCGTCGAATTGCAGGTTGACGGCGCGGACATCCAGCTTGATCAGCAGCCCCGCCGCGCCGCCGGTGAAGGAGGCGGCATTGGCGAGGATGCGGAACACCTCGGCGAAGGCCAGCGTCACCAGCGCGAAGTAGGAACCGCGCAGGCCCGACCGGAAGCTGAGGAAGCCGATGACCCAGCCGACCGCCGCACCGGCCGCTGTTGCCAGCACCAGCCCGGCCCAGGCGTTGACGCCATAGCGCACTTGCAGGATCGCCGTCACATAGGCGCCGGTGCCGAAGAAGGCGGCATGGCCGAAGCTGAACTGGCCGCCGAAGCCGCCCAGGATGTTCCAGCCCTGTGCACCCAGCGCGACGATCAGCATGAAGACCAGGAAGTTCAGCACCGGGCTGGAGGTCACCACCAGCGGCAGCAGCGCCGCCAGGAGGGTAAGGACGGCGATCGGGATCAGGTCGCGCGCGGTCATGCCTTGGCTCCGAACAGTCCGGTCGGCCGCACCAGCAGCACGGCGATGAAGATCAGGAAGATGCCGATCTGGCCCAGGCTGTCGCCCAGGAACAGGCCGCACAGGCTCTCCACCACGCCGATGAACAGGCCGCCCAGCAGCGCGCCGGGCAGCGAGCCCATGCCGCCCAGCACCACCACGGTGAAGGCGACCAGCACGAAGGCGCCACCGATGCGCGGGTTGACGTAGAAGGTCGGCATCAGCAGCCCCGCTGCCACGGCAAGACAGGCGCAGCCCAGCCCGAAGGTGACGGCATAGACATGCGGCACGTCGATGCCGACCAGATTGGCGCCGAGCTTTTCCTTGGCGACCGCACGGATCGCCTTGCCGGTGTCGGTGCGGTTCAGCACCAGCCACAAGAGGCCGGTCACCACCACGGCGACGCCCAGCCCGATCAGCCGCGGATAGCTGAGCAGCAGCGGCCCCAAGGCCACCACCTGGAACGAATAGTCGGTGTCGAGCGTGCGGGTGTCGGACTGGAACACGGCCAGCAGCACATTCTCCAGCACGATGGACAGGCCCAGCGTGACCAGCAGGATGTTGCCGTCGTCGCCATGGCTGGCCGGCCCGATGACGAAGCGCTGCAAGCCGTAGCCGAGCACGAACATCAGCGGCACCAGCGGCAGGATGGCGAGATAGGGGTCCATGCCCAACCAGGCCCAGGCGATCCAGACCGCGAACATGGCACAGGTCAGCAGCGCGCCGTGGGCGAAGTTGATGATGTGGAGCACGCCGTAGATCAGCGTCAGGCCGAGCGCGATCAGGGCATAGACCGCACCGGTCATCAGACCGTTCAGCGCCGCTTCCAGAATGATCTGAGGTGAATACATGGCAGCCCGCGCATGAGGGGAATGGTCCCTCACCCGCGCCGGGTCGGCCGGCTCGCGGCGACCCGGACGGATGGGAGAAATGCGGAGGTGCGACGGCGAAAAACGGATCAGGCCGCCGGGAAGTTGGCCTTCGCCTCGGCGAATGCGTCGGGGAAGATCACCTTGATGTCCTCACCCTGGATCTGGGTGTTGATCGGGGTGGCGCCCTCGTTCTGGCCGTTGACGAACTTGGTCGGGCCGTAGGGCATGATATGGCCGGCGAAGGTGGAGGCGTTCAGCGCCTCGATGATCTTCTTGCGGTCGGACGATCCCGCGCGCTCGATGGCGTCGGCCAGCAGCAGGACGTTCGAGTAGTTCAGCGAGACATTGTAGGCGAAGGACTTGCCCTGCCCTTCCACCGCCTTGCGGAGCGCCAGCGCCTTCGGGTTCTTCGGATCGTGCCAGTGGTTGCAGTCGATGACGTTCTGGGCCGCCTGCGGGAATTCCTTGACGAAGCGGCCGTTCGACGCCGCACCACCGAGGATCGCATAGATGCCCTTCGGCTTGATGCGCTGCTGCTGCATGGTGCGGGCGAGCAGCACGAACTCGCCATAGTAGTTGGAGGGGATCACCAGATCGGGGTTCAGCGAGCGGATGCGCAGCGCCACGTTGGACATGTCGCGCGCCGGCGTCGGGTGGGCGATGGTCTCCAGAATTTCGAAGCCGCGCTTGGGCAGTTCGCTTTGCAGCAGCTTGGCGAGGCCGGAGCCGAACAGCCCGTCCTCATGCACCAGCACCACGGTCCTGGCCGGCTTGCCCGCCTTGTCGTTGATGGCGGTCAAATTGTCGAGCGCCACCTGGGTGACCTTGCCGAAGCCGGGGCTGAAGCGGAAGGTGTTGGTCAGGCCGCGCGCCATGATCTGGTCCGACACGCCGACATCGACCAGATAGGGCAGTTCATAACGTGCCGCCGCCTGCGAGGCGGCAAGGCAGATCGGGCTGGCGAAGCCACCGACGATGGCGGACACGCCTTCGGCCTGCATCCGCTCCACCTCCTGCGTGCCGGCTTCCGGGGTCGAGCGGGCGTCGCCGAACAGCATTTCCAGCGTGGCGCCGCCCAGCGACTTGATGCCGCCGGCCGCGTTGATCTCGTTGATCGCCATCTCCGCACCGGCCCGGCCGAGGTCGCCGTCATGGGCCAGCGCGCCGGTCACCGGCTGGAGAATGCCGATCTTCACCACCGGGGGGGTCTGCGCCCGCAGGACCGAGGGGGCGGCAAACGGCAGCGCGGTGACGGCGGCCGCCGCGGCACCGGCCTTCAAAACCGTGCGGCGGGAAATGCCGATGAGGGTGGAGTCCTGAACCGAACGTCCCATAACGCTCAACTCCTCTGTTTGATGACCCGCGGGGTGCGGGCGGGCTTTTCGCCCGATTTGCTTTTCTCGGATTTGCTCTTGTCGCTCTTGGTCTTGTCGGCAGCGCGCGGCCAGCCGAGCGCCGGGCTCCAGCGCCGTTCGCCGTCGCTGCCGGTGCGCACCAGATCCATGTGGAAGCTGTAGCGGTCGGGCCGGTACAGCGCGTGGAGATGTTCCACCCCGCGGCCCGACGGCTCGTAGACGATGCGGGTCAGGGTCAGCAGCGGCGAGCCGATCTCCAGATCCAGCGCCGCCGCCGCTTCCGGACCGGCCAGCGTGGCGTTGATCGCCTGGGTGGCGCGTTCCGTCGTCACACCCGACCGTTCGATCAGTTCCAGCAGCGGGCGCGCCGCCAGTTCCGCCTCCGAGTAGGTCAGGCCGATCCATTCCGGCACATGGGTGGTCAGGTAGGAGAAGGGCTCCCCGTCGATCAGGCGCACGCGCACCGACCGCTGCGCCCGCTCGCCGGGTTTCAAACCAAGGCTCTCGGCGATCGACTCCGGCGGCACGCCGTAGCCGAAGGACAGCAGCCTGACGTCGGTGCTGCGGCCCATGTCGATCAGGTGCGACAGCACGTTCGACAGGTCGGCAACGATGGGCCGGACGGTGCGCGTGTCATGGACGAAGGTGCCGGATCCGGCTTTGCGCTGCACCAGCCCTTCCTTGTCCAGAAGATCCAGCGCCCGGCGCACGGTGACGCGGGACACGGCATGTTCGGCGGCCAGCGCCGGCTCGCCCGGCAGGCGCGCGCCCGGCGGTAGTTCGCCGGCGACGATGCGGTCGCGCAGCAGAAGATAGATCCTGCGAGCCTTCAGGGGTTCGACCGCCGACTTCACAGCACTCCGCCTCCCCTTCCACCGGAAACCGTCCCACCGGGACCCAATGCTGTCCATTCATCAGACAGGAACCTGTATGATGGATAATACAGCTTTGGTCAATAGCGTTGTTGGGGGCGCGAACGATCGCGGCCCGGACCCAAGCAAGCCTCCCTGGGCCCGGTCAGAGGATTTGGCATCAGAAGATTTGACAGGGGCATCGCTGCCGCGCGGCGGTCATTCCGCCGCTTCGCCATAAGCGTTCGCCTTGGACATCCCATTCGGTGCCATGTGCAGGATGCGTTGCGGGAACGGGATGGCGATCCCCAGTTCGGCGAACCGCTTCTTCATGCGACCGTTGAACTCGCGGCCGACGTTCCATTGCTGGATCGGCAAGGTCTTGATCCGCGCCTTGACCACAACCGTGGATTCCTGGAATGCGTCGATCCCCAGCACTTCCAGAGACTCCAGAATCAGAGGCGCGAAGCGGGGATCGGCCCGCAGCCCCGCCCCGATCTCGTGCAGGACCGACACGACGCGGTCGACATCCTCGCCATAGGAGACGGCGACGTCGAAGACGTAATAGCTGAAGTCCTTGGTCATGTTGGAAATGCTGGTCACCGCGCTGAACGGCACGGTGTGCACCGTCCCGTCGAAATCGCGCAGACGGATGGTGCGGATGGTGATGCCCTCAACCAGACCGCCCTTGCCGCCGACATTCACCACGTCGCCGACCGAGATGGTGTCCTCGAACAGGATGAACAGGCCGGTGATGACGTCCTTCACCAGCGTCTGCGCGCCGAAGCCGACGGCGAGGCCGACCACGCCGGCACCGGCCAGCAGCGGCCCGATGTCCAACCCCAGTTCCGACAGGGCGATCAGGGTGACGAAGGTGGTCAGCAGCACCATCAGCGCGTTGCGCAGCAGCGGCAGGAGCGTGCGGATGCGGGCGCTGCGCTGGATGGTGTGGCCGTTGCGGTCGGTGGTGGCGAGGTTCCGCTCGATGACGGCGTTCGTCAGTTCCCACACCGCGAGCGCGATGCCGGCCACCAGCAGGATGGCGAGGCTCGAGGCGACGAACCGCCAGCCCAGGGCGGTTTCCACCGACCCCCGGATGTTCAGCCCCCAGGCATCCAGCACCACCAGCCCGGCCAGGACCGCGACCGACCAGTGCAGCAAACGGGTGCCCGGCCCGACATAGCGCTTTATACGCCGCTCGCCCCAGGTCGAGCGTTCGCGGTCCAGCCGCCGCCGCAGTGCCGCGGAGCCCTGGGCGATGCCGCGCCCGGCGATCCGGGCGATGGCGATCACCGCCATCGACACGGCGGTCGCCCGCAGAACGAACAACAGCCCGCCTTCGACCTCCAGAGCCCAGATGCCGAACAGTGCCACGATGTAGAGGATGGCGACGGCATGCCAGATATTGGCCAGACGCCGACCGGCCGCGCGCAGAAGGCGGCCAGGACGCGTGGTCCTCGCAGCGTGTGCCTCCCCCGGTTCCTGATCAGGAACCGATGGGGCGGCCGAAATCTCCCCGCGCAGCCAGGATGCAACCGCGGCGCGGCTTTGCAGGACCAGTGCTGTCAGCATGATGGCGTCGGCAAGCCCGACCAGCTTCACCAGCGTGTCGTAGGACTGCTCCGGCAGCCCGAGCGTGCGTACGGTGCCGGCTGCGAACAGACCGTAGACGGTGGTGGCGGCGATGGTCTGGCTCCACAACAGCAGACGCCGCGCCGACGCGTCGCTCATCGGGATCAGCCGCAGGTTGGTGGAGCGCGGCGACAGCAACCCACGCATCACCAGAAGCACGACCTGTACGAACAGGCTGGCGTTCAGGAAGGCGACACCGAGCAGCCGCACCGTCGTCGGCGGGTCGATCAGCACCAGCACGCCGAAGCCGGCAAAGGCGAAGGCGGCGATGGGCGCCAGATCCATCAGGGCGCGGACCAGCAGCAACGGGATCTTGGCGATGGCAGAGTGGAAAGGCCGTGCCGCCAGGATCGACCGCGGGCGGCTCAACAGCCGGATGGTGACCAGCCTGATGCTGTGCCCGGCGACAAGGACAAGGGCGAGTTCGGCGAACAGCCACGCCCAGGTCGCCCGCTTCGCCGGATCCAGCGCCTGCCGCTGCAGCCAGCGCATCCCCTGCGGCGCGGCCAGCACCACCTCGCCGGTCGTCCGGACTTCCTCCCCCAAATTGTCCAGCCGTGCCGACAGCACCGTCAGCAGGCGCGTGCCGAGGCGCTCGGTATCGCGTTCGGGCTTGGCCGCCTGTTCGACCTGCTGCAAAGCCTTCAACTGGTCCAGCAGTTCCTCGCGCTTGGCCGGGTTCTCCAACGAATCGACCAACCGGCCGATCTCCTTCGGCTTCGGCTCCGGCGCCGAAGCCGCTGACGACGCTGCCGGGGCCGGCGTCGTCAGCGGTGACTGCGCGACGGCGGAACCGGTCGAGGCAAGGATGGAAATGCCGATGGAGAGGAGACAGAGCAGGAGGGTGACGGCATGGCGCCCCGTTCGGCGGCGGTCGGCTGGCGCTTGCGCGCTGCGTTCGGCAAAAACCATAGGCTCCTGAAGCGTTGAATGGGCAATCCGTTGACAACAGGACGGGAAAGCCCATCGTCACGCAGCCCGCGCCGTCTGACATGGCATACCCCATAGGCAAGCGGCTTGGAATCGATGGGATTTGCTTCTGGTTGAAATCGCAACTCCGCATTTCCGATTTCGATTTGCCCGGTTTATCCCTTGGTCACAGGCCAAGGGGCCGGGTTGCCAGCCGACGCCCCGCGGGCGAGGATCATTCGGGTCCCGGCACTGCAAAGCCCAAGTTCGAAAAGCTAGCTTCCAACCGTCCATCAAGGGGAAAGACCGCCATGAGCATTCCGCCGAGCGAGCAGGTGCAACTCGTCGCCTATCTGGTCGCCAAGCCCGGCCAGGAGCAGGCACTGGCCGACGCCATTACCGCCATCGTTCCGGACGTGCTGAAGGAGCCGGGCTGCCTCGCCTACTCCGCCCATGTCAGCCGTGAAAAGCCCGGCACCGTCGTGATGTACGAGATCTGGCAGGATCAGGCGGCACTCGACACCCATGCGAAGGCGGCGGCCTTCACCCGCCTTGCCGCGCAGTTCGACACGCTGCTGGGCAAGCCGCTGCGGATCGACCTGCTCCGCCGCATCGCCTGACCGGCATCGCCAGCACGGCAGAGCTCAGGCGTCGCCGGCCTCCGGCTTGCCGGAAGGCCGGCCGAGGCTCGTGCGTGCAGCCTCCAGGATCTCTTCAGACAGGGCGGGATCGTCGACGGCACGCGCAAGGATCAGGGCGCCGACCATCTCCGACAGGGTGGTCAGCGCCGCCTTCCGCTTCGCCTCCGCCGAGCGGCCCGGAACGAGGCGGCTCAAGCCGTCGAGGAAGGGCCGCAGTCCGCGGGTGAAGGCACTGCGCGCCACCCCGCCCTGACGGGCCACATCGATGCCGAGTGCCGCGATGGGACAGCCGGCGGCACTGCGGTCGCGGTGGCGTGGAGACAGATAGCTGTCCAGCAGCGCCGTTAGAGCCTCATCCCCCTTGGTCTCCGCCGACACGCGCCAGCGCTCCGCCGCCACCTCCATCGCGTGGGCGCAGGCCTCCGCCGCCAGGTCCTCCTTCGAAGCGAACTGGCCGTAGAAGCCGCCATGGGTCAGGCCGGCCTCCTTCATCAGGTCGGCGACGCCGATCCCGTTGAAGCCGCGCTCGCGGAACAGCGCGCTTGCCACCTCGACGACGCGGCGCCGGTTTTCCGCCGCCTGCTCCTTGCTTACCCGCATGATGCACCTTCCCTCAAAAAGCAGTCGAAGATCCGTTGACAAATTATATGACGATCATCATCAATTATACAAACATGACGTCCGTCATTTAAATGCCGCCCCAGCCGGGCCACCGATCCGGAGACCGCAACATGCACACCGCTTCGACCCACGATCCCGTCGTCATCGTGTCCGCCGTCCGCACGCCGCTGGGCCGCTTCCAGGGGGAGCTGTCGGCGCTGCCGGCCCCGGTTCTCGGCGCCCGCGCCATCGCCGCGGCGGTGGAGCGTGCCGGTTTGCCGCCCGCCAGCATCGACGAGCTGCTGTTCGGTTGCGTCCTGCCCGCCGGGCAAGGGCAGGCGCCGGCGCGGCAGGCCGCCCGCGGCGCCGGGCTGCCCGATGCGACCGGAGCGACCACGATCAACAAGGTCTGCGGCTCGGGCATGAAGGCGACCATGCTGGCCCACGACCTGATCCGCGCCGGATCGGCCGACATCGTGGTGGCCGGCGGCATGGAGTCGATGACGAACGCCCCCTACCTGCTGGCCAAGGCCCGCGGCGGATACCGCATCGGCCATGACCGGCTGCTGGACCACATGATGCTGGACGGGCTGGAGGACGCCTATGAGGGTGGCCGCGCCATGGGCGATTTTGGCGAGGCGACGGCCGAGTCCTACGGCTTTACCCGCGCCGAGCAGGACGCCTACGCCGCCCGGACGCTGACCCGCGCCCGTGC
This sequence comes from Azospirillum palustre, assembly GCF_002573965.1. Classification (NCBI taxonomy): domain Bacteria; kingdom Pseudomonadati; phylum Pseudomonadota; class Alphaproteobacteria; order Rhodospirillales; family Azospirillaceae; genus Azospirillum; species Azospirillum palustre. The sequence goes on along the minus strand of NZ_PDKW01000042.1, from coordinate 859,381 downwards.
GGCGGTCGAAAGCGGTGCCTTCGCGGCGGAGATCGTGCCGCTCACGGTTCCTGCCAAGGGCGGCGAGCGGGTGGTCGCGCAGGACGAGAACCCGCTGAAGGTCTCCCCCGACAAGATCCCTGCCCTGAAACCCGCCTTCCGCCGCGACGGGACGATCACCGCCGCCAGCTCGTCGGCCAATGCGGACGGTGCCGCGGCACTGGTGCTGACCCGGCGTTCGGTGGCCGAGGCCGCCGGCCTGCCGATCTTGGCGGAGATCCGGGGCCACGCCACCCACAGCCAGGATCCGGCTTGGTTCACCACGGCTCCGATCCCGGCGATCCGCAAACTGCTGGACAAGGTCGGCTGGGCGGTGGACGAGGTTGATCTGTTCGAAATCAATGAGGCCTTCGCCGTCGTCGCCATGGCGGCACAGCGCGACCTGGGAATCGATCCGGAGCGGTTGAACGTCAATGGCGGGGCCTGCGCGCTTGGCCACCCCATCGGCGCCACCGGGGCGCGGCTGATCGTGACGCTGCTGCACGCGCTGGCGGCGCGCGGACTGACACGGGGCGTGGCCTCCCTGTGCATCGGCGGCGGCGAGGCAACCGCCATCGCCATCGAGCGGGTCGGCTGAAGCGCCGGAAGCGGCGCTCCTATCGCCCTGCCTCCTCCCGGTTCAGCCGGCGCGCCATGGCGTCAAGGAACAGGCGCACGCGCGTCGGCAGCTGCCGTTGCGTGGGGAACAGCGCACAGACCGGCGCGGGGTCGCCATGCCAGTCCGGCAGCACCCGCACCAGCCTGCCGGCGGCAAGGTCGTCCTCGACGTCGATCCGCGACTTCCACAGGAGGCCGCAGCCGGCAAGCGCCCAATCCTGGGCGACGTCGCCATTGTTGCAACGCAGGCGGGATGCGGTGTCCAGTTCGACCACCGCACCGCCGGGTCCCAGCAGGCGCCAGCGCCCGCCGGTGCCACGGTATTGGATGCAGTCGTAGCTCTCCAAATCCTGCGGCGATGCGGGCCAGCCGCGACGCTCCAGATAGGCCGGCGCACCGACCAGGATCCGGTGATTGTCGGCCAACCTGCGCATGACCAGCGCCGAATCCCTGGGCGCGCCGATCCGCACCGCCACGTCCAGCCCCTCGTCGATCAGGTCGACCATGCGGTCGGTCAGGCGGAGGTCGACCGAAATCCGCGGATAAGCCTCGACAAGCTCGCGGCAGACCGGGCCGACATGCATGCGGCCCAGCGCAGCCGGCGCTCCCACCCGCAGAACGCCCTGCGGCTCGACACGGCCATGGCTGAGAGCTTCCTCGGCCTCAGCGACCTCGGCGAGGATGCGCTGGGCATGCCGGTACAGCCGCTGCCCCTCCTCCGTCAGGGCGAGGCGCCGGGTGCTGCGGGCCACCAGCCGCGTATCGGTCCGCCGCTCCAGCGATGCCAGCCGCTTGCTGACCACACTCAACGCCAGATTCATCTCGCGGCCGGCGGCGGACAGACTGCCCGCGGCGACGATGCGGACGAAGGTGCGCAGTTCATCGAGATCGCCCAGCATGCCCGCCGCATTCTTTCCATTTGGTGGAGAGTATATCGATCAGGTCGAGGATACTGCGCTATCCGGAGAGGTTCTAGACTTCCTTCCAGCTCACCTCTGAAGGAATTGCACCATGTCAGACAGCTTGAAGAACACGCGCGTGCTGGTGGTCGGCGGAAGCTCCGGCATCGGTCTGGCGACCGCAACGGCGGCTGCCGAAGCAGGCGCTTCGGTCACCATCGCCTCGCGGTCGCGCGACAAGCTCGACGCCGCGGCCGCCGCAATCGGCGGCGATGCACGCGCCGTCGTGCTCGACACCCGCGACCTGGAGGCGGTCGAACGCTTCTTCGCGGAAGAGCCGGCCTGGGACCATGTCGTCGTCTCCGCGGCACAGACGCCCGGCGGGCCGGTGCGCGGCCTTGCCGTCGCCGACGCACGGACCGCGATGGACAGCAAATTCTGGGACGCCTACCACGTCGCCCGTGCCGCGAAAATCAGCGAGACCGGATCGCTGACCTTCGTTTCGGGCTTTCTCAGCGTCAGGCCCTCCGCGACCTCCGTTCTGCAGGGCGCCATCAACGCGGCGCTGGAGGCTCTGGCCCGCGGGCTGGCTCTGGAACTCGCCCCGGTCCGCGTCAATGCCGTCTCGCCCGGCCTGATCGCAACACCGCTGTGGTCCGGCCTGCCGGCGGAGAAGCGGGAGGCGATGTTCGCCGGTGCTGCCCAGCGCCTGCCCGCCCGCCGGATCGGCCAGGCCGAGGATATCGCCAACGCCGTGCTGTTCCTCGCCACCACCCCCTTCGCCACCGGCTCCACCGTGCGCGTGGATGGCGGCGGCGCCATCGCCTGACCTGCCCGCAGATGGACTTCGAAACCGCGACACGTCACGGGAATTGATGAAGTTCTTTCATAAGTCCATGCATCTTTGGGGGACTAATCGCAGACAGTCCCGTGGACTAGCTTCTCTGGCGCCACCACCGCCGCACCGCGGCGGGCAACGACCGGAGGATCGACCATGGACATCGCACGCGTCGGCTCGCAGCCATCCACCAGGGGACCGGCGGACTGGTTCACGGGTACGGTCCGCATCGACCCGCTGTTCCAGCCGCACCCGCCGGCCCGCACGACGGCCGCCAGCGTCACCTTCGAACCCGGCGCCCGCACGGCATGGCACACCCATCCGCTGGGGCAGACGCTGATCGTCACCGCCGGCTGCGGCCGAGTCCAGCGCGAGGGCGGTCCCATCGAGGAGATCCGCCCCGGTGACGTGGTGTGGTTCGCGCCGGGCGAACGGCACTGGCACGGCGCCTCGCCCACCATGGCGATGACGCACATCGCCATCCAGGAACAGCTGGACGGCAAGGCGGTCGACTGGATGGACAAGGTGACGGACGAGCAATACGGCGCCTGACGCCGCCCGTCCCGGAAAAGAAGCCGAGAGAAGCGAGGAGTTTCCCCCATGACTGTGAAAGCCTATGGCGCCCATGCCGCCGACCGGCCGCTGGAGCCGATGGACATCGCCCGCCGGGCTCCCGGCCCGCATGACGTGCAGATCGAGATCGCCTATTGCGGCATCTGCCATTCGGACCTGCATCAGGTGCGGGCGGAATGGGCCGGCACGCTGTGGCCCTGCGTTCCCGGCCACGAGATCGTCGGCCGGGTTTCCGCCGTCGGAGGCCATGTGAAGGGCTTCCGCGAAGGCGATCTGGTCGGCGTCGGCTGCATGGTCGACAGCTGCCAGCATTGCGACGACTGCGAGGCCGGGCTGGAAAATTACTGCGACGGCATGGTCGGCACCTACAACGGACTGACCGACCACCCGCCCGGCCACACGCTGGGCGGCTATTCGCAGCGGATCGTCGTCCACGAACGCTACGTTCTGCGCGTCAAGCACCCGGAGGAGCAGCTTGCGGCGGTGGCGCCGCTGCTGTGCGCCGGCATCACCACCTATTCGCCGCTGCGCCACTGGCAGGCGGGACCGGGCAAGAAGATCGGCGTCGTCGGAATCGGCGGCCTCGGCCATATGGGCATCAAGCTGGCCCACGCGATGGGCGCCCATGTGGTGGCCTTCACCACGTCCGAATCCAAGCGGGAGGATGCGAAGGCGCTGGGTGCGGACGAGGTCGTCGTTTCCCGCAACGAGGGTGAGATGGCCGCCCATGCGAAGAGCTTCGACCTGATCCTGAACACGGTGGCGGCTCCGCACGATCTGGACGCCTTTCTCGTGCTGCTGAAGCGCGATGGAACGATGACGCTGGTCGGTGCGCCGGCCACGCCGCATCCCTCGCCCAACGTGTTCAACCTGATCACCAAGCGGCGGTCCATCGCCGGCTCGATGATCGGCGGCATCCCCGAAACGCAGGAGATGCTGGATTTCTGTGCCGAGCACGGCATCACTGCGGACATCGAACTGATCCGCGCCGGGGACATCAACGCCGCCTATGAGAGGATGCTCAAGGGCGACGTCAAATACCGCTTCGTGATCGACAACGCTTCCCTGTCCGCCTGATCCCGGCTCTCACCTCCCTCTTAAAAATGTGAGCCCCCCCCGAACCGGCGCGCCACCAGCGGCCCGCCGGACGGGGGTTTGCCGCCCCCGACGGTGTCGGAGCGTCGAGCAAGCCAATTCCTGAATTCCACTCCGGCGCTATACTGTGCGGAACGACATGACGGAGATTCATGAATGCCGCGTGAGAGCGTCGACGATCTGCTGGCCTTCATCGCGGTGGCCCGTGAACGGAGCTTCACCAGGGCGGCGGCGCAGTTCGGCCTGTCGCAGTCGGCGCTCAGCCACACCATCCGCCAGCTCGAAGCCCGGCTCGGCATCCGGCTTCTCACCCGCACGACGCGGGCGGTGTCGCTCACCGATGCCGGCGAGCGCCTGTTCAACGGAATCCGTCCGCATTTCGAGGAGATCGGCGCGCAGATCGACGCGCTCAGCGAGTTGCGCGAGAAACCGGCCGGCAACATCCGCATCACCGCATCCGACCATGCGGTCGCCCATGTGCTCTGGCCCAAGCTGCGCGACATCCTGCCGAAATACCCCGACATCAAGGTCGAGCTGGTTCTCGACAACGCGCTGATCGACATCGTCGCCACGCGGTGCGATGCCGGCGTCAGGATGGGCGAGTTGCTTGCCAAGGACATGATCTCGGCCAGGATCAGCCCGCCGGTCCGCTTCGCCGTGATCGGCACCCCCGCCTACTTCGACAACAATCCAATCCCCGCCAGCCCGCAGGAGCTTGTCCACCACAGCTGCATCAATCTGCGCCTGCCGACCTATGGCGGCCTGTGGGCGTGGGAGTTCGAGCGCGAGGGGCAGACGGTCAACATCCGCGTCGATGGACAGGTGGCCTTCAACAACATCCACAATGTTCTGGAGGCGGCCCTGGATGGCTTCGGCCTTGCCTATGTTCCGGAGGACATCGCCAGCCCCCACATCGCGCAGGGGCGGCTGATGCGCGTCCTCGAAGACTGGTCGCCTTACTGGGAAAGCTATCACCTGTACTATCCGAGCCGGCGGCAGTCCTCTCCAGCCTTCATCGCGCTGGTCGAGGCGCTGCGCCATCGCGAATGAACGAACCGCCGATCTTTCAGTCCGGCGAAGTTGCTGGCCAGCGGTGGACGAAGCCGGCGTCGCGCTCCAGCCGGCGGCCCAGGCCGATCAAGCGTTGCTCCTCGCCTGGACGGGCGATCAACTGGACGCCGAAGGGCAACCCGTCGGCATCGCCGGCCGGCAGCGTCAGCACCGGAAAGCCGATCAACGTCACGATGGCGGTGACGCCGAGATAGTCCAGGATCGTCTCGGTCGGACTGCCGTCGATGGCGGTCACCTCGCCATCCGCGTTCGGCCAGGGCATCACCCCGCAAGCCGGGGCCACCAGGACATCGATGTCCCGGAACAGTGCCGCGAAGCGGCGGTACAACGCGGTGCGCGCCGTCTGCGCCTCCAGATAGGCCTGGGCGGTGATGCCGCTGCCCGCTTCGATGTTCCACCGCACGGTGTCGGTCAACCGGTCGCCATGCCTGTCCAGCAGCGGGCCGTAGGCGTGGCTGATCTGGGCGGCGCGCAGCGTGCGAAAGGTCGCCATGGCATCGCCGCAGTCCGGATGACGGCGGAGGACCGGCCCTGCCGCCGCCTCCAGCCGGGCAATGGTGGCGGCGAAGCGCTCCCTCACCGCATGCGACACGGTTGCGGCACCGAAATCGGCCGTGGCACCCAGCCGTGAGCCCACTTCTTCGCCGCCACCGTCGCGGAGTGGTGCCAAAAACGATGTCGGATCGTCGGGATCCGTTCCGGCCATCGCCGCGAGCAGCACTGCGCAGTCCGCCGTATTGCGCGCGATCACCCCATGTGTCGCCAGCGTATCCCAGCCCAGCGGCCGTTTCGGCGCCGGGATCAATCCGGGTGTCGGCCGGATCGAGGCGACGCCGCAGAAGCCCGCCGGCACCCGCACCGAACCGCCGAAGTCGGTGCCATGGGCCAGCGGAACCATCCCGGCCGCCACGGCGACCGCAGCGCCACCGCTCGATCCGCCGGATGTCAGCCGCGGATCGAACGGGTTGCGGGTCGGTCCGGCCAGACGGTTGCCGCAGATGGCGCCGAAGCCGAATTCCGGCGTGTTGGTCTTGCCGATGACGATGCCGCCGGCCGCTTCGATCCGCTCCACCGCGATGTCGTTCGCCGCCGGCACATGGTCGGCGTATAGCGCCGACCCATAGGTCGTGCGGATGCCGGCGGTGTCGGTCAGGTCCTTGATGGCCACCGGCACGCCATGCAGCGGCCCGACCGGGCGACCGGTCTTCGCGAAGGCGGCGTCGAGCGCCCCGGCCCGCGCCAGCGCCTTGTCCCCGGCGACGGTGAGGAAGGCGCCGAGCGCGGGATCGGCAACCGCGATCCGGTCGAGATGCGCATCCGTCACCGCGCGAGCTGAAAGCTCCCCGTTGGCGAGACGCGCCGCCAGGGCCGCCGCACCGTCCCGCCACAAGGCGTCATTCTGCACAGACATCGATCACTCTCCCGACAATGGCGTCAAAAGCGGCATATGCATCCGATCTGCGCACAAGATGGCGGCAATTCGGGTTCCGTAAAAACCTCAGCTCGGCGCAAAACAAGCCTATCATATTGTCATATAAGGCAAAATGCAAAATCGGCATGCCGTTTGCTAAAGAGGGAGGCAATCGAACGGCAACGCGAAAGGGATGGTGTAGCCATGGTCAGCGCTTCGCCCAACGGTCCGGCTTCCCCGCGCGGGCAGACGCTTCTCCTCGACGGGATCACCCAACGCTACGGCGCGTCGCTCGCAGTGAACGAGGTCACGCTCGACATCCGCGGCGGCGAACTCGTGGCCCTGCTCGGTCCGTCGGGCTGCGGAAAGACCACCCTGCTGCGGATCATCGCCGGTTTCCTGGCCCAGACGAAGGGTCATGTGATGGTCGGCGGCAAAAGCGTGGACGGCCTGCCGCCGAACCGCCGCTCGGTCGGCATCGTCTTCCAGAACTACGCGCTGTTCCCGCACATGACGGTGGCGGAGAATGTCGCCTACGGGCTGGATGCCCGCGGCGTCGACCGCGCCACCCAGCGCAGCGAGGCGCAGCGCATGCTGGATCTGGTCAAGCTCGGCCATCTGGGCGACCGCACCCCGCGCCAGCTGTCGGGCGGCCAGCAGCAGCGCGTGGCACTGGCCCGCGCGCTGGCGGTCAACCCGTCGATCCTGCTGCTGGACGAACCCTTTGCCGCGCTGGACAAGAATCTGCGCCTGGACATGCAGATCGAGGTCAAGCGCATCCAGCGCCTGTCCGGCATCACCACCATCCTCGTCACCCACGACCAGGAGGAGGCGCTGTCGATGGCCGACCGCGTCGCGGTGCTGAGCCAGGGCCGGCTGGAGCAATTCTCGCCGCCGACCGAGATCTACGACGCGCCCGACAGCCTGTTCGTCAACACTTTCGTCGGCTCGGCCAATTTGCTTGGCGGCGTGCTGGTCGACAGCGACCGCAGCGCCGGCCGGGTGCGGCTTGACGCCGGCGGGCTGATCGAGACCCGCGCACCCAAGGGCGATCTGCAGCCCGGCTCCCGCGTCACCGTCTGCCTGCGCCCCGAGCACCTGAGCGTCGATCCCGCCACGAGCGACGCCGAGACGCTGAACGGCGTGGTGGAGATGGGGCTGCCGCTGGGCGCCACCGTCGTCCACGAAATCCGCGTCGGCGACGGCACCGCCGTCAAGGTGTCGGAACCGCGCATCCAGCGCACCGACCTGCTGGCGCCCGGCACCCCGGTGCGGTTGGCGCCGGTCGCCCCCCGCCTCGCCTCGGTCTTCGCCGCGGCCTGAATCTCCTCTTCACCCACCTCCTCTCACCTTCAGGCCCCTCTCACCTTCAGGAGTGAACGATGCTGCTGACCCGCCGCAATCTGATGCAGACGGCGCTGACGCTGGGCGCCATGCATGCCTTCCCCGGCCTGACCTGGGCGCAGGCACGCCCGCTGGTCTTCGCGACCTTCACCGGCAGCTGGGAGGAAGCCCACAAGGCCGTGCTCGTCCCTGCCTTCCGCAAGGCGGCAGGCAACGCCAACATCGTGCTGGACCCGATGCTGTCGGTGGACCAGATCGCCAAGGTCAACGCCGCCAAGTCGAATCCGCCGATCGACGTCATGCTGCACGATCCGGGGCCCGCGCTCCAGGCCATCGCGCAGGATCTGGTCGAACCCTATCCCGTCGAACAGAGCGCCTATTACAAGGACCTGATCCCGGCGGCACAGGTCCCGATGGGGCCGGCGCCCTTCTTCCAGGTGGTCGGCATCACCTACAACCCGGAGACGGTGAAAACGCCGCCGACCTCCTGGGCCGACCTGTGGAAGCCGGAATTCAAGGGCCGCGTCGGCATCACCAACCTGAACTCGACGCTCGGCACCGGCTTCATGGTGGAACTCGCCAAGATGCATGGCGGGTCGGAATCCAACATCGATCCGGCCTTCAAGGCCATCGAGGCGTTGCGCCCCAGCCTTGCCGCCGTCGCCGCCAACCCCGGGCAGCTCGCCACCCTGTTCCAGCAGGGCCAGATCGACATCTCCCCCGGCAACTTCAACGCCATCCAGATCCTTAAGGCGCGCGGAGTCCCGGTCGAGTTCGTCATTCCGAAGGAGGGTGCCATCGCCTTCAAGACGACCATCCACATCGTCAAGAACTCCCCCAACAAGGAGCTGGCCTTCAAGCTGATCGAAGCCGCCCTGTCGCCGGAGGTGCAGGCCACGCTGATGGAGGAGCCCTACCTGATCGTGCCGACCAACACGAAGGTCGCGATCAAGGGCGAACTGGCCAAGACGCTGGCCAAGGACCATGCGGAGATCGCGAAGAAGTTCGTGTTCCAGGATTGGGGCAAGATCAACGAGCAGCGCGCCGCCTGGATCGAGCGGTTCAACCGCGAAATCCGCGTCTGATCATCCATAGCCCGCCAGCCGGAGGAGGCGCCCCATGGCCGCGACGTTGCGCGACGTCACCACCTACGACCTGAAGCTCGCGGCTCCGCTGGCGGCGGGCTTCGTCCTGTTCTTCGTCACGCCGCTGGTGATCCTGCTGGCGCTGAGTTTCCAGACCGACCCGCAGGGCGGCCATTACGGGCTGACCCAATATGTCAATTTCCTGGGCGACAGTTTCAGCCTGGGGGTTCTGGGCTCAACCCTGTGGCTGGGGGTGAAGGTGACGGCGCTGACCCTTCTGCTGGGCTATCCGGTGGCATGGCTGCACCAGCGCTCCCCCGGCTGGGCCAGGGGGATCATCATGCTGCTGGTGCTGCTGCCGCTGCTGACCAGCGTGGTGGTGCGCACCTTCGCCTGGGTGGTCATCCTGGGTCGCCAGGGCATCGTCAACGCCACGCTGGCCTGGATCGGGCTGATCGACACGCCGCTGAAGCTGCTCTACACCGAGGGCGGGGTGGTCGTGGCGCTGGCACAGGTGCAGATGCCGCTGATGGTGCTGCCGATCATCACGGCGCTGAGCCGCATCGATCCCAATTTCGCCGACGCCTCGTCGGTGCTGGGGGCCGGACACTGGCGGACCTTCCGCAAGGTGATCCTGCCGCTGTCGCTGCCGGGCATCGTCGCCGGCTGCCTGCTCACCTACGCTGCGGCGATCACCGCCTTCATCACCCAGAGCCTGATCGGCGGCGGCCAGATGCTGTTCATGCCGATGTACATCTACCAGCAGGCTTCCACCTTGCAGAACTGGCCCTTCGCCGCGGCGATCTCCATCGTCTTCCTGGTGTCGGTGCTGGTGGTGGTGTCGATCTTCAACGCTCTCGGCCGCCTGTCGCGCGGCTACGCCAACGCCTGATCCGGGGAGGCAGCGATGTCCGATTACGCAAAGCCGGTCTCCGGCGGCCGCCGCATCGATTTCGATGCGCTCAGCTTCCGCATCGTCATGACCGGGATCGCGCTGATGGCACTTGTCCTGCTGGTCGCCCCGACAGTGGTGGTGATCTGGGTGTCCTTCACCAGCGGCTATTCCCTGAAATTCCCGCCGCCCGGCTATTCGCTGCGCTGGTACGCCGAGCTGTGGAACGCGTGGCAGCTTCAGTTCGCGATGATGAACAGCCTTAAGGTGGCGGCCTGGGCGACCGGCCTGTCGATCCTGCTGGGCGTTTCCGCCTCGCTCGGCATCGCCCGTTCGCCGACGCTGACGGCCAAGGTGCTGGACAGCCTGTTCCTGTCGCCGCTGGTGCTGCCGGCCCTGGCCTTCGGCCTGTCGTCGCTGATGTTCTTCTCGATGATCGGGGTGCCGGTGTCGCCGCTGACGCTCATCATCGGCCACACCGTCGTCTCGGTTCCCTTCGTCGTCCGCAACACCGTGGCCTCGCTCGCCCAGATGAACCCGTCGCTGCTGGAGGCATCCTCCAGCCTGGGTGCCGGGCGCTGGTACGGCTTCCGCCGCGTCACCCTGCCGCTGATCCGGCCCGGCATCATGGCGGGCGGCTTCATCGCCTTCATGGCGTCCTTCGACAATGTCCCGGTCTCGCTGTTCCTGCGCGATGCCGCCACCGACATGCTGCCGATCCGCATGTGGCAGGATCTGGAAGGCCGGCTGGACGTGACCGTCGCGGCGCTGTCCGGCGTGCTGATCGTCGTCACCATCGGCCTGATGCTGCTGATGGAACGCGTCGCCGGCCTCTCCAAAAGGTTGACCTGACCCCCGTCACACACCCAAAAAGAGCGATACCCCGTAGGGCGTGAACTTGAAGGGCAGATGAAGATGGCGGTCGAGGTCGGTGACGACGAAGCGGAACGGAACGATGTCGAGGAAGCGGGCCTGCTCCTCGGCATAGCCCGCCGCCCGCAGCCAGTCGCCAACATGGAACAGCACCTCGTGCGGTCCGGCTCCGATGCCGTCGCCGCGCACGGTCGGGTGGTCGAGCTGACCGTTGGCGCCAAGCTCGCCCGCCGCCAGCAGCCAACGTTCCGGGCTGAGCGCGTGAAGCTCCACCCGCATGCCCTGGGCGGCGACGCCGCGCGCCACATCCACGCCATGGATCGAAATTCCGCCCGCCATGCTGCCTCCGTCTTCGGTTCGCCGAAATGGTAGCCGAGACGGCGACGGCAACGCCAGCACCGCTGCTCCCCCCCCTCCTGCCGGCATTGGCCGGCATGACCGGTTTGCAGGCGCTGGTCGCGCTGGCCCTGTTCGCGCCGGGGGTTCTGGCACCCCGATTGGGGATCGACCCGGCGGGGCTGGGCCTGTTCACCACCACCGGCTTCGCGGTCGGGATGGCTGCATCACTGTATGGCGGCGTGCTGGCCGGGCGTCTCGGACCGTTCCGGATCGCCAGCCTCTGCGCGGTGGCGGTCGCAGCCGCCATGCTGTGCGCGATGACGGGCGGGAGCGCCGCGGGGCTGCTGGCCGCCGGTGTCGCCATCGGCCTTGCCTGCGGACCCGAAACGCCGGCCAGCGCCGCGATCCTCGGCCGGCTGGTCCGGGAAGCCGACCGGCCGATGGTGTTTTCCGTCCGCCAGACCGGTAACCAGATCGGCGCCATCGCCGGATCTCTGGCTCTGCCGCTTCTGGCCGTCGCCCTGGATCCCCGCGCCGGCTACGCGGTCATCGCCATGCTGGCGCTGGCCTGCATTCCGGTCTTCGAGCGGCTGCGGCCCGTCTATGACCCGCTGACCCGCAATGCCGCCGCCGGTTTCGGACTGGGGACGGCGGTACAGCTGCTGCACGGCGACCCGGCGCTGCGGCGGATGGCGCTGGCCGCCCTGCCCTATTCCGCCAGCCAACTGACGCTGAACGGCTTTTTCGTGGTCTTCGCGGTGACGGAGCTGGGGCTGCCGCATGTCTCCGCCGGGGTGGCGCTGGCCGCCGGGCAGGCGGGCGGACTGGTCGGGCGGCTCGGCTGGGGCGTGGTGGCATCGCGCTGGATGGCGCCGCGCCGGCTGGTCGGGCTGCTGGGTCTGGGCATGGCCGCGGCCTCGATCCTGGTGGGATGGGCCGGCGCCGCCCTGCCCTTCCCGCTGCTGACCCTGGCGACCTTCCTGTTCGGGCTGACCGCCAGCGGCTGGAACGGCGTGTTCGTGGCCGAGGTCGCAAGGCTGGCTCCCGCCGGACGCATCGGCGAGGCGACCGGCGCGGTGATGGTCGGCGGCTTCGCCGGTCTGATCGCCGGGCCGATCCTGCTGGTCGCCGCCGCCGCGGTCAGCGACCTCGCCACCGGCTATGTCGCCGTCGGCCTGCTGGCGGCGCTGTCCGGCCTCAGCCTTCTGAAGGACAAGCGATGACCACTCCCCCACGCGCCGCCGCCACACGCGCTGCCGCCATTTCCGAATCCGTGCGCATGGGCCGCAACAGCGCCCGTGCCGAAACGGAAGCGGCGCTGGCCCGCATCGCCGCCGGCAACCCGGCGCTGAACGCCTTCGTCTCCGTCGACGAGGCGGCAGCGCTGGCCGGGGCGGATGCGGTAGACCGCCGGCTGGCCACCGGGGAAACGCTGCCGCTGGCCGGGGTGCCGGTCGCGGTCAAGGACACCATCTGGGTCGCCGGCCGGCGCGTCACCCAGGGATCGCGCCTGTTCGCGGACTTCCATGCTCCGGCCGACGCCATCGCGGTGGAGCGGTTGCGCGCTGCCGGCGCCGTCATCGTCGGTATGACCAACAGTTCCGAATTCGCCTGCAAGGGCGTCACCACCAACCCGCTGTTCGGACCGACACGTCACCCGCAGGACCCGAGCCTGACCCCCGGCGGGTCGAGCGGCGGGCCGGCCGTGGCAGTGGCGGCGGGGCTGGTGCCGCTGGCGCTCGGCACCGATGCCGGCGGATCGAGCCGCCGACCGCCCGCCCATGTCGGCGTGGTCGGGTTCAAGCCGTCCTTCGGCGCCATTCCCTACGGACCGGGCTACGCCGAGCCCTTCACCGGCATTGCCGTGATGGCCCCCATCGCCGCCGATGTCGCCGACGCGGCGCTGATGTTCAAGGCGCTGTGCGGGCCCGATCCGCGCGATCCCGAGTCCGTCGCCGTCGCCCCGGCGGACACCCTGCCGCCCAAAAGCCTGACCGTCGCCTACAGCCCCCGCCTTGGCCTGGACGCCCCGATCGACGAGGATGTGCGGCAGGCGGTCGAACAGGCGGTGGACACTCTGGAACGGGCGGGAGTCCGCATCGTCCGGCGCGATCCATCCTGGCCGGCGGGCGTGACGGAAACGGCGCTGATGCCCTTGCAGCATGCCGGGCTGGCCGCCCTCTACGGCGACGCCTTCCGCCGCGATCCGGCCCGGTTCGACCCCGACATCGCCATGCAGATCGAGCGGGGACTGACCCTGACGGGACCGGAGGTCGCGGCGGCGCAGCTGCTGGGCGTGAAGGTCGCACGCGCGCTCGCCGCCTTCTTCACCGACATCGACCTGCTGATCGGCCCGACCGCGCCCTGCGTCGCATGGCCGCTCGACCGGCTGGGTCCGGAGACCATCGGCGGGCAGGCGGTGCCGCCACGCGCGCACGCCGTCTTCACCCCGCTGTTCAACCACGCCAAGGTTCCCGCCCTCAGCCTGCCCTGCGGCACCGGCCGTGCCGGTCTGCCGGTCGGGTTGCAGGTCATAGCCCCGCGCGGTCAAGATCGCCGGGTGCTGCGCTTCGCCGCCTTCATCGAAACGCTGCTCGCCGCTGGCGGGCGAGGACTGGCCGGATGAGCATGGACAACGATGTTCCTGGCGATGTTCCTGGCGACGTTTCCGGTGACATCCCCGCAGCCGCCCCCCGGCGTCGCCGGACAGTGCCGCCGCCGCCGCTGGCGGAGATGGCCGTGGACCGCCTGCGCTCCATGATCATCTATGGTGAATTGCCGCCGTCGGCCCGGCTGATCGAGCCGGAGCTGAGCGAAAAGCTCGGCATCTCCCGCACCCCCCTGCGCGAGGCGCTGAAGCTGCTGGCGGCGGACGGGCTGGTGATGCTGCGGCCCAACCGCAACGCCATCGTCGCCCCGCTCGACGCCGACGAGTTGATCCACCTGTTCGAGGCCGAGGGTTGCATCGAGAGCTTCGCGGCCAGGCTCGCCGCCGAGCGGATGACCGCCGCCGACCTGCGCCGCCTGCGCGGCTTCCAGGACAGGATCGAGGCCTTGCAGGGAGCCGGCGCGCTGGAGGAGTATTTCTCGATCAACCAGAAGATCCACCGGCTGATCGTGTCTGGCGCCAAGAATCCGGCGCTGGTGGACGCCCATGACCGGCTGCTCGGCCGGCTGGCGCGGGCGCGCTATTTCGCCCTGGGCGCCCAGGGCCGCTGGAAGGAATCGGTGCTGGAGCACCGCGAGATCCTGGTGGCGATGGAGGCTCGCGACGGCGAGACCGCCCAGCGCCTGTTCATGCACCATGTCGGCCGCACCGGCGAGGTGGTGGCCGCCGCCTGCGCCTCGCCCAGGGCAAGGCGGGCGGTGTAACCACCACCGCCCGCCGGGACCGTCAGAACGGCAGGACCGGCGCCGGGGCGCTCTTGGGACGGGCGGGCGCCGGCAGGCCGCAGGGCAGGAACCGGCCGCGGCCGGGCTCAGCCAGAAGCGCGCCGTCGCGGCACACCACCGCCCCGCGCGAGATCGTTGCCACCGGCCAGCCGGTGACCTCCATCCCCTCATAGGGGGTGTAATCCACATTGTGGTGCAGCATGGCGTTCGTGACCGTGACCCGGCGGTTCGGATCCCACAGGGCGATGTCGGCATCCGCCCCCACCGCGATGGTGCCCTTGCGCGGATGGAGCCCGTACATGCGGGCGGGGTTGGTGGCGGTCAGCTCCACGAATTTGGTCAGCTCCATCCGTCCGGTCATCACGCCGGCGGAGAACAGCAGCGGCAGGCGCGTTTCCACCCCCGGAATGCCGTTTGGCACGCAGCGGAAGGGCGCCTGTTCGCCATGGACCTTCTTGCCGCCCGGCCCGTCGAAATGGAACGGCGCATGGTCCGACGAAAAGACCTGGAAGGTCCCGCCGGTCAGCCCATCCCAGATGACGGCCTGATTGGCGGCATCGCGCGGCGGCGGGGAGCAGATGCACTTCGCGCCCTCGAACCCCTCCCCACCCAGATCGTCGCCGGTCAGGAACAGATATTGCGGACAGGTCTCGGCATAGATCCGCAGGCCGCGCCCCTGCGCCCAGCGGATCTGCTCCACCGCGTCGGCACCCGAGACATGGACGATCAGGATCGGCACATCCACCAGCTCGGCGAGCGAGATGGCCCGGTGGGTGGCCTCGCGCTCCGCCACGCGCGGGCGGGAAACGCCGTGGAAGAACGGCGCCGTCTGCCCGGCGCGCTCCAGCTTCTCGGTCAGCCAGGCGATGCAGTCGGCATTCTCCGCATGCATCATCACCATGGCGCCCTCGCTGCGGGCGATGTCGAGAACCTCCAGAATCTGACGGTCGTTCAACTTCAGCGCATCGTAGGTCATGTAGATCTTGAAGGACGTGTAGCCCTCGCGGATCAGCGCCGGCAACTCCTGCCCCAGCACCTGCTCGGTCGGATCGGTGACGATCAGGTGGAAGGCATAGTCGATCACCGGCTTGCCGGCGGCCCGCCGGTGATAGTCGTCCACCGCCTCGCGCAGCGACCGGCCCTTTTCCTGGCAGGCGAAGGGCAGCACCGTGGTGGTGCCGCCGAAGGCGGCGGAGCGGGTGCCGGTGAGGAAATCGTCGGCCATCACCGACCCGTCGCCGGTCGGCTGGTCGAAATGGACATGCCCGTCGACACCGCCCGGCAGGACCAGCAGCCCGGCGGCGTCGATCTCCTCGGCTCCGGGGGCGAGGCCGGCGCCCAGTGCCGCGATGGTGCCGCCGCGCACGCCGACATCGGCCCTGAACACGTCCGACGCGGTGGCGACCGTGCCGTTGCGGATGACCAGATCGAACTCCATGCTCCCCTCCCCCGTTTCAGCCATCAACCATCAGCCGTCAGCCGTGCAGTTCCCGGAACAGGCTGCCCCAGCCCTCGACCCGGCGGGTGTCGACGCCGGTCATGCGCAGCGCCTTCCACACCACGGTGGATACGGTGTCGTAGACGGGGATGCCCAGCGCCTTCTCCACCCGCTCCGCCACCGGGGCGCCGCGCATGTTGGTGCAGATGATGGCGATGGCGTCGGGCTTGGCTTCCGCCACCTCGGCGCACATGCGCTCGATCCGCTCCTCGGTGATCTCGGAGAAGGAGAAGTTGCCGCGGTCGTTCAGATGGCGTTCCGCCACCACCTCGAATCCGGCGGCGTTGTAATTGGCGACCATCCGCTCCTGAATCTCGTCGAGATAGGGGCTGACGATGGCGAAGCGCTTGCGGCCCGTCGTCTCCAGAATCTCGTTCAGCGCCAGCATGGAGGTGCAGGCCGGGATGCCGGTCTCCGCCGCGACGGTGCTGCACAGCCGCTCGTCGGCATCGAAGCCGAGCCAGCCCGCCGAGGTGCCGTTCCAGCCGATCACATTCAGCTTGGCGTCGGCCAGCAGCCGGGCGGCGTCGAGGAAGGGTGCGTCGGTGAACTGGTCGAGCGCCGCGGCGCGCAGCGAGATCTCCTTGACGGTGAAACGGCCGAAATGGGCCGACACCTCCGGCAGCCCGCTCAGCATGGCGGAGGTCACCGGCTCAAGGACCGTGTTGGAAGACGGGGTCAGCATCCCCAGAAGGACGCGCTTGGTCAGATCGGGCGTGGTCATGTTCGGTCCTTATCGCTTCAGGCGTTTCTTGTTTTCAGGGTTTTTGGGGTTCAGGCCCGTGCCCACAGCGCGCGGGCGGCCTCGTCGGCCTCGATGCAGATCCGCTCCAGATCGGCGCGCGGCAGGCGGCCGTCCTCGACCAGAACCTCGCCATCGACCATCACCATCTCCACGTCGCGGCCCTGGCCGGTGTGGACCAGCGTACCGAGCGGGTTGGTCTGCGGCCTTAGATGCGGGCGGCGGCTGTCGAACACCACCAGATCGGCGCATTTGCCGACGGTGAGCGTGCCGATCCGGTCGGCCATGCCGACGGCCTCGGCCCCGCCCAGCGTCGCCATGCGGAAGACGTCGGCCGGCTGCCAATCGGCGGAGACGCCGCCCTGACCGATACGGGCGGTGGCGAGCGCCCAGCGCATCGTCTCCACCATGTCGCCATGCTGGGTGTCGGTGCACAGCGCCAGATTGACCCCCGCCGCCTTCAGGGCAGGGGTCGGTGCCAGCCTGCCGGAGGCGGCGTTGCATTTGGGCACATGCACGGCATGGACGCCGGCACGGGCCAGCCGCGCGATGTCGTCGTCATCGACATAGAGGCAATGGGTGGCGAGAAGCCGCTCGTTCAGCATCCCGGTCTCTTCCAGCAGGGCCGCGGGAGACAGACCGGTGGAGGCACGGACGCGCTCCACCTCGACCCGGCTTTGCGCCAGATGGGTGTTGACGCGCATGCCGCGGGCCGACGCCTCGGCGGCGAGCGTCCGCAGGAAGCCGGGGGAGCAGGTGTCCGGCGCATGGGCGGCCATCTGCACCGCGATGCGCCCATTCAGCGCCCCGTGCCAGCGGTCGTGCAGGTCGAGCGTCCGGCGCAGCAGATCCTCGCCGATCCCGGCGTCGAAGCGCCATTCCCCCTGCGGCACGCGGGCGAAATCCACGTCATGCACCCGCCAGCCGGCATGGACGCGCAGCCCCAGCTCGGCCACGGCCTCCAGCGTCGCCTCGGCATGGACGAAATGGTCGCAGACCAGGGTGGAGCCGGACAGCAGCGCCTCCGCCACGCCGAGCCGGGCGAGCGCCCGCGCCTCCTCCGGGGTGGCATCGGTGCCCTTGGGCACGCCGGGGGTGTAGGACGGTGCGAAGCCGAGATCGGCGGCGACGCCGCGGACCATCACCAGCACCGCATGCAGATGGGCGTTGACGAAGCCCGGCGTCACCAGCCGGCCGGGACGGTGCAGCGTGCGCTCCGCCGCCGGCAACCCGGCGGAGACCGGGGCCAGATGGGCGATCCGGCCGTCGCTGATGCCGATGGCGGCATCCTCCATGATCCCGGTCGCCGGATCGCCGGTGATGGCGGTGACGCCGGTCAGCAGCAGGTCGAGGGGGTGTTGGACCGAGGTCATGCCGCTGCGCCCTGACGGCCGGCCGCAGCGGCGTCCGGCACCGGCTCCGGCTTCGTCGCCTCCTTGCGCTGCTGCATCCCTTCCTCGCGGATCAGGTTCAGGATGTGGCGCTTGTGGTCGTTGAACTGCTGGCTGGTGATGTCGCGCGGGCGCGGCAGGTCGAGGTCGATCAGTTCGCGCACCCGGCCCGGCCGGCTGGTCAGGACGGCGACCTGGGTGCCCAGCACCAGCGCCTCGTCGACGCTGTGGGTGACGAAGACGATGGTGCAGCGCTGCTTCTGCCAGATGGCGACCAGTTCCTCCTGCATGTCCATCTTGGTCTGGGCATCCAGCGCCGCGAACGGCTCGTCCATCAGGATGACCTGCGGGTTCAGCAGCAGGGCGCGGGCGATGCCGACGCGCTGGCTCATGCCGCCCGACAGTTCCGCCGGGAAGTGGTTCTCGAAACCGCGCAAGCCCACCATGTCGATGTATTCCTGCGCCGCGGCCCGGCGGTCGGCCTTGCGCCAGCCCTTCAGCCGCAGATGGAAGGCGACATTCTCCCAAACCGGCAGCCAGGGCATCAGGTTGGCCTGCTGGAAGACCATGCCGCGGTCGGCGCCCGGCCCGTCCACCGGCTTGCCGCCGACCGTCACGCTGCCGCCGGTCGGTTTCTCGAAGCCGGCGATCATGTTGAGCAGCGTGGACTTGCCGCAGCCCGACGAGCCCAGCAGGCACAGGAACTGGTTGGGTTCCACCGACAGGCTGACATCGTCGATGGCCAGCAGGTCGCGCTTGCGCTTGGCGTCGCGGAAGATCTTGGTGATGTTCTTCAGCTCGATGGAGGCCATGGCGTCAGCCCTCCCGGCTTTGCAGGGTGGATCCGTGCTGCCAATGCAGCGCCACGGACATCAGGAGCTTGATGAGGCCATCGGTCGCGTAGCCGAGCAGGCCGATGCTGGCCATGGCGGCGAGCACGAGGTCGTAGCGCAGGAAATAGTAGCTGTCCCACAGCACGTAGCCGAGCCCGCTCTTGACCGCGACCATCTCAGCGGTGACCGTCAGCATCCAGGCGGCGCCGATGCCGATGCGCAGGCCGGCGAAGATGCTGGGCAGGGCCGCCGGGAACACCACATGGCGCAACAACTGCTGCTCGGTGGCGCCCATCATCGCGGCGGCGCGGATCAGGTTGCGGTCGGCCGTCTTCACCCCGTGGATGGTGTTCATCAGGATGGGGAAGAAGGCGCCGAGGAAGACCAGGAAGATGGCCGGCTTGTTGGCGATGCCGAACCAGATGATCGCCACCGGAATCCACGACACCGGCGGAACCGGGCGCAGCATCTGGATCGTCGGCTCCACCGTCCGCTCGACCCAGCGCCACCAGCCGATGGCGATGCCCAGCAGGATGCCGCTGGCCGCCGCGATGGCATAGCCGGCGGCGACCCGCACGGCGCTGGACAGCGCATCGGCAAACCAGCGCCCGCTGTTGGCCTGGCTGGTCTCGTCGAAGCCGAACACCCAGTCGCCCCAGGCATGCAGGACCACCGTCGGCGGCGGCAGCAGTGCTGCGGGCAGAAGGCCGGACCGCGACACGGCCTCCCAGGCCACGAGGATGACGAGGGGAACGACCGCCCTTTCCCAGGCGAACCGCTCCCAGATTTTTCCTATCGCCGTCATGAACCGGACTCCTGTCCCATGAAACACCTGGCCGGATACAGCCGGCAGCCGATCAGAAGCCCAACTCGGTCTTCGGCTTGGCCGTGACGGTTTCCAGGAAGCTGTAGTCGAGGTTCTTCTCGGCCGCGGCGGAGACATCGTGGCTGATGTATTTCAGGTCGCGCATCATCGCGGCGATGGCGAGCGTGCTGTCCTTGTGCATGGCATAGTCGGGCGATGCGTTCTTCAGCGCCTCCGCCGCGACCGTCTTGTCCATGCCGGTGTATTTGTTGATGGTGTCGACCCAGGCGCCCCGGTCGGCCTTCAGCTTGTCGACCAGCGCCACGACGGACGCGACGGTGGCCTCGACCGCCTTGGGATGCTCCTTGATGACGTCGGAGCGGGTGACGATCAGGTTGGTCAGGTTGCCGGCGGCCTGATCGTAGGGAAGCGTGAAGTGCCGGCCCGCCCCGCTGCTGCGGATCTGCGAGGCGAAGGGCTCCACCGTGCAGATCACGTCGACCTCGCCGCGCTGGAGGGCGGCGGCATGGTCGGACGGGTTCGGGATGTTGACGAACTGCACGTCCTTGTTGGCGTCGATCCCGTTCTTCAGGAAGGCGCCGCGCATGTGGATGTCCTGCGCATTCCGGCGCGAGGCGGCGACGCGCAGCGGCTCGCCCTTCGCCTTGCGGTCGGCGATCAGCGCCTTCAGCCCGGCCCAGTCGTCCGGCTTCAGCTCGATCCCCTTGGCGGTCAGGATCTCCGATCCGCCATTCACCTGACCGGAGATCGCCACCACGTCGAAGCCCTTGTCGAGGGCGGTGATGTAATGGAGGTAGGTGACCTGCGCCACGTCGATGCTCTTGGACACCAGGGCCGTCAGCACGTCGTTGCCGGAATTGAAGTTGATGGCCTCGATCTTCACGCCCTTCGCCAGATCGGGCGTCAGCGCCATCGGCAGGCAGTGGGCACATTTGGCAAAGCCCAGCTTCACCGCCTCCGTGTCGGCGGCCTGGGCGGTCGCGGCGGCCGCGGACAGGGCGAGGACCACGCCGGTGACGGCGCCAAGCGTGAAGGATCGAAGCGACATGGGCAGGATTCCCTGATGCGATTGCGATGTCCCATCCGTCGCAAGCCGCGTGCCAAATTGTATACAATATGGCGATTTTGGATTTATTGTTTAATATCAATCATATATAAGTTTTTGAAAAGCAGACGCGCCCTGCACCTCTCTTGCCTTATTTTTAAGCGTATGGCATCGTTTGCGCATCGCTGCACAATCATTCAGCATTATGGGCATCGCCGGATCGACCATGGACATTGTGAAGACCGCCAAGGCCCCCGCCGGGCCGATCCGCCGTGAAACGCTGCACCACGGTGCCGTCGCGGAGCTGCGCGCGATGATCCTGTCCGGCGAATTGCGGCCGGGCAGCCGCGTGCCGGAGGTCCAGCTGTGCGAACAGCTGGGAGTCTC
The DNA here is from genome assembly GCF_002573965.1 of Azospirillum palustre. Lineage (NCBI taxonomy): Bacteria > Pseudomonadati > Pseudomonadota > Alphaproteobacteria > Rhodospirillales > Azospirillaceae > Azospirillum > Azospirillum palustre. The sequence goes on along the minus strand of NZ_PDKW01000042.1, from coordinate 838,210 downwards.
GCGCACGCCTTTGCGGGAAGCGCTGCGTGTCCTGGCGGCGGAAGGGCTGGTGGAGCTTCGCCCGCACCGCGGCGCCGTGGTGACGCCGATCGACCCCAAGGAAATCGCCGCCGTCTTCGAGGTGATGGAGGCACTGGAGGCGCTGGCGGGCGACCTTGCCTGCCGGCGGGGCACGCCGGAGGAGTTCGCCGAACTCGACCGGCTCCACGACCAGCTTCACGCCCAGTTCGATGCCGGCGACCGGCCGGCCTATTTCCTGACCAACCGGCAAATCCACGCCCGAATCGTCGCGATGGCACGCAACCCGTCCCTGGAAGCCACCTATGCCGGCTTCGCCTCCAAGATTCTCCGGGCGCGGTCGCTGGCCAATTACGATGAGGAACGCTGGCGGCATTCGCTGAGCGAACATGACGGCTTCATGGCCGCCGTCCGGCAGCGCGACATGGCGGCGGCCGGAAGCCTCCTGGCCGCCCACAGTCGGCAAACCGCCGATGCCGTCCTCGCTGCGCTGAACGGCTGCGGTTCGGACAGTCCGGCCGGTGCGGGACGGCAGGCAGAATCAGTGTGAACCAGCCCCCGTAAGCCGTATCACACGTCCTGCCCGCCGCCCGGACCCGGCTGAGACTGCGGTGCGGTTCCGGAAGCGCGCGCGTCCTGGCCCGAGGGCGGCGGCGGCACCTCGTCGCTTCCCTCGCTTCGGTCGCGGTAGAGGGCGGCGCGGGCCAGCAGCATCAGGGTGATCGGGGTGGTGACCACCATCAGGGCGGTGATCAGCACCTCGTGCAGGATCGCCCTGGACTCCAGGACGGAGAAGACCAGCATCGAGGCCAGCAGGATGCAGCCGATCCCCAGGGTCGAGCCCAGCGTCGGCGCATGGACCCGCTGATAGAAGCTGCCGAACCGCAGCAGCCCGACCGTGCCGATCAGAGTCAGCACGGCGCCGGCCAGCAGCAGCAGGGCGGCGGGAATGGCGGCCCAGGCTGGGAGATCGGCCAGATGGTTGTTCATTCGATGACCTCGCCGCGCATCAGGAACTTCGCCAGCGCCGCCGTCGACACGAAGCCGAGCAGGGCGATGATCAAAGCCGCCTCGAAATACAGGATGCTGCCGTTGCGGATGCCGAAGGTCAGCAGCAGCATGGTCGCCGTGACGTAGAGAGTGTCCAGCCCCAGCACCCGGTCCTGTGCCCGCGGTCCGCGCAGCACCCGGACGGTCGCGAAGGCCATGGCGACCACCAGCATGATCTGGGTGAGGAAGATCGTCCCCATCAGCAGGGTCAGGATCATTCGAACAGCTCCATCAACCGTGTCTCGTAGCGGCCCTTGATGGTGTCGATCCACTCCTGCTCGTCCACCAGATCGAGGATGTGCAGAAGGATGGTGTTCCGGCGCCGGTCATAGGCGACCCACACCGTGCCGGGGGTGGCGGTGACGATGCAGGCGAGCGTCGCCAGCCCGTAGGGCGCCCTCAGATCGAGGGGGATGCGCACGAAGCCCGACACCCGGCCGCCGCCGCCCGGCCGCAGGATGATCTTCGCGACCGCCCAATTGGAGCGCAGGATATCCACCAGCACCACACCCAGCAGCGACAGCGCGGCCTGCGGACGGCGGAAGCGTCCGCCCGGGAGGTCGAGCACGCCCAGCGTCGCGGCCGTCCCCAGCGAAAGAACGCCGCCCAGGATGATGGTGCCGGGGGCCACGCTCTCGTTCAGCAGCAGCCAAACCCCCAGCAGCGTCGCGGTCATCATGGGATAGGGCAGCAGCAGCCTCATCAGCCGTCTCATCGGGCACCTCCGGCCGTCGGGCCCGCCGTCGGAATGCCGGACAGCACGGCACCGTTGTAGTCCTGCGGCGCATGGAGCGCGCGCGCGGTGTCCTCCATGTAGCGCATGGCCGGTCCGGCCTGGATGGTCAGCGCCAGATTGAGGGCGAGCAGCAGCAGGACGGGCGCGATCTCGGCCACCCGCACCCGCGGCACCTCGGCGGCCGGCGAGGCCCAGAAGGCGTCGATGCCCACCCGCGTCATCGCCACCACCGTCGCCAGCCCCGACAGCACCAGCGCCGCCAGCAGGATCCAGGTGGTGACGGGAACCTCCGGCCCGGCCGCCAGCAGCGGCGACAGGATGGCGAACTTGGCGAGGAATCCCGACAGCGGCGGCAGGCCGGCCAGCAGGAGCGCGCTGGACATGAAGCCGATGCCGAGGATCGCCATCGTCGCCGGAATGGGAACGCCGGCCCCGCCGCCACCCCCGCCATCGTCGGCATCCTCGTCATCGCCCTCGCCGAAGGCCTCGCGGGTCACCGCCAGCACGTCGGCGCCGACAGCGCGGCCGCGCTCCACCAGCTCGACCAGCAGGAAGAAGCCGGCGACCGCCATCACGGAACTGGTCAGATAGAACAGCACCCCGCCGGTCACCGCCATCTGGCCGGCGCCGATGGCCGCCAGCAGGGTGCCGGACGACACCAGCACGGTGGCGCCGGCAAGCCGCGCCATGTTCTGCGTCGCCAGCACGGCGATGCAGCCGAAGCCGATGGTCAGCAAGCCGCCGATCAGCAGGACCGTGCCGCCGAAGCCGCTCGATGCCCCCGCCCCCTCGCCGAACACCAGCAGCCACAGCCGCAGCACGGCATAGATGCCCACTTTGCTGAGGATCGAGACGATGGCGGCCGACGCCGAGCCCAGGGTGGAATAGGTGTTGGGCAGCCAGAAGCCCAGCGGCCACATCCCCGCCTTGATCAGGAAGGCGAGACCCAGGATCGCCGCGCCGGCTTCCAGCAGCCCGCGATCCTCGGACGCCAGGCTGGCGACCCGGCCGGCCAGATCGGCCATGTTGAGGGTGCCGGAGACGCCGTAGATCATGCTGACACCGATCAGGAACAGCAGCGACGCCGACAGGTTGATCGCGACGTAATGCAGCCCCGCCCGCACCCGCGCCAGCCCGGAGCCATGCAGAGCGAGGCCGTAGGAGGCCGCCAGCATGATCTCGAAGAAGACGAACAGGTTGAACAGGTCGCCGGTCAGGAAGGCGCCGTTCAGCCCCATCAGCTGAAACTGGAACAGCGGGTGGAAATGCGCCCCCGCCTTCTGCCAGCGCGGCAGCGAGAAGGTCAGGGCGGCCACTCCCAGGATCCCGGTCAGCACCAACATCAGGGCGGCGAAACGGTCCAGCACCAGCACGATGCCGAAACTCGCCGGCCAGTTGCCGAGCCGGTAGACGCGGACGACGCCCGCCCCTGCATCGGCGACGGTCAGCGCCAGGATCGCCAGCCCCAGCAGCGCCAGCGCCGAGCCCATGCCGATCACCGCCTTCAGCGTGCGCTGCCGCTCGTCGATCAGCATCATCACCGCCCCCACCAGCAGGGGCACGACGATGGGGGCTATCGTCAGATGGTCCATCCAGCCGCTCACCGGCCGCTCTCCTTTCCGTCGACATGGTCGGTCCCGGTCAGGCCGCGGGCGGCGAGCAGGACAACGAGGAACAGGGCGGTGGTGGCGAAGCCGATGACGATGGCGGTCAGCACCAGCGCCTGCGGCACCGGATCGGCATGCATGGCGAGCGTGCCGGCCCGGCCGCCTTCCAGGATCGGCGCAGCACCCGTGCGCAGGCCGCCGGTGGAGAAGATGAACAGGTTGACGGCGTAGGAGAGCAGCGACAGGCCGACGATCACCTGGAAGGTGCGGGGCCGCAACAGCAGCCACACGCCGGAGCCGGTCAGCACGCCGATGCCGAGCGAAAGGATCAGTTCCATCAGTCGTCTCCCACGGCAATCTGTCCCAGGGGGGGCGCAACCGGTTCGGGCACCGCCGGAACCTCCGGCGGACGGGGGGCGGCGGCGCGGTGGCCGCGCAGCGATTGGCGGGCCAGCGCGATCAGGATCAGGATGGTGGCGCCGACCACCAGGGCGAAGACGCCGATGTCGAACAGCAGGGCGCTCGCCACCGGGACCTTGCCCAGCACCGGAATCTGCGAATAGGCGAAATAGCTGGTCAGGAACGGCCGGTCGAATATCCAGGCGCCGAGCCCGGTGCCGGCGGCCAGCAGCAGGCCAATGCCCATCCAGCGCATCGGCAGCACGCGCAGCCGCGCCTCGACCCACTGGGTGCCGCCGAACATGTATTGCAGGATCATGGCGATGGCGACGGTCAGACCCGCGGCGAAACCGCCGCCCGGCAGGTCGTGGCCGCGCAGCAGCAGGAACAGCGCCACCAGCAGGATCACCGGGAACAGCAGGCGGGCGATCAGCGACGGGATGAACAGCCAGTCGGCCACGGTGTCGCCGTCCTTGCGGTCGGGCCGCGAGGCGTCGAAGGCGCTCTGGTCGCGCTGCTGTTCGGGAACGTCGACACTGTCCGACGCGGGACGGAAGCGGCGCAGCAGCGCGTAGGCGGTCATCGCCACCACTCCCAGCACGGCGATCTCGCCCATGGTGTCGAAGCCGCGGAAATCGACCAGGATGACGTTGACGACGTTGGTGCCACCGCCCTCGCTGTAGGCCAGTTCAAGGAAATGGCGGGCCAGCAGCTCCGGTGGGAAGCGCGTCATCACCCCGAAGGCCAGCCCGGCCATGCCGGCCCCGGCGGCGGTGGCGATGCCGAGGTCGCGCAGGCGGCGGGTCAGCGTGACCGCCTCCGACCCGCGGCTGCCGGGAATGTCCATCCGCTTGGGCAGCCAGCGCAGGCCGAGCAGCAGCAGGATGGTGGTGACCACCTCCACCAGCAGCTGGGTCAGCGCGAGGTCGGGGGCGGAGAACCAGACGAAGGTGACGCAGACGACCAGCCCGGTGCCGCCGAGCAGGATCAACGCCGCCAGCCGGTGGAACTTCGCCTGCCAGGCCGCCCCCAGGGCGCAGGCGGCCCCCAGCAGCCAGATCAGCGCCAGCACCGGGTCGATGCCGGACGGCACCAGATTGCCAGGCCCCACCCCGCGGCTCCACACGGTCCAGCCGGCGGCCAGCACCGCGGCGGCCACCACCAGCCGCAGCTGCGGCTGCAGGCGGCGGGTGCCGAGCACGCCCTCGGCGGTGCGGGCCAGCCGCCAGGACAGGAAGACCATCGTCCGCTCGAACATGCGCCGCCCTTCCAGGCTGCGGATCAGCGGCGGCCCCTCGATGCCCTTGGCGAGGTGGCTTTGCAGCAGCCGGTAGAGGATCAGCCCGGCGGCGAAGGCGGCCATGCTCATCACCAGCGGCAGGTTGAAGCCGTGCCAGACCGCGAGGCTGTATTCCGGCGTCGCCGCACCCAGGGCGGCGCGGGCGGCCATGTCGAGATAGGGGCCGACGGTGGCGGCGGGCAGGATGCCGATGACGATGCAGGCCAGCACCAGCACCTCGACCGGGAAACGCATCCAGGCCGGCGGCTCGTGTGGCTTGTGCGGCAGGTCCACCGGGTCCGGCCCGAAGAAGGTGCCATGGATGAAGCGCAGCGAATAGGCGACGCTGAAGGCGCTGGCCACCATCGCCGCGACCGGCAGAATGTCGAAGAAGACCGGCAGCGGGTCCTTGGCGGAGAGCGCCTCGGCGAAGAACATCTCCTTCGACAGGAAACCGTTCAGCAGCGGCACGCCCGCCATGGCGCCGGCGGCGATCAGGGCGAGGCGGGCGGTGAAAGGCATGAAGCGGTTCAGCCCCGACAGCCGCCGGATGTCGCGCGTCCCCGTCTCGTGGTCGATGATGCCGGCGGCCATGAACAGCGAGGCCTTGAAGGTGGCGTGGTTGATGACGTGGAAGATCGCCGCCACCATCGCGAGTTCGCTGTTCAGGCCGAGCAGCAGGGTGATCAGGCCGAGATGGCTGATCGTCGAATAGGCCAGCAGCCCCTTCAGGTCATGCTGGAAGATGGCAACATAGGCGCCGAGCAGCAGGGTGGCGAGACCAGCCGACCCGACAATCCAGAACCATGCCTCGGTCCCCGCCAGCACCGGCCACAGCCGCGCCATCAGGAAGACGCCCGCCTTCACCAGCGTCGCCGAATGCAGGTAGGCCGACACCGGGGTCGGCGCCGCCATGGCGTGCGGCAGCCAGAAATGGAAGGGGAACTGCGCGCTCTTGGTCAGCGCGCCGAGCAGGATCAGCACCAGGGCCGGCAGGTAGAGCGGATGGGCGCGGATGAGGTCGCCGGCCGTCAGCACGGCGTCGAGATCGTAGCTGCCGACGATGTGGCCGAGGATCAGCACGCCCGCGAACAGGCAGAGGCCGCCGGTCGCCGTGACCGTCAGCGCCATGCGGGCACCGTCGCGCGCGGCGGCGGTGTGGTGCCAGTAGCCGATCAGCAGGAAGGAGAAGAGGCTGGTCAACTCCCAGAAGAAGGCGAGCTGGATCAAGTTGCCCGACAGCACCACCCCCGTCATCGACCCCATGAAGGCGAGCAGGAAGGCGAAGAAGCGCGGCACCGGATCCTCGGCCGCCATGTAATAGCGGGCGTAGACCACCACCAGCACGCCGACCCCGAACACCAGCCCGGCGAAAAGCCATGCGAAGCCGTCCATCCGCAGGGAGAATTCGAGCCCCAGCGACGGCATCCATCCGGCGGTGAAGCGGAGCACGCCGCCGGCCGAAACCGTCGGGTAGGCCGCCCACACCATCGCCAACCCGAGCAGCGCCACGCCGCCGGCCAGCCACGCCGCGGCGTTGCGCGCATGGGTGGGCAACAGTCCGGCGGCAACCGCGCCGGCGAAGGGCAAGGCGATGGCGATCAGGAGCGGGAGTGCGTCGGGCATGAAATCCTACGGCAGACTGGCGGCAGACTGGAGGCACACCGGGGCGGCGGCGATGGACGGTGTCAGAAGCCGGGGGGTGCGTCGTTGCAGTCCCGGTCGTCCTCATCCTGGGCAACAGCCTGGATGACGATCTGGGCCGCGTCGTCGGCGGTCTTGGCACCGCGCAGCCGGCGCAGCGACTGCGGATCGCGCAGCGCCCCGCAGATTTCCGCCATGGACGCCAGCAGCCCCTTGCGGTTCGATGCCGGCCAGAGCGCGAGGAAGACCAGATCGACCGGCTCGTCGTCGCGCGCGTCGAAATCGACCGCGCGCTGGAGACGGGCGAACAGGACGACCGGGGCCGCAAGATCGGCAAGCTCCGTGTGGGGAAGCGCCACGCCCCTGCCGAGCGCGGTGGAGCCGATCTTCTCCCGCGCCTGCAAGGCCTCCAGGATCTCGGGCGCCGGACGCCCGCTGCGGGCGGCGGCCTCGGCCGCCAACTGGTCGAGCAGCGCCGCCTTGTTGCCGGGCGCGGCATCGAGAATCACGCTGGACGCGGAAAAATGGTCAGTGATGGTCATCCGGTTCTCCATTCAGGCCCATCAGGGGCAAAGTGTGGGTGCGGGCGCCGAGGACCAGCCGGAGCCCATTCCCATACCCACGCCACCGATCAGCACGTCGCAGGGCAGCGCGTCGATCACCTCGGACGCCGTGCTGCCCAGCAGGGCACGGGCAACGCCGCTGCGCCGGGCCGAGCCCATTGCAACCAGATCGTACCGCCCCTGCCGGGCCAGACCGACGATCCGCTGCCCCGGAGAGCCGGTCAACAGGATCGTCTCCACCCCCACCCCACCCGCCGGCCCACCCGGCGGCCCGTCCCCCTGGGGGCCGAGCACGGTCCGGAAATCGTGCTCGACCTGTGCCTTGTCCAGTGCCGAAGCGTCCGGCAGATCGGCGACATGCAGCAGGTGGATGCATCCCTCCTCCATCAGCATGCGCGCCGACTCCACCGACGAGCGCGACCGTTCGGAAAAATCGACCGGCACCAGCACCCGCAGATAGGGCTGGAGCGGCTTGTCGCGCACGATCAGCATCGGCGTTCCGTCGGCAATCGCGATGCGCTCGACGGTGGAGGCCAGGAACAGGTCCGCCACCCGGTCGCGCTGGTGCAGGCCCACCACCAGAAGGTCGGGCCGCCACAGGCCGGCATAGCCGGCGACCCGGTGTTCCACCGCGTCGCCGCGCACCGCGACCGCCTGCGCCCGGATACCGGCCCCGCCACTTGCGGCCAGGATGTGGCGCTGCAACTCGCCTTCCACATGGTGCAGCGGCAGGCAACCGTAGCGGCCGCCGTTACTGTCGACGACATGCAGCGCCGTCAGCTCCGCATCGAACCGATGGGCGAGCTGAACGGCGCGCTCCAGGGCGCGGTCCGATTTCGGTTCCAGGTCGGTTGCCAGCAGAATGCGCTTGAGGCTTGCCATCGTGACGGTTCCGGTTGCGTGAGGTCTCCGGTCCTTTTGTTCCGGTGCGGTCGGTTGCCTGCCGGAAATCGCTCCGCAGGAAACACCTCAATGATCGGAAGTCGGCGGCAGTCTGTCCATGCCGGGAAATACGGACCCGAAGGGGCTGCGCCCGATCCCGCAGGGTCTCCGTAGTAATACGGGCCTGGCGATTTCCCCTGATGCAGTCGGAGCGGGTTGGCGTTACCATCGCCCCATGTCGCAGATTGTCCGCCGCAAATGGATGTTCGTTCCGGCCTATCTGGCCGTCCACCTGTTCCTGGACTGGATCAGCTTCATCCATGCGGTCTCGTCCATCAACATCACGCCGTGGAACCCGCCGGCCGGGTTGATGATGGGGGTGTCGGTGCTGTTCGGCATCCGCGCCGTGCCCCTGGTCTGGCTGGCCCTGACCGCCGCCGACCTCGTCGTCCGCGATCTGCCCATAACGCCTCTGCCCATGACGCTGTGGGCCCCGTTCCTGGCGAACGGCGTCGTCGCCATGGGCTATGGGATCGCAGGATGGCTGCTGCGCCGCGCAATCGATCCGGGCCTGTCCCGGCTGCGCGACATCGTCCTGCTGCTGGGCGGCAGCGCCGCGGCGGTTCTGGGAATCGGCCTGTGCTTCATCGCCATCCACACCGCGGCCGGCCTGTTCGAGTGGACGAACTTTCCGCAGGTGCTGCTGCGCTATTGGACGGGCGAAGTCATCGGCATCGCCGTCCTGACGCCGCTGGTGCTGATCGGCCGGCGGATGCCGGCCCTGCGCTGGTCATGGAGCGGTGCGGCGGAGACGCTGGCGCAAGGGGCGCTGATCGGCTTCACCCTGTGGCTCGATTTCGGCCCGCTCGCCTCCTCGCAGTACGAGCATTTCTATCTGCTGTTCCTGCCGGCCATCGGCATCGCCGTGCGGCATGGGCTGGTCGGCGCGGTGGTGGCCTCGGTCGCCACGCAGGCCGGGCTGATCGCCGCCATCCAGGCGACCGGCGTCGATACCGACCGCATGGCGCATTTCCAGCTGCTGATGCTGACTCTGGCCGTCACCATCCTGCTGCTTGGCGCCGTGGTCAGCGAGCGCCGCCGGGCGGAGGATAGGCTGCGGGTGCGGCAGTCCGACCTCGCCCACGCCTCCCGCCTGATCGAGGCGGGCGAGATGACGGCGGCGCTGGCCCACGAGTTGAACCAGCCGCTGGCGGCGACGATGGGCTACGCCCGCGCCGCCCGCAAGGTCGCGCGGCTCGAAGGGGCCTCCCCCCGCCTGACCGAGATCCTCGACAAAACCGTTACCCAGGCGGAGCGGGCGGACCGGGTCATCCGCAGCCTGCGCGATTTCGTGCGCAAGGGCGCCAGCGACCGCGCCCCGCTGCCGGTCGCAACGCTGATCGCCGACTGCCTGACGCTGGCCGGCCCGCTGGCCAGCCGCCATGCGGTGGAGATCGTCGCCGAAATCGACCCCGCCCTTCCGGCCCCCCTGCCGACGATTGACGGCGACGCGGTCCAACTGCAGCAGGCGATTCTCAACCTCGTCCGCAATGCCGCGGAAGCGATGGGCGAAGGCACGGATGGCGGTCCGCCCGCCCAGGCCCAGACGGCCCGGCGCCGCATCGTGATCTTCGCCTGCCCCGCCGCGCAGCCCGACTTCGTCGCCATCGGCGTGCGCGACACCGGACCCGGCCTTGCCGAGGTGGTGGAGCGCAACCTGTTCGCCCCCTTCGTCACCACCAAGCCGACAGGCATGGGGCTTGGGCTGTCCATCGTCCGCACCATCGTCGAGAGCCATGGCGGCACCCTGACCGCAAGAAGCGGCGCAACTGGCGGCACCGTGTTCCAGTTCACCATTCCCGCTCATGGCGCGGGCAAAGACGGAGTGCCCGCATGACGACCGAAACGCCCGCCGCGGGCTCCGGAGCCACCCCGGTGGCGTTCGTGGTGGACGACGACGAGGCCGTGCGCGACGCCCTGGCGCTCCACCTCGATCTGGCCGGCCTGACCGTACGCTGCTGCGCGTCGGCCGCCGAGTTCCTGGAGACGGCATCCCCCGACCAGCCCGGTTGCGCCATTCTCGACATCCGCATGCCGGGCATGGACGGGCTGGAGTTGCAGCAGGAGATGATCCGGCGCGGACTGACCCTGCCGGTGATCGTCATCACCGGCCATGGCGACGTCACCGCCGCGGTGCGGGCCTTCCGGGCCGGGGCGGTGGATTTCCTGCAAAAGCCGTTCGACGAGGATCTGCTGATCGAGCGGGTGCAGGAGGCGTTCGCGCGCGATCTCGCCGCGCGCAGCGCCGAGGCGGAGGTCGGGGAAATCCGCCGCCGCCTCGCTTTGCTCAGCCCGCGCGAACTGGAGGTAATGGAGATGGTCGCCCAGGGCCTGCCCAACAAGACCATCGCCACCCGCCTCGCCATCGGCATCCGCACGGTCGAAACCCACCGCGCCCGCGTGCTGGAGAAGATGGAGGCCCGCAATGCCCCGGAACTGGCGCTGATGCGGATGAAGCTGGGTGAACGGCTGGAGTGACGTGTCGCGTTCAACGAGCGAACAGCACGGCCCCAGGCGTGCGATCGAGAAGGGCGGCCAGCCGCCACTCGAAGCCGATGGAAGTCCAGAAGCGCGTCGGCCGCTCCACCACCAGAAGGTCGCCGCCGGCGTCGAGACTGGCGGCGCTCTGCGCATCGGCGGTCGGCCGCACCGTCGAAAGCCGGACCGTCGAAAGCCGGACCGGACACCGACAGTCCAGTTGCCGCAGCCACTCGTCCGCCCGTCCCGGATCGGTGCGCTCGTCGAGGATCAGGTGAACCGACGCGATGGCCGGGAAGAGCCGTTGGGCGATGCGGAAGGATTTCAGCGCGCGGGGCGGTCCGTCCGCCAGGATGGCGATGCTTCGGCCCAGGTGGGACGGTGTCTCTCGCGGTGCCACCAGAACCGCGCCGAACCGCTGTGCATCGGCACTCCAACAGGATGGCTTGCCGGGCCGCGGCCTGCCGGCCAACAGCAGGTCGAACCTCCCGACCGGCGGGTCCTGGCCCAGGTCGAGCGCTCCCTCACCGGGGAGCAGGGCCGCAAGGCGGCGCGCCTGGAGTGCAGCGGTCCGTACCAGCGCGTCGTTGCCGTGGTCCTGCGTGAGGACATGCAGATCCATATAGCCGCGTGCGCACAGTCCGGCACCCGGCCCGCGGTCCGGAGGACCGGCCGTGACGGTCACGCCCGGATTCATCGACAGCAGCCAACCGCAGGCCAGCACCGGCGCCAAATCGCCATCCAATGCGGCAAATATCCGGATGCCGTTGCCCATGGGTTCGACCTCGGCTGATGCCGGAGAGATTGGCGGAGAGGCTGGCGGCTTAAAGCGTCAGCACTCCGGCAGATTGACCGCAAGCCCGCCCAGGCTGGTTTCCTTGAACTTGGTGCTCATTTCCTCACCGGTCTGCCGCATCGCCTGGATACAGTTGTCGAGCGGCATGAAGTGCTGGCCGTCGCCGCGCAGCGCCAGGGAGGCTGCGGCCACCGCCTTGGTGGCGCCGATGGCGTTGCGCTCGATGCAGGGCACCTGGACCAGACCGGCAACCGGGTCGCAGGTCATGCCGAGGTGATGCTCCAGCGCGATTTCCGCCGCATTCTCCACCTGCTCCGGCGTTCCGCCCAGCACGGCGCACAATCCCGCCGCAGCCATGGCGGCGGCCGACCCGACCTCGCCCTGGCAGCCGGCCTCCGCCCCGGAAATCGACGCGTTGTGCTTGATCAGCCCGCCGATGGCCGCGGCGGTCAGCAGGAAATCGGCGACCTTCGCCGGCTCCGCCCCGGCACAATGGTCGAGGTAATAGCGGAGCACCGCCGGCACGACACCGGCCGCCCCGTTGGTCGGCGCAGTCACCACCTTGCCGCCGGCCGCATTCTCCTCATTGACCGCCATGGCATAGATGGAGAGCCAGTCGGACGCGACGTGCGGCAGGCTCGAATTGGCCCCGCGTTCGCGCAGAAGCTGCTGATGGATGGCCTTGGCCCGCCGCTTGACCTTCAGGCTGCCGGGCAATTGGCCGTCCAGGCTGAGACCGCGCTCGATGCAGCCGTCCATCGCCGCCCAGACGGCGCCGAGCTTCTCGTCCACCTCGGCGGGGGAGCGGACGACGATCTCGTTGGCTCGTTTCATCTCGGCGATGGACGCGCCGCTCTCCCGCGCCATCCGCAGCATCGCCGCGGCGTTGTGGAAGGGATAAGGCCAGCCGACGCACTCGGTCTCGAACGCTGCCGGCGGAGACTCCCGCTCCGCCGCGGTGACGACGAAGCCGCCGCCGATGGAATAGAAGATCTCCGACAGCATCACCTTGCCGGCCCGGTCCAACGCCTGGAAAACCAGCCCGTTGGCATGGCCGGGCAACGGCGGCCCGAAGTCGAAGACCAGATCGGTTTCCGGGTCGAACTCCAGCGCCGGCAGGCCAACCGGGTGCAGCCTTCGCGTTCGCCAAAGTTCGGCGATCCGCCCCTCGGCTTCATCGACATTCAGGTTGTCCGGCCGGTAGTCGAGAAGCCCGAGCAGCACCGCCCGATCCGTCGCATGCCCCTTGCCGGTGAAGGCGAGCGAGCCGTGAAGCCGGACCTTGATCGCCGCGGGTGCGGCATCGGCAGACGCCCGCAGCATGTCGAGGAACCGCACCGCCGCGGTCATCGGCCCCATCGTGTGCGACGACGACGGACCGATGCCGATCTTGAACACATCGAAAACGCTGAGAAACATCGCGCGCCTCGTCAGGTCAAACAGTTGGCCTTAAGCAGGATTTCCCAGCGGCACGTGTCCCGGTCACCCGTAGATCGGGAAGCGCTCGCACAATTCGCGGACTTCGCCATGCACGCGCGTCTCGACCTCGGCATTGCCCTCCGGTCCGGCGGCGGCAAGAGCGTCGACGACGGTCAGGATCAGCTCGCCGATGCGGGCGAACTCCGCCTCGCCGAAGCCGCGGGTGGTGCCCGCCGCGGTGCCGAGACGGACGCCGGAGGTCACCGCCGGCTTTTCCGGGTCGAACGGGATGGCGTTCTTGTTGCAGGTCAGGCCGGCCCGCTCCAGCGCCCGTTCGGCGTCGCGGCCCTTCACCCCCTTCGGCCGCAGATCGACCAGCACCATGTGGCAGTCGGTGCCGCCGGAGACGATGTCCAGCCCGCCCTTCACCAGCGTGTCGGACAGCACCCTGGCATTGGTCACCACCTGCGCGGCATAGGCCTTGAACTCCGGGGTCAGCGCTTCGCCGAAGGCGACCGCCTTGGCGGCGATGACATGCATCAGCGGACCGCCCTGGTTGCCCGGGAACACCGCGGAGTTGAACTTCTTGGCCAGCGCCTCGTCATTGGTCAGGATCATGCCGCCCCGCGGACCGCGCAGGGTTTTGTGCGTGGTGGTGGTCACCACATGGGCGTGCGGCAGCGGGTCCGGATACTGGCCGGTGGCGACCAGCCCGGCGTAATGGGCCATGTCCACCATCAGATAGGCGCCGACCTCGTCGGCGATGCGGCGGAACGCGGCGAAGTCGATCACCCGCGGATAGGCCGACGCCCCAGCGACGATCAGCTTCGGCCTGGTCTCCAGCGCCTTGGCGCGCAGGGCATCATAGTCGATCAGCTGGTCGCTCTCGCGCACCTCGTAGCTGACGATGTCGAACCACTTGCCCGACATGGTCACCGGCGAGCCGTGGGTCAGGTGGCCGCCATGGGCCAGCGACATGCCCATCACCCGGTCGCCCGGCTGGAGCAGAGCCAGGAACACCGCCTGATTGGCCTGGGCGCCCGAATGTGGCTGGACATTGACGAAGCCGGCGCCGAACAGCTGCTTGGCGCGGTCGATGGCGATGGTCTCCACCTCGTCCACGAACTCGCACCCGCCGTAATAGCGGCGGCCCGGATAACCTTCGGCGTACTTGTTGGTCAGGACGGAACCCTGAGCAGCCAGCACATCCGCCGAGACGATGTTTTCCGAGGCGATCAGCTCGATCTCGTACTTCTGGCGGTTCAGTTCGCGCCCGATGGCCGCCGCAATCGCGGCATCGGTGAGATCGGATTTCGGCAGGGACTGATGACGGGTCATGTGCGGTTCTCTCGATCAGAGGCCGAGCGCGATTTCGCGGCTGACGGCGTGCAGGATTCCCCAGACATGGTCGGCGAAGGAGCGCCAGACCTCGATCCGGAAGCGGTTCTTGTCCTCGCGGATCAGGACGATCTGCGCCTTGTCGAACAGGGTGCGGCAGCCGGTGCCGACCGCCATCGCCTCGACATCGAAGGCGATGGCCGAACGCAGGGCGAGTGCCGCGGCCTCCCCCTCGACCAGGATGCCGACCTCGCGATGGCCGATATCGACGAGGCTGTGCGTCTCCCCAAGGGTGGCGAAGGCATTCTCGATGCCGTCGCCCTCGGCGACCGACGCCGTCAGCACCCACTCGTCGGGGCCGAGTTGCAGCGCCATCCGGCCACCGGCCTCCACCATCCCGCCGATGCGGGTGGGGAGCGGCATACCGAAGGCGGCCCCGGCCGCTTGGGCTACGGCGGGATCGATCCGCAGGCTGAAGCGGGCGACGTCGTCGGCCGCGCGGATGGTCAGCTTGCTTGCGGTGTCGCCGGTGATCGTCTTGCCCAGCAACGGGTGATTGGCCAGAAGCATGGGGAGACCTCCTATGCGCTGAGACGCTTGTTCTCGGGATCGACGAACACCATGCCGGTGATGGTCGCGGCATGGACCTTGTCCGGCATCGGCACATGCACGGTCTTGCCCTGCAGGGACCGGCCGCCCTGGATCACCGCAAAGGCGATGGACCGCCCCAGCTCGGCGCTCCAGTAGGAGGAGGTCACATGGCCGACCATGTCCATCGGCACCGGCTGGTTCGGGTCGAGGACGATCTGCGCCCCCTCCTCCAGCACGGTCTTCGGATCGGCGGTCAGCAGGCCGACCAGCTGCTTGCGATCCTTCGCCAGCATGTCCGGGCGGGACAGGGAGCGCTTGCCGACGAAGTCCGGCTTGGTCTTGCCGACGGCCCAGGACAGGCCGGCATCGTCCGGCGTCAGCGTGCCGTCCGTGTCCTGGCCGACGATGATGTAGCCCTTCTCGGCGCGCAGGACGTGCATCGTCTCGGTGCCGTAGGGGGTGATGCCGAAGCGCTGCCCGGCCTCGAACAGCTTTTCCCACACCGCGCGGCCGTAGCGGGCCGGCACGTTGATCTCGAAGCCGAGTTCGCCGGTGAAGGAGACGCGGAACAGCCGGGTCGGCACGCCGCAGATCTTGCCGGTCGCCACCGCCATGTGCGGGAAGGCGCCTTCCGACAGGTCGATCCCCTCGACGAACGGCTCGATTAGCTTGCGGGCGTTCGGACCTTGCAACGCGATCACCGACCATTGCTCGGTGGTCGAGGTCAGCCAGACCTTCAGGTCCGGCCATTCGGTCTGGAGGTAATCCTCCATCATGCCCAGCACGCGCGCCGCACCGCCGGTGGTGGTGGTGACGTGGAAGCGGTCATGGGCCAGACGCCCGATCACGCCGTCGTCGCGGATGAAGCCGTCCTCGCCCAGCAGCAGGCCGTAGCGGCAGCGGCCGGGGGCCAGCTTGGCCCAGGCATTGGTATACATGCGGTTCATGAATTCGGCCGCATCGGGACCGACGATCTCGATCTTGCCGAGGGTCGAGGCGTCGAACATGCCCACCGACGTGCGTACCGCCTTGCATTCGCGCGCCACCGCCGCATGCATGTCCTCGCCGACCTGCGGGAAGTACCAGGCGCGGCGCCACAGCGACACCGGCTCGTACACCGCGCCGTTTTCCTCGGCCCAGCCGTCGATCGGCGTCTTGCGCGTCACCTCGAACAGCGCACCCTTGTTGTAGCCGGCGAAGGTGCCGAAGCTGGTCGGGGTGTAGGGCGGACGGAAGGTGGTCAGGCCCACGGCGGGGATCGGCCGCTTCAGCGCATCCGACGCAACCGCCAGACCATTGATGTTGGACAGCTTGCCCTGGTCGGTCGCCATGCCGTTGGTGGTGTAGCGCTTGATGTGCTCGATGGATTTGAAACCCTCGCGCACGGCCAGCCGGATGTCCTTGGCCATCACGTCGTTCTGGAAATCGACGAACGCCTTGGCATGGCCCGGATCGCGGTCGGTCGGCAGCTCGCGGCCAGTCACCCCGGTGAAGGAAAGCTCGCCCTCCACATGATAGCTGGCCGGCTCGACGCCGAACCCTGCATCCATGGCGGCGGCGGCACCGGCGGCGGCACCATCCTCGAAGGCGGCCTTCAACCCGAAGCGGCCCTTGCCGGCGCCGGCCAGACGGCACTCCTCCTTGCCACGGCCGGGCAGGAACATCTGGCCGTCCTCGTTCCAGGTCAGCGACCCCTGGGTGTGGGAGAACAGATGAATGCTGGGGGTCCAGCCGCCCGACATCAGCAGGGCGTCGCAGGCGATGGTTTCGGCACCGCCGACCTTGCCTCCGGCGCCGACCGGGTTGACCCGCACCGAGGAGACGCGCAGCCGGCCCTTGGTTCCGGTGACGGTCCAGCCGATCAGCGTCCTGATGCGCAGCGCATCCGCCGCCGCCACCAGCTGGGTCGGCACGGTGCCGCGGACATCGACGATGGCCGCGACCTCCACCCCCGCCTTGGCGAGGTCGAAGGCGGCGTGCCAGGCGCTGTCATGGCTGGTGACCACGGCCACCCGGTTGCCGACCTTGACGCCATAGCGGTTCGTGTAGGTGCGCGCGGCCCCGGCCAGCATCACGCCGGGCCGGTCGTTGCCGGCGAACACCAGTGGCTTCTCGATGGCGCCCTGGGCCAGCACCACCTGCTTGGCCCGCACCTTCCACATCCGCTCGCGCGGAGCGCCGTCCGGCACGATGCGCAGATGGTCGGTCAGACGCTGACAGAGCCCGACGAAATTCTGGTGGTAATAACCGATGGCCGTGGTGCGCGGCAGCACGGTGACGTTCGGCATCGCCGCCAGCGCGGCGTTGGCGTCCTCCAGCCAGTCCCAGGCCAGCTGCCCGTTGATCTCGGCCGACGGCTCCGACAGCAGCGAACCGCCGATTTCCGACTGCTCGTCGCACAGGATGACCGACGCGCCGCTGCGGCCGGCTTCCAGCGCGGCGGCAAGGCCGGCGGCACCGCCGCCGACGACCAGCACGTCGCAATGGGCGAAGCGGCTGGCATAGGTGTCGGGATCGGGGGCGGTCGGCGCCTTGCCCAGGCCGGCGGCGTTGCGGATGACCGGCTCGTAGACCTTGTCCCAGAAGCTCTTCGGCCACATGAAGGTCTTGTAGTAGAAGCCAGCCGAGAACATCATGTAGAGCGCGTCGTTGACCGCGCCGATGTCGCGGGTCAGCGACGGCCAGCGGTTCTGGCTCTCAGTCTTCAGCCCTTCGAAGACCTCCAGCACCGTCGCCCGCGTGTTCGGCTCGAACCGGCCGTTGCCGCGGTTGCTGCCGACCAGCGCGTTCGGCTCCTCCGACCCGGCGGTCAGGATGCCGCGCGGACGGTGATACTTGAAGGACCGTCCAACGAGATGAACGCCGTTCGCCAGAAGCGCGGACGCCAGCGTGTCGCCTTCGTAGCCGTTGTAGTCCACGCCGTCGAAGGTGAAGCGGAGCTGACGGCTGCGGTTGACCCTGCCCTTGCCGGCAATGCGGAAATTGCTCATGGACGTGCATCCTTGACGCTGGCGGCAGCGGGGGCGGCGGCGGAGTCGGCGACGGCGCTGGAGGCGAGCGCGATCTCCTCGTCGCTCGGGCGCGGAGCCCCGGCCTTGTAGGTCATGGAGAATTTGTCGGTCACGGTGTCGCGCACCGCGTTGAAGAAGCGGCCGCAGCCGTGCATGTGGCGCCAGCGCTCAAAATGCCGGCCGCGCGGGTTGGTGCGGATGAACAGGAAATCGCGCCATTCGTCGTCGGACAGGGCGGAGGGGTCCGCCGGGCGGGCGATGTGCGCCTCGCCGGCATAGGTGAACTCCACCTCCGGGCGCTCTGCTTCGCAATAGGGGCAGCGGATGAGCAGCATGGTCGTCTCCTCAATGCGCGACGGCGGCGGCGGCGGCCTCGTCGATCAGCCGCCCGGTCTTGAAGCGTTCCAGCGTGAAGGGCGCGTTGATCGGGTGCGGCTCGTCGCGGGCGATGGTGTGGGCGAAGACGTTGGCCGACCCCGGCGTCGCCTTGAAGCCACCGGTGCCCCAGCCGCAATTGACGTAGAGACCCGGCACCGGCGTCTTGGCGATGATCGGCGAGCGGTCGGGCGTGACGTCGACGATGCCGCCCCATTTGCGCAGCATGCGCATGCGGTTGAAGATCGGGAACACCTCGCAGATGGCGGCGACGGTGTGCTCGATCAGCGGCAGGCCGCCGCGCTGGCTGTAGGAGGTGTACTGGTCGGTGCCGGACCCGATCACCAGTTCGCCCTTGTCGGACTGGCTGATGTAGGCGTGCACCGTGTTGGACATCACCACGCAGGGGAAGGCCGGCTTGATCGGCTCCGACACCAGCGCCTGCAACGGATAGCTTTCCAGCGGCAGCCGGACTCCGGCGGTGTCCATCACCACCGAGGTGTTGCCAGCGGCCGACACCGCGACCTTCCTGGCCTTGATGAAGCCGCGGGCGGTCTCGACGCCGGTGACGCGGCCGGAGGTGTCGCGGCGGATCGCGGTCACCGGGCAGTTCTGGATGATGTCGACCCCGCGCGCCGAGGCGGCCCGCGCATAGCCCCAGGCCACCGCATCGTGGCGGGCGGTGCCGCCGCGCCGCTGCAATGCCGCTCCCATCACCGGATAGCGGGCGTTGGCGGCGATGTTCAACGGCGGGCAGTATTCCTTGGCCTGCTCCGGCGTCAGCCACTCGTTGTCGATGCCGTTCAGGCGGTTGGAGTGGATGTGGCGCTTGAAGCTTTGGATGTCATGGACCGTGTGCGCCAGCATCATCACGCCGCGCTGCGAGAACATGACGTTGTAGTTCAGCTCCTGGCTCAGCCCTTCCCACAGCTTCACCGCATGCTCGTAGAGCCGGGCGCTTTCGTCGTACAGGTAGTTGGAGCGGATGATGGTGGTGTTGCGGCCGGTGTTGCCGCCGCCGAGCCACCCTTTCTCCACCACCGCGACGTTGGTGATGCCGTGTTCCTTGGCGAGATAATAGGCCGCACCCAGACCATGCCCGCCCGCGCCGACGATCACGACGTCATATTCGGATTTCGGTTCCGCATCGGGCCATTGGGGCTGCCAGTTCTTGTTGCCGGTCAGCGCGTTGGTCAACAGCGAAGAGAATGAGAAGCGGGTCATGGCAGCACCGCGAAGTTCAACGTGCTGACAGTATCGGGAAGCGACCCTTCGTTGGACAGAATGGATGCGTCAGTTTAATGTCACCTATGCGACGGTGCGTCCGCCGGAGGTCACATGACAATCATTGCCAGGGCAAACGCCGGCAGGACCGGCCGGTTCCCGGACCGTGCCGCGGCACCGCGCCTGTCGGTCGGCTTCATCCTCGCCCACCGCTTCACGCTGTGCGCCTTCGCCAATTTCGTCGATGTGCTGCGGCTGGCCGCCGACGAGGGCGACCGCAGCCGGCCGATCCTCTGCGAGTGGTCTGTGCTGTCCGACCAGATGCGGCCGGTGGCATCCAGTTGCGGCATGCTGATGCAGCCGACCGAACGGCTGGGCGATCCGGCAAAGTTCGACTACATCGTCGTCATCGGCGGGCTGATCGATGAGATCTCCAACCTCAGCCCCGACTACATCCGCTATCTGCGCCAGGCGGCGGCGGCGAAAATCCCGCTGGTCGGCGTCTGCACCGGCGCCTTCATCTTGCAGCGGGCCGGGCTGATGGACGGCTACCGTTGCTGCATCAGCTGGTTCCACCATGCCGACTTCCTGGAGCAATTCGACGGCATCACGCCGGTGTCAGACCAGATCTTCATCGTCGACCGCGACCGGCTGACCTGCTCGGGCGGCACCAGCTCGGCCCATCTCGCGGCCTACCTTGTGGAAAAGCATGTCGGGCGGGCCCAGGCGCGCAAAAGCCTGCACATCATGATCATCGACGACGCGCTGCGCGGGGAGAAGCCGCAGCCGGGCATTCCGCTCGACTTCTCCACCAACGACGAGGTGGTGCGGAAGGCGCTTCTGCTGATGCAGCAGAACATCGACGTGCCCTTGTCGGTGGCGGAGATGGCCCGCCGGCTGGGGGCTGCCCGGCGGCAGATGGAGCGGCATTTCCAGAACGCGCTGGGCATGACGCCGACAGAGGCCTACCGGATCATGCGGCTGGAGCATGCCGAATTCCTGCTGCGCAACACCGAGCAGTCGGTGACGGAGGTCGCCGCCGCCGTCGGATTCTGCGATTCCTCGCACTTCGTCCGTGCCTTCAAGGACCGGCGCGGCATGACGCCATCCGTCTTCCGCAAGGGCTGAGACTCCGGCAGGGACTTTGCCACGGCCGCTCCGTTCAACGCCGGTGACGCACCCGTACAATCGGCGGGTGGATCCTTTCGCCATGCTGCGTCCAACGGAACGGTCGGGGACGCAACCATCCACGGGTGCCCTCGACCCGCACTGCGGCAATCCGCTTTCCGTGGCTTGCCGGGCCCAACAAGGATGGCGACTATGCTCGACGACAACGACACCATGCAGATGCACTGGCGTGAAGCCGGCATCCCCGACGAACTGTGCCGGGCACTCGCTCTCGCGTCGATGCCGATGCGCCTGCACGCCCATCCGCCGGTACGCACCGTCGCCGACGCCGAGGAGCATTGGCGCAGCGTTCCCGGCGTGCACACCAAGAATCTGCTTCTGAAGGACGCCAAGGGCGTGCTGTGGCTGGTGGTGCTGCCGCACGACCAGTCGGTGAACATGAAGGAACTGGCGCCGGTCATCGGCTCGGCCAAGCTGTCCTTCGCCTCGCCGGTCACGCTGGAACAGGTCCTGTCCATCGAGCCGGGCGGGGTCAGCCCGCTGGCCCTGGTGGCGGACAAGGAGCGCCGCGTCCGTCTGGTGCTGGAACGCCGCGTCCTGGCCGGCGACACCGTCAATTTCCACCCGATGACCAATCGCGCGACGCTGTCGATGCACCCCGACGACCTGTCGGCCTTCCTGGGCCGGCTCGGCTATGAGCCGATCATCGTCGACATCGCCTGACCATACCTCCCCCGACCAAATCCTTAGGCGCGAGATCTGCGATGCGTCCCAATCACAACCTCTTCTACATGACTGTCAGCTGCCTGAGCCGGCCGGGGATCATCTCCGCCATCTCCACTCACCTGTACGACCGCGACTGCGACATCATCGAAAGCGCTCAGTTCGTCGATCACGACGGCGAGCATTTCTTCCTGCGGATGGCCTTCGACGCTCCGGACGCGATCCGCAGCGAAGCCATCCTCATCGAAGACCTGCAACCCATCGTCGGGCGCTTCGGAATGACCCTGACGCTGCGGGATGCCCGGCGGCGGCCGAAGATCCTGATTATGGTGTCGAAGTTCGGCCATTGCCTGAACGACCTCCTGTACCGCCACAGCATCGGGGCGCTGCCCGTCGACATCGTCGGCGTCGTTTCCAACCATGATGCCTTCCGGTCCCAGGTCGAATCGCACGGCATCCCCTACCATCACCTCCCCGTTTCACCCGGCACCAAGCGGGAGCAGGAACTCCGCCTGATGGAGATCGTCGAAACGAACGACGTGGAACTGGTCGTGCTTGCCCGCTACATGCAGGTTCTCTCGCAAGAGCTCTGCACGCACATGGCGGGGCGGATCATCAACATCCACCACAGCTTCCTGCCCAGCTTCAAGGGTGCCAAGCCCTATCATCAGGCCTACAAGCGCGGCGTGAAGCTGATCGGGGCCACGGCACACTACGTCACCGACGACCTCGACGAAGGACCGATCATCGAACAGGAGGTGGCGCGCGTCGATCACTCGATGTCGCCCGACGATCTGGTCGCCATCGGCCGCGACGTCGAAAGCGTCGTCCTGGCCCGGGCCATCCGGCTGCACATCGAGGCGCGGGTCATGCTCCACGACCACCGCGCCATCGTCCTGCGGTAACAAGAGGAGTTCACCGATCTTGCAGCTCATCGACGAACAAGCCACCCAGGCGGTCCGCCGCGCTTTCGCATCGGGCGGCCTTGCCGCAGCGGTGCAGGAGTTGCGCCGGCATGTCGTGATCGAGGACGAACGCATGGCGCTCGCCACCGTCGAGGCGTTTCTTGCCAGTGTCCACAACGGCGACACCCGGCTATAAGGTCGCCGTTCCCGCCTTGCCGGCCCTGTCGGCCCCGACATGCGGGCGTTTTTCCCCTCCGGCGGATCAAGCGATGTCCCTCATCCAACCGATCGTCCCGCTGCTTCTTGCGGTGTTCCTGATGATGGGGGGGACGGGAGCGCTGACGACCATCGTCAGCGTTCGGCTGGACGCCGCCGGCGCCCCGCCCATCCTGCTCGGCGCCCTGACCGCCGCCTATTATCTGGGGGTGACGGTCGGATCGACGCAGGCGTTCCGGCTGGTCGCGCAGGTCGGGCACATCCGTGCCTTCAGCGCCTCCGCCACGGTTCTGGTCGCGCCCACGCTCGGGCACACGCTGGGCTCCGATCCCGCGGCCTGGATCGCCCTTCGCCTCGTGGAAGGCTGCTGCATGGCCGGCCTGTTCGTCTGCATCGAAAGCTGGCTGAACCAGAGCGCCACCTCGGCCACGCGCGGGCAGATCCTGGCCCTCTACATGATCGCGCTCTATGGCGCGCAAGGGGTCGGCCAGTATCTGATGGTCATCGACGATCCGCACGGCTTCAAGCAGTTCGTCGTCGTGTCGATCCTGGTCTCGCTCGCCCTTGTCCCGGTCGCGCTGAGCCGCACCGCACCGCCCCTGTTGCAGAAGCTGGAGTCCGTCAGGATCGGCCATCTCTACCGGGCCAGTCCGCTGGGATTTGCCGGCACGGTGATCAGCGGGCTGGTCGTCGGCGCCTTCTATGGGCTGGGTCCGGTCCATGTCCGGCATCTCGGCTACGATCTGGGCCAATCCGCGACCTTCGTCAGCGCCGCCATCATCGGCGGAATGCTCCTTCAATGGCCTGTAGGGAAGCTTTCGGACCTTATCGACCGGCGGCTGGTCCTGGTCGGCCTGTTCGCGGCCTTGGCCGTTACCAGCATCGGCATGACGGTGCTGCCGCAGGGCAAGTTCGGCCCGCTGCTGGCCGGCATCTCCCTGTTCGGCGGGATCATCTTCGCGATCTATCCGATCTGCGTCTCGCACACCAACGACTTCCTGACGCCTGCCGAAATGGTGCCGGCCAGCGGCGGCATGGTGCTGGGCTTCTCGATCGGCGCCATCGCCGGCCCCTTCCTCGCCTCGCTGGTGATGGCGGTTTTCGAGCAGGATGGCTTGTTCCTGTTCTCGGCGCTGGTCGCCATCGTCGCGCTGGCGTTCGCGCTCTGGCGGATGACGGTCCGCCCCCCTGTGCCGTTGGACCAGCGCCTCCCCTTCCTTCCCCAGGCACCGATTCCGGGACCTTTGGACGGCGTGACGCCGGGTGTGGAAAAGTCCGGGACCGGCATCGGGGAGGAAGCGCCAGAAGCGGAACCGTCGAGGCTTTGAAGACAGCAGGGCGGCACGACGGTCGATAAGATCCCTTCCCCAACCCAAAGCTGTCGATGTACCACTCGCCGGAGACGGGGATGCTGCTTCACCCATGAAGCATGCATCCCCCAAAACTCCGGCATGTTGGCGAGATCGATGGTTCCTGTTTCCAGTATTATTCATCCCGCGAAGCGGACGGCACCGATCATGAGGGTGCTGGGCACTGTCTTGGGATGCATCGCGCCACTTCTGGTTGCCGCGATGATTTTCAGCTCGGCCCCGGCCCGTGCCGAGAACTGGCTCGTCGCTTCCGAGGATTTCTTCCCGCCCTATAATTTTACGTTACGCGGCAAGCGGACGGGAATGGACACCGAGATCGTCGAAGCGATGCTGAAGGAAATCGGCGTGTATCCGGTTCACCGCCCGATGACCTGGCCGGAGGTGGTGCGCGCCCACGACGAGAACGAGGTGGATGTCGCGTTCCAGTTCTTCACCTCGCCCCGCCGTCTGGAGCGCGGCCATCTGATCGGTCCTTACCGGGTCGGCGCGACCGTTCTGATGGTCCGCAGCAATTCGGACATCGGTTACACGGGTATCGAGGATCTGCGGGGACTGCGGGTCGGCGTCGTCGAAGGCTTCGAATACACGCCCGAGTTCGACAAGTCCCAGCTCTTCGAAAAGGTCCCCAGCAGCAGCAGCGTCGTCTCGTTCCGGCGCCTGCTTCTCGGCCGTGTCGATGCCATCGCCGGCGATTTGCAGGTGCTCAAATATCTGGCCGACAGCGAAGGCCGAACCGCGTCGGTCAAAATCCTGCCCAAGCCCCTGGCGATGGTGCCGCGCTACATCTCGGTGCCGAAGGCTCGGGCGGATAAGTCCGACCGGCTGCGCGCAGCCTATGAAAAACTCAAGAAGGACGGCACCATCGACGCCATCGTCCGCAACTGGGACCGGTAGTCGAAGACCCGGCGGCAAAGAGCCCACGCTCCTTTGCCGCGTCGGGACAAAGCCTTACTCCTGCGGATCCAGCATGAAGTGGCGAACCTTGTGCCGGTTCTCGATCAGTTCGTCGATGGTGGGTTCGTTGCGCATCGCCCGGCCGATGGCGATCTTGGTCGCCTCGTAGTTGGTGCGATAGAGATCGGCACGGTCGAGATTCGCATCGGTGGCGCAGCGGGGATCGATCCAGACCATCACCAGAATGCACAGGTCGTTGATCCCGTCGCGCGGCAGAAGGCCGTCGATGACACAGTCCAGCACCGCGTCGGCGGTGGCGGCCTGGACGACGCCGCCGAACAGGTCGACATAGGCGCTCGACTTCATCGTCACCTTGGACACCATCATGGTGGCCGGACGAACCATCTGGTTGCAATCCCGCACCGCGAACATGCGGGTATGGCCGGCGGTCTGCCCCATCATGGTGGCGAACGCATGGCCGGCCGGGCCGTCGACCGTGCCGATCACGATTTCCGGCATGGCGTCGGTGAACTGGCCTTCCTTGGCGAAGACGGTGGCCTCGCCGACACGGAACAGCGGATTGCTCATGGGATTTCTGCTCTCCTGAGAAAGGGTGGTGGGGCCGGTCATCCGGTGCGGATGCCGTCCAGCAACTGTTCGATGCTGCCGCGCAGCCGTACGGTCTGACCGGCGAGGTCGGCGGCGGCGGACAGGACGTGCCGTGTCGCGCTTTCGGTGTCGCGGGCGCCGCCGGTGACATCCCGGGCGTTGCGCGCGACCACGCCCGCCCCGGATGCCGCCTGGTCGATGCTGGCATGGATGGTGGCCGACGCGGCGGCCTGCGCCTCCATCGACTTGGCGATGGCAAGCGAGATCGTGCTGATCTCCTCGATCACCGCGGTGATACTCTGCAAGGCCTGGGCGGCATTGCCGGTCGCGTCCTGCATCGCCTGGATGCGGAGCGAGACATCCTGAGTCGCCTTGGCGGTCTGGCTGGCGAGCTGGCGCACCTCCTGCGCCACCACAGCGAAGCCCTTGCCGGCCTCGCCGGCGCGGGCGGCTTCGATGGTCGCATTCAGCGCCAGCAGATTGGTCTGTCCGGTGATCTCGTCGATGATGCGCACGACGTTGCCGATGCCCTCGGCCGACTGCCGCAGGCTGTGCACCGACTGGTCGGCCTTGCGGGCCTCCTCGACCGCCGACAGGGCGATGCGGGTGGAATCGTCGATGCGGAGGCGGATTTCCCCCAACGACCGAAAGGTCTCGTCGGCCAACGCCGCGACCGACTGGACGTTGCTTGCGATCTGTTCCGCCGCCACCACGGTCTCGCCGGCCTGCTCGTTGGTGCGGTCGATGATGCCGGTCAGCTGTCTTGCGGTGCCGTCGAGCGCTCCCGCCGACGAATCCACCGTGTCCAGCCCCTCCATCGCCGTCCGTTCGAAATGGGAAATCAGCGCCTCAAGCTGGACGGAGCGCTGGCGCTCGCGCCGTCGTGCCGCGATGTCCTGGAAGGCGGACCGGACATGGTCGTTCGCCGGAGACCCCAGGATTTCGTCCAGGGTGCCGACCTGCGCGAAGCGGCCGTTCTCCATGAAGGCGATACGGTCCGCGATTCGCATCGCCTCGTCCGGATCCTGCGTGGTGAACAGCACGGCCGCCCGACGCGCCCGCTGCCAGTCGAGGAATTCCGCCTCAAGCTCCAGCCGCAGGACAGGATCGACCCCGGCGAAGGGAGCATCCATCAACAGCAATGGCGGTTCGCCGATCAGGGACCGCGCAAGTCCGATCCGCAGCCGCGCCTCGGACGGTATTTCAGGCGGACGCCGGTCGGCCAGATGGGCCAGCCCCATGCGCGTCAGCACAGCCCGGGCGCGGTCCTGACGCTCACGCCGGCGCAAGCCGGCGACCTCCAGCCCGAACGCCAGATTCTCCAGGACAGTGCGGTTGGGCATCAGCGCCACGGCGCCGAAGGTCATCGCCATGCTATCGCGGCGGGCGGCCACCAGTTCGGCCGGCTTCATCGCCGCCATGTCGCGCCCGTTCAGGCAGACGATGCCCGAGGTCGGTTCGACCAGACGGTTCACCATGCGGATCAGGGTGGATTTGCCCGAATTGGACCGCCCGAGCAGGCCAAGGATTTCGCCGGCCGCAAGACCGAACGAAACATCGGCGACCGCCACCGCCGCACCGGTTTCCCGCTGGATGTCGGCCTGGTCCCTCCCGGCATGCAGCATGGTCAAGGCGCGGGCGGCATTGCCGCCATACAACTTGCACAATCCCGTAACCGACAACATCCCGATGCCGGCCGGCACCACGCCTTGCAGATGAGCTGGGCCTTGCAGGTGAGTTGGGCCTTGCAGGTGAGCTGGCGAGTTCATCGGCGCTCCCGATCGTGAAGGGACTGGAAACGGGAATGGCTGGAGACGGCCGTCCGTCACGCGATTGCGCGTTGAGAACGGACCGCCTCCATCGACAGTGCCGGGAATGGTACGGGAAAGGGTGCCCGGCTGCGGATCAGAGCTTGCCGGTGACCCAGTAATCGATCCGGGCCTTGTTGTTCTTGATATAGTTGTCGACCGCCTTCTCATAGCTGGTCTGGCGGGCTTCCTGCATCATCGCCTCCAGATCGCCGATGGGCAGGACCATCCGGTTCAGGAATTCGTAGATTTCCGGGTGATCCTGGTAGAAGCCCTTCCGGACGACGGCGTTCACGCTCTCCAGACCGCCCAGCGCGCCCTTCGGATCCTCCAGATAGCGCAGCTTCCAGTTGGCGAACATCCAGTGCGGGCTCCAGCTGGTCACGACGATCCACTCGTTGCGCTTCATGGCGCGCTCCAGAGCGGCGAGCATCGCGGCGTCGCTGGCCGACACCAGCTGCATTCCCTTCAGATCGTAGGTCTTCAGCGCCTTTTCCGACGCCTGCATCAACCCCGATCCCGGATCGATGCCCTGAATCTTGCCGCCGAGCTGCTTCTGCACCTCCGGCTTCTTCAAATCCTCGATGGTCTTGACCTGATCGACGGGGATGTAGTCCGGCACCACCCAGCCCAGGCGGGCACGGGTGTAGAGCGGGCCGAGATCGACGATGTCCTTGCCGACCTTGTCGAGATAGGGCTTGTGGGTCAGCGGCTGCCACGACATCAGCATGGCGTCCAGCTTGCCGCTGGCGATGCCCTGATACTGGATGCCGATGTCGGCCATGGTCAGTTCGACCTTGTAGCCGAACCGCTCCTCGATCACCGCTTTGGCGAGTTTCGTCACCGCCTCGGCGTCCGACCAGGCGGTCCAGCCGATGTTGATCGACTTTTCCGCGGCCTGCGCCGGGATGGCGGTCACAGCGGTCCCCAGACCGACCGTCATGGCCGCCGACAACAGCATGCCCAAGGCTTTACCGAAGATTTTCATCAAGAAGCCTCCTCGTGTCGTTTGTTTGTTTGGGTGTCGTTTATTTGTTTGGGTTCTTCCGCTTGGATTGACCGGTCCGCCATGCCGGAACTTGAACCGGATGCGTGCGCGGGGCCCGGCAGGTCATCTCCGACCTGCCGATGAGTGCGATCACGTGACGGGTTGGCATCCATGGGAACGGTTGGCCGACCGCCTTCCGGAATTGAACGGAAAGCTGTTTCCAACCGATGCGAACCTTTGCTGACATCAGTGCTGATTGAGGAAGAATGCCGGCCTTGAAAGCAAAAAACCTTCATCACAGCGGCAGTTCGTATCGCATTTGCGACAACGCCGTACGACACCCGCTCGTCCGGCGAATGCTGCCGGTTTCACCAGCGGATATTTTAAAATCTGCAATGGAAATAGGAAAACGCTGCGGCAGTCCTGTGACGATGAGATGTTGGGAATGATGGGCCGCTCTTATCATATTGCCGGCCGGTCACTCTCCCGGCCGGATCGAACGGCCATCCGTCCCGAATATTCGCATCCTGTCGCAAACCGACCATTGCCTCCGGCCCGGCCTGCGCAAAAAGACAGGATGTCCTGTCGGCCTTTTTAAAGTTGATGTCGCAATCCAGAACGCGACGCGCTGCGGCCGGCGGCAGGCTGTGTGTCGTGGAATCGAGAAAATCACAGCCCGGTCAAGGTTGAAGCGGCTCCACGAACGCATTGCCCAACTCCCGCTGGCCCACTCCCGCAGAAGGTCAACCGCCATGTCGTCCGAGATTTCCATAGAAGCCCTGCTGAAGCGCAGAAAAAAGGGGTACAGCCTGGAAGCCCCGTTCTACACCAGCGATGAAATCTTCAAGCTGGACATGGAAATCATCTTCGGCCGCCACTGGCTGCATGTGGGCGTGGAACCGGACGTGGCGGAGCCGGGCGACGTGATGGTGGTGGATATCGGCAAGACGTCCGTCATCGTCATGCGCGACGACGACATGGAACTGCGCGCCTATCACAATGTCTGCCGCCACCGCGGCGCACGCATCGTCCTGAAGGAGAAGACTTCCGTCGGCAATCTGGTGTGCAGCTATCACCAGTGGACCTACGGCCAGGACGGCGAGCTTCTGTTCGCCGAGCATATGGGCAACGATTTCGACCGCAAGTGCCGGAACCTGAAGAAGGTCCACATCCGCTCGGTCGGCGGCCTGATCTTCATCTGCCTGGCGGAAGAAGCCCCGGACGACATCGACCGCATGGCGGCGGCCATCGAGCCCTACATCCTTCCGCACGATCTGAAGAACTGTAAGATCGCCAAGACCGTCGACCTGATCGAGAAGGGCAACTGGAAGCTCACGATGGAAAACAATCGTGAATGCTACCACTGCGTCGGCAACCATCCCGAACTGACCATCCCGCTGTTCGAATATGGCTTCGGCTTCGCCCCCGACGGTACCAACCCGAAGCGGATGGAACATGCCGCCAAGTACGATGCGCTGGTGCAAAGCTGCCATACCGGCTGGGAGGCCTCGGGCTTCCCCAGCCGCGAGATCGAGCATCTGACCGACACCACCGGCTTCCGCGCCGAGCGGCTGCCGCTGGACGGTGCCGGCGAGGCCCACACCAAGGACACGCGCAGCGCCTCCAAGAAGCTTCTGGGGTCGATCGCCGAGCGCAAGCTGGGTGCCTTGTCCTTCTGGACCCAGCCGAACTCCTGGAACCACTTCATGAGCGACCACATCGTCACCTTCTCGGTGTTCCCGCTCGGTCCCGACCGCAATCTGCTGCGCACCCGCTGGCTGGTCCACAAGGACGCGGTGGAAGGCGTCGATTACGACCTGAACCGCCTGACGGAGGTGTGGGAGGCGACCAACCAGCAGGACGCCGATCTGGTCGAGATCTCGCACAACGGCGCGATCAGCCCCGCCTACGAGCCGGGCCCCTATTCGCCCTACACCGAGCCGCTCGTCGAGAAGTTCACGGAATGGTACGTCGGCCGCATGGCCGAGCATCTGCTGGGCAAGCAGGCCGCGGTGAGCGTCGCCGCCGAATGACGCGGCGCCAGGGCGTCCCGGCCGGCCGAGCGCCGGGACCGCCCACCGTTCGCGACCAAGGCTTCACGGCTCAGGAAGAGAGATGACGATGCAGCAGGATGCGGCTCTGCCTCCGGTCCGGAACTGGGATCCCGAAATCGACGACACGCTGGTGTGCCGGGCGGTGCGGGACGAAACGCACGATGTGAAGACCTTCGTCTTCGCACCGCGGCAACCCTGCCTGTTCCGGTTCAAGCCGGGCCAGTTCATCACGCTGGAACTGCCCATCGGCGGCGAGACCATTCACCGCAGCTACACCGTCTCCTCTTCCGCCGCCCGGCCGCACCGGCTTTCGATCACCGTCAAGCGCGTGCCCGGCGGCCCGGTGTCGAACTGGCTGCACGATACCCTGAAGCCGGGCGACACCATCCGCGCCGTCGGCCCGCTCGGCGAGTTCACGCCGGCCGAGTCCGAGACGCCGCGCAAGTTCCTGTTCCTGTCCGGCGGCAGCGGTGTCACGCCGCTGATGTCGATGACCCGGACCTTCGACGATCTCGGCGAAGACCACGACATCGTCTTCGTCCACGCCGCCCGCACCCCGGCCGACATCGTCTTCCGTCGTGAACTGGACGCGCTGACCGGCCCCGGCCGGCGCCTGCGCGTCGCCCATGTCTGCGAGGGCATCGGCACCGAGGCCCATTGGGCCGGCTTCACCGGCCGGCTGTCGCTGCCGATGCTGGGCCTGATCGCGCCCGACTTCATGGAACGCGAGGTCTATGTCTGCGGCCCCGGTCCCTTCATGAAGGCGGTGCGCGCCTTCCTGGAGGAAGGCGGTTTCGACATGACCCGCTACCATCAGGAGAGCTTCAATTTCGAAGAGCTGGTGGCCGACCTTGCCGCCGGGGACCAGCCACAAGAAGCCCCGTCCCAAGCCGCCCCGATTGAGGACGCGCTGCAAGCGGCCGGCTTCCGCATCGAATTCGCCAAGACTGGCAAGGTCTTCACCTGCCTGCCGGACATGGCCGTGGCGGATGCGGCATCGGCGGCCGACATCCGGGTTCCGACATCCTGCTCGCGCGGGCTGTGCGGGACCTGCAAGACAAAGCTGATTTCCGGCACGGTGGAAATGAACCACACCGGCGGCATCCGCAAACGGGAAATCGACCAGGGGTTGATCCTGCTCTGTTGCAGCCGTCCCACCAGCGATCTGGTGGTGGAGCGTTAGAAGCATCGCCAATGAATTGTCTTCCGGGGGCAGGCCGCTGACGCTAGCATTCCGAAGGATGGAAGATGGCCGTCAAATGGGGGCCGTCGGACTGGGAGGGTGTCCTGGTGGGGAAGACAGTGGAATATCGCCGGTTCGGCGGTAGCGGTCCCGCCCCCCGGCAGGAGGAACGCGCGCTTCTGTCGGTCGGGTTCATCCTGACCAACAATTTCACCCTGACGGCGCTGGCCCCCTTCATCGACGCCCTGCGGCTGGCGGCCGACGAGGGCGACCGGTCGCGGCAGATCCGCTGCCGCTGGACCATCATGGGGTCGCGGGCCGAACCGGTGATGTCCAGCTGCGGCATCGGCGTCGCCCGCTGGGAACCTCTGACCGACCCCCGCCGCTTCGACTATGTGGTCGTGGTGGGCGGGTTGCTGCATGCCGGCCCGCAGCTGGACGACGAAACGCTGGCCTATCTGCGCGCCGCAGCATCCTATGGCGTGACCCTGGTCGGCGTGTGCACCGGCAGTTTCGTGCTGAGCCGCATCGGCCTGATGAAGAACCGGCGCTGCTGTGTCAGCTGGTACCATCACCGCGATTTCGTCGAGGAATTTCCCGATCTGGTGCCGGTGGCCGACCAGCTCTATGTGGTGGACCGCGACCGCATCACCTGTTCGGGCGGCGCCGGCGTGGCCGATCTGGCCGCCTTCCTGATCGAACGCCATCTGGGACGCGCCACCGCCCAGAAGACCATGCACATCCTGCTGATCGACAAGGCCCGTCCCGCCAGCCAGTCGCAACCGCAGCCGCCGACGATGGTGGAGATCACCAACGACCGGGTCCGCCGCGCCCTGCTGCTGATGGAGCAGCACATCAGCGATCCGCTGTCGGTGGAGGAGATCGTCCACCGGCTGAGTGTCAGCACCCGGCAATTCGAACGGCTGTTCCGGCTGGCGGTGGGCACCAGCCCGGCCACCTACTACCGGGCCTTGCGCCTGCGCTATGGTCATTGGCTGCTGCGCAACACCAAGCGGTCGGTCACCGCCATCGCGAACGAGGCCGGCTTCGCCGACTGCGCCCACTTCTCCCGCCAGTTCCGGGAGCTGTTCGGCGTTTCGCCGTCGGACGTGCGCCGCAACGCCGTGCCGGATGCGGAGGCCGATCCGCATGTCTCGCCCCTCGCCGCCTTCCGGCGCACCAACGCCAACTCCCTGCTGCCCGACCGCCGCCTGTTCGAAGACCCGGAGCCGATGGTCCGGGACACCGCGCAGGTGGACTGACGGGACAGGTTACCGCCGATTTTCCAAAAAATTCATATGCTTGTTCGGCCGGCGCCCTCCTGTTTCTCTCCTGTCGCAAAAAGGTAATTCCCGGTCGCGGGGGGCAACGCGACAATCGCGCCGATGGTGAATTCTTGGCAGGCTCAATACTGGGGATCGTTCCTGCCATGTCCTCACCCGCCGAAGCCCTTCTGAAGCCTCTGCAGATCAAGCATTTGACGATCCGTAACCGCGTGATGAGCACGAGCCACGCGCCGGGCTACGGATCCGAAGGCAAGCCGAAGGAACGCTACCAGCTCTATCACGAGGAAAAGGCCAAGGGAGGCATCGGCCTGACGATGTTCGGCGGCTCCTCCTCCGTCGCGGTGGACAGCCCGGCGGCCCCGTGGAACCAGATTTCCGTCGCCGATGACAGCGTCATCCCCTTCTTCCGTGAATTCTCCGACCGGGTGCACCGCCACGGCGCGGCGCTGATGATCCAGCTGACCCACATGGGCCGGCGCACCCGCTGGGACACCGAGAACTGGCTGCCCACCGTCTCCGCCTCGGCCGCCCGCGAACCGGCGCACCGCAACACGCCGAAGGAGATGGAGGATTTCGACTTCACGCGGATCATCGCCGGCTATGCCGCCGCGGCCCGCCGCTGCAAGGAAGGCGGTCTGGACGGCTTCGAGCTGTCGGCCGCCCATGGCCACCTGATCGACCAGTTCTGGAGCCCCTCGGCCAACCGGCGCAGCGACAAGTATGGCGGCAGCCTGGAAAACCGCATGCGCTTCGGCATCGAGGTGTTCGAGGCGATCCGCGCCGAGGTCGGCGACGATTACGTCATCGGCATGCGCATGTCGGGCGACGAGCTGATCGACGACGGCCTCAGCCATGAAGACTGCATCGCTATCGCCCGGACCTATGCCGAGCGCGGGCTGATCGATTTCGTCAACGTGCTGGGCGGACAGGCGCGCGATCATCTGGCGCATGCCATCTCGCTGCCCAACATGTCCTTCCCGGTCGCTCCCTTCCTGCATCTGGCCAGCGGCATCAAGCGCGAGGCCGGCATCCCGGTCTTCCATGCCCAGCGCGTGACCGACCTCGCCACCGCCGCCCGCGCGGTCGAGGAGGGCCATGTCGACATGGTCGCCATGACCCGCGCCCACATCGCCGACCCGCATCTGGTGCGCAAGCTGATGGAAGGGCGGCTGGACGATGTGCGGCAGTGCGTCGGCGCCGGCTATTGCATCGACCGCATCTATGTCGGCGGCGACGCGCTGTGCATCCAGAACGCCGCGACGGGCCGCGAGCGGACCATGCCCCATGTCATCCCGAAGGCGGAGCGCAAGCGCCGCGTGGTGGTGGTGGGCGGCGGCCCCGGCGGGCTGGAAGCCGCCCGCGTCTGTGCCGAGCGCGGCCATTCCGTCGTCCTGCTCGAACGCAACGCCGCCCCCGGCGGCCAGATCAACGTCGCAGCCAAGGCGACCTGGCGCGAGGCGATGAGCGGCATCACCCGCTGGCTGTCCCAACAGGTCACCAAGCTGGGCGTCGATGTCCGGCTGGGGGTGGAGGCCGACCGTGCCGCCGTCGAGGCCGAGAACCCCGACGTGGTGATCCTCGCCACCGGCGGCCGGCCCAATCGCGGCGACTTCAAGGGCGCCGATCTGGCGGTGTCGACCTGGGACATCCTGACCGGGTCGGTCGAGCCAACCGGAACCGTCCTGATGTATGACGGCACCGGCCAGCATCACGGCGCGTCCTGCGCGGAGTTCATGGCCAAGCGCGGTGCACTGGTGGAGATCGCCACCCCCGACCGCATGGTCGCGGAGGAGGTCGGCACCACCAACCAGCCGATCCACCTGCGCGAGCTTTACAAGCTGAACGTGGTGATGACCACCAACCACCAGCTCGTGGAAATCTACCCGGAGGGCAACCGCCGCGTCGCCGTCCTGCGCAACGAATACACCCACGAGGAAGAGGAACGGCTGGTCGACCAGATCGTGGTGGAGCTGGGCACCCTGCCCAACGACGGCCTCTATTTCGATCTGAAGGACCATTCGCTGAACCGCGGCCAAACCGACCTGGACAGCCTGATCGCCGGCCGGCCGCAGCCGGTGCAGGTCAACGGCCATGGCGACTACACGCTGCATCGCATCGGCGATGCGGTGGCCGGCCGCAACATCCACGCCGCCATCTACGACGCGGCGCGTCTCTGCAAGGACATCTGACACCCCGCCCAGCGCCCCCAGCCAAGCGACAGGAGCCGTCCGACGTGATCGCCACCGCTCTCACCACCGTCGTCCTTGCCGTCCTCGCCATCGGCGCGGCATTGGCCGCCTGGCAGTCGCGGCGTTGGCTGGCCGGCCGGCCGGCGACGGTCGGCGTGGTCGCCGGGCTGCGCGCCCTGCCCGGCCGCTATCTGGTCGATGTCCACCATGTCGTGGGGCGGACGCCGTTCAACGCCCGCTTCCATGCGCTGGTCGCCGGCGGTTTCCTCGCGGCTCTGGCGCTACTGGTGGCGATGGGCGTCGCCTTCGGTGGGTCACGCGTTCTCTGGCTGCTGCTGGCGGTGGTGCTGGCGGTCATGCTGGCCGGTGCCCTGATGGTCCGGCATCGCCGCCGGGTTTTGCGCCCGCGCGAGCTGTCGCAGGGGCGCTTCGCTCGCCTTCCCCTGTCGCTTCTGGGGTTTTCCGGCGGTCTGCTGGTGGTGGCACTCGACCAGTCGCTGGGCGGAATCATGCCGGAGGCGCTGGCCCTTGTGCTGGTCGCAGTCGCCGGGGTGGCGATGGCCGATCTGGTGTGGGGCGTGTGGAAGGGGCCGCTGAAGCATGCGGTGCATGGGGCGCTGCATCTGGCCTTCCACCCGCGTCCGGCCCGCTTCCATGACGGCAAGGGGCGTGACACCGGGCTGAAGCCGCTGCCGCTCGCTCCTGCGGAGGAGACTGAGCCGGGCGGTCTGGGTGTGGAGCGTCCCGTCGATTTCGCCTGGAACCGGCTGCTCGGGTTCGATGCCTGCGTCCAGTGCGGGCGCTGCGAGACCGCTTGCCCGGCTTTTGCCGCCGGCCTGCCGTTGAACCCGAAGAAGCTGGTGCAGGATCTGGTCGCCGCCATGGACGGGCAGGCCAGCGACGCTGCATATGCCGGCAACCCCCATCCCGGCCGCGGCGTCGGCAAGGCCCATGGCGGATCGTCACTGCCGCTGATCGGCCCGGATGCGATGATCCATCCCGACACGCTGTGGTCTTGCACCACCTGCCGCGCCTGCGTTCAGGAGTGCCCGATGATGATCGAGCATGTGGACGCCGTCGTCGACCTGCGCCGCTTTCAGACTCTGGAGTTGGGTGCCACCCCGGGCAAAGCCGCCGTCATGCTGGAGGAACTGCGCGCCACCGACAATCCTGGCGGCCGCGCGCTCGCCCGGCGCTGGGACTGGGCCGCCGACCTGTCGCTGCCCCGGCTGCCGGCCGGCGGCTCCTGCGACACGCTGCTGTGGGTCGGCGACGGTGCCTTCGATCTGCGGGTCCAGCGCTCGCTGCGGGCGCTCGTCCTGCTGCTGCGCCGCGCCGGGGTGGATTTCGCCGTGCTGGGCGAGGATGAACTGGATTGCGGCGACGTCGCCCGCCGACTGGGCGACGAGGCGACCTTCCAGTCGCTGGCGACCCGCAACGTGGCGACGCTGAACGCCCGCCGTTTCTCCCGCATCGTCACCGCCGATCCCCATGCCCTGCACACGCTGCGCAACGAATATCCGGCCTTCGGCGGCAGCTGGACCGTCGTCCACCACACCGCCCTGCTGCTGGAGTTGATCACCGCCGGCGCGCTGTCGGTGACCAAGCCGGTGGGGCGCAGCGTCACCTTCCACGACCCCTGCTATCTCGGCCGCTACAATGGCGAGATCGAGGCACCGCGCGCCCTGCTCGACGCCATCGGCGTGGAGCGCCGGGAAATGCTGCGCGCCGGCCTGCGGTCGAGCTGCTGCGGCGGTGGCGGCGGCGCTCCGCTGACCGACGTGTCGGGCGAGCGCCGCATCCCCGACGTCCGCATGGAGCATGCGCGGGAGACCGGCGCCTCGCTGGTCGCCGTCGCCTGCCCCAACTGCGCCCTGATGCTGGAAGGCGTCGTCGGTCCCCGGCCGGAGGTGGCGGAGATCGCCGAACTGGTGCTCGCCGCGACGGAGACCGCCCGATGACCACCACCCAAATCCGCCGCCGCGTCGATCCCCGTGCCGAACGTGCTGCCCGCACCGTCCTGACCGGCCAGCGTCCGCGCCTGCTCCGCCAGCCGGTCGCCGCCGCAGCCAACGAACGCCGCCGCGACCCGCGCGCCCTTCGCGCTGCCGCATTGGTGCAGAGCCAGCCGCGCCCGCGCTATGACTGGACCCGCGACGCGGCTTCGGCCGGTACCGCCGCGGCTGTCGGTATCGCCGTCGCCGCCATGCCCGCGATCCCGCTCCGGGTGATCGCCGAGCCGGCCTACCTGGTCCTCGCCATACTCGACCGCCCCGGTGGCGAGGTCGGCGAGCATGACCGGCAGGTGATCGCCGCCGCCCGGCTGCTGGCCGATGCGGGGGGCGGTGCCGTGGTGACCGTCTGCACCGGTTCGGGCGAGGCGCTGGCCGAGGCCGGGTCCGACCGCCATGTCGCCCTGCCCGACGGCTGGGCCGACGATTACGTACCGGAACGGCGCGCCGCCGCCGCTTCGGCGCTGATGACCGCACTGTCTCCCCGCCACATCCTGTTCCCGGACAGCCCGGACGGCGCCGACGTGGCGCGGCGGGTCGCAGCGGCGGCGGGAGAGCGGCTGTTCACCGGCGTGCAAAGCCTCGGCCCCGACCGCGCAACCCGCCAGTCGGCCGGTGGCTCGCTGGAGACCGGGCACCGCCCCACCCGGCTGATGACGGTGGCGGCCGACGCCTTCGCCCCGCTCGACGGCGTGCGGCACGAGGCCCGGCCGCTCGATCTCGAAACGTCGGTGGCCGTGAACGAGGTTCTGCCCCGGCTGGGTGGCGCCCGCCGGCTGGCCGTCGATCCCGACGCCCTGTCCCTGTCGGAAACCGATTTCATCCTCAGCGCCGGCAATGGCGTGACCGACTGGCCGAGCTTCGCCGATCTGGGCGGGGCGCTGGGCGCCACCCGCGCCGGTAGCCGCGTGGTCTGCGATGCCGGGCACCTGCCGCGCGAACGGCAGGTCGGCGCCTCCGGCACGGTGGTCGGCGCGCGCTGCTACCTTGCCTTCGGCATTGCCGGCGCGCCGCAGCATCTTCAGGGCATCACCGGCGTCCGCCATGTGATCGCCGTCAACACCGACCTCCATGCCGAGATGATCAAGCGCGCCGACCTGTCCATCGTCGCCGATGCGCAGGCCGTCATGCCCGCCCTGATCCGGCTGATCCGGGAGCGCCGCCATGACTGAAGCCGCCACAACCAATGTCGCGGTCCTGCTCTCCATCGGTCGCCACCCGGTCTCCGGCCGCACCCGCCGTGCCGCCACCGACGCGCAGGCGCTGGAGATGGCGCTGGCGCTGAGGCCAAAGCGGCTGACGGCGATCCATGCCGGGCCGGCCGCCGATGCCGACGCTTTGCGCGCCTATCTCGGCATGGGGCTGGAACGGCTGACGATTCTGGTCCTGCCGGAGGGTGCCGATCCGGTCGAACCGCTGATCGGCCATCTGCGCCGTCTCGCCCCGTCGCTGGTCCTGACCGGACGGCAGGCGGAGGACGGCGAGGGCAGCGGCATGCTGCCCTATCTGATCGCCCGCGGCCTCGACGCCGCCATCGTCCCCGATGTGGTGCGGATCGGCCCATCCGACGCGCCGGCCTCCACGGCCAGCATGACCGACCTCGTCCAGGCGCTGCCGCGCGGGCAGCGGCGGGCGCTGGCCGTCACCGGCCGTCTCATAGCGACCGTCCATCCATCCGCCCCGCCCGCCCGCGCATCGGCCTTCGGCCCGGCCCGGCGGGGCGTCATCGAGCCGGTGGCGGCACAGGCGACCGCCGATCTCTTCCTGTCGGAGTGCGAGCATCGGCCTTGGCGCCCGAAGCCCAAGCTGATGCGCGTCAAGCGCGGTGGCTCGGCCCTGGACCGGCTGAAAGCGGCGACCGAGAGCAAGAGCGGAAAAGGCCAACTGCTGGTCAACCCGACAGCTGAAGCGGGGGCGCTGGCCATCTACGACAGCCTTGTCGAACAGGGAATGCTTCCATGAAAACCATGCAAAACGATCCTCCCAGTACCACAGGTCACGCTGTCGCCAACCCGGGGGAGGCACGCCGATGAACACGATGATGCGAAGCGCGGTTTCGGTCGGCGGCCCTGCCAGCCTCGGCTTTCCCCGCGGAGCGGCCAGGACGGGCATCGGCGAGGATGCGGCGGTCCGGCTGGAGGTGCGGAACGTCTACAAGGTCTTCTCCGCCGATCCGAAGCCCGCCCTGTCGATGCTGCGCCAGGGTGCCAGCAAGGCGGAGGTCCTGGAAAAGCTGAACGTCAATGTCGGCGTCCTCGACGCCAGCTTTCAGGTCCGCGCCGGCGAGATCTTCGTCATCATGGGGCTGTCGGGGTCCGGCAAATCCACCATGATCCGCCTGCTGAACCGGCTGATCGAGCCCAGCAGCGGCGAAATCCTGCTGGACGGCAAGGATCTGGTCAGCATGTCGAAGGCCGACCTGATCCAGGCCCGCCGCCGCAACATGGGCATGGTCTTCCAGTCCTTCGCCCTGATGCCCCATCTGACCGCTCTGGACAACGCCGCCTTCGGCCTGGAAATCTCGGGCGCCTCCAAGGCGGAGCGCCACAAGGCCGCCCAGCAGGCGCTGGAGCAGGTGGGGCTTGGCACCTACGCTCACCGCTATCCGCGCGAGATGTCGGGCGGCATGCAGCAACGTGTCGGCCTTGCCCGCGCGCTGGCGAACGATCCGACCATCCTGCTGATGGACGAGGCCTTCTCCGCGCTGGACCCGCTGATCCGCACCGAGATGCAGGACGAGCTTCTGCGCCTGCAACGCGAACAGCAGCGCACCATCGTCTTCATCTCCCACGACCTCGACGAGGCGATGCGCATCGGCGACCGCATCGCCATCATGGAAGGCGGGCGCATCGTGCAGGTCGGCACGCCCTACGAGATCCTCAGCCGGCCGGCCGACGATTACGTCCGCTCCTTCTTCCGCAACGTCGATGCCTCGAAGGTTCTGCGGGCCGGCGACGTCGCACGGTTCGAGGCGACCAACACGGTCATCCGCCTGCCCGGCGAACTGGCTCCCGCCCTGCAGCAGCTGCGCGAGAACCATCACAATTTCGGCTATGTCCGCACCCCGGAGGGCCATTTCGAAGGCATCGTCTCGCGGGCGACGCTGGAACGCGAGCTGAACGGTCCGCAGCCGCGCTTCGTCAATGCCTTCCTGCCCGGCGTCCGCACGGTCAACGCCGCGGCGCCGATCCATTCCCTGCTCGCCCTGGTCGCCGACAGCGAATGGCCGGTGCCGGTGGTCGACGACGACGACAACTTCCTCGGCGCCATCTCGCGCGCCCTCATGCTCCACACCTTGGTTCGGGGGGATTGACCGATGGACTTCGAAATCAGAATCGGCAAATGGGTCGAGGAACTGGTCACCTTCATGCTCGACCATTTCCAGCCGACCTTCGACGCGATCGCGACGGTGGTGAACGGCTTCGGCGCCGCCATCGACTTCGTGCTGGTCGGGGCACCTGCCTGGCTGCTGATCGGGCTGATCGTCGCAACCTCGCTGTGGCGCGTCGGCACCGGCTTCGCCGTCTTCACGGTCGCCGCCCTGACGCTGATCGCCGGCATGGGACTGTGGACGGAAACCGCCTCCACCCTGGGGCTGGTGCTGACCGCCACCCTGCTCAGCCTGCTGATCGGCGTGCCGCTGGGCGTCTGGATGGCGCGCAACCGCGTGGTCGAAAGCATCGTCCGCACCACGCTGGACTTCATGCAGACCATGCCCGCCTTCGTCTATCTGATCCCGGCCGTGATGTTCTTCGGTCTGGGCCGGGTGCCGGGCATCCTCGCCACCGTGATCTTCGCCATGCCGCCGGCCGTGCGCCTGACCTCGCTCGGCATCCAGCAGGTTCCGGCCGAGATCGTGGAGGCCGGCAAGGCCTTCGGCTGCCATGACCGCCAGCTTCTGTTCAAGGTTCAGCTGCCGAACGCCTTGCCGTCGATCATGGCCGGGGTGAACCAGACCATGATGATGGCGCTGTCGATGATCGTCATCGCCT
The DNA here is from genome assembly GCF_002573965.1 of Azospirillum palustre. NCBI lineage: Bacteria > Pseudomonadati > Pseudomonadota > Alphaproteobacteria > Rhodospirillales > Azospirillaceae > Azospirillum > Azospirillum palustre. Next base: position 797,383 of record NZ_PDKW01000042.1, on the reverse strand, counting down.
CGATGATCGGCGCCGGCGGGTTGGGCAACGTGGTGCTCCAGGGCATCCAGCGGCTGGACATCGCGCTCGGCTTCGAAAGCGGGCTCAGCGTCGTTCTGCTGGCGATCATCCTCGACCGCATCACCCAGAGCTTCGGCCAGACCGCCGCCGCTCCGCGCCCGGTACGCTTCGCGTTCCTGCGCCGGTTCCTGCCGGTGCCGGCACGGTGAGCGCGGGGGCTCTTCCGGAAGAGGGCTCCGCCGCCGCTCTTCCGGCGCGGCCCCTGCCTCTTCACGGGCTGCGGCCGCATGCCGATGGACAGGCGCGCGGCCTGGGACCGGGGTTGGAGCCGGGCGAGATGCAGGTGGAGCGGCTGGTCGGCGTCGCCCTGGCCGACCGGCTGGAGGAGCTGGCCGCCCTACGGCTGGCGGTGCTCGGCGAATTCCCCTATCTCTATCGCGGGTCGGCCGCGTACGAGGAACGGTATCTCTCCGATCTCGGCAGCCTGCCGGGCGGGCTCATCCTTGCCGCCTTCGACCGCAACCGCATGGTCGCCGCGGTCACCGGTGCGCCGCTCGACCAGGAAATCGACGCCTTGAGCGATCCCTTCACCCATGCCGGCCGCGACACGGGCGCGATCTTCTATTTCGGCGAGGTGGTGGTCCTGCCCTCCCACCGGGGGCGGGGTGTCGGACCGGCCCTGCTGGAGATCGGCGAATCCCATATCCGCGACGACGGCCGCTTCGCATCCGCCGCCTTCGGCGAGATCGTGCGCTCCACCGACCATCCCCGCCGTCCGAAGACCTATCGGACGCCCGATGCCGCGTGGCGGCGGCTGGGCTACCGGCTGGAACCGGACATCGGCGGCGCATTGTCCTGGTGCGACTCCTGCGACCGCGAGGAAACCGCCAAACCCCTTCGCTTCTGGGTCAAATCCTTCCTTCCCGGCACCGGAGCATGACGCATGCCGCATGACGGCCTTGTCTTCGACCTCCCGGCCGGGGAGAGCGCGGGCGACGAATGTCCGCTGCTGAGCCGCGAAATTCCCTACCGCGATCCGGTCGCCGCCTTCGCGCCCTGGTCCGGCCAGCCTTTCGCCGCCCTTCTGCACAGCGCCGCGGAAGCCGGCGGCCGGGGCCGCTGGAGCATCGTCGCCGTCGATCCCTTCCGCACGGTCGAAGCGCGCGGCGGCTCCGTCACCGTGGATGGCAAAGCGGTTTCCGGCGATCCTTTCACCGTGCTCGAACGGGAACTGGACGCCCATCGCCTGCCCCTTCCCGCCGACCTGCCCGTTCCCTTCGCCGGTGGCGCCGTCGGCTTCCTCGGCTATGAATTGGGACAGGTGCTTGAACGGCTGCCGGCACGGCACGGTGACGACGGCGGCCTGCCCGACATGGCCTTCGGGCTCTACGATACGGTCGTCGTTTTCGATGAATGGGAGCGGCGCGGCTGGATCCTGTCCAATGGATGTCCCGAACGCAGCCCGGTGAGCCGCCGCCTCCGTGCCGCCCACCGCCTCCAGTCCTTCGCCGATGCGCTGGCAGCGGCGCCCAGCGATTTGCCGCCGCTCAACGCCGCCACCGCGCCCTGGCGGCCGGAGATCGAGCGCAATGAGTATTGCCGCCGGGTGGAGCAGGTGCTGGAGTACATCCGCGCGGGCGACATCTTCCAGGCCAACTTCACCGGGCGCTTCCTGGCCGACCGCCCGGCAGGCCTGTCGGTGCTCGACCTCTACCGCCGCCTGCTGGCGCGCAGCCCCGCCCCCTTCGCGGCCTGCCTGTCGCTGCCCGGCGGCACCGGTCTGGCCAGCGCCTCGCCGGAACGCTTCATCCGGCTCGGCGCCGACGGCCGCATGGAAACCCGTCCGATCAAGGGAACCCGCCCGCGCGGTGCCACGGCGGAGGAAGACGAGGCGCTCGCCCGCGAGCTTGAACACAGCATCAAGGACCGGGCCGAGAATCTGATGATCACCGATCTGCTGCGCAACGACATCGGCCGCGTCGCGCGCATCGGCAGCGTCAGGGTGCCGCTCCTGTGCGGGGTGGAGCGCTTCGCCTCCGTCCATCATCTGGTATCGGTGATCGAAGGACAACTGAAGCCGGGGCTGGGGCCGGTCGATCTGCTGCGCGCCACCTTCCCCGGCGGCTCGATCACCGGCGCGCCCAAGATCCGCGCCATGGAGATTATCGACGAGCTGGAAGCCTCTCGGCGCGGCGCCTATTGCGGATCGGTGGCCTGGATCGGCTTCGACGGGGCGATGGACAGCAGCATCGTCATCCGCACCCTGACCGTCACGCCCGACCGCGTCGTCGCCCAGGCCGGCGGCGGCATCGTCGCCGATTCCGATCCCGACGGCGAGCATGATGAGATGATGGTGAAAATCCGCCCGTTGCTGCGCGCGCTGGATGGCGGATAAGAGAAGGCGACGACCGGCGCGGGTGCTGGGAAAAAAAAGGCCCCGGCCGGTTCAGCGGTCGGGGCCTTCCTGTTTTGGGCGATGGCGGGCAAGAGCCGCCGATGTCACTGGATATCGTTCGGCTGGACGACGACCCAGTTCCGGTCGGCGAGGACCGGCAGCTTCTGCTCCGCCTGCCCGGCGGCGGCAGTTTCCCACATCTGCTTGATCTGCTTCATGTACTTGTCCTTGCGGTTGACCCACACCCGCAAGCCGCCATTCGCCGCGTCGGTGGAATGCAGCAGCATGTAGCCGTCGCTGGTGGGTGTGTCTCCCGCCACCAGCACCGGCTTCTTCCACTGGTCGATGTAGGTGAGAATCGCCGCGTGCTTGCCGGCGAACCAGGTCAGCGGCGCCCACAGATAGGTGCCGAGTTCCAGGTCCATCGTCTTGGCCCAGTCGTATTTTCCCTCGGCGATCAGCTTGCGGGCCGTGGTCACTTCGCCGGTGGAGCGGTTCTTCAGCAGCATGGTGACGCCGATGACGTTTTGCGGCTTGACGTTGTAGCCGTATTTCGGGTCCGACAGCACCATCCGGACCAGCTCCTCGCTGGCGGCGGTCACCACATAGACGTCGATCCCGTTGGCGGTGAGATGGTTCACCAGCTCCTGCTGGCCGGTGTAGAATTTGGGCGGGCTGACCTCGACCGTCTTGACCGCGTCGCCCTCGTAGTAGGTGGCGGGGATCGGCTTGCCGTCGGCCAGCATCTCGTCGACGAACCCCTTCAACTGGGCCAGGGTGAAGCCGGAAAAGATCTGCGCCACCCACGGATAGCACACCTGATCGTCGATCTCGCACAGCCGGTAATAATAGCTGTTGAGGCTTTCCTTGTGCCCGTTCACGTCCTTGAACGGAATGATCTTCAGGGACGGGTCCATGCTCTCGCGCGACAGCACGCCCTTGCGCTCCAGATAGGGCAGCAGGGATTCCTCAAGGTCGTAGCGGTACAGCGTGTTGTCGGCATCGAACACCGCATAGGCGCCCTTGCCGGCATTGGCGGACACCAGAGCCTTGAGGCTCGCCGCAGCCTCCGCCGGCCAATGCGCAAGCGGTTGGGGGGATCCCGATTGCGCCATGGCGGCCATCGGAGCCATCGCGACCATGCCCGCAAGCAGCGCGGAGCGGAAAAGCGTCTTCATCTGTGCCCTCTCTTCCCTGTTCAAAGACACGATTCTTCGAGATCGGCACCACTCTTTTGGAGTTATGCCGGCTGTTCTGGGGATTATCCCGAACTGTCCAAAATTTTTTCAGTTGAGGGTCACAGTTTATGACAGATTCTTTACATCTGTCCACTAAATCTAATTTCCAGAATCTGTCGCGGATTGACCTGAAGTCGTCGCCTATACAGAGGATTTTCTTGAAACCTCTCTATCCACTCAGTTCGGCGAAACCGAACGGATGGTGAGGGACAGGGCTTTGCCGCGGCGTGGCCAGTCCACCACGTCGCCTGCACGTCCACCGACCAACGCCTCCCCCAACGGGGATTGCCAGCTGATGCGGCCGGCAGCGGGGTCGGCCTCTTCCCCACCCACCAGCGTGAAGGTCCAGCGGCGCCCGGTCTCATCCTCCGCCACAACGACGGAGCCGAAGCCCGCTTCCTCGGCCGGGCCGGACGGGCGCACCACCACGGCGGCGGCCAGCCGGGCGCGCAGCAGATCGGCGCGCCGCTTGGCGCTGCTCATCGCCTGCCGGTCCTCCGGCGCATCGGAACCGCGCAGCTGCGCCACCTCCGCGTCAGCCGCGGCAAGCTCTTCCTGCCAGGCGGCGACGGTTGCGGCGGACACATGCAGCGGCCCGTTGACCTGGGGCAGCGGCCCCTCGGTCTCGGCATCGCTTTCCTTGACGAAGGCGCGGCTCATTTAGATTCCCTCAGCCCAGCAGCGCCATGGCCGCGGCCGGAGCGCAGCTTGCGACCCAACCCTGACCGGGAGCCCCCACCACATCGCAGAAATCAAGGTAGGGGCGGCCGAGCCGGGCAGCCACCTCCCGCACCACGGCACGCCCGACACCGGCCCCGACCACAGGCGCATCGCTTGGCAGCGGCGGCGCGCCGGCCGACAGCACCCGCGAGGCGCCATCGTGGATACGGCGCATCTGGCGCTCAACCAGATCGCCGGCCATCGCCCGCCAGACCGCCGGATCGTAATCGCCGGCATCGTGGCCGACCATGCGGGCAAGACGGCGCAGGCTGGCCTCGACCGTCTTCTGCCCATTGTCGGCAGCGGGATGCTGGTCCGCCGCCTCGTCCAACCGGCCCAGCACGCGGTAGAGGTCGGCACTGGTGGCGAAATACTCGGCCATCATCGGCAACCGCTCGCCTGCCACCAGGGCGGTGCGCTCCATCGCCATCACCGCCGTCCGGGTCAGCCCGGTGTAGAGCAGCTCCTCCACCGCCATCCGGTCATGATCGGTGACGCCACGTGCCGCCACCTCGCCGTCTAGCACCGGCACGATGTCGGTGGTGGTGCTGCCCATGTCGACCAGCAGCGCCGCCGGCAGCCGCTTGGCGACCACGGCGGCGGTCGCCATCCAGTTGGCCGACGCCACGTCCATCACCTGTCCGCGCGCCTCCTGCGGCGACAGCAGCCCGCGCCGGCCGGCATAGACCAGCAGGCGTCCCGGCGGGACGGCCGCAGCGATGCGGTCGATCAGCGTGTGCACGCCCTGGGTGCGGTCGTCGAACAGGTCGACCAGTTCGCCCGTCATCGTCACCACATGGTCGGCGCCAGCCGGCAGGCGGTCCAGAATCGTGGTCAGCGCCGTGTCCAGCTCGCCCAGCCCTTGCCAGAGCCGGCACGGCACCTGCACGGCATCGCGCAGCCGGCCATCCTCCGCCCAGGCGGCCTTCAGATGGGCGCCGCCGATGTCCCAGCCGATGACTGCCGTTCCATTGGGGACCGTTCCACGGGTGTCAGACATGCGCATCCTCCCGGCCGGCATCGGCCGATCTGGTGTGGAACAGAACCAGGATGTCGCCCGCCGGGTTCCAGCCCAAAACCTTCGACAGGCCGGAATAGCCGACGGACAGGCGCGGGTTCACCTCCACCACCACCGGGCCATTCGAATCCACGTCATCGGGCCGGTCGATGAGGTCCACCGCGACATAGCCGCGCAAACCCGGAATCGCGGCGGCGATGGCACGCGCCAGCGGCTCCCAGGCGGCACGGCGGTGTTCCATCGCCCCGACATCGACACCGTGGAAAGAGAAGCTCCCATCCCCACGCTCCACCCTCTGCCGGTTGCAGCCGAGAAGCCTTACCCCGCCGGCACCGTCGACCAGCATGGACAGGCTGCACGCCTCGCCTTCGACCAGCGGCTGGACGATCCAGCGGCCGGCGTGCGGCGGCGTCCATGTGGCGATGTCGTCGACGATGAAGGTATCGAGGCAGCCGGCGCCGTCGTCCGGCTTCACCACATGGCGGGCGGCGGGCGGAGGCTGGGCGCCGAAGGAAACGGTGGGAATCGTTGCGATGCCATGGGCGGCCAGCCGGGCCGCCGTCGCCGTCTTCGACGATGCCAGAGCGATGGCATCGGGCGCGCAGGCGACCACCGGACGGCCGGTGTCGCGGAAGAGGGCGGTCACCTGCCCCAGCAGCCCATCGCTTTCCGGCGCAATCGGCCAGACCATGTCGCACAGGGCGGCCGCGGCGCGCCAGCGCGCCTCCGGTTCCTCGCCCGGCGCCACCGGGAACAGGGCGACCCGGTCCGCCGGGAAGGACGGCGGGGCAAGGCGGTTGTCCCAGCACAGCGTGACGTGTATGCCATCCAGCGCGACCAGATCGCCGACCAGGGCCGCGACCATCGCGTCGGCCTCCGCCATCAGGTCGGTCGGAAGCGGCCCGTTGCACAACGCGCCGCCGGTGACATACTCGCAGACCAGAACCCGACGAAGGCTGTTCTCCATGGACATCGTTCCCGTCATCGACCTGCTGGGCGGGCAGGTGGTTCATGCCAAGCGGGGGGAGCGCGACCGCTACCGCCCCATCGAAAGCGCGTTGACCGCCGGATCGGCTCCGCAGGATATCGTGGCCGCGCTGCTGGCGCTGCAACCCTTCCGCGCCTGCTATGTCGCCGATCTCGACGCGATCCGCGGGAATGGCGACCATCGCCCGACCGTCGCCGCACTCCAGGCACGCTGGCCGGAGGTCGCCTTCTGGGTCGATGCCGGGCTGGCGACGGCGGACGATTGCCGTCGCTGGTTCGACGCGGGACTCCGGCATCTGGTGATCGGCAGCGAAAGCCAGACCGACGGCACGACACTGGAAGCGGCGCTGGCGCTGACCGGCGGGGACCGGGTGGCGCTGTCGCTGGATGTCCGGCGGGGCGAAGCGCTGGGACCGGCAGCGCTGCACGAGGATGCCTGCCGCTGGCCCTCGCGGGTGATCGCCATGACGCTGGACCGGGTCGGTTCGGGCGAGGGTCCTGACCTCGACCGCATCGCCACGCTGGCGGCCCGACGCCCGGGGGTTCGGGTGTGGGGGGCCGGCGGGGTGCGCGATGCGGCGGACCTGGAGGCGCTGGCGCGGCACGGAACCGATGCCGTGCTGGTGGCCAGCGCGCTCCACGACCGGCGCCTCGACGCCGGAACGCTGTCCCGCTTCGTCTCCGGTCAGCCGGTTTCCGGTCAGGAGGCGGCGAAGGGGTGAACCGCGGCGGCCATGCCGTCCAGCATCTCCTTGGCGGTCGGGCTGCCGGCGATGGCGCGCTTCAGCGCCAGCTTGGTGGCCTCGTGGTTGTAGTCCTGGATCTTGCGGTCGTCCTCCGCCTGCCAGTGGATGAAGACGCCGACCGAGATGAACAGGTCGTCGGCCTCGTCCGCCGGGATGGTGCCGTCCTCGACGCATTCGGCGACCGCCAGGGCGACGGCGCGCTGGGCCGGGCCGAACATCTGCACGGCCTGCTTGGCGTTCTTGATCGTCACCTTGTTGAACATGACCGTGGAGGGCTTGACCATCAGGTTCGGCGCCAGCACGGCCAGCAGGCCATTCACCCCTTCCTTCTGGTTGGTCAGGGTCTGGCAGAAGGCGGTCTCGGCGGCGCTGCCGCGCGGACCGACGATGAGATCGATGTGAGCGACCTCGTTGCCGTCGCCCACCAGAGCTTCGCCGACCATAACCTTGTCGATCTTAGGCATTGCGCGTCCCTTGCGATGGTTGGTTCGATCAGATTCCGCCGGTTGTCGTCCGGCGGCCACGGTCCGGCCGGCAGATCGCCGGCCAGCCGAAGCACGAACAGGCAGGCCACCGTCAGATCGGCGGACGTGCCCGGATTGAGGCCGCGGCGCTTCAGCGCGCGGTCGAAAGCGAGGAGCCAGCGACCGGCTCCGGAATGGATGCCGAATGTCGGACCGATGGAAAGCCGCCGTTCGAGCCGGAACGCCTGCGCCCGCACCTGCTCCGCCACCGCCACGCCATGCTTGCGGGCGATGTGGGTGTCGGGGTGCAGGGCCATGAAGCCCAGGTGAATGGCGCTCGCCGCCTCCGCCGGACTGGCGCCGCGATGCAGGGCCGAGCGTCCGCGCGCAACGCCGAAGGCGAAGACGTCGGCGAAGGCGGTGGCGTACTGCCGGGCGATCAGGTCGCGGTCGGCCGCCGCCGCCATGGCGGCCCGCAGGTCGACACACGGGGCCTCGGCGACGTCATGCTGCCGGGCATCCCCCAGCCCGGCCGGCAGAGCCAGGCGGATGGCCGCGAAGGCGTCGGCGGCATCGGCGACGCTCAGCCCGTCGAGCACCCGCGCCAGCCTCAGCCGCAGCGGCTCGCCCTTATCGCGGCACAGCGCCGCGGCGGCGAGCGGCGCCAGCAGCAGGACGATGCCGAGATTGGTGTTGCAGCCGGCTACACCTCTCGTCGCCGCGACCGCGCGCAGGATAGCCTCCCCCACCGGACGGCCGGGCGTGGCGAGGATCGGGGCGATGGCGGCGGCGCTGTCTAGGAACTGCGTCACGCTCATCCCATGGCCTTCGGCATGGATGTGGACGTTGCCGGGCTTCAGCGCCATCAACTCCAGCCGGCAGGCGGTGAACACCGCCTCTTCCACCAGGGACCGGCAATCGTGGAGCGGGGTCGGCAGCAGGGCGCTCATCCGGCCCTCCGCGCGTCCGCAGACACCGGCGAGACCGATGCCAGACGGGCCAGGACCAGATCGGCCAGCGCCTGCGCCACGTCGACCGGCGTCACCGCCTGGAGGCCGCGCCATGCCGGCATGCTGTTGACCTCCAGCACCAGGAACCGGCCGTCGGGCGCACGGATCACGTCCACCCCGGCATAGTCGGCGCCGACGGCGGCGGCGGCGGCCACCGCCAGATCGCCCAGCACGCCGCCCGGACTGGCCGGATGACAGCGCGCCCCCTGCTTGACGTTGGTGATCCAGTGGTCGCCCTGGCGGACCATGGCGGCCAGCGGACGCCCATCCACCACGAAGACCCGCCAGTCGAACCAGCCGCCATCCGCCGCACCGACATACTCCTGCAGATGGTAGACACCGGCGATCTCCTCCGGGCCGGGCAGAGCCATGCCGGGATCGAGCCGGCGCAGCCCCTTGCCCTGCGACCCGAACAGCGGCTTCAGCACCGCGGATCGCCCCTCGGCATGGAGGGCGGCCAGGATGGCGGAGGCCTGGACCGGGTCGGCGACGCTCCAGGTCCGCGGGGTCGGCACCCCCGCGGCGGCCAGCCGGAAGGCGGTGGCGCTCTTGTCGACGCAGCGTTCGATGGCCGCGGGGGTGTTGGCAACCGGCACCCCGCCATGGGCCAGCGCATGCAGAACGCCAAGCCGCAGCGTCACCTGCTCGAAACTGCCGGCGGAGATGGTGCGGACCAGGCAGGCGTCGGGCAGCCCCCCATCGAAACCCGGAATCGCCGGCCCCTCCGGACCGAAGCCGCAGGCGCTGAGCGACACCGGGAGCGCCTCCGCGCCACGGCGGGCGAAGGCGGCGGTCAGACGCCGGGTGTGCCAGTCGGCGCCGTCCACGAAGATGGCGATGCGGGTCCGTCCCATCATCCAGCCCCTACCCGCCGATGCCGAAGGAACGGTCGAGCAGCGCCGGAGCCAGCGCCCCGGCGCTGAAGCTCCGTCCGCTCTCGAAGGCGGTGACGATCACGCGGGCCGGGCTGAACAGCATCGGATCGATCTTGAAAAAGTCGAAGCCGCTCGCCGCGAACAGGTCGGCGAAGGGCCGGCCATAGTCGGCGGAGGCCGAGCTGGGCAGGCGGGCCGCCAGATCGGCCGCGTCGTCGTCAGGACCGTCGACCAGCAGATGGACGGTTCCGCCGAACAGGATGGCGTCGTTGGTCCGGCCCATCGCCTGGACGAAGTCGCGCCCCGGCGGCGGCAGCGGCGCACAGCCGACGCCGTCGCGCACCCGCTCCAGCGGGAAATGCAGGGCGTGCAGCTTGTGCAGCCCGACCTCCAGCACGCGGGCGACGATCTGGACGATGCCGGCCGGGCTGCGGGTCGGCGTCAGGATCAAGGTCACGCGCTCCGACGGCACGCCGCAATCGCGCGCCACCTTCTCCACCACCGATGCCGGGGGCCGCTTGTCGGTCTCCAGCACCAGCACGGCGCGGTCGGCCATGTCCCGGTAGCCGAGTTCGGCGAACAAAGGCTCCTTCACCGCCAGGGCGCGTCCCGGCCCCGATCCCAAGGCCGAGAATTTCTCGCCCGACAGGCTCCAGCCGGCATATTGGCTGCCAAGGCAGGCCAGGACCGGATCGGCGGCCGTCACCGTCACCTGCGCCGGCCAATGGGCGAAGCGAGAGTCCATGCCGATGCGCACGCTGCCGGCACCGCCCAGGCAAATCTCGGCGATGCGGCGCCCGGCTTCCAGGCTGCCGGGCCGGTCGATGCCGGCATCGATCACGGTGCAGCCGGCGGGATGCTGTTCCACCCCGATCCGCAGCAGGGCGGCGTCCGCCACCAGGGCGTGGACCAGGGGTGCGGCAAGCCGGTTAACACTGAAGGGAAGGGACGACATCGGCGGTTCTCTCCACAAAACAGGCCCGCCGCGTGCAGTCCGCGACGATGCGTTCGATCCGGCAGGACAGACGGCGTAGCACCTCCTCCTCGTCCCCACCCCAGGCGGTGACGCTGCACAGCGGCTGTCCGCCCCCCACCGCGCCGCCGGCCCGAGGCAGGTCGGCGCACCAGGGGGGCCAGGGGAAGTCCGCCGGCACCGTCAGGGCGTTGGCGGCATAGGCCACCGCCCCGGCAATCACGCCCGGACGCGCTGCCCCCAGCGTCCAGCCGCGTCCGGCGGCGGCGTCGAGATGCGCGCGCATCACCCCGCCCCGCCGGTGGCGTTCGAGCAGGTCGAGCGTGGCCCCCGGACGCGGGTTGACCTCCAGCACCGTCACCGACATGCCGTCGACCAGCAGGTCCAGGCTGTTCAGCCCGACCAGCCCGAAGGCGGCGGCGATGCGGCGTGCCGCTTCCGCAAGCCGGTCGGCCAGCGGTTGCGGCATCGCCGCCGGAAGCACCGCCCCGCCATAGCGGAAGGGCGCATCAGGCGCTGGATCGGCCCATTGCCGGCTGATCGCCACCGTTTCGCAGCGGCCGGAGCGGTCGGCGATGAAGGCAACGGAGGTTGGCCGTCCCGCCGCCCGCCGTTGCAGGTAGTGACCGTCCGGCAACGGACCGCCGGTCCAGGGAGCGATGTGCCAGCCCCCGGCCGCTCCCGCCCGTTTGACCAGCCAGTCCCCGGAAACCTCATCGCCGGACATCGCCAGCCGCGTTTGCGGATGCCCGATGCTCAGGTCTTCCAGGCCCAGCGTCGCCAACCGCGCGGCGAAACGGGCCGGGTCCTTGACCGCCCGCACGACATCCGGCCCGTTGCCGAGCAGGCGATAGGGACCGGCCTGGATCAGGGCGGCCAGCAGGTCGGGCTCCTGCTCGAATCCCGATCCGACGACCAGACCGCTGCCCGGCGGAGCCAGGGTGCGGGCGGCGGCGATCAGCGCCTCCCGGTCGAAGCCGGCGACGGGATCGCCGGGGACGCAGCGGGCGGGCAGCGGCAGATCGGCGTCGCCGAACTGGTCCAGCGTCGCCACGGCGGCCCCGGTGCGCGCCACCGCCTGGGCGATTGCCCGACCCGACAGGGCGGCGACCAGGATCACGCCGCTTTCCGGCATTGGGCGCGGGCCAGGGTGAACGCGTCGTCGAAGGCCAGATAGACCGGCTTCGCCGCCTCGCGCATCGCCTTGAACAGGCCATGCTGGGTCTTGAACTTCACATTGCCGATGGCGAGCGCACCGATGCCGACGGCGTCCGTCCCCTCGATGGGGGCGCCGTCGCTGAAGGCGTCCACGCCTTCCACGCCGGCCGGCGGGACGGCGTTGACGTCAGCCACCACCCGCACCGACGGGGCGGCGGCGATCTGTGCACGGTTGAGCACTTGAACGCCGGCGCGGGCGACCGCCAGCACCACATCGGTTTCCGCCAGGATGGCGGCCTTGTGTGCGTCGGTCGAGCCATCCACCGCGCCCAGCGTCACGCCGAACCGCTGGCGGTAGGAGGCCGCCCGCTCGGCGACGGACGCCGAGCCGTCATGGCCGACCAGTTGAACCGCCGCGCCGGCACGCGCGGCCAGCACCGCGGCGACACCGCCGACCGGTCCCTTGCCGCCGAACACCGCGACCCGTGAGCCGGCAAGCGCCAGCCCGACTTTTTCAAGCTGGGCCTCGACCTTCGCGATCATCGCCGCGGCGGTGGTGTAGGCACCGGACGGATCGGCGAAGACCGAGATTTCGAAGGGCGGGACCATGGCCCGGCGCGCTGCCTCCAGCATGTCCAGCGCCGTCAGGATGTCGCGGCCGGCGATGAACAGGCCGGTCCGCTTGGCGTCACCCGGAGCACGGGAAAAGATCATGTCCTGGACAAGACCCGGCACCTCGCCAGTCTCGACATTGGTATAGGGCACGATGACGCCATATCCTGCATCGCATGCCATGTTGATGTCGAATGGACTGACCGCCTTTACCGGAGTAATGGCGTGCATGATATAGGGCTTTTCCATGAAACGAAGTCCTCGGTTCGCTTCATGGCACTGTCTTTCACCTTACAATCTCACGCTGTCTTTTTTGCGACTGTTTCATATCCGGCAGCGACTGCGCTTCGATCGGAGAAAGTCTCGACCACCGCACCGTGATTCCGCCCCCGGCAGACGACGAAGCGCAGGTTCGGCCGCGTCCGCCAGCGCGCCTGCGCACCCTCCGCCGCCCACTCCGCCGATGCCGCATCGCCAAAGATGGCGAAGCCGGTCGGCCCCCAGGAACTCTGCCCGACCCCGGCGGCGCCAACCGACGGCAGCCAGCGCAGAACCTCGGCCACGTCCGGGCTGCTGAAGCGTCCGCCCTGGGCCGGGGCGAAATGGTCGCCGACCACGCTCTGGAGTTCGGTTACGGCGGCGCCGAACCGCACCGCATCCCCTTCCGCCAGCGCCGGCAGCCCGACCATCAGCGCCATTCGGCACAGATAGGCCGCCTTGTCCGCAGGAAAGGGCGGCAGATCGCGGAAGGCGACCGTCTCGGCCGTGCCGGACAGGCCGCGGTTGGCGTCGTCGAACACCAGCAGCAGGCGCCACGCCTCCGGCAGGGCCATGCGGCTGATGACCGGCGGCGGCTCGTCCAACGCGCCCTTGCCGCCGTCCAGAATGACGCCGCCCTGTTCGAAGGCGCCGACACCGATGCCCGAGCGCGCGCCGCGGTCGAGCAGGCTGGCGACCCGGCGCGGCGGCAGCGGCCGGCCGGTCATCGCCGACAGGGCAGCCCCGACGGCCAACGCCAGCTGGGTGCCCGACCCCAGGCCGGAATGGGACGGGATGGTCCGGCCCAGCCGCAGGGAAAAGCGGTTTTCCAAGCCCAACGCCCCGCACAGCCGGTCGAGATACCCCGCCGCCCGGCAGTCCGGGCGGACGGGGACATCGCCTCCCGGCTCTTCGCGGATCAGCATCAGTTCCGTTCCCAGCCCGTCGAGCGTCAGGCCCAAACTGCCGAAGCGCCGGCCCAGCCCGCCCTCCATGTCAAGGAACCCAAGATGCAGCCGGGCTGGCACCTCCACCCGGACCCTGTCGACCGTCATGCGCTGTTCGCCGCAAATCATGGCCTACCTGTCGCAAAAGCCAAGGCGACCAGCCGCCTTTCGCACATAATAAAATCGACGGCGATAAAATCAATGAGAACGTAGAAATAAAACAGATTATAATCTGGAAAATTCTGAATATCCGAACCGATTTATTCATTTCCGCAAAAGAGATGAACTGATATCTCACGCCTATTATTATTTAAGACAATTCTCTAAACTCGTCATCATGCGCGGGGTTTGGCATATGGACTACGGACTCGGCGGGATCGACCTCCCACCGCCCATGAGCGATGTCGTTTGCCCATTCTGCGCAATGGCCTGCGACGACCTTGCAATCGCACGCGAACGCACCGGACAGCTCAGGGTGACCGCCAGCGGCTGTGCACGGGCACGCACACTGTTCGCCCTTCCGGCATTGCCGGCCCACTGCTTCATAAGGGGGGGCGCCGTTCCGCTCGACGAAGCGCTGGACGCGGCGGCGGGCTTGCTGAGGGATGCGGCGTCACCCGCCGTCGGGGGGTTGGCCGCCGACACCGAAGGGGTCTCCACGGCCCTGGCGCTGGCGGAACGGCTGGGCGCGGTGGTGGACCACGCCGCATCCGACAGCCTGTTCCACGGCCTGCGCGCTTTCCAGGTGACCGGCGCCATGACCGCCACCTTCGGCGAAATTCGCAACCGTGCCGACCTGTTCGTGCTGTTCGGAACCGAGTTCGAGCGCCATGCCCCCCGCCTGTTCGACCGCATCGTCCGCCCGCCGACGGCCCTGTTCCGCGATGCCGGCACCGCGCGCGGTTTCCTGATCGGTCCCGGCGAAGGGACGGCACCGGACGGGTTCGAACGCCTGAGCGCCGATCTGACCCACACCCCCGCCATCGCCGCCGCCCTGTCGCAACTGCTGGCCGGCGAAACACCCCGTGGTGACCGGGTGGGCGGCATCGCGATGGAGGATCTCGCCCGTGTCGCCACAGCGTTGCACGAGGCACGCTTCGGCGTCGTCGGCTGGATCGCCGCCACGCTGGCCCCGGCGGACGGCGATGTCGCCATCGAGGCCTTCAACCGCTTGGTGGTGACCGCCAACGCCTCGACCCGCTGCGCCGGCTTGCCCCTGGGCGGCAAGGGCAACGCGCTGGGCGCCAACTACGTGTGCGCCTGGCAGTATGGCGTTCCGCTGCGCTCCCGCCTGGGGGCCGGCCCGCCGGAACACGATCCGCTGCGCTACCGGCTGAAAAGCCTGCTGGCCGGGGGCGAGGTCGATGCGCTGGTCTGGCTTTCGGCCCTGAACGGCGCGGAACTGCCGGACACCCGCACACCCATGATCGTGCTGGCCCGCCCCGGACAGCCGTTGCCCCGCGACCCGGAAGTGCTGATCCCGGTCGCCGTCCCCGGCCTCGACCATGCCGGCAGCATCCACCGTGGCGACGGCGTCGCCGCCCTGCCCCTGCGCCGCTTGCGAACGACCGCCATGACGCTTCCGTCGGCCGCATCGGTGCTGAGCGCCCTGCTCGACCGGCTCCCCGCCTCCCCTGTCCCGCTTCGGGAGACAGCGCATGTCTGACGCCTACACCCTGCTGCGCGGCGGTCGCGTCTGCGATCCGACCGGAATCGCGGATGGCGGCGGCTTGCGTGACCTGTACCTGAAGGACGGCCGCATCGCATCCCCCCCTCCGGCGGATGCCCGCATCGGGGAAGTGATCGAGCTGGAAGGCCGCATCGTCATGGCCGGCGCCATCGACATCCACAGCCACATCGGCGGCGGCAAGGTGAACCTCGCCCGCCTGCTTCTTCCGGAAGAGCATCGCGAGCATGCCAGCGGCCCGGACGAGCTTCGCCGCTCCGGCAGCGGCCTGTTCACCCCGTCCAGCTTCGTGACCGGCTACCGCTATGCCGAGATGGGCTACACCGCGGCCTTCGAGCCGGCGATGCTGCCGTCCAACGCGCGTCACACCCACCTGGAACTGGCCGACATCCCGATCATCGACAAGGGTTGCTACGCCGTCCTAGGCAACGACGATTTCCTGCTGGAACGGCTGGCCGCCGGGGCGACGCAGTCGGAGGTCAACGACTATGTCGCCTGGATCCTGCATGCCACCCAGGCGGTTGGCGTCAAGGTGGTGAATCCCGGCGGCATCAGCGCCTTCAAGTTCAACCAGCGCCGCCTGGAACTGGACGAGGCGCATCCCCATTACGGGATCACGCCGCGCCGCATCCTGACCACGCTGGCGACCGCGCTGTCCGACCTGGGGGTGCCGCATCCGCTGCACGTCCACTGCAATAACCTCGGCATCCCCGGCAACGAGGCGGTGACGCGCGACACTATCGCGGCACTCGACGGCTTGCCCGCCCACCTGACCCATCTGCAATTCCACAGCTATGGGACGGAGGGCGACCGCCGCTTCTCCTCGGCCGCCGCCGAGATCGCCGAAGCGGTGAACCGCAGCCCGAACATCTCGGTCGATGTCGGCCAGATCATCTTCGGCCAGACCATCACCGCGTCGGCCGACATCATGTCGCAGTTCCGCAACAGCGGCCTCGCCAGCCCGCGCAAATGGGTGTGCACCGACATCGAATGCGACGGCGGCTGCGGGCTGGTGCCGTTCCGCTACCGCGACAAGGCCTTCGTCAACGCCCTGCAATGGGCCATCGGGCTGGAGCTGTTCCTGCTGATCGAGGATCCGTGGCGGGTCTATCTGACCACGGACCACCCGAACGGCGGCCCCTTCACCAGCTACCCGCACTTGATCCGGCTGCTGATGGACCGCAGCTTCCGCAACGAGCAGTTGGCGCGGATCAATCCCGATGTCGCCGCGCACAGCCGGCTCGGCTCCATCGAGCGCGAATACACGCTCGACGAGATCGCCATCATGACCCGTGCCGGGCCCGCCCGCGTGCTGGGCCTGCGCGACCGCGGCCATCTGCACCCCGGCGCCGTCGCCGACGTGGTGGTGTATGACGACCTGCCCGACCGCGAGGCGATGTTCGCGGCCCCCGCCTGGGTGTTCAAGAACGGCCGGCCGGTGGCGCGGAACGGTCGGCTGACCGCGACCGGCTGGGGCGACACCATCGTCGTCCGGCCGGACTTCGACCCCGCCATCGAACGGCGGCTGAAGCCCTGGTTCGAGGATCACCAGACCGTGCGGCTCGGCAACTTCCGCATCGCGGACGGGGAGATCCTCGACCATGGCCGCGGCGGCCTGTCCATCGTTCCGACCCTGACGGCGTCCGACCCATGCTTCTGAACGGCATCCACATCGAGAACAGCTATGCCGAGGCCTTCGACATGAAGGCGACCCGGCTGATCGTGACCGCCGACACGCCGGCCTGGGCGCGCCATGCCGGCATGGCTGCCACCGGTTTCGCCACTTCGGTCATCGCCTGCGGCTGCGAAGCCGGGATCGAGCGGGAACTGGCGCCGGAGGAAACCCCCGACGGGCGCCCCGGCGTGTCCCTGCTGTTCTTCGCCACCGGGCGCAGCGTGCTGGGAAAGCAGGTTGAGACCCGCGTCGGCCAGTGCATCCTGACCTGTCCTGGCACCGCCTGCTTCTCCGGCGTACCGCGCGGGGTGAAGGAGGATCTGATCCCGCTGGGCCGGAAGCTGCGCTATTTCGGCGACGGCCAGCAGATGTCGAAACTGCTCGGCGGCCGGCGCTACTGGCGCATCCCGGTGATGGACGGCGAGTTCCTGTGCGAGGAATCGAGCTGGAGCGTCCCGGCGGTCGGCGGCGGCAACCTGCTGATCCTCGCCGACGCGCGGATGGCGGCGCTGGAGGCGGCGGAAGCGGCGGCGGACGCCATGCGCTCCGTGCCCAATGTGGTGCTGCCCTTCCCCGGCGGGGTCGTCCGTTCCGGCTCCAAGGTCGGGGCGAAGTACAAGGGGATGCCGGCCTCCACCAACGACGCCTATTGCCCGACGCTGCGCGGCCTGCCCCGCTCCCGCCTGCCGGCGGAGGTCGAATCGGTGCTGGAGATCGTCATCGACGGGCTGACCGCCGCCGATGTCGCGGCGGCCACCACGGCCGGGCTGAAATGCCTGATCGAGCGTGGCCGCGGCTCCGGCATCTGGGGCGTCACCGCCGGCAATTACGGCGGCAAGCTGGGCCGCCACCATTTCCACCTTCACGAGCTGCTGCCATGAGCGTGCTGAGCTTCCGTCTGAAAGGCCCGCTGACCGGCCGCATCGACGCCTCCCCCCTGCTGCCGCACCGGTTGGCGGAGCTGAGCCTGCCGGAGATCGCCGCCTTGCCCCTGCGGCTCGGCCGGGGCCATATCGCGGTGGGCGACCTGTTCGACCTGTCGGGCAGCCCCGGCGACACCATCGAACTGGAGGGCGACGGGCGGCTCGATTTCGTCGGGGCGGGACTGGCCGGAGGCACCATCCGGGTCGCCGGACCGGTCGGCCACCGCGCCGGCACCGGCATGAGCGGCGGATCCCTGCTGGTGGACGGGTCGGCAGGGCAGGCTGCGGGTGCGTCCATGCGCGGCGGCGAGTTGATCGTCCGGGGCGACGCCGGCAGCGAGCTGGGCGGCGCCCTCCCCGGCGAGCGGGCCGGGATGACGGGCGGGCGGATCCTGGTCCATGGCGCATGCGGCGACCGCGCCGGCACACGGATGCGCCGCGGGCTGATCGCCGTCGGCGGCGATGCCGGCGCTTATGGCGCCCTGCACATGACTGCCGGCAGTCTGGTGATCGGCGGCAGGCCGGGTGCCTTCATCGGCCACGGCATGCGCAACGGCACCATCCTGTTCCGCGGCGAGATCGATCCGCTGCCGGGCTTTGCCGATTGCGGCCTCAACCGGCTGCCCTTCCTGTCGCTTCTGGACAATTACCTCTCCGGGCTGCACGGGGTGCCACCCGCCTGCCGGGGCCTGACCGGACGGGCACGGCGCTGGCTGGGCGACCGTGGATTCGGCGGGCGCGGCGAATTGCTGGCCTGCCTGTGAAGGCTCGCTCGCCAACGGTCGGCGAGCGGCGGCTGTTCACACCAAGAGGGGCTACCTCACAGTGAGACCCTGGTTGCTCCAGAGGATGGTGCTATCGTTCGTAAACACGGATGATTTGCACGAAAAACAATCCCGACTCGGTCAACGTCGCACTCCTTCAAGGATTATGTCCGCTTTGTTCAATGTCGCAGGCCCCGACCTGCGTAGGCTGCTTGTCATAAAAACTTGATGGTGCGCAAAGGGATCGATCCCCCGCCCATCCGAACGCGGCCGCCACTGCAACCAAGGCCGCGGGTAAACAGCGTGTTCGCCGACCATTCGCGACCCACGATACGAACAGGAAAGCGGAAGAGGGGCACGGGACAATGAAGTGCAACGAGCAGCAATCCGGCGTTTCCCAGGCCGACACGGTCGGTTTTCTCCTGGTTCCCGATTTCTCCATGATCGCGTTCACCGCGGCGGTTGAGCCTCTCCGCCTCGCCAACCACATCAGCGGAAAGGAGTTGTACCGCTGGGTGCTGCTCTCCCCGGCCGGCGGCGTCCAGCGGGCCAGCAACGGCATCGGCATCTGCGTCGACCACTCCATCGCCGATGCCATCGCCGACTGCCCGCCGCTGTCCACCGTGATGGTGTGCAGCGGCATCGGCGGCCACTGGTACGAGGATCGGGCGATGTTCTCGTGGATGCGGCGTTCGGCCGCCCAGGGAATCGCCTTCGGCGCCCTGTGCACGGCAAGCCACATCCTGGCCCGCGCCGGCCTGCTGAATGGCTACCGCTGCACCATCCATTGGGAGAACATGGCCGGCTTCGCCGAAACCTTCCCGGAAATCGAAGCGACGGGCGAGCTGTTCACCATCGACCGCAACCGCTTCACCTGCGCGGGCGGCACCGCCGCCACCGACATGATGCTGCACCTGATCGCCGCCCGCCATGGCGAGAAGCTGGCGATGGACATCGCCGAGCAGCTTCTGCACACCAAGATCCGCGCCGGCAGCATCCGCCAGCAGGAGGAGCTGCAAGCCAATCCGGTGCTGGACCACGAGGATCTCCACGCCGCGGTTGCGGTGATGCAGGCCAACATCGAAGAACCGCTGGATCTGCTGACGCTCGCCGCGGAACTCGGCCAATCCCGCCGCAATCTGGAACGGCTGTTCCGCAAATACATGAACTGCTCGCCGGCCAAATACTATCTCGGCCTCCGGATGAAGCGGGCACGGCAGCTGCTGTGCCAGACCCGCATGTCGGTGATGGAAGTGTCGATCAGCTGCGGCTTCATCTCCGCCACCCATTTCAGCAAATGCTACCGTGACCATTTCGGCATCGCACCGCGCAGCGACCGCCAGAGCCAGCGGCACAGCCCGCTCGCCGCCGCGCATGAGTTCGCCGGCCTGACCTGACGCCGCGAGCGGGCGGGCGGAAGGTCAAGCGGGACCGGATCGGGGGAAACAGGCATGGGGCGGCGGAAATCGCCAGATTGCTGTCGCTTTCGAACAGATGCCGCCCTCCCGATGTCGGTAAGGTACAAATGCGGCCCGCCCGACACCAGATCCACGCTCGGCCCCGCCGGACAACAGCCAGGAGGACGGCACCGATGCTAGACGCGATTCTTTCCGCCCAATGCGCGCGTGGCCTGACCGCCGCCCCCGGCCCGTCCGCCATCCCCGCCGGCCTTTACGAGCTGTTCCTGGAGAACGTCGTCCTGCCCTGCCGGATCGGCGTCTTCGATTATGAACGCGACGCGCCCCAGCGGGTGCGCATCGACCTGCTGTTGCAGGTGCGCCAGGACGGCGCCCAGTTCTCCGACGACATCGGCGACGTGCTCTCCTACGACGATCTGCTGTCCGGGCTGAAGCGGATCCTGATGGACGAGCACACCAACCTTGTCGAGATGCTGGCGGAGAAGATCGCCCGCATGTGCCTTGCCCACGAACAGGTGCAGTCGGCCCGCGTGTCGGTGGCGAAGCTGGACATCTATGACGGCGTCGCGGTGCCGGGCATCCGGCTGGAGCGGACGCGCGACCAGATGCCGGGCCAATCCCCGCCGGCGTCGCGCCGCCCGCTGGCGATGGCGGACCGGCGGATCTGACCCGATGACGGCCAACGCATCGCCTGGGGACGGATCCCCAGCCCCAGCGGCGCGGCCCTGGGTGATCAAGATCGGCGGAAGCCTGTCCGATTGGCATCGGCTGGGAACCTGGCTGGATCTGATCGCCCGGCCCGGCCATCTCCATCCCGTGGTCATCGTGCCGGGCGGCGGGCCCTTTGCCGATGCCGTGCGCGACGCCCAGGACAACTGGCGCTTCGACGACCGGCTCGCCCACCGCATGGCCCTGCTGGCGATGGAGCAGTTCGGGCTGATGCTGCACGGTATCTGCCCGCCCCTGCAAACCGCGGCGACGCGCGAGCGGCTGCGCTCGCTGATCCGGGCGCGGATGCCGGCGGTGTGGCTGCCGTCCGCGATGGCGCTCGACCAGCCCGAGATCGCCGAAAGCTGGGAGGTCACCTCCGACAGCCTCGCGGCATGGCTGGCGGTGGAACTGGACGCGGCGGCGCTGGTGCTGGTCAAGTCGGGGCCCTGCCCCTGTGCGGCGACCGACGCGGCGTCGCTGGCCCGCGACGGGCTGGTCGATGCGGCCTTCCCGTTCTGGCGCGCCCGCTTCGCCGGCGAGAGCTGGTGCATCCACCGCGACAACCACCTCCTCATGGAGGAGGCGCTGGCGGGCCGCGCCGCTCCCGGATGCGCCCTGCTGAGCTGCCCGGAGGTCGAGCCTGTCCCCAGCGTGCGGGCATGAACAGCATCGCTCCCCCACCGGCACCGCAACGGCTGGCCTGGGCCTTGACCGGGTCGGGCCATTACATCAAGGAGACGCTCGACCTGATGGCGCGGCTGGCGCCGCTCGACGTCTTCCTCAGCAAGGCGGCCGAGGAGGTGATGCGGATGTACCGCCGCCGCGATGGCAATTTTCCTCCCGGCACCCGGCTGTTCCGTGACCGGGCCGCCAGCGCGCCGCAGATCGGGCGGTTCTATTTCGGCGAATACCACACGCTGGTGGTGGGTCCGGCGACCTCCAACACGGTCGCCAAATGCGTGCAGGGGATTTCCGACACGCTGCCGACCAACGCCTTCGCCCAGGCCGGCAAATGCCGGGTGCCCTGCATCGTCTTCGCCTGCGACACCGCGCCGGAAATGATGACGGAGGCGCCGCACGGCATGGTACCGGTCTATCCCCGGCGCATCGACCTGGAGAATGTCGAACGGCTGCGCGGGTTCGAGGCGACCACCGTCGTCGAAACCGTTCCCGAACTCGAAGCGGCGCTGAAGGCGCGCCTGCAATGTCTGACCACTTCGTCTTCGTGACCGGAAAGCTGGCGGAGCCGCGCCTGCGGGCGATGCTCGACGGGATGGCGCCCGCCCCCTTCCGCTTCGACGTGGTGCAGATCGGCGTCAGCGTCGCCGCCCTGATGACCGAGGAGCTGATCAGGCGCCGCCTGCCGCCCCCGCCCGCCGGCGCACGGGTGCTCCTGCCCGGCCGGACCCGCTGCGATCTGGCGGCCTTGTCCGCACATTTCGGCGTCGCCTTCGAACGCGGGCCGGAGGAACTGCGCGACATCCCCGCCTATCTCGGCGGACGGGCGGCGCAGGCCGACCTGAGCGCCCATGCGGTGACGATCTTCGCCGAGATCGTCGACGCTCCCCGCCGTTCCGTCGACAATCTGCTGGAGACCGCCGCAAGGCTGCGCCGCGACGGCGCCGACGTCATCGACCTCGGCTGCCAGCCCGGCGAACGGTTCGAGGGGCTGGAGGCCGCCGTTTCCGCCCTGGTCGCCGCCGGCCATGGCGTCAGCGTCGACAGCGCCGACCCCGACGAGCTGCTGCGCGGGGCGGCGGCCGGCGCCTCCTACCTGCTCAGCCTCAGCGAGGACACGCTGTGGGTGCTGGATCGGACGGACGCCACGCCGATCATGGTTCCAGCCAAGCCGCGCGACCTGGAGTCGCTGTGCCGCGCCATCGACCGGCTGCGGGCCGACGGCCGGCGTTTCCTGGCCGACCCGGTGCTCGACCCCATCCATTACGGCTTCACGGACTCGGTGGTGCGCTATCACGAGCTGCGCCGCCGCTATCCCGACATCGGGATGCTGATGGGCATCGGCAACCTGACCGAACTGACCGACGCCGACACCACCGGCACGACGGCGCTGCTGATGGGCATGGTGTCGGAACTGTCGATCGGCGCCGTCCTCACCCTTCAGGTCAGCCCGCATGCCCGCACCGCGGTGCGCGAGGCCGACCGGGCGCGACGGATCATGCATGCCGCCGCGGAAAGCGGCAGCCTGCCGAAGGGCATCGACGACGGGCTGATGGCGCTGCGCGACCGCCGCCCCTTCGCCGTCACGCCGGAGGAGATCGCGGAAACCGCCCGTAACATCCGCGACCCTTCCTTCCGGGTCGAGGTGGCGGAGGACGGGGTCCATGTCTACAACCGCGACGGCCACCATGTGGCGACCGACCCTTACCAGCTCTATCCCCTGCTCGGGCTGGCGCAGGATGGCGGACACGCCTTCTACATGGGGGTTGAGTTACAGAAGGCCTTCCTCGCCTGGCAGCTCGGCAAGCGTTACGTGCAGGACGAGGATCTCGCCTGGGGCTGCACGGTGGAGGAAGCGCCGGAAGCGGAGGCAGGCAGCGACCCCCACGGCTTCAAGGCGGCGGGCACGACCTTGCAGGAGCGGCGGCGGGCCTGCGGAAAGGCATCATGATCCTCGAAACCATCGTCACCACGCTGGGCGCCGACGGAACCCCGCACATCGCCCCCTTCGGGGTGACGCGGACGGCGGACGATCTTGCGATCGCCCCATTCCGCCCCTCCGTCACGCTCAACGCGCTGGAGGCCACCGGCCGGGCCGTGATCAATTTCACCGACGATGCGCGCCTGTTCGCCGGCTGCCTGACCGGGCGGCGCAACTGGCCGCTGGTGCCGGCGACCGCTATCGCCGGGGTGCGCCTGGCCGAAAGCCTCGCCCACTGGGAGGTGGAGGTGGTCCGGATCGAGCCTGACCCGGTGCGCCCGCGCTTCCACTGCCGAGCCGTCCATCGGGAGACGCATCGCCCCTTCGAGGGCCACAACCGTGCCGCCGCCGCCGTGATCGAGGCGGCGATCCTGTGCAGCCGGCTGCACATGCTGCCGTGGGAGAAGGTGGAACGGGAAATGGCCTACCTTGCCATCGCCGTCGAGAAGACCGCCGGAGACCGCGAGCGCGAGGCCTGGGGCTGGCTGTGCGACCGCGTGGCCGCCTTCCGGTCCGAAAGTCTTGCGGCGGAACCGCCCGCCGCCGATGCCGCTGCTGACGATATGGCCAAACCACAGGTGTCCTCATGATCCGCATGCTCGCCAGCGTGACCAATCCCGATGAGGCCGGGATTGCCGTGACGGCCGGGGCCGACCTGATCGATCTGAAGAATCCGGACGACGGCGCCCTGGGTGCGCTGCCGGCCAACATCATCGACGCCTGCCTGCGAACGGTCGATGGCCGCAGACCGGTCAGCGCCACCATCGGCGATCTGCCGATGGACCCGGCAATCATCGCGGCGGCGGTTTCCCGGACGGCGGCCACCGGTGTCGACATCGTGAAGATCGGGATCACCGCCGGGGGCGATCCGCTTGCCTGCATCGCCGCAGCCGCCGAGGCGCGCGGCGCCGCCGCCCTGGTCGGCGTCATCCTGGCCGACCTGACCGCCCCCACCCCCGAACTGGTCCGCGCCATGGCCGATGCCGGCTTTATCGGTGCGATGCTGGACACCGGACTGAAGGACGGCCGCACCCTGCGCGATCACCTGTCGGCTGACGCGCTGGCCACCTTCATCGGGCAGGCGCGCGAAGCCGGAGTGCTGGCCGGGCTGGCGGGGTCGCTGAGGCTTGCCGACATCGGCCCGCTGGCAGCGCTCCGCCCGTCGATCCTCGGCTTCCGCGGCGCGCTTTGCCAGGGCGGCGCGCGGCGCGACGCCATCGACCCCGACAGGGTTTCCGAGGTCGTCCGAAGCGTGCGCAATGCGGTTGCGCTGAGCGAGTGCCTCTGACCCCCGAACGCCTGCGCCGGATTTTCTGCTTTCTTCCGTTTCGCCACGGATCCCCGCGGTCGCTGGGGTGGGTTGCAGCGTGGGCGGGTTGACCCTGCGGGCAACCAATGGTCGATTGCTTGGCCCCGCCAACAAAACCGCCCAGGTTGTTCATGACCATCGAAAGCGCCGCCGGCCGATCCGCCGATACCCCCAGCGGCGGCCCGGCGGCCACCCGGCCCGAACCTCATCGGACGGACAAAATCCGGACAGAGAATCCGGCGCTGCATCGTCCGCTGCTGGTCGCCGTCACCCTCGTGCTGGTGGCGCTGAACCTGCGGCCGGCGCTGTCGAGCCTTGCGCCGGTGATGGGCGATGTGGTGCGCGATGCCGGCCTGAGTTCCGGGCAGGCCGGGCTGCTGACGACCTCGCCCGTGCTTTGCCTCGGCCTGTTCGGGGTGATCGCCCCGCGTCTGGCCCAGCGCTTCGGCACGGAGCGGACGATCTTCTTCACGCTGCTGGTCCTGGGCTTCGGCGTCGCGCTGCGCGGGGTCGGCAACTTCGCCGCGCTGTTCGCCGGGGCGACGCTGGCGGGTGCGGGGATCGGCATCATCGGCGTGCTGCTGCCCGCCGTCGTGAAGCGCGATTTCCCCCGCAGGATCAGCCTGATGATGGGGGTCTACACCATGGCGCTCTGCGCCGGGGCGGCGATTGCCGCAGGCGCGACGGTGCCGCTGGAGCGGGCGCTCGGGCAATGGACCGGCGCCCTGGCCTTCTGGGCGGTGCCGGCGGTTGTGGCGGCACTGGCCTGGCTGCCGCTGACCCGCGGACGCCAAAGCGAGGCCGGCCCCGCCGGCGCTTCCGTGCGCGGCTTGTGGCGCAACCGCCTGGCCTGGCAGATCACCCTGTTCATGGGGCTGCAATCGGCATTGGCCTATATCGTGCTGGGCTGGATGGCGCCGATGCTGCGCGACCGCGGCTTCGACCCGACGACGGCCGGACTGATCGTGTCCGGATCGGTGATGGTCCAGGTGGTGGCGGCGCTGGTCGCCCCCATGCTGGCGACCCGCACCCCGAGCCAGAGCCTCGCCGCCGTCTCGATGCTCGGTTGCAGCCTCGTCGGCATGGTCGGCTGCCTCTACGCTCCGCTCTGGACCATCGCGTTGTGGGCGGCGATCCTCGGCATCGGCCAGGGCGGAGCCTTCGCCGTGGCGCTGACCCTGATCGTCCTGCGCTCGCCCGACAGCCGCATCGCGTCGCACCTGTCGGGCATGTCGCAGAGCGTTGGCTATACGCTGGCGTCGAGCGGCCCGTTTCTGGTCGGTCTGCTGCATGGCTGGAGCGGCGACTGGCACGCCTCCGCCCTGCTCTTCGTCGTGATCGCGGTGGCGGCGGGGGTCTTCGGCTATCTCGCCGGCCGCCCCCGCCAACTCCGCCTCTGATCGCGCGCTCCGCTCAGTCGTACTGAGTCGGGCGGCGGCCGCGCGGTGACGCGAAGGGCGAGATCGACCGATGCAGGAATCGGCCATCGCCCGCCTTGCCCGTCTGGACGCCCTTGTCGATGATGACGGTGCCGCGCAGCAGGACGGTTTCGGGCCAGCCCGTCACCTCCATCCCCTCATAGGGCGTGTAGTCGGCCCCGTGGTGCATCAGATCCTGGGTAATCGTCACCTTGCGGTCGGGATCCCACAGCACGAGGTCGGCGTCCGCCCCGATGGCGATGCTGCCCTTGCGCGGGGCAAGGCCGTACATGCGGGCATGGTTGGTGGATGTCAGGGCGACGAACTCCTGCAAGGATAGCCGCCCCTTCCCCACCCCTTCGGAGAACAGGATCGGCAGCCGGACCTCGACACCGGGGATGCCGTTGGGGACCCATTTGAAGGCCGTCCGCTCCCCCTGCTTCTTCTTGCCGGCAGGGCTGTCGAAGCGGAAGGGGCAATGGTCGGAGGAGAAGACCGAGAACAGCCCCGATTGCAGGCCGGTCCAGCAGGCGTCCTGGCTTTCCTTGTCGCGCGGCGGCGGGCTGCAAACGTATTTCGCGCCCTCCATGTTCAGCCCCTTCAGGTCGTCGGCCGTCAGGGTCAGATACTGGGTGCAGGTTTCGGCATAGACCTTTAGGCCGCGGCTCTGCGCCCAGCGAATCTGCTCGATGGCATCGGCGGACGAGACGTGGACGATCATGATCGGCACGTCGACGATCTCGGCGAAGGAGATGGCGCGGTGGGTCGCCTCCCGCTCCACCGGGATCGGGCGGGATTCGGCGTGGTAGTAGGGATCGGTGCGGCCGGCGCGCTCCAGCCGCTCGGTCAGGAACTTGATGGCGTCGTAGCCTTCAGCATGGACCATCACCAGCGCCTTCTCGCGCCGGGCGACGTCGAATACCTCCAGAAGCTCGCGGTCGTTCAGCTTCAAGTCGTCATAGGTCATGAAGACCTTGAACGAGGTGTAGCCGTCCTGCACCAGGGCGGGCAACTCCTGCCCCAGCACCTGCTCGGTGGGGTCGGCGATGATGAGGTGGAAGGAGTAGTCGGTCAGGCACTGGCCTTCCGCCCGCTCGTGATAGGTCTGCACGGCGGCGCGCAGCGAATGGCCCTTTGGCTGCAATGCAAAGGGGATGACCGTCGTATTGCCGCCGAAGGCCGCGGACAGCGTGCCGCTGCGGAAATCGTCGGCCATGATCGTGCCGTCGTCGCCGTCCTGCGCGATGTGGACGTGACTGTCGATGCCGCCCGGCATCACCAGCCTGCCGGAGGCGTCGAGGACCTGCCCGGACGTGTCGAGCCGTTCGGCCAGCGCCACGATGCGG
Organism: Azospirillum palustre; assembly: GCF_002573965.1. Taxonomy (NCBI): domain Bacteria; kingdom Pseudomonadati; phylum Pseudomonadota; class Alphaproteobacteria; order Rhodospirillales; family Azospirillaceae; genus Azospirillum; species Azospirillum palustre. The sequence goes on along the minus strand of NZ_PDKW01000042.1, from coordinate 770,072 downwards.
CCGTCCTTGATGCCAATGTCGCAGCGGCTGACATCGGCGGCCGTGACCACCGTGCCGTTGCGCACCACCAGATCGAACTCAGCCATGTGCCTGATCCTGTTCCAGATGTGATCGGTCGGTCATCCTCGGGTCGCCCCTTGGCTCACCGCCGCTGCGGCATGGCACTGCCGAGGGCGTCGATGAGACGGTCGACCTCCTCCAGCGTGTTGTAATGGACCAGTGACACGCGGATCACGCCGTTGACCGCGGCCAGCCCCAGCGTCTCGACCAGACGCTTGGCATAGAAATCGCCGAAGCGGATGCCGATCATCGACTGATCGACCGCGCTCACCACCTCGTCGGACCGGTATCCATCCACCACGAAGCTGATGGTCGGCACCCGCAGGGAGCGGTCGGCCGCAGCGTGGCCGATGACCCTCACGTCGTTGCGTCCACGCAGATAGGCGAGCAGCCGTTCGGCAAGCGCCTCCTCATGGGCGGCGATGGCGTCGAAGGCGGCCTCGATCCTGGCCCGGCGCGGCCCGGTGGCGCCGCAGCGCTCGCCCAGCTCGGCAAGGTAATCGACGATGCCGGTGCAGCCGACGGCGAGTTCGTAATTCACGTTGCCGGGCTGGAGCTTGTAGGGGATCACCGAGCGGTCGATGAAGTAATGGTTGAGGCTGGGCAGCGCCGCCAGATGCTCGTGCTTGCCGTAGAGAACGGCGAAATGGGGGCCATAGACCTTGTAGAAGCTGAAGACATAGTAATCGACGTCCCAGCCGGCGACGTCCACCGCGCGGTGCGGGGCATAGGCGACGGCATCGACCAGCAGCTTGGCGCCATGCCGGTGCACCAGCCGGGCGATGTCGGCCACCGGGTTGATGGTGCCGAGGATGTTCGAGGCATGGGTGACGCAGACGAGCCGCGTGCGCCCGTTCAGCAGCGGTTCCAGATCGTCCAGCGCAAGTTCCAGGCTGTCGGGGCGGACCGCCCAGGTCCGGATCACGGCGCCCTTCTCCTCCAGCTTGCGCCAGGGACCGATGTTGGCCTCGTGGTCGCAGTTGGTGACGACGATCTCGTCGCCGGGCCTGATCTGTTCGGCCATCGCCGCCGACAGGGTGTAGAGCAGGGCCGTGGTGCTCCCGCCCATGACCACCTCGTCCGGCCGGGCGGCGCCGATCAGTTCGGCGATGTCGGCATGGGCGTCGGCGACCCGTGCGCCGGACTTCCGCGACACCGCATAACTGGCCCCCAGCTGCACGTTGCTGGTCAGCAGATAATCCCGGATGCGGTCGGCGACACGCGTCAGGGTCTGGGAACCCCCGGCATTGTCCATGAAGATCCAGTCGCCGGCGAGCGCCGGGAACTGCGCGCGGACAAAGGACAGATCGAGCGGGGAGGTCGTCACGTTCGACACGGGTTCAGTTCCTTCGGTCAGATCGCGGCGGCATGGTCGGCGACCAGCAGCGGCACGGACAGGGAGACGACGCGGCAGTCGGCGTCGGGATCGGGGGCGCGCCACATCATCATGGCGAAGTCGGCGGTCTCGTCGAGAGCCACAAGCGGACAGTGCCAGACCCCTCCCGCATAGGTGATCGCCTGGTCGGGACCGGCGACAAAGGCGCGGGCGGTTTCGGGATCCGGCTCGCCCGCGTCGTCGGCGAGGGCGGCCACCACCAGGAAGCGCCCGCCGGTCATGGGGACGAAGGTCTGGCTGCTGAGGGGATGCTGCTCCATCGCCGTCACGGCGAAGGGCAGTTGCGACGGGGTGATGCGGTAGAGCGCCAGCACCGGCGGCAGCGGCTCGCCGGCGAAGCCCAGCCCATGCTCGGCGTCGTAGCGGATACCGCGCCCGTCATTGACCAGGGACGATCTGCCCATACCGGCGGAAAGCACCGTGCCGAACGGGGCGAAGGCGTCACCGGTCAGCGGCACCGCCGGGATGATCCGGGCGGCGCTCAATGGTTCAGGACCGCTTGCAGGAAGGCGCGGGCGCGCTCCTCCCTGGGTGCGGAGAAGAAGGCGTCCGGTTTCGCCTCCTCGACGATCTGGCCGCGCTCCATGAAGATGACGCGGTCGGCCACGCGGCGGGCGAAGCCCATCTCGTGGGTGACGACAACCATCGTGACGCCGGTGCGGGCCAGCGACTGCATGACGTCCAGCACCTCGCCGACCATCTCGGGGTCGAGTGCCGAGGTCGGCTCGTCGAACAGCAGGATTTTCGGTTCCATCGCCAGCGCGCGGGCGATGGCGACGCGCTGCTGCTGGCCGCCCGACAGCTGGCCGGGGAACTTGCCGGCCTGTTCGGCGATGCCGACGCGGGTCAGCAGCTCCATGGCGCGCTCCTCGGCGGCCTTCGGCGCCAGCTTGCGCACCCGGATCGGCGCCAGCGCGACGTTGCGCAGCACGGTCATGTGGGGGAACAGGTTGAAGCTCTGGAACACCATCCCGACCTCGCTGCGGACGGCCGCCAGATTGGGGCCGGGCCGGACGGCGACGTCGTCCACCGTCACGGTTCCGGAATCGTAGGTCTCCAGCAGGTTGATGCAGCGGATCAGGGTCGACTTCCCCGACCCCGACGGGCCGAGCAGAACGACCACCTCACCCTCCGCGACATCGAGATTGATGCCGGACAGGGCGCAGAAGCTGCCATACATCTTGCGCAGGTCGCGGATGGCGATGATCGGCCGTCCGGCCGGGGCCGCGGATGCCGCCCTGCCCGTTTCCCCCGCCTGGATATCCCCTGCCTGCATATTCTTGGTCTGCATGTCAGCGGCGCTCCTTGGCGAAGTGTCGTTCCAGCGTGCCCACGGCGCGCACCATCGGCAGGAGCAGCAGCACATACAGCGCGGCGGCGCCGATCAGCGGCGTCGGGTTCGCCGCCAGCGCCTGGGCCTGGGTCGCCTGCTTCAGCAGGTCCGGCATCGCGACGACGGAGGCGAGTGCCGTGTCCTTCATCACGTTGATGCAGTTGCTGGTCATCGGCGGAATGACGATGCGGACGGCCTGCGGCAGGACGATGTCCCCCATCATGCTCCAGTAGGACAGGCCGAGCGCCTGGCTGGCCTCGAACTGGCCGCGGGGGATCGCCTGGATGCCGGCCCGCAGGATTTCCGCGCTGTAGGCGGCGCTGACCAGCGACAGGGCGGTGGTGGCGGATGCGAAGGGGGAAAGCCGGATGCCGACGAACGGCAGGGCGTAATAGACGATGACCAGAAGCACCAGGATGGGAATGGCGCGGAACAGGTCGATGTAGAGCACCCACAGTCCGCTCAGGGCCGGCGGGCCGTAAAGACGCAGAAGAGCGAGGGCCAGGCCGCCGATCAGGCCGAGCACGATGCTGAGGATCCCCAGCGACAGCGTGGTGCCCAGCCCCATCAGCAGGAGCGGCAGCGCATCCCACAGCACCCTTCCGTTGAAGAAGGTGTCGATCAAGTCCATGAGGGAATGTCCAGGCATGGGCCGGGCACGCGCAACTCAGGCGCCGTGTGCCCGGCCATGGGATCCGATGACGGGGTGTCCAATGGCGGGAAGACGGTCCGCGCTCAGGACTTCTTCGGGATGTCGAGAACCTTGACGGTGCTGCCGTCGGCATCCGGCTTCACGCCGAACCATTTCTCATGCAGGGCGGCCAGGGTGCCGTCCTTCTTCATCGCGGTGATCTGGTCGTTGACGGCGGGCAGCAGCGGGCTGTCCTTGGCGAGCATCACGGAATAGCGCTCGCCGGTCGGGATGCGCTGGACCACTTTGAACTGCGGCTTGTCCTTGGTGTAGTAGAGCAAGGCCGGGATGTCGCTGATGTAGCCGTCCAGCCGCCCGGCCCCGAGGTCGAGCATCGCCGGCTGGAGCCCCTCGTAGCGGCGGATATCGCCGAAGCTGTATTTGGCCTGGTTCTGGTTGGCCCACATGTCGCCGGTGGAGCCGGTGTCGACGCCGAGCGACTTGCCCTTCAGGTCATCGACGCTCTTCAGCGGGGTGTTCGCCCGCACGGTCAGCGACTGGTCGCTGTCATAGTAGGGCTGGGCGAAGGACACCGAGTCCAGCCGCTTGTCGGTGATGGTGATCGACGAGATCGCCATGGCGATCCGGCCCGACTGCACGGCGGAGAACAGGCCGTTGAAGGGGATGTTGACGATCTCCACCGTCTTGCCCAGGCGCTTGGCCGCCTCGTTGACCACATCGATCTCGAAGCCGACGAACTTGCCGGTCGCGTCCTGGAACTCCCACGGGACGTTGCCGATGTTGGCGCCGACGGCGAGGTCGGCGGCGTGGGCCGGTGCGACGCCGCCCCAGACGGTGGCGGAGGCCGCGGCGAAGAGAGCGAGTTTGAGAATCTGTCTGCGCATGGCTGTACCTGCGTCTCCCTGCATGGGTGGGTGAATGCCTGACGCGAATCCCTGAAAGCCGGTTTTGTCGTTTTCTTTGGTCTGAGAGGCCATACCGGTCTGACCAGTTGGATTGCACGCCCTTTCTGGGCTATTGTCAAGGCGTCGCGTGGGGCACCCCGGCAAGAGCAACGACAGACAGGGATCGGCAGGATGCGTGGACGGCTGTTGGTGCCACAGGCGGCGGTCGAGAAGATCCGCCGGATCATCGACGAACAGGGGCTGCGGCCGGGCGACCAGTTGCCGCCCCAGCGCGAGCTTGCCGAGAGGTTGAGCATCAGCCGGGCATCGCTGCGCGAGGCACTGTCGGCGCTGGAAACCCTCGGCATGATCCGGATCGAGGTGGGGCGCGGCGTCTTCCTCACCGACGGCAAGCCGCCGGACCCGGTCGCCGCCTGGCGGTTCGCCGACCTCTATTCGCCCCGCGAGGTCTATGAGGCGCGTCTGGCGTTGGAACCTCACGCCGCCCAGCTCGCCGCCATCGCCCTGCCCGACGCAGCGCTCGACACGCTGTCCGGCACGCTGGTGAGGATGCGCGCCGCTTTCGAGGTGCACGATTTCGCCCAGGCCGGGGTGGAGGACAGCAAATTCCACCACCTGATTGTCGAAGGCTGCGGCAACCGCATGGTCCTGGACCTGTTCCGCACGGTCGATGCGGTGGTCACCGAGCTCCAGACGCTTCCCTTCGCCCAGGAGGATCGCATCTGGGAAACGCTGGAGGAGCACGAACGGATTTTAAAGGCGTTGCAGACGCGCGACGGCGCCCGCGCGGCGCAGGCGATGTCCGATCACATCACCGGTGCCGCGGGGCGCCTGGGCATTCTGCTGGGTGCCGGGAGAGCTGCCGAACCCGTTGCCGGCAGCTCCCTGTAGGGGATTGGGGTCAGCCCGCGAACCAGCGGGCCGGGACCATCACCAGCGACGGGAACAGCACCAGCAGGGCCAGCACCAGCAGCTGCGCAAGCAGGAAGGGCCAGACGCCGCGCATCAGGCTGCCCATGTTCAGCTTCGCCACGCCGGCCACCACGTTCAGCACGGTGCCGACGGGCGGGGTGATCAGGCCGATGGCGTTGTTGATGATGAACAGCACGCCGAAATAGACGGGGTCGATGCCGGCCTGCTTGATCACCGGCATCAGCACCGGGGTCAGGATCAGGATGGTCGGCGTCATGTCCATCGCCGTCCCGACGATCACCACCAGCACCATGATGGCGGCCATCAGCAGGGTCGGGCTGCCCATGAAGGGCTCCAGCATGTCGGCGACCTGGGCCGGCAGGTTGGCGATGGTGATCATCCAGGCCGACACCATCGCGGCGGCGACCAGGAACATCACCACCGCGGTGGTGGTGGCCGCCGAGGCGAACAGCTCGAACAGCTGCGACGGCTTCAGTTCGCGATAGACCACCACGGCGACGAACAGCGCATAGACCGCCGCGACCACCGCCGCCTCGGTGGGCGTGAAGATGCCGAACTTCAGGCCGAAGATGATGATGCCCGGCAGCATCAGCGCCCAGAAGCCGTCCTTCACCGCCACCGCGACCTCGCCCTTCGTCGCGCGCGGCGGCGGGGCCAGATCCTCGGTGCGGACCACCAGCCACCAGGCGGCGACCAGCCCCAGCCCCAGCATCAGGCCCGGGAAGATGCCGGCCAAAAACAGCTTGGTGATCGACACGTTGGCGGCGACGCCGAACAGGATGAAGCCGATGCTGGGCGGGATGATCGGGGCGATGATGCCGCCGGCGGCGATCAGCCCGCAGGAGCGCGCCTTGTCATGGCCGGCCCGCACCATCATCGGCACCAGCAGGGCCGACAGGGCGGCGGCATCGGCCACCGCCGACCCTGACAGGCTGGCGAGGATGCAGGAGGCGAGAATTGCGACATAGCCAAGCCCGCCGCGGATATGGCCGACCAGCGCCATCGCCACGGCGACGATGCGCCGCGACAGGCCGCCGGCATTCATCACCTCGCCCGCCAGCATGAAGAAGGGCACGGCGACCAGCGGGAAGCTATCGGCGCCGTTGACGACGTTCTGGGCGACGATCTGGGCGTCGAACAGGTCCATATGGAACATCAGCGCCACGCCGCACAGCAGCAGCGCGAAGGCGATCGGCGTGCCGATGGCCATGGCCCCCAGCAGCGAGCCGAGGAAAACGGTGACGGTCATGGAAGGAACTCCTTGCCGCTCGGGCTATCTGGGAATCAGGCCGGGGATCAGGCGTGCCGGCCGGTGGGCGCATGCGTGGCGTCGACCGTTTCCTCGGACTCCGTCACCGTGATCAGCTCGCCGTCCTTGAGGCGGCCGGTCAGCGCGCGGACGAGGTTGTAGGCCAGGATCACCAGCGCCAGGACGCCGAACACCACGCCGGAGCCATAGAAGAACCCCATCGACAGGCCGGTTGCCGGCGCCGTCACCGACAGGTTGATCAGGGTCTGGTCCCAGCTGCCGCCGAGCAGCAGGCCGGTCGCGTAGATCATCAGCAGATGGCTGAGGCAGAAGCAGACCAGCCGCCCCGTCCTGGGCAGGAGGGCGACCATGGTGTCCATGCCGAGATGGCCGTGCTTGTGCAGCGCCACCACCGCGCCCATGAAAGTCATCCAGACGAAGAGAAGCCGCGACAGCTCCTCCGACACCGTGATGCCGCTGTTGAAGCCGTAGCGCAGCACCACGTTGCCGAAGACCAGCACCAGCATGCCGGCCAGACAGGCCACGATCGCGACCTTCAGAACGAAGACATACCCGTCGATGAAGCGGCCCATCCGTTCCTCCCCTAAAGCTCTTTTCGTTCAGGACCCCGTCAGGTCATTCGGCCGGCAGGGCCGCGATTTTGGCGCGGAAGGCGTCGGTCCCGGCGACGACCTTGTCGAGCACCGCGTCGAGCGCCCAGAAGCGTTCGCGCACGTCGTACTGGATCACCCGGCAGCGGATCGACCCGAAGGTGCCGAGGTGCTGGTGGTACATCTTGGCGAAGGCCGGATAGCCCAGGCTTTCCGACACCGCGGCCACCACCAGGAAGGTCGCCAGATCGTCGGCCAGTTCGGGGTGGCGGTCGCCATGCAGCCGCATCCAGCGGTAGAGGTCGGGGTGGATGTTGGTGAAGACACCGGTGAAGCCCGGCGACCCGGCCCGCATGGCGTCGCGCGCGATGGCGGCGTTGGCGTTGACGATGGCGAGGCCGGAGCCCTCGGCGATCTTCAGCCGGCGCTCGACCGTCGGCAAATCGCAGCTGACGTCCTTCAGCAGGACGAAGCGGCCGCTGTCGATGCACAGCCGCAGTTCCTCGTCGGTCAGCAGCCGGCGGTAGGGCGCCGGGCATTCGTAGAGGCCGAGCGGCATGTCGCTCGGCAGATGCTCCAGCAGATGGGACAGGTGGCGGCGGAACGCCCCGGTTCCCTCGTTCTTCGGGTCGAGGTGGTTGGTCACCAGCACCAGCGCGTCGCCGCCGGTGGCGGCCATCGCCGTCAGTTCCTCGACCTGGGCGTCGAGGTCGTCGCTGATGTGGCCCGACACCACCACCGGCACCCGGCCGGCGACGGCGGCGACGACGAATTTCGCCAACTCCACCCGCTCGGCCAGCGACAGGAACTGCATCTCGCTGGACTGGCAGACGGCGAACAGGGCGTCGGCGCCGTTGGCCAGATACCACTCGATCAGGCGGGTCAGCCCCGGATAATCGATCTCGCCGGCATCGGTGAAGGGGGTCAGCATCACCGGGATGATGCCGTCAATGCGCTGCGCCATGGGAAGACTTCCAATCGGGAGGGAATGCGAAAGCGAGGAAATGGAGCGCGGAACCGAAGCTTGGGGCCGGGCGGTCGATCAGGCGACCGCCAGCCCGCCGAGCGCTCCGTCGGTTTCCGGCGCCACCGGCAGGCTGGCCTGACCGCCTGCCCGCGTGCAGGACAGCGAGGCGGCACAGGCGGCGCGGCGGATGGCGGCGGCGAGCGGCCGGCCGCGGTCCAGTTCGGCCGCCAGCACCCCGACGAAGCAATCGCCGGCCCCGGTGGTGTCGCGCACGGCGACGGCGGGAGCCGGCTGCCGGCCGCTGCCGTCCACCGCGCCGCCGTCCACTGCCGACCATTCGACGCCATCGCCGCCCAGCGTGCGGATCACCGTGCCGCCCAGCAGGGAACAGAGCGACGGCGCATCGCCGGCGCAACCGAGATGGTTGCCGAGCCATTCCGCCTCATCCTCGTTCACCACCAGGATGTCGACGGACTTCAGCACGGGCAGCGGCAGCGGGGCAGCCGGCGCAAGGTTCAGGATCACCCGCGCGCCGAGCCGGCGGGCGCGCAGGATCAGCGCCGCGGTCTCGCCGGGATCGGACTCCATCTGCACGATCAGAGTGGTGCCGGGCGAGAGAAGCGCGTCCTCCACCTGATCGGCACGCGCCTGGAGGTTGGCCCCGCCGGCGACGACGATCTGGTTTCGGCCCGCCGCGTCGGTGCAGACGGCGGCGGTGCCGGTCGCCCGGTCTGTCACCGCGACACGGGACAGATCGACACCAGCGCCGCTGAGACCGCTCAACGCGGTTTCCTTCAGACCGTCGCCGCCGACGGCCCCGACCATGGTCACCGCGGCGCCATCGCGGGCGGCGGCGACGGCCTGGTTGGCCCCCTTGCCGCCGGGATGCAAGTCCAGCGACCGCGCCAGCAGGGTCTGCCCGGCAAGGGGCAGCTCCTCCATGGCGAAGATCATGTCGAGGTTGATGGATCCGAAGACGACGATCATGGCTCTGCTCCGCTGCCTTACCGCACCGTCACTGGGCGGCGCGCGCCTTGGCGATTTCGGCCTGCGCCTGCGCCATCAGGGCGGGATCGACCTTCTGCGAGAACTTCTCGACCACCGGGCGGATCTTGGCGCGGAACTTCTCGACTTCCGCCGGGGCCAGCTCGGTGACGGTCATGCCCTTCGCCTTCAGCTCGTCCACGGCCTTGCTCGCCTGCTCGCGCGAGACGCGGCGCTCGTAATCGCGGGCCTCCAGCGTGGCGTCCTGGATCAGCTTGCGCTCGTCCTCGTTCAGCTTGGCCCAGAACTTGGCGCCGACCAGCACAGCCTGCGGGTTGTACATGTGGTTGCTGAGCGTCAGGTACTTCTGCACCTCGTTCAGCTTGGCGGTCAGGATGCTGGGGGCCGGGTTCTCCTGGCCGTCGACCGTCTTGCTCTCAAGCGCGGTGTAGACTTCCGGGAAGGGCAGCGGCACGGCGTTGGCGCCCAGCGTGTTGAACAGGTCGATGTAGATCGGCGACTGCACGACGCGGATCTTCAGGCCGGCGATGTCTTCCACCGTGGCGATCGGGCGGCGGCTGTTGGTCAGCTGACGGAATCCCAACTCCCAATAGCCGAGACCGACCAGCCCCTTGGCCGACAGCTTGTCCAGCAGGGTTTTGCCGACCGGGCCGTCCATCACCGCGTCGGCGACCTTCGGCGAGTCAAACTGGAACGGCAGGTCGACCATGACGAAATTGTCGTCCAGGCTGGACAGCAGCCCGGCATTCAGCACCGTCATCTCGACGATGCCGCCCTGCAGCGCCGAAATCATCTGCACGTCGCCGCCCAGCACGCCGTTGGTGAAGAGCTGGACCTTGATCTTGCCGCCGCTCTTCTCCTTCACGATCTCGGCGAACTTCGCCATGCCCAGCGCCAGCGGCGACCCGTCGGCACCGGCGCTCGCCAGCTTCATGGTGTGCGCGCCGATCTCCGCCGCATTGCCCATGCCGCTGAACAGCAGCATGCCTGCCGTGACGGCGCTCGCCAGAACTGCCTGAAGACCGTTGCGCATACCATTCCTCCTGATGCGGCCCGTTCGTCGGCGGGCCTTCGCGGGTTGCCATGGGAAAAAACGGGCCGGGAGAGTGAGACCTTCACAGGGCCGGCGCCATCGATGTAAGCGCTTACATAGATCGCGTCACGGACTGATGCAACAACAAACTTGACGTGGATGTGAGGATATGTAACCGCTTTCAATGGAACGGTTCCGCACAACCTTATGGAGATGCCGGCGATGTCAGAGCGCGATCCGAAGCCCGGACCTGCGCCCCGTGCGTCCGATGCGCGCCCTGTGTCCGGCAAACCGCGTGCGCCCCGTGCCGTGGATGTCGCCGCAGCGGCGGAGGTGTCGATTGCCACCGTTTCGCGCGTCTTCAACAATCCGGAAAAGGTCGCCCCGGCGATCCGCGAACGCGTGCTGGCGACCGCCAAGGCGATGGGCTGGATGCCGCATGCCGCCGGAAGTGCGCTGGCCCGCCGCCGCACCTCCATCGTCGGGGCGGTGATCCCCACCCTCGACAACGAGGTGTTCGCCGCCCAGGTCGGGGCGATGCAGGCCGCCTTCGCCGACCGCGGCATCACGCTGCTGCTGAGCTGCTTCAATTACGACCAGGATCAGGCGGCGCACGACGTCCAGGCGATGCTGGCCCGCGGGGTGGAGGCGCTTGCCATCGTCGGCGAGGCGCACCGGCCCGATCTGTTCGCCAGCATCCAGGCCCGGCACATTCCCTATGTCGTCACCTACAGCCACCGGCCAGACAGCCCGCATCCCTGCATCGGCTTCGACAACCGGCAGGCCTTCCACACCATCGCCCGCCACCTGCTCGACCTCGGCCACGAAACCATCGGGGTGATCATCCAGCCGACCGCCGGCAACGACCGTGTTTCCGCGCGCCTGGACGGGGTGCGCGCGGCGCTGGCCGAACGCGGCCTCGGCATCCGCCCACAGCATCTGTGCGAAGGGGAATGGAGCATCGATTTCGGCCGGCAGAGCGTGCGCGCCATGCTGGCGACCGATCCGCCACCGACCGCGGTGATCTGCGGCAACGACTATCTCGCCCTCGGTGCCCTGCTGGAGGCGCGGGCGATGGGACTGTCGGTGCCGCATGACCTCAGCATCACCGGCTTCGACGACATCGCCATCAGCCGCCAGCTCGACCCGCCGCTGACCACCATGCACGTCGACAATCACGAGATCGGCCGGCGCGCCGCCGCCTATCTGCTCGCCTGCCTGGAGGGGAGCCGGCCGGCCAAACTGCCTCCGCTGGTGCCGACCCTGATCCGCCGGGGAACGACGGCGGTTCCGCACACTTAACGCGGCGCCGCCGCCCCTTGCAGGGACGCGAGGCAGCGCTCCTCCCACTGGCGGCAGGAGTCCAACTCGTCGAACAGCCAGTCGCGGAAGAGCCGGACCTTCGGCAGGTCGAAGGACGACTTCAAGGTCACGAAGCCGTGCCCCTGCGCCTTGAGCGGCCGGGGCGGGAACGGGATCACCAGCCTGCCCGACTCCAGTTCCCGCCGGGCGAGCAGCAGGCTGTCCAGGCAAACCCCCATCCCGTTCACCGCGGCGTTGATCGCCATGAAGGACCGGTCGAAGCGCAGGCCGCGCTCCATGTCCAGTTGTACGCCGCGATGCCGGCGGGCCCAGTCGCGCCAGCCGACGATGTTGATTTCCGAATGGATCAGGATATGGCGGCTCAGATCCTGCGGCCGGCGGATCGGGTTCAGGCCATTGGCCAATTCCGGGGCGCACATCGGCACGATGGTGTCCTCGGGGAACTGGGCCATCACGCAGCCGGACGGCGGCGGACCGGGTTTGTAGCGGATGTCGATATCCACCGCCCCCGTCGTCAGATCGATGGGTGAAACCGAGGCCTGCAACCGGATGTCGATGGCCGGGTGAAGCTCCTTCACGCGGTTCAGTCGCGGCATCAGCCATTGCGTGGCGAAGCTCGGCATCGAACGCACGGTCAGGATGGTGGTGCCGGCCCCGGCGGTGGTGGCGTTGCGCGTGGCGGTGTCGATGCGGGCGAAGGCGGCGATGATTTCGGCGGCATAGGCCCGCCCCGCGTCGGTCAGCGTCACCGACCGGTGAACCCGATGGAACAGCGGAAAGCCCAGCTGCTCCTCCAGAAGCTTCACCTGATGACTGATCGCCGACGGCGTCAGCCCGAGATCCTGCGCTGCGGTTGCAAAGGATTGCAACCTCGCGGCAGCCTCGAACGCTTGCAACGCCTTGATTGAGACCCGCTTCCGCATCGCAGCATTTCAGTGAATTCAATTCATCCAATTGCGATCTTATTCGTTTGTCAGGCTCACCTCAAGAACATAGTATTTCCTCAACGGTCGGCCGAACGAACCATCAGCGGACCACACCGAACACCCCGATAGCCCGACAAAACTCCCAACAAATCCGATGCTCCGTCGCGGCACCCGCATGGCCGCCACGGCGGAGCCTGCTTCGAGAAGAGGAAGCGACCATGCTGCTGTCCAACAAGGTCTGTGTGATCACCGGGGCGGCGTCGCGCCGCGGCATCGGCCGGGCGACCGCCAAGCTCTTCGCGCTGCATGGCGGGCGCGCGATCATCCTGGATCTCGACGCCGCCCAGGCTGCCGAAGCCGCCGCCGAACTGGGCGAGGCGCATCGCGGCTTGGCCTGCGACGTGACCGACCGCGACGCCTGCTTCGCCGCCGCCAACCGCGTGGTGGAGGAGTTCGGCCGCATCGACGTGCTGGTCAACAACGCCGGCATCACCCAGCCGCTGAAGTTCATGGACATCGGCCCGAAGAATTACGAGGCGGTGACCGACGTCAGCCTGCGCGGCACGCTCTACATGAGCCAGGCGGTCGTCCCCCACATGCGGGAGCGCAAGTCCGGCTCCATCGTCTGCATCTCGTCGGTGTCGGCGCAGCGCGGCGGCGGCATCTTCGGCGGCCCGCATTACAGCGCGGCCAAGGCCGGCGTGCTGGGGCTGGCCAAGGCGATGGCGCGCGAACTGGGGCCGGACAATGTCCGCGTCAACTCGGTCACGCCCGGCCTGATCCAGACCGACATCACCGGCGACAAGCTGACCCCGGAACTGCGGACGGAAATCCTCAAGGGCATTCCGCTGAACCGCCTGGGCGACGCCGACGATGTGGCCCGCTCCTGCCTGTTCCTGGCGTCCGAGCTGTCCTCCTACGTCACCGGCGCCACGCTCGACGTCAACGGCGGCATGCTGATCCACTGATCCCGAAATGCTGGAGACACCTCCCGTGGACACCGCAATCGACTCCACCCCGCTGGGGCACAATGTGCCGCTGGCCGAACGCGCCTACCGCATCCGCCGCAACGCCCTGCTGATGGGCGAGGTGCAGGGCCAGGGCTATATCGGGCAGGCGCTGGACATCGCCGACGTGCTGGCGGTCTCCTACTTCCACGCCATGACCTACCGGCCCGAGGACCCGCACTGGGAGGGGCGCGACCGCTTCCTGCTGTCCAACGGCCATTACGCCATCGCGCTCTACGCCGCCCTGATCGAGGCCGGCATCGTCCCGGCCGAAGAGCTGGAAACCTACGGCAGCGACGACAGCCGCCTGCCGATGTCGGGCATGGCCGCCTACACGCCGGGCATGGAGATGTCGGGCGGGTCGCTCGGCCTCGGCCTCGGCATCGCGGTCGGCATCGGGCTCGGGCTGAAGCGCAAGAACTCCGCCAGCCGCGTCTACACCCTGTTCTCCGACGGCGAGCTGGACGAGGGCTCGGTTTGGGAGGCCATCATGTCGGCCGCCCACTACAAGCTCGACAATCTGATCGCCATGGTCGACGTCAACAACCAGCAGGCCGACGGCCCGTCGACCCAGGTGATGGCGTTCGAGCCGCTGGTCGACAAGCTGGAGGCCTTCGGCTGGTTCGTCCAGCGGGTCGATGGCAACGACATGGACGCGGTGGTCGCCGCCTTCGACGCCGCGAAGTCCTACCCGGAGCCCAAGCCGCGGATAATCGTCTGCGACACCAAGATGGGCAAGGGCGTGCCCTTCCTCGAAGCCCGCGAAAAGAACCACTTCATCCGCGTCGACGCGCACGAATGGCAGCTGGCGCTGGACGCGCTCGACGCCGGGAGAACCGCATGAGCACCGCCGCCACCACCCCCGGCTCCAACGCCGCCAAGCCGCGCCTGAAGACCTCCGCCATGATCGCCTCCATCGCGGCGGAGGGGCAGCGGACGAAACCGGCCCCCTTCGGCCATACGCTGGTCGAGCTGGCGAAGCAGCGGCCGGAGATCGTCGGCATGACCGCCGATCTCGCCAAATACACCGACCTGCACATCTTCGCCCAGGCCTTCCCGGACCGCTTCTATCAGATGGGGATGGCCGAACAGCTGCTGATGGGGGCGGCGTCGGGCATGGCGCATGAGGGCATGATGCCCTTCGTCACCACCTACGCCGTCTTCGCCTCGCGCCGCGCCTACGACTTCGTCCACCAGACGATTGCGGAGGAGAACCGCAACGTCAAGATCGCCTGCGCCCTGCCGGGCCTGACCTCCGGCTATGGCCCGAGCCATCAGGCGGCCGAGGATCTGGCGCTGTTCCGCGCCATGCCGAACATGGTGGTGATCGACCCCTGCGATGCGCACGAGATCGAGCAGGTGGTGCCCGCCATGGCCGCCCACAACGGCCCGGTCTATATGCGCCTGCTGCGCGGCAACGTCCCGCTGGTGCTGGACGAGTACGACTATAAATTCGAACTCGGTAAGGCCAAGCTGCTGCGCGACGGCGCCGACGTGCTGGTCATCTCGTCCGGCATCATGACGATGCGGGCGCTGGAGGTGGCGCAGCGGCTGGAGGCCGACAGGATCGGCGTCGCCGTGCTGCACGTCCCCACCATCAAGCCGCTCGACACCGGGACCATCCTGCGCGAGGCGGCCCGCACCGGCCGCATGGTGGTGGTGGCGGAGAACCACACCGTCATCGGCGGGCTGGGCGAGGCGGTGGCCGGCACCCTGCTGCGCGCCGGCGTCACCCCGGTCTTCCGCCAGATCGGCCTGCCCGACGAGTTCCTGAAGGCCGGCGCCCTGCCGACCCTGCACGACCTCTACGGCATCTCCACCGATGCGATGGCGGCCAGCATCAAGGGCTGGCTGTAAGGGCCTTCGGGACGCGGGGAGGACGCCTCCCCGCTGTCGCCGCCCTAAAAGGCCAAACCCCAAAAAACCAATCATAGACCTCCGGAGAGGAAACCATGCTCAAGATGCCGCCCTTCCGCGCGACCTCCTTCCGCCCCAGCCGCCGCGCCGTTCTGGCCGCCGTCGGCGCCATGCCGCTGGTCACGATCCTGAAATACCCGGCGGACGCCGCCGAGTTCCAGTTCAAGTACGCCACCGGCCAGGACCCGACCCATCCGGTCAACATCCGCGCCCAGGAAGCGATCGACCGCATCCGCGAGGCGACTTCCGGCAGGCTGGACATCAAGCTGTTCCCGGCCAACCAGCTGGGCAGCGACACCGACCTGCTGGGTCAGGTGCGCAACGGCGGGGTCGAGATCTTCAATCTCAGCTCGCTGATCCTCGCCACCTTCGTCCCGGTGTCCGGCATCACCAGCATGGGCTTCGCCTTCAACGACTACAACGCCGTCTGGCAGGCGATGGACGGCGATCTTGGCAAGCACATCCGTGCCGAGATCGCCAAGACCCCGATCATGACGCTCGGCAAGATCTGGGACAACGGCTTCCGCCACGTCACCTCCTCCACCCGCGTCATCAAGACCGCCGACGACATCAAGGGCTTCAAGATGCGGGTGCCGCCGGCGCCGGCCTTGACCTCGCTGTTCAAGGCCATCGGCGCCGCTCCCGCCCCGATCAATTTCAACGAGCTGTATTCGGCGCTCCAGACCGTGGTGGTGGAGGGGCAGGAAAACCCGCTGGCGATCATCGCCACCGCCCGCCTGTACGAGGTGCAGAAGACCTGCAGCCTGACCGGCCATGTCTGGGACGGCTACTGGGTGCTGGGCAACAAGCGGGCCTTCGCCAAGCTGCCGGCCGATGTCCAGGGGATCGTCGGCCGCGAACTGGACCGCTCGGCCGACGACCAGCGCGCCGACATCGCCGCCCTGAACGACAGCCTCCAGAAGGATCTGGCCGCCAAGGGGCTGACCTTCCACACCGTCGACCGCGAGCCGTTCCGCAAGGCGCTGTCCTCGACCAGCTTCTATCAGGAGTGGAAGGACAAGTACGGCGCGACCGCCTGGGAACTGCTGGAGAAGGTGTCCGGCAAGCTCGGCTGAGACCGTCCGGGCTGAGACCGTCCAGACTGAGACTGCCGTCCATTGAGACTGCCGTCGATTGCGACCCGGCCGACCCGCCCCCCCGCTCTGAACCCGGTCCGAATGGCGCCGGCTTCACGGGCGGCGGGTCCAGGTCGGCCGTCCCGTCCACCGATCGTCCTTCCGAAGGGCTGGCCTCATGAACACTCCCATCAATGCGGCGACG
Organism: Azospirillum palustre; assembly: GCF_002573965.1. Classification (NCBI taxonomy): domain Bacteria; kingdom Pseudomonadati; phylum Pseudomonadota; class Alphaproteobacteria; order Rhodospirillales; family Azospirillaceae; genus Azospirillum; species Azospirillum palustre. Next base: position 753,474 of record NZ_PDKW01000042.1, on the reverse strand, counting down.
TCCGTCGCTCACGGTTCCGGGCAGCCGTCCGGCAGCCAAGCCCGCTGGCTCGGCCAGCTCGACCGGGGCATCGGCCTCCTCGTCGAACTTCCGGCGGCGCTGCTGGTGCTCGCCGAGGTCGGCGTGCTGCTGGTCGGCGTCATCTGGCGCTATCTGCTTCACAGCCCGATCATCTGGTCTGACGAGCTGGCCTCCATCCTGTTCCTCTGGCTCGCCATGTTCGGCTCCGTCGTGGCGTTGCGCCGGGGCGAGCATATGCGGATGACGGCGCTGGTCGGCATGCTGGGACCGCGCGCCCAGGCCTTCCTCGACGTGCTCGCCATGACGGCGGCGCTGGCCTTCCTGCTGCTGATGGCCGAACCCGCCTATGAATTCGCGTCGGAGGAGGTGTGGGTCACCACCCCGGCTCTCGACATCGCCAATTCCTGGCGCGCCTCGGCGCTGCCGGTCGGCATCGTCCTGATGATCTCGGTCGCCCTGCTGCGGCTGGCCCGTGTCGGCCGCGCCGCCGACGTGCTGTGGGCGGCGCTGGCGGTGGTCACGACCATCGGTGCGGCGGTGCTGGCCGGTCCGGTCTTCGCCGGGCTCGGCAACCTCAACCTGCTGCTGTTCTTCGTCGTCGGCGTCGGCGTGATGGTGTTCCTCGGCCTGCCCATCGCCTTTTCCTTCGGGCTCGCCACCTTCGGCTATCTGTCGCTCGCCACCTCGACCCCGGCCATCGTCATGGTCGGCCGCATGGACGAGGGGATGAGCCATCTGATCCTGCTGTCGGTGCCGCTGTTCGTCTTTCTCGGCCAGTTGATCGAGATGACCGGCATGGCCCGCGCCATGGTCGGCTTCCTCGCCAGCCTGCTCGGCCATGTCCGCGGCGGCCTGTCCTATGTGCTGATCGGTGCCATGTATCTGGTGTCCGGCATCTCGGGCTCCAAGGCGGCGGACATGGCGGCGGTGGCGCCGGTGCTGTTCCCCGAGATGAAGGCGCGCGGCGCCAAGCCCGGCGATCTGGTCGCCCTGCTGTCCGCCACCGGCGCCCAGACCGAAACCATTCCGCCCTCGCTGGTCCTGATCACCATCGGGTCGGTCACCGGCGTGTCCATCGCCGCCCTGTTCACCGGCGGATTGCTGCCCGGCATCGTGCTGGGGGTAGCGCTTGGCGGGCTGGTCTGGTGGCGCTATCGCGACGAGGACCTGTCCCATGTCCGCCGCGCCAGCCGGGGCGAGATCGGCAAGGCGTTCCTGATCGCCATGCCCGCCATCGCCCTGCCTTTCATCATCCGCGCCGCGGTGATCGAAGGTGTCGCGACCGCGACCGAGGTGTCGACCATCGGCATCGTCTATGCCGTGATCGCCGGGCTGCTGGTCTACCGCCAGTTCGACTGGCGCCGCATCTATCCGATGCTGGTCGATACCGCGGCCCTGTCCGGCGCCATCCTGCTGATCATCGGTGCGGCTACCGGCATGGCCTGGGCGCTCACCCAGTCCGGCTTCTCCAATACCCTGGCGACGGCCATGCGCGACCTGCCCGGCGGCGTGCCGGTGTTCATCGCGGTGTCCATCGTCGCCTTCATCATCCTGGGCAGCGTGCTGGAGGGTATCCCCGCCATCGTGCTGTTCGGCCCGTTGCTGTTCCCCATCGCCCGTCAGATCGGCGTGCATGAGGTCCATTATGCGATGATCGTCATCCTGGCGATGGGCATCGGCCTGTTCGCCCCGCCCTTCGGTGTGGGCTATTACGCCGCCTGCGCCATCAGCCGCATCAGCCCGGACGAAGGCATGAAGCCCATCCTGGGATATCTGGCGGCGCTGGCAGTCGGGCTGATCGTCGTCGCGGCGTTCCCCTGGGTGTCGATCGGCTTCCTCGGCTGACCCGCTCCGGCACCGGCCTCTCTCCCCTTCACAGTCTCCGCATCCAAGGACACCGGACAATGACGATTGTCGGATTCATCGGCCTCGGGTCCATGGGAATGCCCATGGCGAACAACCTGCTGGCCAAGGGCTTCGCCGTGCAAGGCTTCGATGTCCGCGGCGACAGCGTCGCCGCCCTGGCGGCGCGCGGCGCCCGGCCGGCGGCCAGCGCGGCGGCGGCGGCGGCCGGTGCCGATGCGCTGGTGCTGATGGTGGTGAATGCCGCCCAGGCCGAGCAGGCGCTGTTCGCCGACGGCGCGCTGGAGGCCTTGCCGGACGGATCGGCGGTGATCCTGATGGCGACCTGCCCGCCGGGAGCGGTGGCCGCCCTGGCGGCGCGGGTGGAGGCGGCGGGCCGCCGCTTCGTCGACGCGCCGGTGTCCGGCGGGGTGGTGGGTGCGGTCGCCGGCACCCTGTCGATCATGGCGGCGGCACCGGCCGCGGTGGTGGAACGGCTGCGCCCGGTGCTGGCGGCGATGGGGGACAAGGTCTTCCATGTCGGCGAGCGGCCGGGCCAAGGCGCCACGGTGAAGACCGTCAACCAGCTGCTGTGCGGCGTCCACATCGCCGTGGTCGCCGAAGCCTTCGCGCTCGCCGCCAAGGTCGGCGTCGATCTCGACATCCTGCTGGAGATCATGAGCGGTTCCGCGGCGTCGAGCTGGATGCTGAAGGACCGCGGTCCGCGCATGTTGCAGGCCGACCCCGGCATCACCAGCGCCGTCGACATCTTCGTCAAGGATCTCGGCATCGTGCTGGAGGCCGGCCGCGACACCAAAGCGGCCTTGCCGCTGGCGGCCGTCGCCCATCAAATGTTTCTCGCCACCTCCGGCCGCGGAGAGGGGGCGATGGACGACAGCCAGGTGATCCGCAGCTACCACGCGCTCAACGGAACAGGCCAGGCTGCGGAACCGATTGGAAATACCGGCCAGACCGGTTGATCCTGGCGGAAAGGAATGCGATCCTGCGCCCTCATCAGCGGGCGGGCAGGATGTCATCGAACACGTCACCGAATGGCGGCAGGCGTCTGACGATCGGGATCGTCGACGACGATCCGGCGGTCCTCCAGATGGTCGCCGACCTACTTTCCGGGGAAGGGTACGAGACGGTCCGCTGCCCCGACGCGGCGACGCTGATGACCGTGCTCGGTGCCGGACGGCTCGACCTGATCGTTCTCGACCTGCGGTTGCCCGACCGCGACGGCATCTCCATCGCCGCCCAGGTGCGGGGCACGATGGATGTCCCGATCATCATGCTGACCGGCCGCGGCGACGACATCGACCGCATCATGGGGCTGGAGGTCGGCGCCGACGACTACATCGTGAAGCCGTTCAACAACCGCGAATTCATCGCGCGGGTGAAGGCGGTCCTGCGCCGCACCGCCCGCGAGAGCGTTCCCGTCCCGGCTCCCTGTAAGCGCGGCTACCGCTTCGCCGGCTTCACCCTGGACGAGGACGGGCGGCGGCTGTTCGACCCGGCGGGCAAGCCGGTGCCGCTGACGGTGGCCGAGTTCGACCTGCTGGTGGCCCTGGTCCGCGCCCATGGCCGGGTGCTCAGCCGCAACCAGATCCTCGACCTGACCCACCATGACCGGGACGACGTCTTCGACCGGACCATCGACGTGCTGATCCTGCGCCTGCGCCGCAAGATCGAGCGCAACCCGCAGCAGCCCTGGCTGATCCGCACCGAGCGCGGTCTGGGATATGTCTTCGACTGCGACATCGAGGCGTTCGGCCACTGACCGGGCCACTGAGCAGCCATCCCCCACAGCCGGGCTTCTGTTAACAAAGTTACAGCCACTCCCTTGAAGCGTGACATTCGCCGTTCACCCTGGCCGCTTACGCTGGGGAAGCGAACAAATGTGCAATCGTCAAAAATCAACCCGAACTCCAAGGGAGGAGTGTTCCGTGACATCCGCTGGCTACTGGATCAAGTCGCTCGGCCTCGGCATCCTGGCGGCCGGCTCCGTGATCGCCCTGACGGCGACCCCGGCCAAGGCGCAAGGCCCGCTCACCGTTCTCTGCGGCGTGCAGGAGGAATGGTGCAAGGCGATTGCCGTCGCCTTCGAGAAGAAGACCGGCACCGCCGTCGCCATGAGCCGCAAGAGCGCCGGTGAGGCGCTGGCGCAGATCCGCGCCGAGTCCGCCAACCCGAAGACCGACGTCTGGTGGGGCGGACCCGGCGACCCGCATCTGCAGGCGGCCGAGGAAGGGCTGACGATGGCCTACGAAAGCCCGCAGTTCGCGGACCTCCAGCCCTGGGCGCAGAGCCAGTACAAGCAGTCGCAGGGGCGCAGCGTCGGCATCTATGCCGGTGCGCTCGGCTTCGTCTACAACACCGAGCTTCTGGCCAAGCGCAAGATCAGCGCGCCGAAATGCTGGGCCGACCTGCTGCGTCCGGAATTCAAGGAAGAGATCCAGATCGCGAACCCCAACGCGTCGGGCACCGCCTACACGGCGCTGGCCACCCTGGTCCAGGTTCTGGGCGAGGATGGGGCGTTCGATTACCTGAAGAAACTGAACGACAACGTCAACCAGTACACCAAGTCGGGCAGCGCCCCGGCCGCCGCCGTCGCGCGCAGCGAAACGCTGGTCGGCATCATCTTCATGCATGACGGCATCAATCAGAAGGTGAACGGCTTCCCGGTCGATGTCGCCGCCCCCTGCGAGGGCACCGGCTACGAGATCGGCTCGGTCAGCATCATCAAGGGCACGAAGAACCTCGACACCGCCAAGGCCTTCTACGAGTTCGCCCTGTCGCCGGAAGGCCAGGCCACCGGCGCCGAGACCAAGCAGTTCCAGATGCCGTCCAACCGCAAGGCGGCGATCCCGCCGGAAGCGCCGAAGCTGGAGGCGATCCGCATGATCGACTACAACTTCCAGAAATTCGGCACCGCCGAAGAGCGCAAGCGCCTGCTGTCGCGCTGGGACGCCGAGATCAAGGCCGTCGCCAAGTAACGGCTGCCGAACAGCGGTTGCAGCGTAACCGCCTACGGTCTTTCCCATCGATCAGGACATCCGTCGCCCCCCTCCCCCGTCAAAGGGGGGAGGGAAGGGGCGGTCATGCCCGGATCGCAAAAATTCGCAGGTGAAGTGATGCGTCCTCGTTCAGCAGTCTGGCTGGCGCTGGGGTGGGTGGGCTTCGCCCTGCTGCCCTGGTTCGCCGGCAGCGGCACCCAACCAGAACTTGCACCGCCGTCCCCAGGCCCGGCCGGCTCCGCCCTGATCGACGGGCTGACCAACGGGCGCTGGTGGCTCCTGCCCGCCGCCCTGCCGCTGATCCTGGCACTCGTCGCCACCGCCCTGCCCCGGCTCCACGCCCGGCAACCGGCGATCCTGCTGGCGAGCGGAGCCTTCGGGCTGGCCTGGACCGCCGCACAGGGCTTCGCCATCGGCCTCAACGGCTGGGCTTGGGGTTGGCTCGGCGCGCTGTTCGGCCCGCTGCCGCTCGGCCAGGGCGGCTTCGGCGCCGGGGCGGCGCTGACCGCGCTGTCCTTCCTGTTCCTGATGACCAACGGCTTCGCCGGTCTGGGCTTCATGAAGGGCGACCGCTTCACGGCAGGCGCCATCGGGCTGGTGCTGGCGGCCATCGCCGCCTTCGTCTTCCTGCCGGTCGGCTATGTGCTGAGCGGAGCCGGCGACACCGGAACAGGCGCCTTCTCGGCTGCGGCGCTGTGGTCACGGCTCACCGCCCCCGACATCTGGCGCCTGTCCTGTCTGACCGAGGCGAAAGCCTGCGGGGTGGTGTGGAACAGCGTCTTCCTGGCGGTGATGACCGGCATCGCGACGACCCTGCTCGGGCTGGCCTTCGCCCTGGTGGCGGTGCGCACCGGCTTCCGCGCCAAGAAGCTGCTGCGCGTTCTGACCGTGCTGCCGATCATCACGCCGCCCTTCGTCATCAGCCTTGCCGTGATCCTGCTGTTCGGGCGCAACGGCACCGTCACGCTGGTGCTGGCCGACTGGTTCGGCATCCCGGTCTCGCGCTGGATCTACGGGCTCCCCGGCGTGCTGCTGACCCAGACGCTGGCCTTCACGCCGATTTCCTTCCTGGTGATGATCGGCGTCGTGCAGGGCATCGGCCCTTCGCTGGAGGAAGCCGCGCAGACCCTGCGGGCGAGCCGCTGGGTCACCTTCCGCACCGTCACCTGGCCGCTGATGCGTCCCGGCGTCGCCAACGCCTTCCTGATCAGCTTCATCGAGAGCCTGGCCGACTTCGGCAACCCGCTGATCCTCGGCGGCAATTTCGAAGTGCTGTCGACCAAGATCTATTTCGCGGTCGTCGGCGCCCAGAACGACCCCGGCCGTGCCGCCGCACTCGGCATCATCCTGCTCTGCATGTGCCTCGGCGCCTTCTGGGTGCAGCGGCAATGGCTCGGCAAGAAGTCCTACGCGACGGTCGGCGGCAAGGGCGACAACGGCATCCCGTCGCAGCTTCCGCGCGGCATCAAGATCGCCGCCTATGCCACCGCCCTGCCCTGGGCCGCCTTCACCTTCGTGCTCTACGGCCTGATCCTGTTCGGCGGCTTCACCGAGAACTGGGGCCGCAACAACAGCCTGACGCTGCGCCATTATCTGGCGGCCTTCGACCTCAGCTGGGGTCCGGGCGGGCTGATCTGGTCCGGACGGGCCTGGGGCTCGCTGTTCACGACCCTCGAGGTCGCCGCCCTGTCGGCGCCGCTGACCGCCGCCGTCGGTCTGCTGACCGCCTATCTGCTGGTGCGCCAGCGCTTCAAAGGCCAGGGCGCCTTCGAGTTCCTGACGATGCTGAGCTTCGCCATCCCCGGCACGGTGATCGGCATCAGCTACATCCTCGCCTTCAACCAGCCGCCGATCGAGCTGACCGGCACCGTCACCATCCTGATCGTCTGCTTCGTCTTCCGGAACATGCCGGTCAGCATCCGCGCCGGCGTCGCCGCCATGTCGCAGATCGACCGCAGCCTCGACGAATGCTCGCTGACGCTGGGGGCCGGCAGCGTGCAGACGATCCGCCGGGTCATCCTGCCGCTGCTGCGCCCGGCCATCGTTGCCTCGCTGGTCTACAGCTTCGTCCGGGCCATCACCTCGATCAGCGCGGTGATCTTCCTGGTCAGTCCGAAATACGAGCTGGCCACCGCCTACATCGTTGGCCGTGTCGAGCAGGGCGATTTCGGCCTCGCCATCGCCTACAGCTCGGCCCTGATCGTCCTGATGTCGATCGTCATCGCCCTCATCCAGCTGCTTGTCGGCGAGCGCCGCATCGGCCGCCGCACCGCCACCCCCGTCACGCTTCAGGAGAAGCCGGTATGAGCATCGCCAGCAAGCCCGCGGGCGTCGAGTTCCGCAACGTCAGCCGCCGCTACGGCAACACGGCGGCGGTGGACAACGTCAGCTTCACCATCGATCAGGGCACCCTCGTCACCCTGCTGGGGCCGTCCGGCTGCGGCAAGACCACCACGCTGCGCATGATCGCCGGGCTGGAGATGGCGAGCAGCGGAACCATCCTGATCGGCGGCAAGGACGTCACCCGGCTGTCGGCGACCGACCGCAACGTCACCATGGTGTTCCAGTCCTACGCCCTGTTCCCGCACATGAGCGTGGCCGACAACGTCGCCTACGGGCTGGTGGTCAGCGGCGTGCGCAAGCGCGACGCCGCCGCCAAGGCGGCAGAGGGGCTGGAACTGGTCGGGCTCGGCGGCTACGGCCAGCGCCTGCCGAGCGAGCTGTCCGGCGGCCAGCAGCAGCGCGTCGCCGTCGCCCGCGCCCTGGTGCTGGAGCCGGAGGTGCTGCTGTTCGACGAGCCGCTGTCCAACCTCGACGCCAAGCTGCGCCGCAAGATGCGCGACGACATCCGCGAGCTTCAGCAGAAGCTCGGGCTGACCTCCGTCTACGTCACCCACGACCAGGAGGAGGCGCTGGCCGTCTCCGACCGGATCATCGTGATGAACAGATCGGTGATCGCCCAGACCGGCACGCCGGACGAGCTGTACCGCCGGCCGAAGAACCGCTTCGTCGCCGACTTCATCGGCGGTGCCAACCTGATCGACGGCGAACTGGTGGGGCGCAGCGGCGGCATGGCCACGGTGGCACTCGGCCGGATGACGCTGTCGGTCCCCGATCCGGGACTGCCGGCCGGCGAGGTGCTGCTGGCTGTCCGGCCGAACGCGATCCGCCTGCGCACCGTGTCGGCCGGCGAGAGCGGCGGAGACGGCATCCCGGTCACGGTCCGCAAGGCGACCTATCTCGGCTCGCACATGGAGTATGGGCTGGTCAGCGAGTTCGGCGACCTGTTCGTGGTCGATCCGAACGTCGCCAATCCGGTGCCGGCGGGGGCCAGCGCGCTCGCGACCTTCACCGGCGACGGCATCGCCGCCGTCGCACGCTGAGGCCCTCCGCCCCGTCTCCTACCGCCCCGTTCGCGCCGGCCGCCGCTTTTACCGCTGGCGCCGGCGGGGCGGCCGGCGCTAGCCTCCAACCCGATGGTCAGACGCATGCTGTCCCCCGTTAGTGTTCGCGGCCGGCTGCTCGCCGCCTTCGGAGCCATGGTGGTCCTGACGACGGCGGTCGGCGGGGTCGGCTGGTTCGGGCTGGGGGAGACGGAACGCGCCCTGCTCTCCCTCCAGCGCGAGGGGTTGGGCAACATCGCGCTGGCGATGCGGATGGCGGAGCTGAGCACCGGCTTGGCCGCCCGCGCGCCCTTCATCGCGGCCATCGAGGCGACGCCCAGCCTGGACGAGGAGCGCAGCCAGCTCGAACTCAAGCTCGCCGACCTGACCGGGCTGGTCAACCGCCTGCCGGGGCTGGAGCGTGCTTCGCTGCATGTCCCGTCCGACGTGCCGTCGCTGGTTCGCCTCGCCGGCCGGCTCGACGGCACCTTGCGCAACCTGATGGACGTCACCGGCGAGGCCATCGCCGTGCGGGCGGAGGCGTCGGCGATCCGGCTCGGGCTGGAACACCAACGCATCCTCGGCGAAACGCTGGCCGGGGCCGCGGCCAGGACCTTCGAGCATCCCGGCTTTCCCGGCCTTGAGGGAACCGGGGCGCCGCCCCTGCCCTTCTCTGTCCTGCGGCTGGCAGACCGCACGCGCGACGCCGTCTCCGCCGCCCTGACGACCACCAGCCCGACCGACCTCATCCGCTGGTACAGCGGCTTCGATGCCGACCGGCAGAGCCTGCGGGCAATCGACACCACGGCTCCGGCGCTGGCGATCATGGCCCCCTCGCTCGATCAGCTTCTGACCGTGCTGGACACCCAGTCGGCCGTCTTCGACATCCGCACCCGCCAGCTCGGCATCGAACAGCGCAGCCGGTTCCTGGTCGCCGCCGCCAACACCCTGTCGGTCCAGCTGAACCGCGAGGTCGAGAGCGTCACCAGCACGATGCAGACGGCGGCGCGCAGCCGGGGCGACGCGACCTTCTCCGCCCTGTCGTCTGGCAAGGCCAGCATCCTCGCCTTGGGTGCCCTGTGCGCGCTCGCCGCCATCGCCGCGGCGGTCTATGTCATGCGCGACGTTGCCGGCAACCTGCGCGCGGTGACGCGGGCGATGTCGGCGCTGGCCGGCGGCGACCGGCTGGTCAGCGTCCCCGCCACCGGCCGGCCCGACGAGATCGGCGACCTCGCCCGCGCCTTCAGCGTCTTCAAGGAGAATGTCGCGGAGCGCGACGCACTGGCCCGCAAGCTGGGCGAGAACTCCCGCATGCTGGAAGCCGTGTTCGTCAACATGAACGACGGGCTATCGGTGTTCGACGAGAATGGCCGGCTGGTCACCTGGAATCCGCGCTTCCTCGACCTCAACGGCTTCACCCCAGCCGAGGTCGCCGGCCGCGAGCTGGCGGAACTGCAACGCAGCCTGCTGCGGCGCGGGGTCGGCATCCGCATGCTCGACGGCAGCAGCGTCGATCTCGACGCGCTGACCCGGCTGCGGACGGAACAGGCGGTCCGCTGCGAGCATCACTTCCCCGATGGCCGGGTGGTGGAACTGCACAGCAGCCCGATGCCGTCCGGCGGCTTCATCACCACCTATTCCGACCTGACCGAACGCAAGGACATCGAAAAGCAGCTGCGTCACGCTCTGAAGATGGAGGCGGTCGGCCAGTTGACCGGCGGCATCGCCCACGACTTCAACAACCTGCTCGCCGCGATCATGGGCAATCTGCAGATGATCCACGACGAGTCGCCGGAGCAGGACCCGGTGCGCGGCAAGGCGCTGCGGGCGCTCGACGCCGCGGAACGCGGCGCCACGACGATCCAGCGGCTGCTGGCCTTCTCGCGGCAGCAGGCATTGCAGCCGCAGGCGGTCGACCTGAACGAACTGGTGGAGGGCATGCTCGACCTGCTGGCCTATGGGCTGGGCGGCGGCATCGTCCTAAAGACGGCGCTGACGCCGGGGCTGCCTCCCGCCCTGGTCGATCCCGGCCAGTTGGAGAACGCCCTGCTCAATCTCGTCGTCAATGCCCGCGACGCCATGCCCGATGGCGGCACCATCGTCATCGCCACCGAAGCCGCCACGCAGGATTCCAGACAGGATGGGAGCGACGCCATCGTCCTGTCGGTCCGCGACGACGGCAGCGGCATGCCGCCCGCCGTGCTGTCGCGCGTCTTCGAGCCCTTCTTCACCACCAAGCGCTTCGGGCGGGGCAGCGGGCTCGGCCTGTCGATGGTCTACGGCTTCGTCCGCCAGTCGGGCGGCAAGGTCGACATCCAGAGCGAGGCCGGCGTCGGCACGCTGGTGGCCATGGCCTTCCCGCGCGCCCGGATGCTACCGGAAACACTGGTCCTGCCGCGCGACCCCGGCCCGGTCGAAGGCGGCCCCGAACGCATCCTGGTGGTGGAGGACGATCCCGCAGTCCGCACGACCACGGTCGACATGCTGGCGGCGCTGGGCTACCGGGCGGTGCCGGCGGCCTCGGCGGAAGAGGCGCTGCTCCTGCTGGAGGGGACGGCGTTCGATCTCCTGTTCACCGACGTCATCCTCACCGGCGGCATGAACGGCCCCGCCCTGGTCGCCGTCGCCAAAATCCGGCAACCGACGCTCCAGACCCTTTTCTGCTCCGGCTATGCACGGGACTTCCTGGTGGAAAGCGCCAGTCTGCCGCTCGACATCCACTTCATTCAAAAGCCCTACCAGAAGCCCCTGCTGGCCGCCCAGATCCGCAACGTCCTGGGCGGTGTCCCGCCCGCGGCCCGCGGCCGGGCGGAGATTTCGGCCCTGCCGGGACAGGCCTGACGCCGAACAGGTTCCCGAAAACGGAAAAGCCCGCTTCCCCCGGCATGGGGGGAAGCGGGCCCGTCGAAGCCGGTCCGCCTGCTCAGTTGGCTGCGGACTTGATCTCGGCATCCCAACGGCCCAGCAGCCGCTTGCGCTCCTCGACCATGCCGTATTTCTGGAAATTATAGTCGATCAGCCGGACATCCTCGAATTTCGGTGCGTCGGGCGGCAGCACCGACCGCTTGTTGGACGGCGTCATCTGGAAGTTGGTGGCACCGTAATCCTGGGCTTCCGGCGTCAGGGCGAAATCGTAGAACTTCTTGGCCGCCTCAAGGTTCTTGGCGCCCTTCAGGATGCTCATCGAACCGATCTCGTAGCCGGTTCCCTCGCAGGGGGTGGAGATCTCGACCGGGAATTTGTTCACCTTCTGGATGACGCTGTCGTTGACCCAGGAGATGCCGACCAGCGTCTCGCCCCGCGCCACCGCCGCCGCGGGTGCGGCCCCGGACTTGGTGTACTGGTTGACGCTCTCGTTCAGCTTCTTCAGATAATCGAAGCCGGCATCCTCCCCGAAGATCTGCACCAAGGTCGCCACCGCGGTATAGGCTCCCCCCGACGAATTGGGGTTGGGCATCTGGATCTCGCCCTTGAATTCCGGGCGCAGCAGGTCGGCCCAGCATTTCGGCGGCTGGATGCCCCGCTTGGCAAGCATCTCGGTGTTGTAGACGAAGCCGAGCGCACCGGCATAGATGCCGACGCTGCGTCCCTGCGACTGCTTGTACTGGCTCTCCGCCCAGGATTGCAGGTCCTTCATCTGCCCGCTCTCGTAGGCAACGGTCAGGCCTTCCTCGGCCGCCTGGAGATGCGGATCGCCCGAGCTGCCCCACCAAATGTCGATTTTCGGATTGGCCGCCTCGGCGCGGATCTGGGCCAGAGCCTCGCCGGCGCTCTTGCGGGTCATGGCGACGCCGATGCCGGTCTTCTTCTCGAAGGCGACAACCATGGCCTTGCACCATTCCTCCTGCACACCGCACATGACGGTGACGCTTCCCTGCGCATAAGCCGGGATCGCGGCAAGCGCAACCAGCGCACCGATGCCGACACCGGCAAACTTCATCTTGGCAACCGCACCAACCATGAGAGGAATCCTCCGAGTGAACTTGTGTTCTTGTTTTCTCTGACGATATCGCGTCGCCCAAAAGCTTTGGAACTTCAGGGAAAGGCTGATATCAATGGCGAGGAGGGGCAAAGGCAACTTTCCCTGTTCCTTCGACCGCCCCCGTATTTGTGCATGGCGCATTGTTTGCCGGCACCATTGTTTCCGATTGTTCATACAAGGGCCGAATGAATGGCGGATGTCACCGTTATGCGAAATCGGCGAAACACTGTTAACCGAAGGCTCCCGGCTCTGCCCGGATCGAGGCGTGCGGAGGCCGGCGACCTTGAGTGACTCCCTCGTCGCCGCCGCCAACCGGGCGCGTGGATGCGCCGGTTTCCTGCCCGTCGAGGCGGTGATGGCACTCGCCGACGACGGTGTTCTGGTGCTCGATCCGTTTTCGACCCTGGTATCGCCGGGCGTCACCCTGGCGGCCGGCGTCACGCTCTGGCCCGGCACGATCATTCAGGCGACGGGGGGCGGCGAGGTGACGGTCGGCAGCGGCACCCGGCTCTTTCCCGGCACACGCATCGTCGCTGCCGGCGCACGGGTGACGATCGGTGCCGACACCGAAATCGGCGAAGAGGGTGGCTTCACCATCAAGGCCGATCATCCCGACGGCCTGATCGAGATCGGCAGCCGCGTCCGGCTGCTTGGCGCCGGTTCGCTCGCACTCGACAACCACATCGGTGACGGTGCCCAGATCCTCGGCGCGATCCGGATGCAGAATTGCAGACTCCAGGCCGGCGGCAGCCACCGTGACCCGGACCCGGACCGGCGGGGCGGCGTCCTCAAGGGCAGCGGCGTCGCCCGCGACCTCACCGTACCGACCGGAATGGTCATTCAGGCTTTCGGCCTGTTCAACGAAGCCCCTCTGCGCCCTCAGTCCTTCTTCCATCCGAAACAGCGGACGTGACGCCAAGTGAAGCGGCCCTGGAGGCACTGAACATTCGGGCAATGCGACAGGCTGCGGTGAGCGTCCAGCCGCTCCGGCACGTTCGGGTTGAGTGCGCGGGCGGCTCGCAGAGCGGCGATGTCGCTCCCACTCCTCCCGCTTGGGCAGTTAGGAGCACCAGACATCGGCGGAGCGCTCGAAGGTCATCTGAACATCGAAGAAGCGCATGATCGCAGGATCGTTCCGTACTGGCGTGTGCCCACGGCGTTCCATCGACCAGGCCACCCAGATCTGACCGCGGCGCTTGGGGACCGTCCCAATCTCGTTGCATTGCGGCAGATGGAAGACGACAGCATCGGCGTCGGCCAGGAACTCCCGGTTGTTGGTGAAACGATACTCCGAAGAGCAGGGGAAGCTGGCCCAGTCCGGACAGGAATCGAAAAAGCTGTTTTAGAACAATATTGTAGCTTCTCGCCCCGTTGCCGCGCCGCCCAGCGACATGTCATTCCGTTCCGTTCAAGCCGATGAAGAGCCAACACAAAACGCTTTCCCTACAGACTCAATATAATATATGGCTATGACATCCTAGAAATACCCACAAGCCATCATCAAGACTCGCAGTTGGCAGAATCAAATGCCGAGAAAGAACATCAAAAATGAGATCGATGGCAATTTTTATATTATACATTTTTTGGAATATATTATAAATCTTCATTTAAAGTGTCGATTCAGTCTTTGGCTTTGGATTTATAGGGAAAATTTCAGAATCCGGCTTGAGCCATTTCGCCCAACGCGGTCGATCTGAGTTTCCCTTCTGCTCCACCTTGACGATATCTAAAAGGACTTGAGCGACTTGGCCCCCGTCATCCCGCCTGTGATCCATCAGACCTGGAAGAGCCGGGAGATTCCGAGCGAGTTCCAGGCCCTTCAACGAAGCTGGATCGAGCACAATCCAGGCTTCGCCTATCGGTTCTGGACCGACGATGACATCGAGCGTTTCGTTGAGGCCGAGCACCCGGCGCTGCTGCCGGTTTTCCACGGCTACGCCGATCCGATCGCGCGGGTCGATCTGGCGCGCTACCTGATTCTGCGCCGGTTCGGCGGGGTGTACGCCGATCTCGATTTCGAATGCCTCCGCCCGATCACGGGGTTGCTGGACGGTCGGAGCTTCGTCGTCGGGCTGGAGCCGGAGGAGCATGATGGCTTGGCGAAGGCGGTCGAACGCGGCCTCTCCCGCATTCTCTGTCCGTCCTTCCTCGCATCCGTTCCCGGTCACCCTTTCTGGGATCATCTGCTGAACCGGCTGGTCGAGGCGCGCCACTGCGCGGATCTGCTCGATGCGACCGGCCCTTTCCTGCTGACCCGCGCCCATGCGTCCTACGAGGCCGCCCATCCGGGCGGAACGGAAGCCGCGGCCGCGGTGACGGTGCTGCCGCCGAACCAGCTCTATCCGGTCACCAAGGACGATTGCTGGAGCGGCCGGCTGTTCGATCTCGTCTTCTGGGAGCAGGCGACGCGAGACGCCTACGCCATCCACTATTGGGAAGGCACTTGGTTCCGCAGCGATGCCGAACGCACTCCGAGATTGCCGGATCGGGTCACCGCGGTGGTGTCGGACGGTTCTGCCGCCCCGACGGCCGGCTCCGCGGCGACCGCGGGCGACACGGGCGATCATCCGCCGCTCATTTCCTGCCTCATGGTCACCAAGGGCGGGGATGGCGGGCGGGCGGACATGCTGGCCCTGGCGATCGGCAGCTTCGCGCGGCAGAGCTGGCCGAACAAGGAACTGGTCATCGTCTGCGACGCCGCCGCCCGCGATGGAGACGGGCCGGAGGACCCGCTGGACGCCGTGATCCGGATTGCCGGCAGAGCGGACATCCGCCTTGTCCGGGTCGACGGGCCGGGCCGGACGCTCGGGGAACTGCGCAACATCGCGGTCGACAGCGCCAAGGGCCGCTATGTCTGTCAATGGGACGATGACGATCTCTACGACCCGATGCGGCTAGAGGTCCAGCACATGGTCCTCGCGCGGACCAATGCCCGTGCCTGCCTGCTGGGGCGGTGGATGATCTGGTGGCCGGGCCGGCAAAAGCTTGCGGTTTCCTGCGAAAGATACTGGGAAGGGTCTCTGCTGTGCGAGAAGGCGGCGATGCCCCGCTATCCGCACCTGCGGCGTGGCGAGGACACGCCGCTGGTGGACCGGCTGCGGCAAACCGTACGGCTGGTCCGGCTGGATATGCCCCGGCTCTACACCTACATCGTCCATGGCGCCAACACCTTCGCCGCCGAGCATTTCGAGGAGCATTGGCAAATCGCCACCTGCCGCTTCACCGGCGACCGTTATGAGACGGTGCTGCGGGAAATGGCCAAGCGGCTGCCAATCGATGCAGTCCGACGGCAAGCCACGGCGATGTCCCGGCCAGGTCCGGCGTCCCACCCCCTTCCCCCATCGGATCGGACGGGCCAAGCCCCGACGGCTCCCGCAATGTCTACCGGGGCATTGCGGACCGCCAAGGTCCTGGTGCTGACGCCGGTCAAGAATGCGCGCAGCCATCTGCCTCGCTACATGGAATTGCTCGACCGGCTCGACCATGACCCCGGCTGCCTGTCCCTCGGTTTCCTGGAAAGCGACAGCGTGGATGGGACCCATCCGTGGCTGGCCGAACGCCTGCCGGCCCTGCGCGGCCGCTACCGCCGGGTGACCCTGCTGCGCCAGGATTACGGATTCCATCCAGAGGGACCGCGCTGGCTGCCGGCGGTCCAGCGTGCCCGCCGCGAGATCCTCGCCCGTTCGCGAAACCGCCTCCTCCAGGCCGCCCTTGCCGACGAGGACTGGGTGTTGTGGCTGGATGCGGACCTGATCCACTATCCGCCCGATTTCCTGGGGCGTCTGCTGGCGGCGGGACGGGACATCGTGACCCCGCATTGCGTTCTGCCGAACGGCACCACCTTCGACCTCAACAGCTTCGCTCTGGAGCCGGGCGGCGAGCGGCCGGAGCATCTGATCGACGGCCTGTTCCAACCGCCGAGAGGCATCGGGCGCCGCTATCTCGACTCCTTCCCGGAAAGGGACGCCGTGCCGCTAGACGGTGTCGGCGGCACGGCGCTGCTGGTGCGGGCCGATCTGCATCGGGAGGGGCTTTGCTTCCCGCCCTACAGCCATCGGGGCTACATCGAGACGGAAGGGTTGGCCGCGATGGCGAAAGACATGGGGATCACCTGTTGGGGGCTCCCGGCGGTGAAGATCGTCCATGCCGACCATTGACGCGGCGGTCATTCAGTTCCGCCCGGCGGACCGCGGCGGCTACGGCGATGGCCGGCGCTTCGGCCCTGACAACTGCTCATTCAAGGGATGAATCCGGTGTTCGAACCCGAACCGGCCCAATCGGGCCCATCGCCGACCGCGGACGGCCCGGCACTGCCCACCTTTGCGGCCAGCATCGTCATCTGCACCTATCGGCGCCCCGAGCTGCTGGATGCCTGTCTGGCCAGCCTGCTGGATCAGCAGCTCCCGGACGGTTTCCACGAAATTCTGGTGGTCGACAATTCAACCGGCTGCGAAGCCCGCCCGGTCGTGGAGCGCTGGCAGCCCTTCTTCACCTTGCGGCGCACCCCGCTGCGCTACCTGCTGGAAGAGCGCAGCGGGGTCGCCTTTGCCCGCAACCGCGGGGTGGCGGAGGCGGTGTCGCCGCTGATCGTCTTCATCGACGATGACGAAACGGCTTGCGACGGCTGGCTCGACCGGATGACCGAACCGTTCCGCCGCTTCGGCGACGCGGTGGACATCGTCGCCGGCGAGGTCGAGCCGGATTTCGGCGATCAGCCTCGCCCCGACTGGCTGAGCGACGACCTGTTGCATTTCTTCTCATGCCGTTGGGGGTGGGACACCCAGCCACGCTTTCTCCAGCTGCCGGAGTGGTTCGGTGAAGGAAACTGCGCCTTCCGCAAGGTTCTGATGGCCGGCCGGCAATTCCCGACCGATATGGGGCGCAAGAGCGGCGGACTGATGTCCAACGAAGGCATCATCTTCCAGGACATGCGGCGGGAGGGAGCCAAGGCCTATTACGTGCCAGGCGCCTTCGTTCTGCACCGTATCCATCCCGACCGGCTGAACCGGCGCTGGCTTATGCGGCGCATGTTCTTCCAGGGCGTGTCCAACCGCAAGACAGTGGACCGCATGGGAGTGGACGTTCCCCAGGCCGACTTCATGCTGAATCTGGCCAAGCTGGCCACGCTGGATGTCGAGACGCTGGAAGGCGAGAGCATCCGCGCCGTCGCGGGGCTGTATCACCAGATCGGCTACGCGATGGGAAGCGTGCTGCACGGAGACGGCTGAGGACGCGTCGGCATCGCCCTCGCCCGGGTGCGACAGCCCGGCCGGCGGCCTTGCCGGTCCGCCAGCAAGCCTGTTGCCCCTGTCGGCTTGCCGTAAACAATTAAAAATTTACTGAGAATAATTGCACAACTTCCTGTTTTATTCATAATTGTCACGGGTTTTTCTCATGCCTCTGCCACAAAGTTTTTTGTCGTAAATAAATGCAACAAATAGTGCGTTGATAACTGCGCACCCCCTTGTTAGGCCCGTAGTGATAGCCTTGAGCCGACAAAGGCCAAGCTTCATTCACCACAACCATTAGATGTTGTGATTTCAATGTTTTTAGTTTCACACTGTGTGAAATGGAGGAGATTGGCGTGGCCGGCACACTTGACCTTGGTGTAAGCTATCCCACTGGATCAACCCAAGCGGTCAGTCCGTATTCCACGATCATCGGCAGCACCGCAAAAGACGTCATCACGTTCGGGTCTGACGGCAATACAGTGTCGATCTCCTTGCTTGAGACTCTGATCGGCAGCGCGGGTACGGATTTCGTTACATTGGATGCGGGTGGCAACACTCTGCAGGTTTCGCTGCTGGAAACACTGGCAGGCGGCGCCGGCAGCGATGTCGTCGAGTTGAGCGGATCGGGTTCGACCATCCAGGTTTCGCTGCTGGAGACGCTGACCGGTAGCGGCGGCGTCGACATCGTCACGCTGGCGGGGACGCTCGGCACGACGCTGCAGGCCTCGCTGCTGGAGACTTTGGTCGGCGGCGTGGGCACCGATGCGATCAGCCTGGGCAGCGCCGGCAACACCGTGCTGGTTGCAGATCTGGAGACGCTGACCGGTGGCGCCGGCACCGATGTCGTCACGCTGGGCGGGACCGGCTCGTCGATCCAGGTCTCGCTGCTGGAAACGGTGATCGGCGGCATCGGCACCGACATCATCACGCTGGCCGGGACGCTCGGCACGACGCTGCAGGTTTCGCTGCTCGAAACGCTGGTGGGCGGCACTGGTAACGATGTCGTTACCGTTGACGGGACCGGCTCGACCATCCAGGTCTCGCTGCTGGAGACGGTGATCGGCAGCGTCGGCACCGACATCATCACGCTGGCCGGGACGCTCGGCACGACGCTGCAGGTTTCGCTGCTGGAGACTTTGGTCGGCGGCACCGGCAACGATGTCGTTACCGTTGACGGGACCGGCTCGACCATCCAGGTCTCGCTGCTGGAGACGGTGATCGGCAGCGTCGGCACCGACATCATCACGCTGGCCGGGACGCTCGGCACGACGCTGCAGGTCTCGCTACTGGAGACTTTGGTCGGCGGCACCGGCAACGATGCGATCAGCCTGGGCAGCGCCGGCAACACCTTGCTGGTTGCGGGTCTGGAGACGCTGACCGGCGGTGCCGGCACCGATGTCGTCACCATCGACGCGGCCGGTTCGACCATCCAGGTCTCGCTGCTGGAGACGGTGATCGGCGGCATCGGCACCGACATCATCACGCTGGCCGGGACGCTCGGCACGACGCTGCAGGTCTCGCTGCTGGAGACTTTGGTCGGCGGCACCGGCAACGATGCGATCAGCCTGGGCAGCGCCGGCAACACCTTGCTGGTTGCAGGTCTGGAAACACTGACCGGCGGTGTCGGCACCGATGTCGTGATCATCGGCTCCGCAGGCAGCACGCTGGCGGTGACCGGCATCGAGACGCTGATCGGCGGCGTCGGCACCGACATGGTCTATCTGGCGACCACCGGCAGCACCGTCACGCTGACGAGCATCGATATTGTGATCGGCAGCACCGCCAACGACGTGGTGACGCTGGCCAATACGGGCGGCAACACCGTGCAGATGCTCGGCATCGAGACGCTGACCGGCAGCATCGGCACCGATGTTCTGACGCTGGGCAGCGGCGGCGGAACGGTCACGGTCTCGCTGTTCGAAACGGTGACCGGCGGCGCCGGCCTGGACATCGTCAACATTGGCACGACCGGCAGCACGCTGGCGGTGTGCGCCGTGGAGACGCTGACCGGCGGCGTGGGCACCGATGTCATCACCCTCTGCCCGAACGGCAACACCGTTCTGGTCGCGGCTGTCGAAACGCTGATCGGCAGCACGGCCTCCGACGCCATCGCTCTGGGCACCGCCGGCAACACCATCCTGGCGTCGGCGCTTGAGACGCTGACCGGCAGCGTCGGGACCGACGTCGTCACCCTCGGTTCGGCCGGCAGCACGATGCTGGCGACCGGGCTGGAGACGCTGACCGGCGGGGCCGGCACCGACTTGGTGTTCATCGGCCTGACCGGCAGCACCCTGCTGGTGTCCGGCATCGAGACGCTGGTCGCCGGATCGAACATCGACACGGCGAACACCCTGGTCGACATCGTCACTCTGGGCACCGCCGGCAACACCATCACCCTGCGCGGGCTGGAGACGCTGATCGGCGGGGCCGGCACCGACGTCGTCACCATCGGCGACACCGGCACCACCATGCTGATGTCGAATGTCGAGACGCTGACCGGCGGCACCGGGATCGACGCCATCAGCCTGGGCACGGCCGGCAACACCCTGGTGCTGAACGGCCTGCTGGAGACCCTGACCGGCGGTGTCGGCACCGACGTCGTCACCCTGGGCTCGACCGGAACGACCCTGCTTGCCGGCGCGCTGGAGACCCTCACCGGCGGCGCGGGTTCGGAACTGATCTATCTCGGCTCGGCCGGCAACACGCTTCTGGCGTCCGGCATCGACATCCTGATCGGCGGCGTCGGCACCGATGTCGTCACGCTGGGCACGGCCGGCAACACGGTGCTGCTGCGCGGCATCGAGACGCTGACCGGCAACGTCGGCACCGACATCCTGACGCTGGGCGACACGGGCAACACCGCGACTGTTTCGCTGTTCGAGACGATCATCGGCGGCACCGCCACCGACGTCATCGCCTTGGGCACGGCCGGCAACACCGTCTTCGTCTCGGCCGTCGAGACGCTGACCGGCAATGTCGGTACCGATGTCATCACCCTCGCCTCGGTCCTCGGCAACACCACGCTGGTGTCCGGCATCGAGACGCTGACCGGTCAGGCCGGCAACGACGTCGTCACGCTCGGCACCACCGGCAGCACCGTCCTGGTGTCGCTGCTGGAGACCCTGATCGGCAGCACGGCTTCCGATGTCGTCACGCTCGGCACCGTGGGCGGCACCCTGCTGGCCTCGGGCATCGAGACGATCACCGGCGCTGCGGGTACGGACCTCATCTTCCTGGGCTCGGCCGGCAACACGGTCCTGGCTTCCGGTCTGGAGTTCCTGATCGGCGGCGCGGGCAGCGATACGGTCACCCTGGGCACTTCGGGCAACACGGTCATCGTCCGTGGCCTCGAGAGCCTGACCGGCGGCGTGGGCACCGACGTCATCACCATCGGCGACACCGGCACCACCATGGTGGTTTCGGGCATCGAGAGCTCACCCATCAGCGCTCACCACCCGTAAACCCCTGTGCTTACAAGAAAGTTGCACTTCAGAATAGAACCTACCCGCCATGCAGACGGAAAACACATAAGTGCCGTTATGGAAAATATGCGAACCCTCATGCGACGTCGCATGGCCCCGACCAGAGACGTTGTTCGGTATGCCGATCATTGGCAATCAAAGCGTCTTGCGCCAAAATGTACGAACTGGTACGTTTGTTGATGCCTACGAACCATGCCGCTGCCGAAGGGGCTCCCATGCCGTCCAGCGCCTTTACCTTCAAAAAGTCGATCGCCACCGTTTCGCTGAGCGGCACCCTGCCGGAGAAGCTTGAGGCGGCGGCTGCCATCGGCTTTGACGGGGTCGAGATTTTCGAGAACGACCTGCTGACGTTCGACGGGTCGCCGGCCGACGTCCGCCGCATTGCCGAGGGTTTGGGGCTGGAAATCACCATCTTCCAGCCATTCCGCGATTTCGAGGCGATGCCGGATCCGATCCGTGCCCGCAACCTCGACCGAGCGGAACGCAAGTTCGACGTGATGCAGGAGCTGGGCACCGACCTTGTGCTGGTCTGCTCCAACGTCCAGCCCGCCGCCATCGACGATCCGGCCCGCGCCGCCGCCGATCTCGCAGAAATGGCGGAGCGGGCGCAGCGCCGCGGTCTGCGTGTCGGCTACGAGGCGCTGGCCTGGGGCCGGCATGTCAACCGCTGGCGCCAAGCCTGGGACATCGTGCACCGCGCAGACCATCCGGCGCTGGGGCTGATCGTCGACAGCTTCCACACGCTGGCCCTGAACGACGACCCGTCCGGCATCGCCGACCTGCCTGGCGACCGAATCTTCTTCGTGCAGCTGGCCGACGCCCCGGCGCTGTCGATGGACGTGCTGTCCTGGAGCCGCCATTTCCGCAATTTCCCCGGCCAGGGCCAGTTGCCGGTCCGGCGTTTTCTCGATGCGGTGCTGGCATCGGGCTATCGCGGGCCGCTGTCGCTGGAGATCTTCAACGACGAATTCCGCGCCGCCCCTGCCCGCCTGACCGCTCTCGACGGCTTGCGGTCGCTCATCCATGTGGAGGCCGAGGCCGGCTTCGGTCCGGGCCTGCCGGCGCCGCCGGTCTGCCATGGCGTGGAGTTCCTCGAATTCGCCGTCGATGCGGCGGCACGCGACAAACTGTCCGCCCTGCTCGGCAGCCTGGGATTCTGGCATGCCGGGCGCCACCGCTCCAAGGACGTCGACCTCTACCGCCAGGGCGGCGTCAATCTGGTGCTGAACAGCGAGGAGGATTCCGCGGCGTCGGAGCATTTCCAGATGCATGGCCCCTCGGTCTGCGCCATGGCCTTCACGGTGGACGATGCCGCCCGTACCATTGCCCGTGCCGAGGCGTTGCGCTGTGTGTCGTGGCGCGAGCGGGTCGGCGACGGCGAACGCCGGATCCCGGCGCTGCGGGCACCCGACGGCACGCTGATCTATCTGGTCGATGGCAAGGAAGCCCATCGCAGCATCTGGGAGGACGACTTCCACCTGTTCGCAGAAGAGCCGGCTGGGCAGGAGTCCAGCCCGCCACCCTCACATGGCTCCCCCCTGCTCGGCATCGACCACATCGCGCAGGCCCTGCCCTTCGGGCGGATGGACAGCTTCGTGCTGTTCTACCGCGCGGTCTTCGGCTTCGTGCCGGAGAGCCTGTGGGAGCTTCCCGACCCCTACGGCCTGATCCGCAGCCGGGCCCTGGTCAGCCCCGACGCCGAGCCCGGTCGGGGCGTGCGGCTGCCGCTGAACATCTCGGAAAGCCGGCGGACCGCCACCGGCCGCTTCGTCAGCGCCACGTCGGGCGCCGGCGTCCACCACATCGCCTTCGCCACCGCCGATGCCGATGCGCTGGTGACGGACCGTCTTGCCGCAGGCGCCCCCTTCCTGCCGATCCCCGCCAACTATTACGACGATCTGGCGGTCAAGCACCCGCTGGACGATGAGACGCTGGCGATGCTGAAGGACCGCGAGCTGCTGTATGACCGCGACGAGCAGGGCGAGTTCCTGCACGCCTACACCGACAGCTTCGACGACCGCTTCTTCTTCGAGGTGGTGGAGCGGCGTGGCGGCTACCGGCAGTTCGGAGCGGTGAACGCCGCCGTGCGCATGGCGGTGCAGGCCCAGCTGCGCGAAGGCGCCCGGCCCGAACTTTATCTCGACTGAAAATGAACGAAACAGTGCGTTTGTTTGGAGACGCCCCACCATGAGCCGCCCGATCCTCGTCCTCAACGGACCGAATCTCAATCTGCTGGGCAAGCGCGAGCCGCACATCTATGGCCACGAAACTTTGGCCGATATCGAGGCCGACTGCCGCCGCACCGGGGAGGCGCTGGGCCTTGCCGTCGATTTCCGGCAATCCAACGCCGAACATGTGCTGATCGACTGGATCCACGAAGCGCGGGAGACGATGGCCGGGCTGGTCATCAACCCGGCCGGCCTGAGCCACACCTCGGTGTCGCTGATGGATGCGCTGTCGGCCTGCGCCTTCCCCATCCTGGAAGTCCACATCTCCAACATCCACCGGCGCGAGGAATTCCGTCATTTCTCCTACGTGTCGCGCGTCGCCGCCGGGGTGATCTGCGGCTTCGGCACCCAGGGCTACACGCTGGCCCTCCAGCGCATGGCCCGGCTGCTGGAAAGTGCCGTGAAATGAACGCCCTGTCCCGGCCCGCCCCCGCCGTCGGCACTTCCATCCTCGTCGGCCTGATCGGCGCCGGCATCCAGGCCTCACGCACCCCGGCAATGCACGAGCGGGAGGCCGACGCGCTCGGCCTGCGCTGCATCTACCGGCTGATCGACCTCGACCGCCTCGGCCTCGGCCCCGATGCCCTGCCGGAACTGCTGTCGGGCGCCGAGCGCATGGGCTACACCGGGCTGAACGTCACCTACCCGTGCAAGCAGGCGATCATTCCGCTGCTGGACGAGCTTTCGGACGACGCCCGCGCCATCGGGGCGGTCAACACCGTCGTGCTGAAAGACGGCCGTCGGGTCGGCCACAACACCGACTGTTCGGGCTTCGCCGAGGGCTTCCGCCGCGGGCTGGCCGGCGTGCCGATGGACCGGGTGGTGCTTCTCGGCGCCGGCGGAGCCGGAGCGGCGGTCGCCCACGCCGCCTTCCATCTCGGGACCGGCCGGCTGGACATCTTCGACGCCGACCCGACGCGGGCGGCGCTGCTGGCCGAGCAGATCGACGCGCGCTTCGGCAGCGGACGGGCCATGGCGATCCCCGACCGGGAGAGCCTGCGCGCCGCCGTGGCGGCGGCGGACGGGCTGATCCATGCCACGCCCACCGGCATGGCGAAGTTCCCCGGCCTGCCGCTTCCGGCGGAGATGCTGCACCCGCGGCTTTGGGTGGCGGAGATCGTCTATTTCCCGCTGGAGACCGAGCTGCTGCGCACCGCGCGGTCCATCGGTTGCCGGACGCTCGATGGCGGCGGCATGGCGGTGTTCCAGGCGGTGGACGCCTTCCGCCTGTTCACTGGGGTTTCCCCCGATGCCGAACGCATCCGCGCCCATTTCGCGTCGATGGACGCCGGCCGATCCGCCGCCTGATACTGGCCCCAATCGAATAGAGATAAGCCGGCGGGGTGCCGGCACCGGGAGGACCGCATGAGACAGCTGGTCGAGGCCTATTTCACCCTCATCAAGATTCTGATGGCGTTGTGCATGGCCGGCATGGTGGTGCTGGTGTTCGGCAATGTGGTGCTGCGCTACGCCTTCAACAGCGGCATCACGGTGTCGGAGGAGTTGTCGCGCCTGTTCTTCGTCTGGATGTGCTTTCTCGGCGCCATCCTGGGCCTGCGCGAACGGGCGCATCTCGGCGTCGATACGCTGGTGGCCCGCCTGCCGCGGACCGGCAAGATGGTCTGTGCGGTGCTCAGCTGCGGCCTGATGCTGTGGATCACCTGGCTGGTGCTGCAGGGAAGCTGGACCCAGACCCTCATCAACTGGAGCGCCCAGGCCCCGGCCACCGGCCTGTCGATGGGGCTGCTCTACGGCATCGGCGTGGTGTTCGGCCTGTCGACCGGCGCCATCCTGCTGCACGAGATGTATCTGCTGCTGACCGGAAAAATCTCCGACGACGACCTCGTAATGGTCTCGGAATCGGAGGATTTGCCGGAAGCCACCGCCCATGGCGCCCACACCGGCGGCCACCGGACGCACCAGTCCACCAACCAGGGAGGCACCGACCGAGCGGATGGTCTGCCGCTGCCTCCCCGCACCGTCTCCAGCCGCTGAGGGCGCCGGACCATGACCATCACCATTTTCCTCGGCTCCCTGCTGGGCGCCATGGCCATCGGCATGCCCATCGCCTATGCGCTGCTGCTGTGCGGCGTGGCGCTGATGATCCAGCTCGACCTGTTCGACGCGCAGATCGTGGCGCAGAACCTGATCAACGGCGCCGACAGCTTTCCCCTGATGGCCGTGCCCTTCTTCATGCTGGCCGGCGAGATCATGAACACCGGCGGCCTCGCCAAGCGCATCGTCAACCTCGCGATGGCGATGGTCGGCCACATCCGCGGCGGGCTCGGCTATGTCGCCATCCTGGCGGCGACGGTGATGGCCAGCCTGTCCGGCTCCGCCGTGGCGGATGCGGCGGCGCTGGCGACCCTGCTGGTGCCGATGATGGTGGCGGCCGGCCATGACCGCAACCAGTCGGCTGGCCTGGTCTCCGCCAGTGCCATCATCGCCCCGATCATCCCGCCCTCCATCGGCTTCGTGATCTATGGCGTGGCCGGCAACGTCTCGGTCACCAAGCTGTTCCTGGCCGGCATCTTTCCCGGCATCCTGCTGGCCGTCGGCCTGTGCGGCGCCTGGTGGTACGTGTCGCGCAAGGAGAACCTGTCGCCGCCGCCGCGCCGCTCCCTGCGCGAGGTGCTGGCGATCCTGCGCGAGGGCGTGTGGGCGCTGATGCTGCCGGTGATCATCATCGTCGGGCTGAAGTTCGGCGTCTTCACCCCGACCGAAGCCGCCGTGGTCGCCGCCGTCTACTCGCTGTTCGTCGCCGTCTGCGTCTATCGCGAGATGTCCGTCGCCGACATCTACCCGGCCCTGCTGGGGGCGGCGAAGACGACCAGCGTCGTCATGTTCCTGGTCGCGGCGGCGCTGGTGTCGTCCTGGCTGATCACCGTCGCCAACCTGCCGGGGATGGTGACCGATCTGCTGGAACCGCTGATGGGCAACCAGACCCTGCTGCTGTTGGCGATGATGGCGCTGGTGGTGGCGATCGGCACCGCGATGGACATGACGCCGACCATCCTGATCCTGACGCCGATCCTGGTTCCGGTGTGCAAGCAGGCCGGCATCGATCCCGTCTATTTCGGCGTGCTGTTCATCATCAACAACGCCATCGGCCTGATCACCCCGCCCGTCGGCACCGTGCTGAACGTGGTCTGCGGCGTGTCGAAGGTCAGCATGGAGGGCGTCATCAAAGGCGTCTGGCCCTTCATGCTGGTGCAGCTGTTCGTCCTTTTCCTGCTGACCCTGTTCCCGTCGCTGGTGATGGTTCCGGCGGCCTGGCTCAGCCACTGATCCCATTCCGCAAGAAAAAACCCGGAGGAAACCCAATGAAGACGCACATGAAATCCCTGCTCGCCGGCCTGCTGCTGCCAGGATTGCTGTTCGCCGGTGCCGCTGCCGCCGCAGACTACAAGGACCGCTCGGTCAAGTTCGCCTTCCAGAACGTCAAGGAGCACCCGCAGGGCCAGGGCGCGCAGAAATTCGCCGAAATCGTCGAGGCGAAGAGCGGCGGCAAGATCAAGGTGAAGCTGTTCCCCGGCGGCACGCTGGGCGGCGACGTGCAGACCGTTTCGGCGCTGCAGGGCGGTATCGTCGAGATGTCCGTGATGAATGCCGGCATCCTGGTGTCCCAGGCCAAGGAATTCGCGCTGGTCGACCTGCCCTTCCTGTTCAACAGTGCGACCGAAGCCGACGCCCTGCTGGACGGTCCGGTGGGCGAGCAGCTGATGGCGAAGCTGCCGGAAAAGGGTCTGGTCGGGCTTGGTTTCTGGGACCTTGGCTTCCGCAACCTGACCAACAACCGCCGGCCGGTGAAGACCGCCGCCGACATCGCCGGCCTGAAGATCCGCGTCATCCAGACGCCGATCTACATCGACATCTTCAAGGCGCTGGGCGCCAACCCGGTGCCGCTGGCCTTCCCCGAACTCTACAGCGCGCTTGAGACCGGCACCGTCGACGGGCAGGAGAATCCGGCCAAGACCATCGAACTGACCAAGTTCAACGAAGTCCAGAAATACATGACGATCACGCGGCACATCTACAATCCGCAGTCGCTGATCATTTCCAAGAAGTTCTGGGACACGCTGAATTCCGATGAAAAGGCCCTGTTCCAGAGTGCTGCGGCGGAAGCCACCGTCTTCCAGCGCAAGCTGTCGCGCGAGCAGGAGGCCGATGCGCTGGCGTCACTGAAGGCCAAGGGCATGACCATCGATGAACTGCCGGCCGACGAGCTCGGCAAGATTCGCGAGAAGGTCAAGCCGGTGGTCGACAAGTACAAGGCCGAGATCGGCGATGCACTGGTCACCCAGGCCTATGCCACCATCGAAAAGAAGCGCGCCTCGAACTGACCGGCGAGTTCAAGGTGGAGCGTGTCCGCACGCTCCACCACTCCGGCATTGAGCTTTTAACTCCGTTCGTCCATTACCTCCGTTGAAGGCGCTCTCTGCGCCGCATGAAAATGGAACAGGGCATGACGGCGGACGACGCGACCGGAACAACTCCAAAAGCCAAGCCGAGCCGCAAGAACGATCCGGAAGGCACCCGCCAGGACATCCTTGAGGTGGCGACGGAGGAGTTCGCCTCGCTCGGCTTCAGCGGCGGCCGGGTCGATGCCATCGCCGCACGCACCCGCACCACCAAGCGCATGATCTATTATTACTTCGGCGGCAAGGAGGAGCTGTATCTTGCCGTTCTGGAGAAGGTCTATGGCGACATCCGTGCCATCGAGAACCGGCTGAACCTCCAGAATCTGGACCCGGAAGCGGCGATCCGCGCCCTGATCGACTTCACCTTCGACTATCAGGAGCAGCACGAGGACTTCATCCGGCTGGTCAGCATCGAGAACATCCACCGCGCCGAACACATGAAGAAGTCAAAGGCCATCGCCAATCTGAACATCACGGTCATCGACACGCTGGCCCGGATTCTGGAGCGCGGCCGGGCGGCGGGTGTGTTCAAGGCCGACATCCAGCCCATCGATCTGCATCTGATGATCAGCGCCTTCTGTTTCTTCCGGGTGTCGAACCGCCACACCTTCAACCTGATCTTCCATCAGAATCTCGCCGCCACCGACACGCGCACCCGGCACAAGCGGATGATCGCCGACGCCATCGTCAGCCTGCTCAAGTCGGAAGCGGCGGGCACCTGAACCGGCCTCGCCGAACAGGCTCACCGCCGCATCAGGCGGCCGGACCGGCGGGGATACGAAGTCCGGCGCAGTGCGGAACCGACGCCAGCAGGTCGCGGAACCACCGCTGTGCCGGGTGGACATCGTTGCGGCGGTGCCAGGACAGCGCGAAGAGAATCGGCGGAAGGTCGAGCGGGACCGGCATGATGCAAAGCCGCTCCGCATGGCCCGAGGCCGCGACCACACCTTCCATCAGGGTGGCGATCAGGTCCGTTTGCGCCACCAGGGCCGGAGCGGCATAGAGTTGCGGCAGCGTCAGGGCCAGCCGGCGCTTCAATCCCTGCTTTGCCAGGGCCGCATCGACCACCCCGTAACTCTCGTTTTCCGGCGACACCAGAAGGTGCGACTGCTCCAGAAAGCCGCCCAGTTCGAGCGGTGGGCGCACCGTCGGATGCCCCCTGCGGACGACGCAGACGAAGCGCTCCTCGAACAGGATGCGGCTGAGGATCCTGCCGGTGGCGGTCGGCGGCACACCGACCGTCAGATCAACCTCGCCGGCGTCCAGCATACCGATGGCATCGTCCCGTGCGATGAAGTTGCGGATGCGCAGGGTGACGCCCGGCGCCTGTTCGCGCAGGATTTCCAGCAGGGCCGGCAGCAGGGCAAAGGTCGGGTGGTCCGACAGGCCCAGGGTAAAGCTGGCGGTGGAGGTCGACGGGTCGAAGCTCTGCGTGAACGCCAGGGCCTGCTGGAGTTCGGTCAGGGCCCGGCCGATCGGTTGAGCCAGGTCGAGCGCCAGCGGGGTCGGTTGCAACCCATTCGGCCCGCGCACGAACAGCTCGTCCTTCAGCAGCCCGCGCAGACGGGCAAGCGCGGCGCTCATGGCCGGTTGGGTGCGGCCGATGCGGGCCCCGGCCCGTGTCACGCTGCGCTCGGCCATCAGGGCATCGAACGCGACGAGCAGGTTCAGGTCGATGCCATGCAAATCCATAGCATGGATGTTTCCATATATCGAGGATCGATTTCAAGCATGTCCGGCCATCGGGTAGCGTCCCCTCATCGCATCCATGATAAGGAAAAGCCCCATGGCACCGAAGGACGACACAGTGACCCGAACCGGGCTCACGCCGCAGGAACTCCGCGCCGTCGAGACGCTCTACCGCGCCTTCAGCGAAGGCAATCCGGACCTTCTCGACGAGGCGGTGACCGAGGATTGGCAGGACATTCCGCTCAATCCCGGCCAGCAGCCGGGCCGTGACGGGATGAAGCCGCTGATCCGCGGATTTCTCGCCGCGTTCCCCGACACCAAGATCGAGGTCCTTGACATCATCGGCGCGCCCGGCCGTGCCGCCGTGCGGGCGGTGATGACCGGAACCCACAGCGGCGACTGGTTCGGGATCGCGCCGACCGGCCGGCCCTTCCGGGTGGCGATCCATGAATTCCACCGCATCGCCGACGGCAAGCTGACCCACACCTGGCATCTCGAAGACTGGTTCGGCTGGATGAACCAGATCGGAGCCCGCCCCGTTCTGGCGGAGGAGGCCGGACGGTAGCCTCCCAACCCGCTGTCCCGTCCGCCGGGGGGACAGCTGGAACGGTTTCCCACCACGTTCTTTTCAGTGTCGGCATGACGGCGCGCTGGCCGGGGCGAAGCATCCGCCCCCCGGACTCAAAGGCCATCGCCGCCATCGCCGCCATCGGGCGTCCTTCCAGACAGTCCGGTCCGGTTCGGAAGAACCGGATTTCGGATCTGGACAGTTCGCCCCCCACCACGGACAACCGGCGCACCGCACAGACACGGATGCCAAAAGCCGGACTGCGAGGGTATGCTTCCGACACATCAAGAACAGGGAAATCCATCAATGAACCGTCGCAGCTTTCTCACCACGACCGCCGCCACCGCAACCGTCGCCGCCACCGGGGGATTCGCCTTCGCGCCGTCCATCGCGCGGGCGCAGACTCAGGCGGTGAAGGTGGCTTTCGTCGGCACGCTGTCCGGTCCGGGGGCGGCGCTGGGCACGCATCTGCGGGACGGCTGGCTGGCGGGGGTGACGCGGCTGAACAACCAGCTCGGCGGCCGGGCGGTCGAGACACTGGTGATCGACGACGAGTTGAAGCCCGACGTGGCGGTGTCGAAGGTCCGCGCCGCGCTGGAGCGCGACAAGGTCGATTTCGTGGTCGGCGTCGTGTTCAGCAACATGCTGCAGGCCATTGTCCGCCCGGTGACGGAGAGCAACACCTTCCTGATCACCGCCAACGCCGGTCCCTCCACCCTCGCCGGCAAGGGATGCAGCCCCTTCCTGTTCAGCAGCGCCTACCAGAACGACCAGCCGCACGCGACCATGGGGCAGGCGGCGCAGGACCTGGGCTACAAGCGCGTCTTCATCCTCGTGCCGAATTATCAGGCCGGCAAGGACGCGGTGGCCGGCTTCCGCAGCCGTTACAAGGGCGAGGTGGTGGACGAGGTCTATGTGCCGCTGAGCCAGCTCGACTTCTCGACCGAGGTCACCAAGATCGCCGCCGCCAAGCCGGACGCCATCTTCACCTTCATGCCGGGCGCGCTGGGCGTCAATCTGGTGCGGCAGTACCGTCAGGCCGGGCTCGCCAACATCCCCTTCCTTTCCACCTTCACCGTGGACGAATCGACCCTGCCGGCCCAGGGCGAGTCGGCCCTCGACTTCTACACCGCCGCCACCTGGGCGCCCAACTTCGACAATCCGCACAGCCGCCGCTTCGTGCAGGAGTTCGAGGCGGCCTATGGCTATGTCCCGTCGAACTTCGCCGCCCACGCCTATGACGCCGCCCACATGCTGGATGCGGCGATCCGCCGGACCAAGGGCGACGTCGCCGACAAGGCGGCGCTGCGGACGGCGCTGGAGGCCGGCGACTTCCCGTCGGTGCGGGGAGCGCTGCGGCTGGGGCCCAACCATTTCCCGATCCAGGATTTCTGGCTGTGCAAGGTCGCCAAGCGCGCCGACGGCAAGTTCCAGACGGAAACCGTGCGCAAGGTGCTGAGCGCCGACGCCGACGGCTACGCCGCCTCCTGCAAGATGGGGTGACGGGCGGGACGGGCTGACGGGGGGCTTTCGCAATGTCCATGCTTCTGGTGCAGGCCCTCAACGGCCTGCAATTCGGGGTGCTGTTGTTCCTGGTGGCGGCCGGACTCAGTCTGGTGTTCGGCGTCATGGATCTGATCAATCTGGCCCATGGCGTCCAATACATGCTGGGGGCCTATGTCGCCGCCACGCTGGGGGTGTGGACCGGCAGCTTCTGGCTGGGGGCGCTGCTGGCTCTGCCGGTGGCGCTGCTGGTCGGGCTGGCGCTGGAATGGCTGGTGTTCCGCCATCTCTACCGCCGCGACCATCTCGCCCAAGTGCTCGCCACCTTCGGGGTGATCCTGACGGTGGAGGAGGCGACACGGGCGCTGTGGGGCAGCGCCCCGCAGACCGTGCTGGAGCCGTCCGGGCTGACCGGCGGCCCGATGGGCGGGGTGGAGATCGTGCCTGGGCTGCTCTACCCGACCTACCGGCTGGTCATCATCGGCATCGGCATCGTGGTGCCGCTCCTGCTGTGGTTCCTGGTGGAGCGGACGCGGGCCGGCATGCTGGTGCGGGCGGGGGCGACCCATCCCGCCATGGTATCGGCGCTGGGGGTCGACATCCGCCGCCTGTTCACCGTCGTCTTCGCCTTCGGCGCCATGCTGGCGGGGTTCGCCGGGGCGCTGGCCAGCCCGATCTTCCCGGTGGCGCCGGGCATGGGCGATACCGTGCTGATCCTGTGCTTCGTGGTGATCGTCATCGGCGGCGTCGGCTCCATCCGCGGCGCCTTCATCGCAGCATTGCTGGTCGGGCTGCTCGACAGTGTGGGGCGGGCGATGCTGCCCGACCTGCTGCGGCTGCTGCTCGACCCGTCGTCGGCCCGGCAGACCGGGGCGGCGCTGGCCTCCATGCTGGTCTACATCGTCATGGCCGCCATCCTGTTCTTCCGTCCGGCCGGGCTTTTCCCGGGGGGACGCTCGGCATGACGGCCCCGTTCCACAAATCCCTCCGCAACCATGCGCTGGCGCTGGTCACGCTGCTGGCGCTGGCGGCGGCCCCCTTCCTCGGCTTCGGCGACGGCTTCGCGCTCAGCCTGCTGGCCCGCGCGATGATCCTGGGCATGGCGGCGGTCAGCCTGTCGCTGCTGGTCGGCGGCGCCGGGCTGGTCAGCCTGGGCCATGCCGCGACGATGGGGATCGGCGCCTATGCCGTGGTCGCCTTCGACGCCGCCGGGATCAGCGAGGGGCTGATCGTCTTCCCCGCCGCCATCGCCGCGGCAGCCGTCTACGCGCTCATGACGGGAGCGGTGTCGCTGCGCACCAGCGGCGTGCATTTCATCATGATCACGCTGGCGTTCGGGCAGATGGCCTTCTTCATCACCTCCTCCTTCTCCAGCCTGGGCGGCGACGATGGCTACACGCTCTATGCCCGCACAGAGTGGCTGGGAAGCCGGATCCTGGACAACCGGCTGATCTTCCATTTCCTCTGCCTGGGCCTGCTGGCCCTGGTTTGGGTGGGCGGAACCCTGCTGCTGGGCAGCCGGTTCGGCCGGGTGTTGCGGGCGGCGCGGGAGAATCCGCAGCGGGCGCTGGCGGTGGGTTTCCAGCCCTACCCCTACCGTCTGGTCGCCTATGTGATGGCGGGGGCGGTCGGCGGCCTGTCGGGCGCCCTGCTGGCCAATGCGACGGAGTTCGTATCCCCTGCCCTGCTGTCCTGGACGCGGTCGGGGGAACTGCTGTTCATGGTCATCCTTGGCGGCGTCGGCCAGCTCGGCGGCGCGATCCTGGGGGCGCTCGCCATCGTGCTGCTGGAGGAAACGCTGTCGCACCTGCTGGTCTACTGGCGGCTGGTGTTCGGGCCGCTGCTGGTGCTGTCGGTGCTGTTCCTGCCGGACGGGCTGATCGGCGCGCCGCTGCGCCTGCGTGCCGCCTTCCGGTTCGCCTCGCCCAAGCGGAGAAACGCCGATGCCTGATCCGTTGCTGGAACTGCACGGCCTGAGCAAGAATTTCGGCGCGCTGACCGTGACCTCCGACGTATCGCTGACCGTCCTGCCGGGGGAGATCCATGCGATCATCGGCCCCAACGGGGCGGGCAAGACCACGCTGATCCACCAGATCAGCGGCACGCTGCGCCCGGACCGCGGAACCATCCGCTTCGCCGGCCAGGATGTGACCGCCCTGCCGTTCGAGCGCCGCGCCCGGCTGGGGCTGGCCCGCAGCTTCCAGATCACCAGCATCGTGCCGGGCTTCACCGCGCTGGAGAACGTCGCGCTGGCGGTGCAGGCGCGCAGCGGCTCCTCCTTCCGCTTCCTGCGTCCGGTGGCCGGCGAGGCGGCGCTGAACGACGAGGCGCGGGCGGCGCTCGACACCGTCGGGCTGGGCCAGGTCGCCGACCGCACCGCCGCAACACTGTCGCACGGTGAGAAGCGGCAGCTCGAACTCGCCATCGCCATCGCGATGAACCCGCGCCTGCTGCTGCTCGACGAGCCGCTGGCCGGCGCCGGGCCGGAGGAGACCGAGCGGCTGATCGGCATCCTGCGCGACCTGCGCAGCCGCTACGGCATCCTGCTGGTCGAGCATGACATGCAGGCGGTGTTCGCCCTGGCCGACCGCATCTCCGTCCTGGTCTATGGCCGCGTCATCGTCACCGGCACGGTCGACGAGATCCGCGGCCATCCGGAGGTCCGCACCGCCTATCTTGGAGAGGACGCGCTGGCGTGATGCTGAAGATCGATAATCTCACGGCGGGCTACGGCCAGAGCCAGGTGCTGTTCGACGTGTCGCTCTCCATCGAGGCCGGGCAGGTGCTGGCGCTGATGGGGCGTAACGGCATGGGCAAGACCACCACCATCTCTGCCGTGATGGGGCTGATCCCGCGCTGGGGCGGCAGCGTCAGCTTCGACGGCCAAGGCATCGGCCGCATGCCGCCGCACCGGGTGGCGCGGCTGGGGGTGGGGCTGGTGCCGGAAGGCCGCCAGATCTTCCCGACCCTGACGGTCGAGGAGAACCTCGTCGCCACCGCTGCCGCCCGCGGCGACGGAACTGCGCGCTGGACGCTGGAGGCGGTGTGGGAGCTGTTCCCCCGCCTGCGCGAGCGCCGCCGCAATCTGGGCAACCGGCTGTCGGGCGGCGAGCAGCAGATGCTGGCGATCGGGCGGGCGCTGATGACCAACCCGCGCCTGCTGATCCTGGACGAGGCCACCGAAGGGCTGGCCCCGGTGATCCGCGCCGAGATCTGGGCGGTGCTGGAGACGCTGAAGCGCGAAGGCCAGTCGATCCTGCTGGTGGACAAGAATTTGTCGGCGGTGTTGCGCCTCGCCGACGCCTGCGCGGTGATCGAGAAGGGCCGCACGGTGTGGAGCGGCACCAGCGCGGATCTGGGCCGGGCGGCCGACATTCAGGAAAGCTACCTGCACATCTGAGGGGTCGGGTGCCCCCGCGCCGCAGGGTATCGGCCGCCCACAGTAGACGGTGCCGTGGCCTCTCGTCCGTCAGCGCACTTCGTTCACATATCTGTGGTCGTCCGTCAGCGTCCTGTGGTGGCTGACGATGGTCAGGGTTCCGGTCTGGTCGAACGCCTCCTCGTCGATGACCAGAAGCGGCGTCGGGTCGGGGACGCCGAGGTCGGCGCGATCCTCGGCAGTGGCGAGCCCGGCCGAGACCCGCTCGCGCACGGCGGAAATGCGGATGCCGTGAACGTCGAGCAGGTGGAGGTAGAGCCGCTGCGGCACAAGTGACGGGTCCAGCGGGAAATCGGGCACCCGGCGGGCCACCAGCGCGATGTGGGAACGCATCACCGCCCGCCCCTCCACCCGGCGCAGCCGCGCGATGCGAATCAGCGGCTCCCCCGGTGCCTCGCCCAGCAGAACGGCCTCGTCTGCGGTGGCCGGGCTCTGCCTGACCTCGGTCACCACTGCCTCGGACGACAGCAGTTGGCCGTCGCCGCCATGCAGGCGGTAATATTGGAAGAAGAAGCGCAGGCTGTGCTGCGGCGTGCGCCCGGTGACCACCGTCCCGGTCTTGCGCCGACGCATCAGCATGCCGTCCGCGGTCAGGTCGGCCAGAGCGCGGCGCATCGTTCCCACCGCAACCCCATAATCGGCGGCCAGCGCAACCTCGCCCGGCAGCACCATGCCAGGCGGCCATTCGCCCAGCAGAATGGCTTCCGCCATGCGGCGCTTGACGTGCTCGTAGAGCGGGATCGGCAGGTCACCCGCCATGTTTGCCGTCTTTTTGTTCACTACCGCCTCGAAAATAGCCAGAAATTGCTCGAATCTTGACGATTGACAAAGATTTGTGCGCCGGTCACATTTCTTTATAGAATATAGAAAACAGCGAGCCTGTCATGGACAATCGGCACGGAAGCGGCCAGCCCACCGGCGACGATGGCCTCGATGCGGCGATGGCCTGGATCGCGCGGTCGGCTGAACCAGCCCTCGCCGATCTCGCCCGCATGATCGCTGTCGACACGTCCTTTCCTCCCGGTGCCGGCTACGACGCCTTCGCCGACCTGATGGATGAGCTGATCGCCCCGCTGGGCTTCCGCTCCAACCGGGTCGTCGTCCCCGACGCGCTGTGGCGGGTGCCCGGCGGGCCGGCGTCCGGCCGGCGCACCAATCTCATCGGCGAACGGGAGACGGGCAAGCCGGTTCTCGGGCTGTATTTCCATGTCGACACCGTGCCCGCCGCCGCCGGCTGGGACAAGCACCCGCTCCGCCTGACCCGCGACGGCGACCGGCTGTACGGGCTGGGCGCCGCCGACATGAAGGGCACCATCGCCGCCGTGCTGCTGGCGCTGCGCGCGGCCGAGGCCTGCGGCCTGCCGCTCGCCTACGACCCGATGCTGTTGTTCTGCACCGACGAGGAGGGCGGGCTCTATCCCGGCGTGCGCTACCTTGCCGAACAGGGGCTGCTGAAGGGCCATGTCCTGAACTTCAACGGCAGCGCCGCGCCGCGCATCTGGGCGGGCTGCTTCGGCCTGTTCAATCTGCAAATCCGGCTGCACGGCCACACCGTCCATGCCGGCGAGGGCAACAAATCCGGCTCCGGCGTCAACGCCATCGAGGCGGCGCTGCCGCTGCTCCAGGCCCTGACCGACCTCAAGCCGGTGGTGGCGCAACGGACCTCGGCCCTGCCGCCGCCGCCGATCGCCACGGGGCCGCTGGCCGCAAGGCTCGACATCGCCGCCGCCCATGGCGGCATCTGCGGCGGGCAAATCCCCTCGCTGTTCGAGATCCTGGTCTGCCGCCGCTATGCGCCGGAAGAGGACTATGAGGAGGCACGGGCGGAGATCGAAACGGCAGTCGCCCGCGCGATGGCCGGGAGCCCCGACATCGCGGTGGACATCCAGCTGGTCGGCCACCTCGCCCCCACCGGCGATCCAACCGGTCCGCACTGGCCGCGCTGGCAGGCGGCGCTGTCGGCCGGCTTCGGCTACCGCGGGGAAGAGTTCCGCACCTGGGGGGCGGCCAGCTGCTCCGACTTCGGCTGGGTCCAGCGCACCGGCATGCAGGAGGTTCTGCTGACCGGGCTGGGCCGGCCCGAAAGCAACGTCCACTCCCCCGACGAGCACACCACCGTCGCCGACATCGTCGCATTGGCGCAGAGCGTGCTGGCCTATCTGGCCGCCGGCTTCGCCCCCGACCTTATTCCCGAAAAGACCGACCAGAACACCGATCCGAACGCCGTGCCGACCCCAGGCCGCGGCCCGCAGAAGGAGTCCGACCGATGAGTTCCGTGACCCGCCGCCTCTTCCTCGCCGGGACCGCCGCCGGCCTCGGCGCCCTGCCCGCCTTCAGCCTGACTGGTGTGGCTCCGGCCTTCGCCCAGCAGAGCGCCGCGCGCCGCGGCGGCGTGCTGCGCATCTCGGTCGATCAGGCCGCCAGCGTCATCCACCCGCTGCGCACCCGCGTGAACCCGGAATATCTGGTGGCGGAGCTGCTCTATTCCGGCCTGACGCGGCTGGCCGCCGGCATGAAGGTGGAGCCGGACCTCGCCCTATCCTGGACGCCCGACCAGACCCTGACCGAATGGACCTTCGTCCTGCGGCCGGGCCTGACCTTCCATGACGGCTCGCCCTGCACCGCCGCGGACGTGGTCGCGACCTTCACCGCCATCCTCGATCCCAAGACCGCCTCGCCCGGCCGCACCAATGTCGGCCCGATCAAGGAGGTGACGGCCAAGGACGAGCGGACGGTGCTGTTCCGCCTGACCTCGCCCTATGCCGACCTGCCGGTGGCGCTGGCCTACACCAACGCCCGCATCGTCCCGGCCAAGGTGATCGAGACCGACCTCGACAGCCTGTCGCGCAGCGCCGTCGGCACCGGCCCGTTCAAGCTGGTCTCCTTCGAACCCGACCGCAAGATCGTGGTGGAGCGCAATCCCGCCTATTACGACCCGGCGCGCCCCTATCTCGACCGGGTCGAGGTGCTGGTCTATCCCGACCGCACCGCCGAGGCCTCGGCGCTGATCTCCGGCGACATCGACCTGATGCTGGGCACCGCCCCCGGCGAGTACCAGCGGCTGGAGAAAGCCTCCGGCGTCAAGGCTCTGCGGGTGCCGTCAGGCCAGTTCCTGAACGTCAACATGGGCTGCGACCAGAAGCCCTTCTCCGACCCGCGCGTCCGCAAGGCGCTGGCGCTCTCCGTCGACCGCGAGGCGATGGTGGGCTTCGTCGCCGGCGGCTACGGCACTCCCGGCAACGACACGCCGATCAGCCCGGCGTACCGCTTCCACCGCGAGCAGCCGCTGCGCAAGGCCGATCTCGCCCAGGCGAAGAAGCTGCTGGCCGAGGCCGGATATCCCAACGGCGTCGACCTGACCATGATCGCGTCGGACAAGCCGGGCACCCGCACCGAACTGGCGGTCGCCATCCGCGAGATGGCGAAGCCCGCCGGCTTCCGCATCCAGGTGCAGACCATGCCGCACGCCACCTACCTGGACCAGGTGTGGAAGAAGGGCAATTTCTACGTCGGCTTCTACAACATGCAGGCGACCGCCGACGCGGTGTTCTCGCTGCTCTACACCTCCGACGCCGCCTGGAACGAGACGCGCTGGAACAACAAGGATTTCGATGCCCTGGTCGCCGAGGCGCGGACCAAGACCGACGAGACCGAGCGCGCCGCCCTCTACACCAAGGCGCAGCAGCTGATGCATGACGAGGTGCCGTCGGTCATCCCCGTCTTCTTCGACCTGCTAGCGGCACGGCGCGATTACGTCGAGGGCTACGACCTGCACCCGCGCGGCTCGGTGTTCCGCCTCGACTTCGTCTCGCTCGGGGCGGCTGCTCCCAAGCGGGGTTGAGGTCGTGAGCGCATCCTGGCTCCTGCGGCGGCTGGCGCTGATCCTCTACACGACCTTCATCGTGTCGGTGCTGGTCTTCGGCATCACCCAGGCGCTGCCCGCCGACGCCGCCGTCACCCTGCTGGGCGAGAACGCCACCGCCGAAGCGCTGAACGCGATCCGTGAGCGCCTCGGCCTCGGCGACCCGATCTGGTGGCAGTATCTGCGCTGGGTCGGCCATGCCGCGACCGGCGATTTCGGCCTGTCGATGCGCACCGGCCAGCCGGTGGGGCCGGAGATGCTGACGGCGCTCGGCCGCTCGCTTCTGCTGGCCGTCGCCGCCATCCTGGTCATGCTGGTGATCGCCGTGCCGCTCGGCATGCTGGCGGCGGTGCGCCAGGGCAAGCTGGCCGACATGGCGACCGGGCTGATCTCCTATCTCGGGGTGTCCTTCCCGGAATTCGTCACCGCGACGCTGCTCGCCATGCTGCTGGCCGACACCCTGCAATGGCTGCCGGCCACCGGCTACGTCTCGCCGCTGGAGGATTTCGGCGGCGCGCTGCGGCATCTGGCCCTGCCGGTGCTGACCGCCTCGCTGATCCTTGTGGCGCATGTCGCCCGCATGGTGCGGTCGGAAACGCTCGACGTGCTGCATAGCGACTATATCCGCGCCGCCCGGCTGAAGGGGCTGCCGGAGCGCACGGTGCTGGTCCGCCATGCCCTGCGCAACGCGCTGCTGCCGGTGGTCACCATCGTGGCGCTGGACGTCGGCTATCTGCTGGGTGGCATCATCGTCATCGAGGAGATCTTCGCCATTCCCGGCATCGGCCGGCAGCTGATGGTGGCGGTCACGGCCCGCGACCTGCCGTCGATCCAGGCCGGCGCCCTTATCATGTCGGCGACCTACGCCGTCGCCAACACGCTGGCCGACGTCGCCTACGCCGTCCTCGACAAGAGGATCCGCTATGACTGACCTGCTGCGCCGGCTGATGCGCACGCCGCAAGGCGCCATCGGCCTGATCCTGCTGGCGGTGCTGGCCGCGGTCTGCCTGTTCGGCCCCTGGCTGGCGCCCCACGACCCGGAGAAGATGGACTTCCTCGGCCGTTTCCGCCCGCTCGGCGCCCAGAACTGGTTCGGCGCCGACCAGTTCGGCCGCGACGTGCTGAGCCGCCTGCTGGTCGGCGCCCGCTCCACCCTGCCGATGGCGCTGGCCGCCACCCTGCTCGGCACCGTCGCCGGCGCGGTGGTCGGCACCGCGTCGGCCTATCTCGGCGGGCGCTGGGACGAGGCGATCATGCGCACCATCGACGCGGTGATGGCGGTGCCCGGCCTGCTGCTCGCCCTGCTGCTGGTCAGCACGCTGGGCAACGGCGCCGGCAACGCGATGATCGCCATCGCCGTCACCTTCGCCCCCGGCATGGCGCGCGTCACCCGCGCGGTGGCGCTGACCGTGCGCGGCCAGGACTATGTCAAGTCGGCCACGGTGCGCGGCGAAAGCGCGTCCTGGATCATCTTCCGCGAGATGCTGCCGAATGTGATGGCACCGGTGGTGATCGAGGCGACGATCCGCGTCTCCTTCGCAGTGATGCTGTTCGCCACCCTCAGCTTCCTCGGCCTCGGCGCCCAGCCGCCGGCTTCCGAATGGGGCCTGATGGTGGCGGAGGCGCGCCAGTATGTCCATCAGGCGCCCTGGATCCTCATCGCGCCGTCGCTGGCCATCGCGATGACCGCCATCGCCTTCAACCTGCTCGGCGACGGTCTGCGCGACGCCATGAACCCGCGGGACGAACGATGACCGCAGTCCTCTCATTGCGCGACTACACGCTGGATTACCTCACCGGCAGCCGTCCCTTGCGGGTTTTGCAGGACATCAGCCTCGACATCGCGCCCGGCGAGGTGCTGGGGCTGGTCGGCGAATCCGGCTCGGGCAAGAGCACGCTGGCCTGGGCGATCATGCGGCACCTGCCGAAGAATGCCCGCGAGCTGTCCGGCACCATCCGGCTCGGCGGCACCGACCTGCGCAGCCTGCCGCCGCGCGAGTTGACCCGCATCCGCGGCCGGCGCATCGGCATGGTGTTCCAGGATCCCTCGACCGCGCTGAACCCGACGCTGACCGTCGGCCGGCAGGTGACGGAGACGCTGGTCAACAACCGCGGCCTGACCCGGCGCGCCGCCTGGGATCTGGCGCTCGAACTGCTGGGCCATGTCGAACTGCGCGATCCCGAGGCGCTGATGCGCCGCTATCCGCACCAGATCTCTGGCGGCGAGAAGCAGCGCATCCTCATC
The DNA here is from genome assembly GCF_002573965.1 of Azospirillum palustre. Classification (NCBI taxonomy): domain Bacteria; kingdom Pseudomonadati; phylum Pseudomonadota; class Alphaproteobacteria; order Rhodospirillales; family Azospirillaceae; genus Azospirillum; species Azospirillum palustre. The sequence goes on along the minus strand of NZ_PDKW01000042.1, from coordinate 712,561 downwards.
GCCACCGCCTTCGGCTGCCGGCCGGAGCTGATCGTCTTCGACGAGCCGACCACGGCGCTCGACGTCATCACCGGCGCCCGCATTCTCGACCTCTTCGCCCGGCTGCGGGCCGAGACCGGGGTGGCAGCACTCTACATTTCGCACGACCTCGCCCTGGTCTCGCGCGTCGCCGACCGGGTGGCGGTGATGAAGAAGGGCCGGCTGGTGGAGGAAGCCCCGGCCGCCTCGATCTTCGCCCGCCCCGCCCACGAGGAAACCCGCAAGCTGGTGGCGGCGGTGCCGCGCCCGGAAAACCGGCTGGTCCACGACCGGCCCGGCGACCGCGTCCTGCTCGCCGCCGAGGCGGTCTCGGTCCGCTATGCCCGGCCGCGCCTGTTCCGTCCGCCCCCGCCGCCGGCGACCCACGCGGTCGGCTTCGATATCAAGGCCGGCGAGATCCTGGGCATCGTCGGCGAGTCCGGCTCCGGCAAATCCTCCATCGCGCGGGCGCTGACCGGGCTGGCCGACTTCTCCGGCGGCATCCGCTTCGACGGCCGGCCGATCGGCTCGGCCCGCGACATGGACGGCGCCTACCGCCGCGCGGTGCAGATCGTCTTCCAGCATCCCGACGGCTCGCTGAACCCGCGCCAGACGGTGGGCGAGATCCTGTCGCGCCCTCTGAAGCTGTTCGGCACCGGCCAAGCCAATCTGAGTGCCGAGATCGGCCGGCTGCTGGAGCAGGTGCGCCTGCCGGCCGCCTACGCCACCCGCTGGCCGCACCAGCTATCCGGTGGCGAGAAGCAGCGCGTCGCCATCGCCCGCGCCTTCGCCGCCAAACCCTCGCTGGTCATCTGCGACGAGATCACCGCCCCGCTCGACGTCTCGGTCCAGGCCTCGATCATCGAGCTTCTGCTGTCGCTGCGGGCAGAGACCGGGGCCGCCTATCTCTTCATCACCCATGACATCAACCTGATCCGCCAGATCGCCCACCGCATCGCCGTGATGCGCCGGGGCGAGCTGGTCGACCTGCTGCCCATCGACGCGGTCGATGCCGACCATGTCCACCCCTACACGCGCGACCTGATGGCCGCCTCGCCGACCCCCGTCGGCTGATTCGCTAGGAACCTCCCCCATGGACACCGCAGAGATTCTCGCCCGTCTCGACACCGATGCCGCCCTCGCCTTCCTCGCCCGGATGGTCCAGCACAAGAGCTACAGCCAGACCGAGGGCGAGCGCGAACTGGCCCGCTTCATGGCCGCCTCGATGTCGGGTCTGGGGCTGGAGGCGGAGCTGACGCCGGTGCCCGGCGGGCGGGTCAACGCCGTCGGCCGCTGGCGCGGCACCGGCGGCGGCAAAAGCCTGCTGTTCAACGGCCACATCGACACCAACCCGGTGACCGAGGGCTGGACCGTCGATCCCTGGGGCGGCAAGATCGACGACAGGTTCATCTACGGCATCGGCTGCTCCAACATGAAGGCGGGCGACGCCGCCTATTTCTGCGCGGTGAAGACCCTGATGGACGCCGGGGTGACGCTGCGCGGCGACGTCATCCTGACCTATGTGGTGGGCGAGCTTCAGGGCGGCGTCGGCACGCTGGCGCTGATGGAGCAGGGGCTGCGCGCCGACTGCTTCATCAACAGCGAGCCGACCGACCTCCAGGCGATGACGATGCACGCGGCGGCGCTGAGCTTCGTCATCGAGCTGGTCGGCGACACCCGCCACCTGTCCAAGCGCGAGGAGGCGGTCGACGCCATCTCCGCCGCCTGCGACCTGATCCCGCGGCTGAACGCGCTCGCCCTGTCCGGCGCCAAGTCGCCGGAGCATGCCACGATCAACCGCGTCCATGTCGGCGTCGTCCATGGCGCACTCGGCAAGGAGCTGCACGAGTGGCGCTCGCCGCAGGTCGCCGACTTCGTGCGGATCAAGGGGTCCGCCCGCTACGCCACCGGCCAGAGCGAGGAGGGGGCGCTGGCCGACCTGCGGCGCGAGCTGGACGCGCTGGAGGCGCGCTTCCCCGGCCTGAAGGCCAGCGTCTTCTCCGAGGACCGCGGCGGCACCCCGACCATGCCGACCTTCGAGGTGGCGAAGGACAGCGCCATCGTCCAGGCGGTGAACCGCGCCTACCGCGCGGTGCGCGGTACCGACCAGCCGACCGGCGCCATCACCCCGCCCGGCTTCTACGGCACCGACGCCGGCCATCTCCAGCATTCCGGCGGCATGGAGGGCGTCGTCTGCGGTCCCGGCGGCCGCTACAACACCATGCCGGACGAGCGGGTCGACATCGACGACTATCTCGACATGATCCGCGTCTACATGCTGACCATCCTGGAGATCTGCGGATAATGGCCGGCTCGTCCGCAGCACGCTTCGCGCCGCGGATCGCCCGGCTGCGCGAGGCCATGGCGGCCCAGGGCTGCGACGCCTTCCTGGCCGACCATGCCGAGCTGATCGCCTGGATTGGCGGCTACACCGTGTCGGAAACGCTCTACCGCGCCGTCATCGTGCCGATGGAGGGCGATCCCTGCTTCGTCCTGCGCTCCATCGATGCCGGCCCCTGCCGCGCCGGGGTGTGGTTCGACGACGTGACGACCTTCGACGACCACGAGGATCCGCATGGCGCGGTGGCGAACGCGCTCGCGGCGCGTGGCTTCTCCAGAGCGCGGATCGGCGTCGATCCGGTGTCCTACGGCCATACCGCCGCCACCGCGCAGTGCCTTGCCGAGTTGCTCCCCGATGCCCGCTTCGTCCCGATGCCGGGGGTGAGCGACCGTCTGCGCGCCTGCAAGTTCGCCGACGAGATCGACGCCATCGCGGCGGCGGCTGCCATCGCCGAACGGTGCATGCTGGGGTTGGAAGGCCATGTGCCTCCCGGCCGGCCGGTGCGGGAAGTGGCGGCGGCGGCGGCCGCGGCGCAGCTCTGGCTCGGCGCCGACGATGGCGGACCGGGGCCGATCCTGGTGTCGGGCGGCCACGGAACCGGCGGCCATGTCGATTTCCTGCACGGCAGCGGCCTCGACCGGACGCTGATGCCGGGCGACATCCTGCATGTCGAGCTGACGCCGCGGGTCGGCAACTACGGTGCCCGGCTGATGCGGCCGGTCTTCGTCGGTAACCCGCCGGCCGGGGCGCGGGAGACCTTCGATCAGTTGGCGGAGCTTCAGGACCGGCAGATCGCCGCCATGCGGCCGGGAGTTGCGGCCCGCGATGTCGATGCCCTGTTGCGCACGGCGGTGCTGGACGCCGGGTTGCGGGCCGATTACGGCAACGTGACCGGCTACGCCATGGGCCTCTACGCTCGCACGCCGCGGCCGAGCGATTTCTCGCAGTCCTTCCACCCCGGTGCCGACTTCCGTCTGGAAGCGGGGCAGGTGTTCCACATGTACGCGTCGGCGCGCGGCGTCGCTGTGAGCGAGACCGTCCTCGTGACCGACACTGAACCCCGCCGGCTGACGGCCTGCCCGCGCCGGCCCATGGAAGGCTGAGCCCACCACGGTGTCGAACACGGTTCGGTCAGGTGTCGCGCCAGACCTGAGCCATATGCGGAAAACGGCGCGCCGGGCCGGGGGGCCCGGGCGCGCCGCTTCGGCGATCAGAACGGCTGTTGGAGCAGTCCGATCAGGCCCTTCACGCCCGATACGAAGTTCCCGACGCGCAGGTTTTCGTCGTAGCTGTGCTGGTTGTTGTCGGCATTCACCAGCGGGACGATGACGAAGGGCACCTTCAGCGCCTCGACCGCCGCTCCGGTGGGCACCGTGCCGCCCATCATGCGGATGCGCACCGGTTCCTCGCCGTAGGTCGCCTTGAAGGAGCGGTACAGCCAGTCGCCGACCGGCGCCTGCATGTCGGTCCGCGCCGCGGAACTGGAGGCGGAAACCTCCTCCGAAGCCAGGGAGGCCAGCTTGTCGTACCTGGCCCGGTCCTCGTCCGTCGGATTGCCCTGGACCAGATGATAGCCCTGGGCCTCGATATGCTTCTTCAGCATGCCGATCAGCTGTTCCGGCGGCGTTTCCGGAACCGTGCGCAGGTCGAGTTCGGCGACGGCGCTTTCCGGAATGATCGTCCGCGCCTTGGCGCCCACGTCGCCGGCCGCCATGCCACGGACGTTGAGCGACGGGTATTGCAGCGCCTCCTGATAATTCTTGCCGACCTTTTCCGCCTGCGCGATGCCCAGCCGCTTGCGCAGCGCCGCCTCGTCATCGGGGACGGCGGCCATGATCTTTTCCGCCGCCGCGTCGATCTTCACGGAGTCGTAATAGCCGGGAATGGTGACCCGGCCGTTCTCGTCCTTCATCGACGCCAGCAGCTGCGCCAGCCGCATCGCCGGGTTGGCCGAATAATTGCCGAAATGGCCGCTGTGCAGGCCCTGCTTGGCACCGAAGACCGTCAGGGTCGCCTGGGCGACGCCGCGGTTGCCGAACACCAGCGTCGGCTTGTTGCTCTGGTGCATCGGGCCGTCCAGCACCAGCAGCGCGTCATTCTTCAGCAGCTCGGCATTCTGCCGGATCACCTCGCCCAACGACGGCGACCCCTTTTCCTCTTCGGAATCGAGGATGATCTTGACGTTGACGCTGGGCTTCTGGCCGGCCTCCTTCAGCGCGTCGAACGCCGTCAGCAGCATCATGATCGGACCCTTGTCGTCCGACGACGACCGCGCAAACAGCCGCCAGTCCGGATCGACCTGCTCGCCGTACAGCTTCTCCAGCGGGATCGTCTCCCACTCGCCCTTGTCGGTCTTCTGCTTCAGCGTCGCGTCCCAGGGGCTCTTCTGCTTCCACTGCTGCGGCGTGACCGACTGGCCGTCCAGATGGGCGTAGAACAGAATGGTCTTCTTGGCAGGGTCGGCGCCGGGCAGTTCCGCAAACAGCATCGGCTTGCCGTTGTTCGCCAACGCACGCGCCTGGAAGCCGCGCTTCTGGAAGGCCTGCTCCAGCCATGCGACATTTTTCTGAATGTCAGCTGGAACAACTGCATCGTTGGGAAGGGCGAGAAGCTCGACGAATTCCTTGTAATTCGCAGACGCGTGCTTGGCTGCGAGCGTATCCGTGGATGGCGACGCGGCACCCGCCTGTACCGGCAAGAACATGCACGCGCCGATGAGAAGCGCTTGTTTAAGAGAAAATTTCTCGCTGCCCGACATTTCTTCCCTCTTACGTATTCATGACGTAATTTTTACGAAGGAATTGCAGGCACCGTCAAGTTTATCACCCGTTTTCACGGGTCTGACCTGTGCATGACGCGCAGCAGGCGGCCGGGGCGAACAGCCCCGGCAACTCCCGACGGATCGGCGCGCCCTGCCGTCAACTGCGGGCGACGGGACGGACAGTGATCTCGTTGACCCCGACATCCCGCGGTTGTTCGATGGCGAAGAGGACGGCCCGGCCGATGGCTTCCGGTTCGATTGCGTTGCGGCGGTATTCGACCATCGCGCGGGCCGCGGTCTCGTCGGTGATGGTGTCGGCGAGTTCGGAGCGCGTCACGCCGGGATAGATGCAGGTCGTACGGATCGTCTCGCTTTCCTGCCGCAATTCGTCGGTGATGGCCCGCACCGCGAATTTGGTCGCGCTGTAGACGGCGGAAGTCGGCACCACCTCGAAACTGCCGACCGAACCGATGTTGACGACGTGCCCGCCTCCCTGCGCCTCCATGACCGGCAGGACGGCGGCGATGCCATGGAGGACGCCGCGGATGTTGACGTCGATCATCCGGTCCCATTCCTCGACCTTCAGGGAGGCGAGCGGCGAGAGCGGCATCACGCCGGCATTGTTGACGAGGACATCGACGCGGCCTAGGCGGTCCCTGGCTTCGGCAACGAAGCCTTCCATGCTGGCACGGTCGGTCACGTCGAGGGCGCGGGCGGCGGCCTTACCGCCCTTCGCCTGGATTTCCTGGACAAGTACGTCGAGCCGCTCGGTTCGCCGCGCCCCCAGCATCAGGGTGGCGCCAGCCCCGGCGAGAACGCGCGCGGTGGCCTCCCCGATGCCGCTGGACGCACCGGTGATGAGAACGACTTGGTCGATGGTCATGACGATTCCCTGTATTTCAATGGATTTGGATTTCGACGGTTGCGGTCGACTGCCGGCGGCGGTTACTGCGCCGTGTAGCCGCCATCGACGAAAAGCTGTGCGCCGGTGATGAAGCTGGAGGCCGGCGAGGCCAGGAAAGCGATTGCCTCGGCAACCTCCTCAGGACGGCCGATGCGGCCGACCGGGTGGGCATCGCCGAAGCTCCGCAGCATCTCCCGGCCGTTCTCGACCACGCCTTCCATGATGTCGGTGTCGATGACGCCGGGCAGGACCACATTGCAGCGGATGCCGCGACGGCCATATTCGACGGCGACGATGCGGGCGAGCTGCGCGGAAGCCGCCTTGGACGAGGCGTAGGCAGCCTGCGTCGGAAAGGCTGTCGTCGCCGACAGCGAGGAGTTGATGACGACGGCACCGCCGCCGCCGCTCTCCATCAGCGGCATCGCCGCACGGATGGTGACGAAGGCGCCGCGGGCGTTGATCTGGAAGATGCGGTCGTATTCCTCGACCGAGGTTTCGGCCAGCGGCTTGTTCAGGGTCCGTCCGGCATTGCAGACGACGATGTCGAGCCGGCCGAAGCGCTCGCTGGCGAGATCGACCGAACGCTGGGCAAGCCCCTCGTCCGAGACGTCGCCGACCAGCGTGGCGACTTCGTCGGATTCGAGCGACCGGACCTCGTCGGACAGGTCGGTCGCCACGATCCGCGCGCCGCGGATCCGAAGCAGATCGAGCACGGCCCGCCCGATGCCGCGACGGGCGCCGGTCACGAGTGCCACCTTGCCGGTCAGATCGTAGGTGTTTGGCAGATTGGTCATTGCGGTCTCCCTCAATACGGCAAAGCGATGTGCTCGCCTGCCGTCCATGCCCAGAAGGTGGCATTCGGCCGCTGTCGAGATAACTTGCCAATTATTGGACGCTGTGGTTAGAACAGCTAACCAATGCAGATCGACCTGAACCTCCTGACCCTGTTCGCCGCGGTGGCGGAGACCGGCAATTTCCGTGCGGCGGCCGACCGCCTCGGGGTGACGCGCTCGGCCGTCAGCCAGGGCGTCCAGCGCCTGGAGGCGGCGCTGGGACAGGCGCTGTTCCTGCGCACCACCCGCAGCGTGCGGCTGACCGAAGCCGGGGAGCGCCTGCTGGCGCAGATCTCCACCCCGCTGGCCGAAATCGCGAGCGCCATCGATGCGGCGTCCGGCTCAGCGGCGGAACCTCGCGGCCTGCTGCGGATCGCCGCCACCTCGATTGCCGAGCGCTTCCTGTCCGGGCCGCTGATCGCCTCCTTCAGCGAGGCCTGTCCGGGCATCTCCCTCGACGTGACGGTGACCGATCTGGAATTCGACATCGTCGCTGCCGGCTTCGATGCGGGCGTGCGTCTCGGCGAGGTCATCGAGCGCGACATGATCGCGGTGCCGCTGACGGGCGACCAGCGCCAGATCGCGGTGGCAACACCCGGCTATCTCGCCCGTCACGGGACGCCGGAGCACCCGCGCGATCTCGTCCGCCACCGCTGCATCGGCTGGCGGCCGCAACCTGACACGGCCCCCTACCGGTGGGAGTTCGAGAAGGACGGACACGCCTTCGACGTGTCGGTCGAGCCGCAGATCACCACCAACGACATGCTGCTGATGCTTCGCACGGCGCTCGCTGGCGCCGGCATCACCTTCGGGATCGAGGAGACGTTCCAGCCCTATCTTGAGCGCGGTGAACTGGTCACGATCCTCGACGACTGGCTGCCGCCCTTTGCCGGCTTCTTCCTGTATTTTCCGAGCCGGCGCACGGTAACGCCCAAGCTCCGCGCCCTGATCGACCATGTGCGCCGCCACCGCGAGGGAGCGAAGTCCGGATAACCACCCCGTCACCCCTCGACGTAAGCCGCAAGCTCCTCCGGGGTTCCCTGCGGAAACGCCGACTTCAGATGCTCCAGGAAGGCGGAGACGCGCGCATTGAGCAGCCGCCGCGTCGGGTAGAGCACCCACAACTCCGTCTCGGACCCGGCCAAATCGCCCCATCTCACCAACTTTCCGGCGGCCAGATCCGCGCTGGCGAGCGACAGCGGCAGGCGGGCAGCCCCCACACCCATGCGAACCGCATCGCGGACCATGACGAAGGACGAGAGGCTGAGCACCGGTTCGACCATGATGCTCGACGGTCCGGCCGATGTCGCGATCTCCCACGATCCGGACCTGGGTCCGGCCTGCCCCGGCGATCCGCGGGTGACGACAGGAACGGTGTCGTTGCCGGGGGGAAACGGCAGGTCCGGGCTTGCCACGACAACGAGGCGGTCCCGCAGGAAGACGCGCCCGACAAGGCCCGCGTCCGGGTCTGGATTGACGCGGATGACCAGATCATAGGCTTCCTCGACCATGTCGACGGCCCTGTCCTCCGTGACGATCTCAAGCCGGACCTCCGGGTATTTGCGTAAAAATCCGGCTGCCAGCTTGCCAATGGCGGTCTGCGAGAACAGCAGCGGCGCGCTGATCCGCAACCGTCCGCGGGGGCTGTGGCCGCCGGATGCAATTGCCTTCGCCGTCTCGTCGAGTTCGGTCAGCAATACACCGGTCCGCTCGAACAGCGCCTGGCCCTCCGCCGTCAGCTTGAGTGTCCGGGCACCCCGCTCGAACAGGCGGAGATCGAGGCTTGCCTCCAACTCCGCGACGCGCCGCGACAAGGTCGCCTTCGGGCGACCGGCCGCGCGCGCCGCCTTTCCGAACCCGCCATGGCGGGCGACCAGATTGAAATCGGCCAGGGCGAGCAGGTCCATCCGTTCCACCAATGAGACGATCCGTCCAAATTCGCCGCCTATCGGACCCTGCATGGATCGGTAAAGTCAAGAGCGTCAACTGAACCCCCAAAGCGGAGTGAACCCCATGACCATCCTCGTTACCGGAGCCACCGGCCGTGTCGGCCGCCATGTCGTCGACCAGCTGGTCAAGCGCGGCGCCGACGTGCGCGTGCTGACCCGCGACCCGTCGAAAGCCGCTTTCACCGCCGGTGTGGAAGTCGCCCAGGGCGACATGCTGGACATCGATGCGCTGCGTGCCGCCTTCCGCGGCGTCCGCACCCTGTTCCTGCTGAACGCCGTCACCGGCGACGAGTTCACCCAGGCGCTCGTCACACTGAACATCGCGCGGGAAGCCGGCGTCGAACGGGTAGTCTATCAGTCCGTGTTCCAAGCCGACCGTGCGGTGAACGTGCCGCATTTCGCCGTGAAGTTCGGCGCCGAGCGCATGCTCGACCGGATGGGCTTCAGCGCCACCATCCTGCGCCCGTCCTACTTCATCGACAACGAACTGATGATCAAGGACGTGATCACCGGCCACGGCGTCTACCCGATGCCGATCGGCAGCAAGGGGGTGGCGATGGTCGATGCGCGGGACATCGCCGAGGTCGCGGCCATCGAACTGATCCGTCGTGACCGGGCGCCAGGAAAACTGCCGGTGGACATCATCAACCTCGTCGGTCCCGACACGCTGACGGGTCCGCAGGTGGCGGCGATCTGGTCCGATCTGCTGGGTCGCACCGTGGTCTATGGCGGCGACGATCCCAGCGGGTTCGAGCAGACCATGGCCTCCTTCATGCCGAAATGGACCGCCTATGAAATGCGCCTGATGGCCGAGCGCTACGTCAGCGATGGCATGATCCCCGAAGTCGGCGATGTCGAACGGCTGACCGGGCTGCTGGGCCGCCCGCTGCACAGCTACCACAGCTTCGCCGCCGCGCTCGCTGCGGCCTGAAACCTCACGATCCTCGGGTCGGTTGCAAAGCTCGACGGCGGCTTTGAGGGTAACGGAGACCTTTACCCCGGCCTGCTGTCGGACTTTGTAAAAGAAGCTCGCGTATGGCGCCCCGCCCCCAAACAGGGCGAACCTTTGACAAATTTTGCCATGCCTTCCATATTGGCAGTCGGTCATGACGAGGAGCCACCCATGGCGACGATGAATGTCAGTCTTCCGTCCGAGATGGTCGATTTCGTCGAGCATGAAGTGGCGACGGGCGGCTATGCATCGTCTAGTGAAGTGGTGCGCGAGGCATTGCGCCTGCTGCAACGGGATCGCGCCCAGGAGCAGGAGAAGATAGCCATCCTGCGGCGCGAGGTCGCTGCCGGACTTGCAGCGGCGGCGCAAGGCGATTTCTCCTCCCGCTCAGCCCTGGATATTGCCGAGCAGGTTGCTCGGGAATGAGCCACCGGCTCACCGCTCCAGCCGAGCGCGACATCCTGGATATCCTGCGCATGACGCGGACACGGTTTGGAACCGCCCAACTGCGCACCTATGCAACGCTGATCGAAAAGGCGATGCAGATGGTTGCCGAGGCCCCTGACCGGCCGGGAATGCTGCCGCGTCCGGAACTCGGTCCAGACGTTCGTCTGTTTCATCTGGAACTGGCAGCAGGCCGGCGCGGTGCTGCCGCGCACTGCCTCTATTACACGACCGGGCTCCTGCCCGATGGGACAATCGGCACGATCATCCTGCGTGTGCTTCATGAAGGCATGGAACCGCGGCGCAAGGTGGCCCGATCCTTGACCGGCCTCTCATGACCGGCATCGCTTTTCAACAATCGAGATCAGGAGACAATAGGGGATGGACGGCAGGCTTCAGGAACGGTGGGACGCCATCATCTTCGATTTCGACGGCGTGCTGTGCGATTCCAACGACCTGAAGGGTGAAACCTTCGCCACGCTGTATGCCCATGAGGGGCCGGAGGTTCAGGACGCCATCCGCGCCTATCACCGGGACAATGGCGGCATGCCGCGGCGGGAAAAGCTGGCGCGCTTCGAACGCGACATTCTCGGCCGCGCTCTGGACGAGGACCGGCTGGACCGGATGGTCGCCGGTTTTGCCGCAGCGGTGGAGGAGGCGGTGATCGCCTGCGCCGAAATTCCCGGCGCGACGGACTTCCTGGCCACCCATGCCGGCCGGCCCGCCCTGTTCATCATTTCCGCGACGCCGCATGAGGAAATGCTGCGCATCGCCGAGAGACGGGGCATGACCGACCGGTTCGTGTCCGTCCACGGCAGCCCGCCAAGCAAAGCGGAGACGGCTGCCATGCTGATCGCACGCCACGGCCTGCGTCCCGGCCGCGTTGCCTTCGTCGGCGATGCCGTTCAGGACTATGCGGCGGCGACCGCTCTCGACCTGCACTTCGTCGGAGTGCGCGATGCCGACGGCCGCCACCCCTTCCCCGACGGAACGCTGACCGTCGCCGATCTGCGTGACCTGCCCGCAGCCCTTGCCACGCTTTGAAACCGCATGATGGGTGCGGAAGGCCGGTTCGCGACCGGTCCTCCGCACCCATCGCCGGGCCATTGTCGGGCGTTCAGTGCGACGGATGGGCGGGGGCGCGGGCGGCCAGCGGCATGACCGGGATGTCGCCCATCCCCTCCAGGACGCGCTCGGTGCCGGCGCTGCTCTGGTTCAGCTCGCGGTGCAGAACCTCGCGGTCGCAGGCGTCCTCCCAGATCGACACCACGATGCTGACGACGCAGTTGCTGATGATGCTGGTCAGGGCGCGGGCTTCGGACATGAAGCGGTCGATGCCGACCAGCAGCGCGACGCCGGCAACCGGAAGGTCAGGCATCACCGTCAGCGTGGCGACCAGGGCGACGAAGCCGCTGCCGGTGACGCCGGCGGCACCCTTGGAGGTCAGCAGCATGACGCCGAGCATGGCGACGATCTGACCGGCCGACAGGTGGATGTCGCAGGCCTGGGCGATGAACAGCGAGGCGAGGGTCAGGTAGATCGCGGTGCCGTCGAGGTTGAAGGAATAGCCCATCGGCAGAACCAGGCCGGAAACACCCTTCTTACAGCCCAGCGCTTCCAGCTTCTGCAAGACGCGCGGCAGGACCGGCTCGGAGGAGGAGGTGCCGAGCACGATCAGCAGCTCCTCGCGGAAGTAGCGCAGGACCTTCCACAGGCTGAAACCGTGCAGGCGGGCCAGCGTGCCGATGATCGCGACCAGGAAGACGCCGCAGGCGACATAGAAGGTCAGGATCAGCAGGCCGAGCGAGCCGATGCTGTCGATGCCGTATTTGCCGACGGTGAAGGCCATCGCGCCGAACGCACCGATGGGGGCCAGCTTCATGATGAAGCCGAAGGCGGCGAACAGCACGTGGGAGAAGGATTCGATGCCCTGCACCACCGGCTCGCCGGCCTTGCCGACCCGCGTCAGGCCGAAGCCGACCAGCACGGAGATGAGCAGCACCGGCAGCACCTCGCCCTCGGCGAAGGCGCCGAAGAAGGAATGCGGGATGATGTGCAGCAGGAAGTCGGTGAAGCCGACCGGGGCCGCCTGCTTGGCGTAGCGCGCGGCCACCGCCGGGTCGAGCGACGACGGCGACACATGCATGCCGGCGCCGGGCTCGATGATCATGACCGCGGCCAGCCCGATGAGCAGCGCCGCCGCCGTCAGCGCGTAGAACAGCGCCATCGACTTGACCAGCGTCTTGCCGATCTCGCGGGTGTCGTTCAGGCTGGTGATGCCGCTGACGATGGTGCAGAAGACCACCGGCGCGATCATCATCTTGACCAGCTTGACGAACCCGTCGCCCAGCGGCTTCAGGCCCGCGCCGAAATCGGGCCAGAAATGACCGGCCAGGATGCCCAGGGTCAGGCCGACGACGACCTGGAAATAGAGCGCCTTGTAGATGGCCTTGGGCTTGCCCGGCGTCAGGGTATCGGTCCCCGTTTGTGGACGCATGGTGTTTCCTCCTCTCTGATTTTGTGACGTCAGGCCGCCATGGCGGTCCGCGACGGGGTCGATGGGCGGGCGAACACGGTTCCCTCGAACAGCCGCCGCGCGGTGCGCAGGATGCTGGCGGTCGGCGCGGATCGGCCGTCCCCCGCCTCGAGACGGCCGGCGTCGAGACGGACAGTCAGCCGGCCGGCCGGATGTTCAAAGGTGATGTCGCCGGGCATGGTGAACCGCCCCACCAGGGCGGCGGCCACGGTTTCCGGAATGGTGCAGGCGGTCGCGGTGGCGACGGCGCCGGTGATGGCCATCGCCCGATGGCAATCATGCGGCATGAAATAGCGCACGGTCAGCGTGCCGCCGCGCGTCGGCGGGGCCAGCAGGACCGGCTTGGGAATCACCATCCCGGCCGCGTTGGGAAAGCCCATGCGGCGGCCGGCCTCGACGCGCAGCGCCTCCAGCCGGGCCATGAATTCCCGGTCGGACCGGAAGCTGTCCACCGGCTCGTACCCCGTCTTGCCGAGATCGGCGGCGCGGACCAGCATCACCGGAATGGCGGCATCGACGCAGGACACCGGGATGCCGTCGATCAGGTCGACCGGCGATCCGGTGGGCAGCAGCCGGCCGGTGTTGGCGCCGGCGGCGTCGAGAAAGGCAAGATGGATGGGGGCGGCGGTGCCGGGCACGCCGTCGATGACGGCCTCGCCCTCATAGGCCACCTGGCCGCCGGGGGTCTGGATGCGGGCCTCGATCAGCTTGCCGGTGTTGACGTTGTGGATGCGCACCACCGTGACGCCGTTCGCCGCCGGGACAAGTCCGGACTCGATGGCGAAGGGGCCGACCGCGGCCAGCATGTTGCCGCAGTTGGGCGAGGTGTCGACCACCCCCTCCTGTACCCGCACCTGGGCGAACAGGTAGTCCACATCCGCGCCCGCCCTGGTGGCGGGACCGACGATGGCGACCTTGCTGGTCAGCGGGTTGCCGCCGCCGATGCCGTCGATCCCCAGATCGTTCCCCGCCCCCATCACCGAGAGCAGGAGGGCGTCGCGCTCCGCCGGAAGGGCAGGAAGGTCGGACGCCAGAAAGAAGGGGCCGCGAGAGGTCCCGCCGCGCATCATCACGCAGGGAATGCCGATCTGGCGGTTCATCGAATTTGTCATGGCGCTTGGTTTCTCTTGGGGTCGCCGGTGGGCGAAGAAAGCCGATGCGCCGATATTCTGTCCGCGAACGATATTTGTGAAATGCATTGATTCGCAGTATTATTCCACTTAACGCATCAATGTGCCGCCAGCGACGCTGGGCAAAATTCCTGCGGAGCCGGGCATAAATCCTGCGGAGCTGGGCATGAATTTCGAACTGGTCGATCTGAAAGCGTTCATCGCCGTGGCGGAGTTGGGCAGCTTCAACCGCGCTGCCGAGCTTCTGAACCTGTCGCAGCCGGCGCTCAGCCGCCGCATCCAGAAGCTGGAGGACACGCTGGGCGTGGCACTGTTCGAACGCTCCACCCGCCATGTCGCGCTGACGATGGTGGGGCGCGACTTCATGCCCAAGGTCCGCCGCTTCCTGGATGAGTTCGAGACGTCGCTGCTGGGGATCAGCGATCTCGGCGCACGGAGCGGCGGCCAGATCACCATCGCCTCCGTTCCGACGGCGGTGTTCTATTTCCTCCCCAACGCGATCAGCCGCTTCAGCAGCGCGTTCCCGCGGATCCGCATCCGCATCCTCGATCTCGGCGCCAACGAGGGGTTGGAGGCGGTGGCGCGCGGCGAGGCCGATTTCGGCATCAACTTCATCGGCACCTCGCACCCGGACATCGAATTCACGCCGCTGGCCGAGGACCCCTTCGTCGTCGCCTGCCGGCACGATCACCCGTTGGCAACCCACACAGTGGTGAACTGGGACGAACTGGCCGCCCACCGGGTCATCACCGTGGGGCGGACCAGCGGCAACCGGGCGCTGATCGACAATGCGCTGGCGCAGCACGGCTTGAAGCTCAACTGGTCCTACGAGATCACGCACCTCGCAAGTTCGCTCGGTCTGGTGGAGGCCGGGCTGGGCGTCGCCGTGCTTCCCAAGCTCGCCACGCCGTCCTCCGGCCATCCTATCATCCTGACCCTACCCCTGGGCCATCCGAAGATCTCCCGGACGATCGGCGTCGTCCGGCGGCATGGCGCCATCCTCTCACCGATGGCGGCGCGCTTTCTCGAAGTCCTGCTCGGCTCCTGGCGGCTGTGACCGGCAGCTGTGACCGGAAGGCCGCCGTCACGCCCTGTCCTGCTGCCGCCCATCCCGCCGCAGCGAAACGACCGACGCGCCGTCGGCGGCGGACGACGGGTCCGCGACCTCCTGCAGGCCGCCGGACTGTCCGGGCAGAAGCATCTGCGGCTTCATCGTCAGGTAACGCACGCAGCTGACCCGCAGGAAGGAGGCGAGATTCTGCACGGCCCCATGGGCCTCCAGCACCTCGTCGTACAGCGACAGGATCAGCCTGTTCGTCGTCGTCCCCTGCTCCGCGGCGATGTCGGCAAGGACGTTCCAGAACAGGTTCTCCAACCGGATGCTGGTGACCATGCCATGAATGCGCACCGACCGTGACCGTGCCTCGTACAGGATCGGATCGGCGTTGACGAAGATCTGGCACATGCGCCCATCCTTCCTTGAACGCGGTTTCAACCTAGCTGCCGCTGGTTCGGACGGAGCGGCTTTTCATGCCTTTCCGGCGGATATGCGCTGAATGCCGTGCTGGCTCATTTTCCGGTACAGCGTGCTGCGCGAGATGCCGAGGACGGTCGCCGCATCCGACAGGTTCCCGCCGGTTGCAGCAATCACGTCCTTGATGGTCCTCTGTTCGGTCTCCGTCAGCGCCATTGCCGTTGGGGCCGCAGTTGGGGCCGCCCCAGGAGTCGATGCGATGGCGCCGGGCGCCACGATGGGCGGGGCCGGGGAACCCAGCAACGGCCACCCATCGGCCGCCACGCAACCGCAGGCATCGCGCAGCTCGTCCGGCAGGTCGTCGATGCCGATGCTGCCGCTGGTGGACAGCAGGACCGCCCGTTCGACCGCGTTGCGCAGCTCCCGGACATTGCCCGGCCAGTCGTAGCGTTGCAGGAGATCCAGCGCCGCCGCGGTGAAGCGGACGGGCGCCCGGCCGTGCCGCTGCGCCAGCAGGCCGTTGAAGTGGGAGATCAGGCGGGGAACATCGCCATGGCGGTCGCGCAGGGGCGGCACCCGCAGGGCGGTCACGGCGAGGCGGTGGTACAGGTCGCGGCGGAAGCGGCCGGCGGCGACCTCCTGCCGGAGATTCCGGTTGGTCATGGCGAGCAGCCGCACCGACACCCGGCGCGGCACGTTGTCGCCGATGCGGTACAGCACGCCTTCCTCCAGAACCCGTAGCAGGTAAGGCTGAAGGTCGAGCGGCAGCTCGCCGATCTCGTCGAGGCACAGCGTGCCGCCGTCCGCCAGTTCGAAACGGCCGATGCGCCCCTCCGCCGCCGCGCCGGTGAAGGCGCCGCGCACATAGCCGAACAGCTCGCTGCCCAGCATCTCGCGCGAGACGGCACCGCAGTTGAACGGCACGAAGGGACCGACGGCCGCAGCACTGTGGCCGTGGAGGGCGCGGGCGAACAGCTCCTTGCCGACGCCGGTCTCGCCCTCGATCAGGATGGGGACCGGCAGCGGCGCCAGACGCTCCCCCTGCCCGATCACCATGCGCAGGCTGTCGCTGTCGCCGACGATGTCGGCGAAGCGCGAGCGGCTGTGGTCGGACTCGTCCGGCACCGCACGCCGTCCGGCGGATGGGCGGCCCGATGCCGCAGCGGGGATGACCAGCAGCGTTCCTCGCCGTTCCCCATCCAGAATCAGCGGCCGGACCCAGTCGGCCGGAACCGGCAACCGGTCCCCCGCCCCACCTCCGGGCCCGCCCGCGATCCCAGCTATCGGCAGCCTCGTCCCCCGGTTCAGCTGCGGCAGATCCGATCCGAAACTGGCCTTCAGCAGATGCGCCGCCTTGCGGCTGGCATAAAGCAGGCGTCCGCGGGCATCGAGTGCGATCAGCCCTTCACCGGCATATTTCTGGCTGTCCTCCAGGCAGGCCTCCAGCAGCCGCACATGTTCGGCTTCGGTCTGGCGGGCAAGGTTCCATTCCACCTGCCGGGCGGCGACCACGGCCAGGGCAAGCGCCTGCCCGGTGAAACTCTGCTTCAGGCCGGAGATGTCGAGCAGGCCGACGACCGATCCGTCGACAGGGTCGTGGATCGGCGCCCCGGCGCAGCTCCATCCCTTGATGCCGGCGCAATAATGCTCCGCCGCCTGGACAAGCACCGGCTGCTTGGACGCCAATGCCGTGCCGATGCCGTTGGTCCCAGCGAAGGTCTCGCCCCACTGGCCACCGCAGGCCAGACTGATGTCGCGCGCCACGCTCAAGGTGGCACGGTCGCCGGCCGCCTCCAGCACCACGCCGTTGGCATCGGTGATCAGCATCACCGTGCGGGTGCCGGACAGCAGGTCCGCCGCCTCCGCCAGGGTCGTGGCCGCCGCCTGGAGCAGGTCGCGGTTGTCGCGGCGCAGCGCCTCGATATGATCGCGGCCAATCACCGGGGCGGCATCCGCCCGCGCGTCGACCAGGAAGCTTTGACATCGCGCCCAGGATCGGATGACCACGTCGCGCACCGGCAGATTGTCCCGGCGCGAGCCGGAAACGAAATCCTCCCATGCCTTCATCGTCACCGTTTCGCCATCCACCAGAGCGTGGAGCGCCGGTGCCGGCGAAGCGACGGCCAGACGGCCGGCGCCAGCCTGTTCGTTGGCCAACATTGTCCCTCCCTGCTTCCCGGCGTCTTCTGTGGAGTGTTTCCGATGCGCCGATTGTCTCTGGACAAGGGATGCGGAGGCTCAACCCGGATAAGCTCCGCATCAAGGATTGTTTGTATAAGAAACCATAAGCCGAACCGAAGCGGGAGCGGTAGTAGCGGATTACTCTATGGCTTTTTTCCTGCCTTTCTCTCCGAAGGGGGAGGTGGGGTGTTACGGCCGGGAGAGGATCAGGTCCGCCCGTACCGTTCCATTCCGCCGCCGCGGGCCGGGCCGGCGGTGGGATCGACGTCGTCGGGGATGTCGGCGATCAGGGTGTGGGTGGTCAGCACCAGCTTGGCGACCGACACCGCGTTCAGCAATGCCAGCGTGGTGACCTTGACCGGATCGATGATGCCGGCGGCGAACAGGTCGCCGAACCGGCCGCTGCGGGCGTCGAAGCCGGACCCGTCGGGAAGTTCGGCGGTCCGGGCGGCGACGCCGGCCCCGTCCAGCCCGCCATTCTCCGCGATGCAGATCAAAGGTTGCAGCATCGCCCGCCGCACCAGCCGCACCCCGGCCCTCTCACCCTCCCCCACATCCTCGGCCAGCCGGTCGAGCAGCGGGGCGACGCGGGCCAGCGCGGTGCCGCCGCCGGGCACCACCCCCTCCGCCAGCGCGGCGCGGGCTGCGGCCAGCGAATCCTCCAGAAGCTGGGCGGTGCGCTTCTGCTCCACCGGGGTGGCGCCGCCGACCTCGATCAGGGCGGTGCCGTGCGTCAGCTTCGCCAGCCGCTGGGACAGCTTGTCCCGCTCGATGTTGGGCGGCGCCTCCTCCCACTGGCGCTGCACCAGGGCACGGCGGGCCGCCAGCGCGTCCGGATTGCCATGGCCGCGCAGGATGGTGGTCCGGCCGGCGGACACCTCGATGCGGTCGGCGCCCCCCAGATCCTCCGCCGCCACACTGTCGAGGCGTCCGCCCAGGTCGCGGGCGATCACCCGCCCGCCGGTAAGGATCGCGATGTCCTCCATCGTCGCCTGACGCCAGTGGCCGAATTCAGGCGGATTGATCGCCACCAGCGTGGCGCGCCCGTCGCGGCGCAGCGCCATCAGCGCCGCCACCACCTCCGGCGCCACGCTGTCGGCCATGATCAGCAGCGGGCGGTGCCCGGCGGCGATGCGGTCGACCAGACGCAGGATCGGTTCCGGATCGATGATCTTGTGGTCGGTCATCAGGATGTAGGGCCGGTCCAGCACCGCGCTCTGGCCGGTCGCTTCGGTCGCCATGTGGTGGGACAGGAAACCGCGGTCCAGCACCATGCCCTCCAGCACATGCAGCGCCGTCGGCGCGCCCGGCTGGCCGTATTCGATGTCGATCACCCCCTCCACCCCGACCCGGCGCAGCGCGTCCGCCACCAGCCGGCCAAGCGCCGGATCGGTCGCCGCGACGGTCGCCACCTGCTCCAGTTGGGCATGGCTTTCCAACGGCCGGGCGATGTGGCGGAGCCGGTCGACGACGAAGCCGCAGGCGCGCTCCATCCCCTCCACCAGTTCGACCGAGCCATGACCGTCCGCCAGCACCGTGACACCGTCCTGGATCAGCGCGTCGGCCAGAACGGTGGCTGTGGTGGTGCCGTCGCCGGCGACGTCGTTGGTCTGTTTCGACACCTCGCGCACCACCTGGGCGCCCATATTCTCGAAGCGGCAGGGCAGTTCGATCTCGGCGGCGATGCTGACGCCGTCGCGGGAGATCATCGGCGTGCCGATGGGGCGGTCGATGATCGCGTTGGTCCCCTTCGGCCCCAGCGTGCCGCGCACCGCCAGCGCCAGCTTGCCCACCCCACGGGCAAGCGCGGCCCGCGCCTCGGCACGGTGCAGCATCATCTTCGGCATGGCGACTTTCCCTCCTATTTTTGATTTTGCGGATTTGATAAACAAGTGCCCTCTCCCGCCCCGGGAGAGGGAGGGGCCCCACGAAGTGGG
Organism: Azospirillum palustre; assembly: GCF_002573965.1. Taxonomy (NCBI): domain Bacteria; kingdom Pseudomonadati; phylum Pseudomonadota; class Alphaproteobacteria; order Rhodospirillales; family Azospirillaceae; genus Azospirillum; species Azospirillum palustre. Next base: position 693,101 of record NZ_PDKW01000042.1, on the reverse strand, counting down.
GAGGGTGAGGGGCAATGTGGACATGGATCTTGATCCTTGCCTCACCCCTCACCCTTCCCATGCTCCGCATGGGCCCCTTCCCTCTCCCGGGACGGGAGAGGGAGGTCTCACTCGTACGCCAGCGCATCGTCCATGTTACCGAAGAGGACGACGGTGTCCTCGTCGATCATGACCATGCGGCCATAGTGGGTGGAGGTGGAAATCTCGAAGATGTGCGGAGTCATCTCGCGGCCCAGCGCTTCACCGATCTCGCTCATCTTGAACTCGATCTTGCCTTCGCCGTCGATGCGGATCATCGCCGGCAGGTAGGTGACGGTGATGCCGGGCTTGCTCTCCATCACCTCGGCGATGCAGCGCGCCTCGACGCTGTCGTTCATCGTCACGCCGCACTGGTGCGAGATGGTGCCGTCCTGGGTGATGTCCTTCAGCGGCTTGAAAAGCTGCTGCACGGTGGTGACGCTCATGGTCTTGTCCTCTTGTGGCGGAAGCCGGCGGAGATGCGGGAAAGATCACTCGGCCGCAGCGTCGGTGACTGTGGCCGTAACAGCAGCCGGAGTTGCGGCCTGCCCGACCTCGACCGGCGGCAGGGCCGGCAGGTCGGCGTCGATGCCGATCTCCCGCCCGATGGCGGCGACGCGCCCGCGCGCGCGCTCGAACGCTTCGACGAAGTTGGCCGCCTTGACCCGCGGCAGCGACCACAGCGGCTGAAGCTGCAAGGCCGCCTTCACCGCCAGCCCGCCATGATGGGTGAACCAGCTTTGCAGCATGGTCCGATTGTCCTCGCCATGCGCCGGATCGCGCAGCAGCAGGGCGAACAGCTCCACCGCGTTGGCAAGGTTCCGTTCATAGTCGGCTTCCGCTGCCGAGATGACCGACGGGGTGGAGAAATCGTTCTGCGCCGCGGCCACCTGCATGACGAAGCCGCTGCGGAACAGTTCGCCGACCAGCGGTTCGAAGACGAGGTTGACGGCGAAGTACTGCTCCAGGAAGTCGGTGGCGGCGCGGATATGCTCCACCGCCTCGCGGCAGGGCTGCCAGATCGGGTCGTCCAGCCAGTGCGCCTTGCCGGCATCCAGATCGAAGCCGCCGATATCGCTGCCGACCTCGGCCAGATAGAGCGTCAGATCCTGGGCGAAGCGCAGCTTGTAGGAGGCATTGGTCAGGATGGCGTTGTTGACCATCTGGGTATAGCCGTAGCGCTGCGCCCGCATCAGCGCGGTGCCCAGCCCATACTCGGCATGCTTGAAGGCGCCGACATGGTTCTGGAGCACGGCGACCCAGGCCTTGTCGAAGCGCTGGGGCGCCCCGGCCCGGCGCGCGTTCTCCACCACGTTCTGGATCATGCCGACGATGGTCGACTGGCGCTGGTAATGGGTGCGTTCCCATTCCTGATCGGGCGCGCGGAAGCCGTGCCATTCCGTGCATTTCAGCGCGGTCCAGTCCTTGGAATATGTCGGCGTGCCGTCGCCGAAGGAGATGATCCAGTTCTGGAGCAGGTAGCGCTCCGGATCGGGCTGGACGTCGACGGTCACGTCCTCGTAATGGGTCGCCTTGCGGCCCTTCGGCTCGAAGTAATTGTAGCGGCGGCTGTCGGAGCCCGGAAAGACCTTGGCCCCGGCGGCAGCGGATGCGGTTTCCTGCATGGTCATCGTCGTTCCTCCCGTGTTTGCATAAGCCCGCCTCAGCGGCCCGTCTCAGCGGGTCGCGGGGGTGAATTTGTCGAAATAGACGCGCGCGGAATCGACGCCGGCCATTTGCAGGACCGGCAGCACCGCGTCGATCATCGGCGGCGGCCCGCAGGAGAAGATTTCGGCCTCCTCCACCTCATCCATCCCGGACAGGTGCCGGCGCAGAACCTCGTGGATGAAGCCGGTCTCGCCGGTCCAGCCGTCGCCCTCCTCGGCATGCGACAGGGCGGGGATGAAGGCGAAGTCCGGCAGACGGCGGGCGAACTCCTCGAACTGGTCGAGGTGGAACAGGTCCCGGCGGCTGCGGGCGCCATAGAAGAAACGCACCGGCCGCGTCTCGCCGCTGGCGGCCTGATCGCGCAGGATCGACAGCAACGGCGCCATGCCCGACCCGCCGCCGACCAGGATCATCGGCCCCTCCCGCCCCTCGCGGCGGAAGCAGGTGCCATAGGGGCCGCGGACGCTCACCCGGTCGCCGACCGACAGGCCGCCGTCCAGCTGGCGGGAGAAGGCGCCGTCCGGGTATTTCTTGATGATGAACTCCAACCGGCTGCCGTCCGCCGGCGGGTTGCCCATCGAGAAGGAGCGGGTCAGGCCGATGCCTGGCAGGGTGATGTCGGCATACTGCCCGGCCCAGAACTTCATCGGCTGGTCGAGGTCCAGCGCGATGGCGACGATGTCGTGGGTCAGCGGTTCCACCGCCGCCAGCCGCGCGTTGAAGTCCTTCACCGGGATGGAGCGGGACAGCAGATCCTCGTCGTAATTCAGCAGTTCCACCGCCACGTCGCTGTAGGCCAGCGAGCGGCAGAGCAGGATGTGGTTGCTGTCGCGCTCCGGATCGGAGAGCGCGAAGGTGGAGTATTTCAGCATCTCCACGTCGCCGTCGATCAGCAGGCATTTGCAGGCGGAGCATTGCCCCTCCTTGCAGCCATGCATCAGCGAGACGCCCTGGCGGAAGGCGGCGTCGAGGATGGTTTCCCCTTCCGCCACCTCCATTTCGATGCCGACCGGCTCCAGCCGGACGGTGTGGACGGCCGGGCTGTTCTGTAGCGCTTGTGCGGTCATGGTCTGTCGATCTCCGCGGTGATGTCCGCCTGTAAAGTCCGCAGGGTATCCCGTTCCCCCTCTCCAGCCGGAAAGGGGGGCGGACCCGAGTGAAGGGGCGGGAGATCAGACCCGGCGGATCTTGAAGCCCTTGCGGTACTCCTCGACATGCGCCTGACGCTGTTGCGGCGTCATTTCGCGGAGCGCCAGCAGCGGGCTGCGGATGGTGTGGCCGCGCACATGGTCCAGCGTCCACATGTCCTTCTCCTCGAAGGACAGATGCGGCTGGGCGACCAGCGTCTTACCGTCGGGACGGACGAAGCCCATGTCCTGGATGGCGTCGGCGAGATCCCAGCCGTCATAGACCTCCTCCCACTGGCGCCGGCCGGAGAAGCGGCCCATCGCCGGGGTCGGGCGGCCCTGGTATTCGGCGGCGAACGCCTCCTTGTGGGTCCAGCGGTCGACCTCGGAGGCGTAGGTGAACAGCTCGCCGTCCACCTCGTCGATCTGGAAATCCTCGCGGATGACGCAGGGCACCAGGCTCGACCAGCAGCGGTGCGGATAGACGTAGCCGGTGTCGGCGAAGGTGATCGGCACGCTGCCGGGCTTGCTGAGCTTGGCGTAATTCTCCCACCAGACGCCGAACTCGTCGTACCAGCCCGGATACTTGCTTTCGAACCACTCGAAGTCGCGCTCGGTCATCGCCTCGATGCGCCAGAAATTGGCCCACCAGCCGGCGGAGAAGAACTGGGCGATCTTGTGGACGTAGTTCTTCTTGACGATGCTGTCGAATGCCTCGTGGACGTCGTCATGGTGGATCTTGATGCCGTACTTCTCCAGCGGCAGCAGGTAGGTGCGGTAGTAATCCTCGAAGATCCAGCGGTGCCAAAGCTCGGCGTAGGATTCCTTGTTCTTGTCGCGGTGCTTGGTGCCGTATTCGATGATCGTGCCGATGGCAGCGTCGACGATCATGTGGTTCTGCCAGAAGGAATAGCGGATGTCGCGTTCCAGCAGCAGGTGGTTGTCCGGCTCCTTCAGCACCGACATCAGCATGGAATGGCCGTTGCCGATGTGGCGGGATTCGTCGCTCTGCACCGACAGGAAGACGGTCGGCAGGGCATAGTCGCCGTTGCGCGCCGCCTCAGACGGCATGGCGACGAACAGGGTGTTGGTGAAGGCGGTCTCGGCCACGACCTGGAGGTAGATGTTCGACGCGGTGATGGCGTCGCCGGTCAGGAAGGCCTCACCGAACTGCCGGCCGATGGTGGTGGCGTAGCATTTGCCGAACGCCTTCTCGGTGATGTCGAACCCGGCCGGGTCGATGTAGTTCTCCATGTACCATTTCTTGAGGTTCATCTGGATCGTCGAGTGCCGGAACTCGTCGATCATCTGCATGGTGAAGCCGGTGCGCAGATCGTCGCCCGGCGCCAGCTGGCCCAGCGTCGCCATCGACCGCGCCGCCGAGATTTCCGGGAAGGGGATGATCGCCAGGAACAGCTTCATCCACTCGATCCAGCGCGGCTCGACATTGCGGAACATATCGCCGCGCAGCGCGGCGTCCAGCGCACCGTAGACGCGGTTGTCCTTCTCCTCCTGCATCGGGAAGTAGGAGCGCAGCACCTGCTTCATCGGATCGCGCGGCGCCTTGGAGATCTTGTAGTCGGTCGGGAAGCTCATCGCCTCCTTGACGTAGGACGGCGTCCAGCCGAGATCGGCGACGCGGCGGGCCGCCTCGGTGATGCCGATGCCTTTCTGGCTGGTGATCTTGTTCAGCGTCAATCCATCCGGCATGTCGTCTCTCCCCATGATTTTGATGATGTTGATCCAGGCCTGAAGGATCGCGTCGGCCGCTTACGCCGGATGACGGGACACCGGCAGGTTTCAAGGGCGGGATCATCGGCCGGACCGGGGCCGCACAGCAGCGCGGCGAAGATGGTCCGCAGCTTCAGGCTTTTTGCGGCCGCCGAAGCGGGGCGGCTGCAACGCCCACCCCACAAAGCAATCGACGTGCCAGAGTGCCGGAGACAGCCGGACAAGCGATTTTAAAGAATGTTCGCCTAGCACACTGTCTCATCATGGGACGATCTGTCGCACCATGGGTGTCCCATAATGAAACAGTTGGGACAGCGATCTCCCGCAACGCCTCACAAAACCCGCCTTTCCCCTTAAGAAGAGCGGTTTCACGTCGCATGGCACGCCCCTTGCTCCATCCACATCGACGGTGCCGCACCGGCTGATCCGAAGTCGCGGCGCCCAAAGGTTTCGGCCAAGAATTCGGGAGGATTTTCAAACGATGAGGCATGCGATGCACGCGAGGATGTCGCCGCACCGCTGGGTGATGTTGCTGCTCCTTCTGTCCATACCCTTCTCCCCCTTCACGAAAAAATCCGCGGCGGCGGACGGCGAGACGCTGTTCCGCCAGCAATGCGGAACCTGCCATTCGGTGAAGAAGGACGACGGGCCGCGCGCCGGGCCGCCGCTGTACGGCGTCATCGGCCGCAAGGCCGGCACGGCCGACGGCTTCGACTATTCGGATGCGCTGCGCGGTGCCGGCTTCACCTGGGACGCCGGGCATCTGGAGCACTGGCTGGCCAACTCCAACCAGTTCATTCCCGGCAGCTACATGAACTACCACCAGGACGACGACGCCATCCGCAAGAGCATCGTCCAGTTCCTGGAAGCCAACGCCAAACAGTAACGCCGGCCCTCACCGACATCGCAGGAGGCATCATGGCCAAGATCATCCACATGATGGTGCGCGTCCTCGACGAACAGCGGTCGCTGGACTTCTACGCCAAGGCCTTCGGGCTGGAACCGGCCGAGCGGCTGGGCTTCGACGGCTTCACGCTGATCTACCTGCGCAACGCCGAAAACGACATGGAACTGGAGCTGACCGTCAACCATGACCGGACGGCGCCCTACACCCATGGCGATGGCTACGGCCACATGGCGGTGGCGGTGGACGATCTGGACGGCGAGCACGCCCGGCTGTCGGCCCTGGGCTTCCCGGTGGCGCCGGTGAAGGAGTTCGCTCCCGGCGGCACGCTGCTGGCCCGCTTCTTCTTCGTCACCGATCCGGACGGCTACAAGACCGAGGTCCTGCAACGCCACGGCCGCTACCGGTAAGTCCAAACCTCGACCCAACAATAACCGAACCATGGGAAGGAGACGTCGATCATGCGCGTTCTCGACAAACGGACACGGTTCAACCGGCGGAATTTTCTGAAGACCTCCGCCGCGTCGGTTGCGGCGGCCGGTGCGGTTTCCGGCGGGATGGTGTCGATCACGGCGATGCCGGCCTGGGCCGAAGGGCTGACCGCCATCAAGCCCGATGCGGCCAAGACCCTGCTGGCGATGGTGCGCGACCTCTATCCGCATGACCGGCTGGGCGATGCCTATTACGAGAAGGCGCTGGCCTCGATGGACCAGGAAGCGGCGAAGGACGCCACCCTGGCGGGCCAGCTCAACGAGGGTGCGAAGGCACTCGACGACGCCGCGCGCAAGCTGCGCAACGCTCCCTACGCCACGATCAAGGCGGAGGCGGACCGCGTCGCGGTGCTGAAATCCATCGAGACCACGCCCTTCTTCCGCAAGGTCCGCGGCGACATGGTGGTCGCCCTCTACAACCAGCCGGAGGTGTGGGCGAAGCTCGGCTACGAAGGGGCGTCGGCCGAATATGGCGGCTACATCCACCGCGGCTTCGACGATCTGGACTGGATCAAGGACGCCTGACGGCGCTGTCCGTCTGCCGCACTGAACGCCCGAAAAAATGGGGAGGACCGAGACATGGTTGCGAAATTCGCGATGGATGACGACAACGTCGTGGTGGTGATCGGATCGGGGGCCGGCGGCGGCACCCTGGCGAACGAGCTGGCCCAGAAGGGCGTCAAGGTCGTCTGCCTGGAGGCCGGCGGGCGTCACGAGATCCAGGATTTCGTGAACGACGAGTGGAAAAGCTTCTCGCAGATCTCCTGGCTGGACAAGCGCACCACCTCGGGCAGTTGGCGGGTGGCGAAGGACTTCCCCAACCTGCCGGCCTGGATCGTCAAGGCGGTCGGCGGCTCCACCGTCCATTGGGCTGGTGCCTCGCTCCGCTTCCAGGAGCACGAGTTCAAGACACGCACGACCTACGGCGCGGTGGAGGGTGCCAACCTGCTCGACTGGCCGGTGACGCTGGCGGAGATGGAGCCTTATTACGACAAGGCCGAGTTCAAGATGGGGACGACCGGCACCAACGGCATCCCGCGCCTGCCCGGCAACAACAATTACAAGGTGCTGGCGGCCGGCGCCAAAAAGCTGGGCTACAGCGAGTTCCATACCGGCAACATGTCGATCAACAGCAAGCCGCGCGATGGCCGCGGCGCCTGCCAGCAGATCGGCTTCTGTTTCCAGGGCTGTAAGTCGGGGGCGAAATGGTCGACCCTCTACACCGAGATCCCCAAGGGCGAGGCCACCGGCAATCTGGAGGTCCGGCCAAACTCCCAGGTCCTGAAGATCGAGCATGACGCGAAGGGCAAGGTCAACGCCGTGCTCTATGCAGACGCCACCGGCGCCATGCACCGCCAGAAGGCCCGCATCGTCGCGGTCGCCGGCAACTCGATCGAAAGCCCGCGCCTGCTGCTGAACTCGGCATCGACCATGTTCCCGGACGGGCTGGCGAACTCGTCCGGTCAGGTCGGGCGCAACTACATGCGGCACATGACCGGGTCGGTCTATGGCGTGTTCGACCGGCCGGTGCACATGTACCGCGGCACCACCATGGCCGGGATCATCCGCGACGAATCCCGCTTCGACCCGCAGCGCGGCTTCGTCGGCGGCTACGAGATGGAAACGCTGTCGCTCGGCGTGCCCTTCATGGCGGCCTTCCTCGACCCCGGCGCCTGGGGCCGCGACTTCAGCTCGGCGCTGGATGCCTACGACCATATCGCCGGCATGTGGCTGGTCGGCGAGGACATGCCGCGCGAGACCAACCGCATCACCCTGCACGCGACGGAGAAGGACAAGTTCGGCCTGCCGATTCCCAACGTCAATTTCGACGACCACCCCAACGACATCGCCATGCGCACCCACGCCTATGGCCGCGGGTCGGCCGTTTATGACGCGGTGGGCGCGGTCAGGACCATCCACACCCCGCCCTACCCGTCCACCCACAATCTCGGCACCAACCGGATGAGCGCCAACGCCCGCGACGGCGTCGTCAACAAATGGGGACAGGCGCATGACGTGAAGAACCTGTTCGTGTCGGACGGCAGCCAGTTCACCAGCGGTGCCTCGGAGAATCCGACCCTGACCATCGTCGCGCTGGCGATCCGGCAGGCCGACTACATCGCCGACCAGATGAGCAAGCGGGAAATCTGACGATCCGCACAAGAACCGCAAGTCCCTGGGCTCAGCGCGCCGGGGACTTGCGGTCCTTCCCCTGTCAGCGCGCCGGGCTGAAGGCCGGTCCGGTAAGTTCCGGCCCCTTCGCAGCGTCGGCGATGGTGATGGCGGCCGGTCCCTGCACCCCCAGCGTGACCGTCACCGGCTTGCCGTTGTTGTAGTTCTTCCACATCTGGTAGAGCGCCAGCGCCGCGAACATCTTGGTGTCGCGGCTGGTGTTGTACAGCCATTCCTGGGTCGGAATGACCCTCAGCATGCCATTGGCGCCCTGCTCCACCTTGTCGGCGAAGCGGTAGCCGAGCTGCTCGCCCATGCTGGCGACCAGACCGTCGAAGCCCGGCGAAAGCTTGCCGAATCCGGCCGGCGCCGGAGCGCTATCGCCGCTGCCCAGCGTGCTGGTGCTCTGGCGCTTGACGAGGTCGGAGAACAGCCAGCCCTCCTCCCCGGTGCGCAGCACGCGGACACCCATCCAGCTGCCCTCCCGCCGCAGTTCGACCACGTCCTCGCCACGCATGATCGTGGAGCGGACCGCCGCATCGTCGGACGGACCGGCACGCAGATTGACCTTCTCGCCCGTCACCGCATGGATGTCGCCCGACGCCGCCAGCGCCGGGACCGACGCCGTTCCCGCCAACCCAAGCACTGCAACCAGGACCATGATCGTCGACCGTGACATGACAGTTCCTCCCGTTGGGGTGCCCGGCGCACCGTTTCGCGAACAACGCATGGCGACCGCCGGATGATCCGCCGAACCGGAAGTCCACATTTCCGCTTGACCTGAAGTTAGCTTGAGGTTTTAGGCTGCCTGCATTGGATCTGGCATACCAGACCCGCCGATGACACTCGCAGGCAGGACGATGAGCAGTACGCAGCCTGAAACGCCGCAGCCCTCAGCCAAGGCACCATGGACGTTGCGCGTGCACCGCCTGGACCGGATAGCACCGCAGATCCGGCTGGTCGAACTGCGCGATCCGGAGGGGCGGGGACTGCCGCCGGCCGAGCCCGGCGCCCATATCGACCTTCATCTGCCGGACGGGGCGATACGATCCTATTCGCTGTGCGGCGATCCGGCGGACCGCCACGCCTACCGCATCGCGGTCCTGAACGTACCGGGCGGGCGGGGATCGGGCTTCGTCCATGGCGAACTGGCGCTTGGCGCCGACCTGATCATCTCCCCGCCGCGCAACAATTTCCGCTTCGACGCCGCCGCACGCTACCTGTTCATCGCCGGCGGCATCGGCATCACGCCGCTGTTGCCGATGATCCGCAGGGCGGCGGAGCGGGGCGCCGACTGGGTATTGCAGTATTGCGTACGCAACGCCGCGACGGCCCCTTTCCTCGACGATCTCCGCGCCCTGCCCCATGGCCGTGTCGACCTGCATGCCGCCGACGACGGCCGACGGCTGGCGGTCGACGAATTGCTGGCGTCCACCCCTGTCGATGTCCCGGTCTATTGCTGCGGTCCGCAGCGGCTGATGGAAGCGGTGGCCGCCGCCGCCCGGCCGGGCCAGGATGTCCGTTTCGAATGGTTCACCCCGCGTCCGGAGCCGGGACGCCGGGACGCCGCAGACGACAGCTTCGAGGTGGTCTGTGCGCGCTCAGCCGTCACCGTCACGGTTCCGGCGGGAACCAGCATTCTGGACGCGCTCTACGCCGCAGGGGTCGAAGTCGACTCGTCCTGCGAACAGGGCATCTGCGGCACCTGCGAGACGACGGTGCTGGAGGGCGAACCCGACCACCGCGACAGCGTCCTGTCCGACGCGGAGCGCGCTGCCGGCAAGACGATGATGCTGTGCGTCTCGCGGGCGCGCAGCGCAAGATTGGTCTTGGATGTCTGACACTTCATCACGAAACGATCATTGGGAGGAATAGATGACCGAGGAAGACCTGCGCCAACTTGGGGTGGCGCTTTTGAACAGCCCGGCCGAGGCCATCGTCTATTCCGACCGGGAAGGTCTCATCCGGTTCTGGAATGGGGGGGCGGAGCGCGTGTTCGGCTTCACCGCCGAAGAGGCTCTGGGCCAGTCGCTGGACATCATCATCCCCGAACGGCAGCGTCAGCGCCATTGGGAAGGCTATGACGAGGTGATGAAGACGGGGGTGAGCCGCTATGGCAGCGGCGACCTGCTGTCGGTTCCGGCATTGCGCAAGGACGGCAGCCGCATCTCGGTGGAGTTCACCATCGTGCCCCTGAAAGACGCGGACGGAGCCATGCTCGGGATGGCCTCGGTCATGCGCGACGTGTCCGCCCGCTTCGAAGAGCTGAAGACCCTGCGCCGTCAGGCGGCCGGACGTTGAAGCCTTCGTCCTCCGCCTCCCGTTACCCGCCGGCCAGACGGGCGCGCAATTCGCGCTTCACCACCTTGCCATAGTTGTTCTTCGGCAGATCCTCGACGAACAGGTAACGCTTGGGCCGCTTGAATCGGGCGATGTTGGCGTTGCAATGCTCGTCGAGGCCGCCGGGAGAGATTTCGCGCCCCGGTTCGGCGACGATGAAAGCGACGACGATCTCGCCCCATTCCGGATCGGGCTGCCCGGTGACACAGACTTCGGCGACGTCGGGGTGGCGCAGCAGCACCTCCTCCACCTCGCGCGGATAGATATTGCTGCCGCCGCTGATGACGACGTCCTTCGACCGGTCTCTCAGCGTCAGATAGCCTCGCCCGTCGAAGGACCCCATGTCGCCGGTGAACAGCCAGCCGTCGCGCAGGGCTTCGGCTGTCGCCTTGGCATTGTTCCAGTATCCGGCCATCACCACGTCGCCGCGGCAGACGATCTCCCCCACCTCGCCGGGGGGCAGCGGCCGGCCGCCGGCATCCACCACCACCACCTCGACGCCGCTGCGGGCGAAACCGACCGAACCCAGCACCGCATCGTCGTCGGTTGCATGATCGCGACGCCGCAGCGACGCGATGGTCATCGGCGCCTCGCCCTGGCCGTAGATCTGGGCGAAGACCGGCCCAAAAACCGCCAGCGAGCGGCGCAGTTCCTCCACATACATCGGGCCGCCGCCATAGACGATGGAACGCAGATTGGCCGGTCGCCGGCCGCCGCGTTCCGCCTCCAGCCGCAGCCTCTGCACCATCGTCGGGGCCAGGAAGGCGCCGCAGCCGGGGTGACGGTCGCAGAGATCGAGGAATTCCGCCGGCTCGAAGGCGGAGGAGGCCGGGACCACCTGCCGGGCGCCGCGGGCGACATAGGCCGCCATGTAAAGGCCTGAGCCGTGCGACATCGGTGCCGCGTGCAACAGGCTGCAATCCTCGTCCACCGCCTCGACATCGGCCAGATGGGCGACGGTCATGGCCAGCAGATTGCGGTGCGACAGCATCGCCCCCTTCGACCGACCGGTGGTGCCGCTGGTGTAGAACAGCCAGCCCAGCGCCTGCGGATCGGGATCGATCGGCCCGGCCCATTCGTTCCCCGCCGTCAGCGCCGCATAGTCGGCCCCGCCGATGACGATCCGGCGGCAGGACGCCGCAGACGACCCGTTCAGCGCTTCTTCCAGCCCGGCGGCCAGTTTGGGCGAGACGAAGACGATGGACGCTCCGGAATCCTCCAGGATCTGCACCAGCTCGCGCGGATGCAGCTTGGCGTTCACCGGTGTTGCCGCCATGCCGGCAGCCCAGATGGCGAAGAACAGTTCGACATATTCGGGCACATTCTCCGTCGCGATGGCAATGCGGTCGCCCGGCTGTCCCGACGCGCGCAGGCCAGCGGCGATCCGCAGCGCGCGGGAGCGAAGTTCGGCAAAGCTGTGAAGCTGCTCGGTGCCGCGGAACACCGCTCCGCGGCCGGGGAAACGGGCCGCTGCCTGATCGAGAAGGGAGAAGAGATTCACCGGCGCTGTTCCTTCCTGCCACCGCTCATCCGCCAGGCGCCACCGCGGTCCTTCGACCGGCCAGGGCCCGGATGCGTTCTTTAACCTGTTCGTCCAGCGGATTGTAGACCAGAAGACCGAGATCGGGGCGTCCATCGACGGCGAAGGCCGAATATTCCATCTCGACGCTGCCGAGGTCCGGGTGCTGGAGCCGCTTGACCCCCTCGCTCGGCGCATACACGTCGTTCTCGCTCCAGAAACGGGCGAAATCGGCGCTCGTCCGACACAGTTCGTCGACGAGATCGGCGATCTCCTTCACCGCTCCGGCCCGCGCCGCATCGACGCGGAAGGCGCCGACCAGATGCCGCGCCATGCCCTCCCAGTCCTTCTGCTTGGCCCGGATCGCCGGATTGCCGAACACCAGCCGCAGGATGTTCCGCTGGTCGGGCGGAAGCGTGCCGTAATCGGTCAGCACCACGGCGGCGGCGCGATTCCAGGCCAGCACGTCCCAGGTCGCGGTCTTGATGAAGGCCGGACAGGCGTCGAAGGACTCCAGCAGCCGTTGCAGACGCGGGCTGACGCCTTGCGCCGGCCTGTAGCGCATCTCCGGCGGACGGCCGAGCGCCAGGATGAACAGATGCTCCCGTTCAAGATCGGTCAGCATCAGGCTGCCGGCGATCCGGTCCAGCACGTCGGCCGACGGCGCCCCGCCCCGCCCCTGCTCCAGCCATGTGTACCAGGTCGGGCTGATGTTGGCGCGCTGCGCCACCTCCTCCCGTCGCAGGCCCGGCGTGCGGCGGCGCCCCGAGAATCCGAAGGCCGCCGGGTCGAGCCGCGTCCGGCGGTCGCGCAGGAAGGCGGCGAGCGTGCCGGCCGAACCGGTCTGTCTGGTGTCAGTTTGCATTGGCCGATCCTGGTAGGCGCTATACTAGGAAAACGTCACTACTTTAACAGGATACCATGGCGGGACAGAGTGGGGGCGACGGAATTGGAAAGGTGAATGTCCCATGCGTATTTTCCTCACCGGCGCCACCGGCTTCATCGGTCGGGCCGTGCTGTCCGAACTGCTCCAGGCCGGCCATCGGGTCATCGGCATGACCCGCTCCGGGGACGGCGCCCGCAAGCTGGAGTCCGCCGGTGCCGAGCCGCATCTCGGCACGCTGGAGGATTTGGCGAGCATCCGCAGCGGTGCCGAAAAGGCCGACGCCGTGATCCACACCGCCTTCGACCATGACTTCTCGCGCTTCATCGAGAATTGCGCAAAGGACAGCCGGGTGATCGGTGCCTTGGGCGCGGCGCTGAAGGGCTCGAACCGGCCGCTGCTGATCACGTCCGGGGTCGGCATAGGGGGTGCCGGCCATGGCCGGCTTGCCCGCGAAGATGTCTTCGACGACGGTCACCCCAACCCGCGCATCGCGTCGGAACGGGCCGGCAACGAGCTGTTGGACGCCGGCGTCACCGTCGCGGTGATGCGGCTGCCACAGGTCCACGACACGGAGAAGCAGGGGCTGATCACCCCGCTGATCGAAATCTTCCGCGCGAAGGGTGTCGCCGCCTACATCGGCGAGGGCCAGAACCGCTGGTCCGCCGGCCATCTGGGCGATGTCGCCCGCCTCTACCGTCTGGCCATCGAGAAGGCGAAGGCCGGCGCCCGCTACCATGCGGTCGGGGAAGAGGGCGTCGCAACCCGCGAAATCGTCGAGACTTTGGCGCGCGGCCTGAAAATTCCGGCGGTCTCCATCCCGCAGGACAAGGCGGCCGAGCATTTCGGCTGGATGGCGATGTTCGCGGGCATCGACATGGCGGCGTCCAGCGCCCTCACCCAGTCGACGCTCGGCTGGCGTCCGGAAGGTCCCGGCCTCATCGCCGACCTGGAGGCGATGCGCTATATCTGAAGACTATTCGGCGCCCTTCAGATAAGCGCGTGGCGACGAGCCGAGCACGCGCTTGAACATCGCGGTGAAGGCGGCGGGATTGTCATAGCCGAGGTCGATGGCGACCGCGGTGACGGCTTCGCCCGCCACCAGCCGCGGCAGCGCGGCGGCAAGGCAGGCCTGCTGGCGCCATTCCAGGAAGCTCAGCCCGGTCTCGCGCCGGAACAGCCGTGTGAAGGCCCGCCGGCTGACGCCCAGCTCGTCGCACCACTGCTCGATGGTCTCATGCACCGCCGGCTGCCGGAGAAAGCGCCGGCAACGCTCGGCCAACGCCTGACTGGTCGGGAACGGGACGGTCAGCGGCTGGGCCGGCAGATGCAGCATCTCGTAGCGGATCAGCGCCATCACCGCGCCGTCGTGGCTGTCCGGATCATAGTCGGCCGGCACATCGACAGCACGGGCGATCAGGCTGCGGATGAAGGGGGACAGCCCGACGACCTGACAGCGGTCCGGCATTCCGCCGGCCAAGTCCGGGTCCAGATAGAGGCTTTGGGTGGTCACCGCCCCGAGCATGCGCACCTCATGCATGACGCCGGGCGGAATCCACAGGCCGAAATCGGGTGGCACCACCCAGCGGCCCTGCGGCGTCGACATGATCAGCACCCCGGTGATGCCGGAGATCAGCTGCCCCCGCCGGTGCCAGTGCAGCGGCAGGCTGCCGCCGTCCGGATAGTCGTGGGTGGTGGCGAGCAACGGCCGCTCGACGGCATCGATTTCATCGACACGGACATTCCTGACCATGGCCCAAACTCGTAGAAAACTGGCCTGACCGCGGTGGCGGGCCTTCTCAGGCGACCGTAGGCTTACGGTGCAGTCAACGCAACAGTGCCGGGCCAACCGGGCCGCCGATACGCGGTCCGGACGCCCCAAGGCAGAGAGAAGAGGGCATGCCCCCGTGACCGACACCACCATGAGCCGGCCCAGCGCCGGCTCGACGGCCTTTTCCATCCTGGCCGCGATCAGCGCCTGCCACCTGCTCAACGACATGATCCAGTCGCTGCTGCCGGCGGTCTATCCGATCCTGAAGGACGAGTTCGGCCTCAGCTTCGCCCAGCTCGGCCTGCTGACCTTCGTCTATCAGCTGACGGCGTCGCTTCTTCAGCCGCTGGTCGGGCTCTTCACCGACCGCAAGCCGATGCCCTACTCGCTGGTCTTCGGCATGGGGTCCACCCTGCTCGGTCTTCTCACCCTGGCCTGGGCGCCCGGGTTCCCGGCCCTGCTGGCCGGCGGGATGCTGCTGGGCTTCGGCTCGTCCATCTTCCATCCGGAAGCGTCGCGCATCGCCCGCCAAGCATCCGGCGGCGCCCATGGGCTTGCCCAGTCGCTGTTCCAGGTCGGCGGCAATCTCGGCTCCGCGCTCGGCCCGTTGCTGGCGGCCTTCATCATCCTGCCCCGCGGCCAGGGCAGCCTCAGCTGGTTCGCCTTCGCCGCGCTGGCCGGCATGGTGGTGATGGTGCGGCTGGGAAGCTGGCAGCGCCGGAACGCCAAGCCACGCAAGGCCGGCGGCCCCGCCGCGGCGCGCCATGCCGATCTGCCATCCGGTCAGGTCGCCCGCGCCGTCGCCATCCTGATCGCGCTGATCGTGTCGAAATACGTCTATCTCGCCAGCATCACCAGCTATTACATCTTCTACCTGATCGACCGCTTCGGCCTGTCCACCGGCGACGCGCAGCTCTGCCTGTTCGTCTTCCTGGCTGCCGTCGCAGCCGGTACGGTGATCGGCGGCCCGGTGGGCGACCGCATCGGCCGCAAGACGGTGATCTGGGTCTCGATCCTCGGCATCCTGCCCTTCACCCTGGCCCTGCCCTATGTCGGGCTGACGACGACGGTGATCCTCAGTGCCGTGATCGGGCTGGCCCTGGCTTCGGCCTTCCCGGCCATCGTGGTCTATGCGCAGGAACTGCTGCCCGGCCGGGTCGGCATGGTGTCGGGTCTGTTCTTCGGACTGGCCTTCGGCGTCGCCGGCATCGGCGCGGCCGGGCTGGGCGTCGTGGCGGACTGGAAGGGCATCGGCTTCGTCTATACCGCCTGCTCCTTCCTGCCGCTGCTGGGCCTGCTGACAATCTTCCTGCCGAATGTGGAGCGCCGGTAAACGGTACCGCGACGCGGCAGAGGGACGAGGGGAGCGCAGGCTCCCCTTTGTCCATCCCGACCCTCAGGCGTCTTTCCCCAGCTTGTCCAGCGCCTCCAGCGCATCGGCGGGTAGAACCAGATCCGCTGCCGCCAGATTCTCCTGCAGATGCTTGACCGACGAGGTTCCCGGGATCGGCAGGATGTTCGGCGCCCGGTTCAGCAGCCAGGCGAGCGCCACCTGCATCGGCGTCGCGCCAAGCCGGCTGGCGACATCGGACAGCAGGCCGGACTGGATCGGCGAGAAGCCGCCGAGCGGGAAGAAGGGCACGTAGGCGATCCCCTTGGCGGCGAGATCGTCGATCAGCGCATCGTCCGCCCGATGCACCAGATTGTAGTGGTTCTGCACGCAGACGATCTCGCAGACGCGGCGGCCTTCCTCGACCTGCCGCGCCGTGGCGTTGCTGAGCCCGATGTGGCGGATCAACCCCTGCTGCTGGAGTTCGGCAAGGACGCTCAATTCCCGCTCGACCGGCCCTTCCGCCGGAGCATGTCCATGGTCGCCCCACAGCCGCATGTTGACGACGTCGAGCACATCGAGGCCGAGATTGCGCAGATTGTCATGCACCGCCTGCCGCAACTCTTCCGGTGAAGATGCCTGAAGCCAGGAGGCATCCGCGCCACGCCGGGCGCCGACCTTGGTCACGATCAGCAGATCGTCCGGATAGGGCGCCAGCGCCTCGCGGATCAGCCGGTTGGTGACATGCGGACCGTAGAAGTCGCTGGTGTCGATGTGATTGACACCGGCCTCGACAGCGTGGCGCAGCACGGCGATGGCCGCATCACGATCCTTCGGCGGACCGAAGACGCCGGGACCGGCCAGCTGCATGGCGCCATAGCCGAGCCGGCGGACGGCTTTGCCGCCCAGGGTAAAGCTGCCGGTGAAGTTGCCGGATTTGTCGATTTTGGTCTGGGCGGGGTTTGACACGATGATCTCCTTGATGGCTTGACCAATCTAGCCATTGCCCGCCTGTCCGATTAGTCTGCACAATCAGGACAACCCGTGCGGATTTCCGAACAATGCAACATGATCTGGGGGACCTGAACGCTTTCGTCGCGGTGGCCCGCGCCCGTGGTTTTCGCGAAGCGGCGAAGGCCGGCAACGTCAGCGCCTCGTCCCTCAGCGAAGCCGTGCGGCGGCTGGAAGGGCAGCTCGGCGTCAGGCTGTTCAACCGGACCACCCGCAGCGTGGTCCCGACGGAGGCGGGTGAGCGCCTGCTGGCACGGCTGGAGCCTGCCCTGCGCGAGGTCGATGCCGCCCTCGATGTGGTGAACGGCTTCCGCGACCGGGTGGCGGGCACCCTCAGGCTCAATGTGCCGGTCAGCGCGGCACGGCTGGTCCTGCCGTCGATCCTGCCTGCCTTCCATGCAGCCTATCCCGAGATCCGGGTGGAGGTGATGGGCGAGGACAGCTTCGTCGATGTCCTCGCCGCCGGATGCGACGCCGGCATCCGCTACGACGACCGGCTGGAGCAGGACATGATCGCCGTTCCCATCGGCCCCCGCAGGCAGCGCTTCGCGACTGCCGCCTCCCCCGCCTACCTCGACGCCCGGGGGCGGCCGGATCATCCACGCGACCTGATGGCCCACAGCTGTGTGCGGGGACGCTTTGCCAGCGGTGCGATGCCGCTCTGGGAATTCGAGCGCGACGGCGAATCGATCCGCCTCGACCCGACCGGACCGCTGGTTGTCGGACCGGGCGGCATCATGGACCTCGCCATCGACGCTGCCGTTGCGGGCGTCGGGGTCTTTCAACTGTTCGAACAGTGGCTGCGCCCGCATCTGGACAGCGGCGCGCTTGAACCCGTGCTGGAATCCTGGTGGCCGTCCTTCTCCGGCCCGTTCCTCTATTACTCCGGCCGGCGTCTGGTGCCGGCCCCGCTTCGGGCCTTCCTGGATTTCATCAGGACCGCTCCCATCGCCTGACAAGCCGTCACTCCGCCAGCATCGCCGCCAGTTGCTCGGCGATCTGGTTCGGCGAGAAGGGCTTGCGCAGCAGGCGCACGGCCTCGCCCAGATCAGGCGTGTCGGCATAGCCGGTGACGATCAGCGCGGGCAATCCGGGACGCAGGCTTCGCACAGTGCGCACCACCTCGGCCCCGTTCATGCCGGGCATGGCAAAGTCGGTGACCAGGGCATCGATCTCCGCACCGTCTTGCAGCAGGGCCAGGGCAGTTTCCCCGCTCTCCGCCTCGATGACCTGATGGCCCTGGCTTTCCAGCAGCGCCATCGTCCCCATCCGCACGATGGCGTCGTCCTCCACCAGCAGCACGGTGCGGCCTTCGCCGCGCTCGACGTCGGCAGCCGTCCGTGCCGGCCGGCCGGCGACGGCCGTGACGCTCGGCAAATAGAGGGTGATCGCGGTTCCGCCGCCGAGGCTGCTGTCGATGCGGACGCCGCCGCCGGACTGGGTGGCCATGCCCTGGACCATCGACAGCCCCAGCCCCGACCCCTTGTCGAGCGGCTTGGTGGTGAAGAAGGGTTCGAAGACATGCGGCAGCACCGCCGGGTCGATGCCGGTGCCGGTATCCGCCACCCGGATCGCCACATAGGTCCCGGGCCGCAACTCCGCCGGCCCGGCCGCGGGTCTGCCCGTTTCTCCGTCGCCGATTTCGGCAACGGAGGCGGTCAGGGACAGCCGCCCGCCGCTTGGCATGGCATCGCGGGCATTGATTGCAAGATTCAGGATGGCGGATTCGAGCTGCGCCCGGTCGATCAGCGCCGCCGGGAGTCCGGGCGGCACGTCGACCGTGACGCTGATCTGCCCGCCCAGGGAGCGCTCCAGTAGAGAACTCATCCCGGTGAGCAGGTCGCCGAGGTCGGTCGGTTCCGGCATCAGCGTCTGGCGCCGTGCGAAGGACAGCAGCGACTGGGTCAGCCGCGCACCGCGCTCGATGGAGCGGTTGGCCGCCTCGAACAGCTCGCGCGGGGTGCCGTCCGGCACGGTGGGATCGAGAACGGCAAGGCAGCTGACGATGCCCTGGAGCAGATTGTTGAAGTCATGGGCCACGCCGCCGGTCAGCTGCCCCAGCGCCTCCATCTTCTGTGCCTGGTACAGTTGCTCCTCCGCCCGACGGCGGTCGGCCATTTCGGCCTGCAGGGCCTGCGTCCTCTCGGCGACACGCTCCTCCAACCGGCTGGACGCCTGGGTAATCTCCTGAAGATGACTGCGGGTCCGGTACTGGCGCTCCCTGCTGCGCAGCGCCGCCTGTGCCGCACTCTGCAACACCTCGCGATGCAGCGGCCGGTCCAGCAGCGTGACGTTGCCGAGCGACTGGAAGAACGCCTGCCTGCCCCGCCCGGCCTGCCGGCTGCGCCGCGACGTCAGGATCACGATGGGCAGGTCCGACCAGCGCGGCTGAGCCTCCAGCCACGCGCTCAGCGGGTCGATGTCGGTCAGCACCCCTTCGGAGAGCAGCAGCGCCCCAACGTCGTCGCCAAGGCTGCGGCAAAGCTCCGGCAAATCGGCGCAGGGCTGCGTCCCCAGACCGATGTCGGCCAGGACCGAGCCGATCACCTCGGCATCCCGCCCGTCAGGGGCCAGGACAAGGATGGACCCGCGCATCGGCATCGATCACCCGGCCTCGGCCGAACCGCTGAGCAGCGTCTCCGTCGAACCGTCATATTCCGGCACGCCGGTCAGCACGCCGCGGAAGTCCATCAACTGCGGCCCGACCTGAATCCCGGCCGGGAACAGCCGGAATTCCCGGATCGACAGTTCATGGACACCGGTGCGCTTCTTCACCACCGAAATTGCCTTGCGCACCTCACCCTCGGCCTCGAAGAACCGCATAAGGACCACCGTGTCGCTCATGAAGGACAGATCGACCGGATTATGCACGTCACCGATGATGCCCTGCTGCGCCAGGATCAGGATGGTCACCACGCCCTTGTTGTTCAGGTAGGTCAGCAGCTCGTGCATCTGGAGCGTCAGCGCCTTCTCCTCCGGCATGGTGCTGAGGTAGGAGTTCAGGCTGTCGATCACCACGATGCGCGCTTTGCGCTCCTCGACCTCGCGCCGGACCTGCCAAGCGAACTGGCCGGGCGACAGGCGGGAGGGGTTGGCGCGCTGCCAGCCGACACGGTCCTGCTGCACCGCTTCCCTGATGTCGATGCCCAGAGCAATGCTGCGCAGTTCAAGGGTCTTGAAATTCTCGTCGAATGAGAAATAGGCGGCATGCTCGCCGCGCTCGACCGCGGCAGTGACATATTGCAACGCGATGGACGATTTGCCGACCCCCGATGGCCCCACCAGCATCGTGGTGGTGCCGAGCATCAGGCCGCCGCCCATCAACTCGTCCAGGGCCGACAGACCGCTTTCCATGGTGATCCGGTCGAAATCACTGTTGTGCTCTTCGGCGATCAGGCCGGGGAAGACCAGCACATTGGTCTTCGTGATGGCGAAATCATGCCAGCCGCTCTGGTAATCCGCCCCCCGCATCTTGGCGATGCGCAGGCGCCGCCGCGACGAGCCAAAGGTGCGCTCGGTCTGTTCCAGCACGATCACGCTGTGAGCGAGGCTGTGCAGATCGCTCGCACCGTCCTGGTGGGTCAGGTCGTCGAGGATCAGGGTGGTACAGTGCCGCCCTTGCAGGAACTGCTTCAAGGCCAGGACCTGACGGCGGTAGCCGAGCTGGTCCTGGGCGAGCAGCCGCAGTTCCGACACCGTGTCGATCACCAGCACTTCCGGATTTTCCCGCTCGATCCGCTCGATGATCAGGCGCACGGTCTCGCCAAGCTCCACCTCCGACGGGTAGAGCACGCTCTGCTGGCGATCCAGCTGCGCTTCGATGGGCACGATGTCGAATACGGCGAAACCATCGAGCGACCAGCCATGGCTGGCGGCGGTCGATTCCAGCTCCTTGGCACTCTCCGACAGGGTGATGTACAGCCCCTTCTTGCCGTCGTCGCGCGTCTGGATCAGAAGCTGCAAGGCAATGGTTGTCTTGCCTGTGCCCGGTGCGCCCTCCAGAAGATGTATTCGACCGCGCGGCAGCCCGCCGCGCAAAACCAAATCGAATTCGGGGATTCCGGTCTGCAGTTTCTCGATCGGGATGGGCGTGGGCACCAACGGCTCCTTAAGGTCCATGTCTTCAGACAAACACGGTGCAGCGGAAATGTTCCGCCGGAGCCTGGGCGAGGCTTGAAAATTGCTGTGGCTCACAGGGTGGCCGAAGGCGGTTCGGCGGTATCGGCGACCGGGATGCGGGCCTCCCCTTCCGCCGTCGCCAGACGGCGGCCAAGCGCCGCGGCAAGGCTGCGGGGGGTGACCGGCTTGTGCAGCAGGTCGAAGCCATGGGTGAGCGCATCGTTCTGCGGCTCCGTGCCGATCTCCCCGGTGACGATCAGGCCGGGGATGTCCGCATCGTGCATGTCCCAGATACGGAGGATCGCCTCCGTTCCGATGCGCTTGTCCCGCAGGCGGTAATCGACGACGAGGATGTCGGGCCGGCGGCCGTCCAGCGTCAGGCGCTCCACCGCGAGGTCGGTCGAATCCGCGGTGATCACGTCGAATTTCCAGGCGTGCAGCAGGCTTTCCATCCCGGCCAGCACGATGGGGTCGTCGTCCACCACCACCGCCAGCCGCCGCCCCTCCCGCTCCGGCGGTGCCGGCGCCATTTCCACAGGCGCCGCCTCTCCGGATGACGGGACGCAGGCGCAGGCCTCTGTCGCCAGCGGCACCGCGATGCTGAACAGCGAACCCTGGCCGGGATGCGAACTTACGGTGACGGGATGGTCCAGCAGGTCGGACAGGCGGCGGACGATGGCGAGCCCAAGGCCAAGGCCCTGGTTGCGGTCGCGTTCGGGGTTCTCGACCTGATAGAGTTCCTCGAACACCCGGTCGATCTGGTCGTCCGGGATGCCGCGGCCGGTGTCGTGGACACCGATCAGCAGGCGGCCGGCCTCCACGCTGCACTCTACCGAAACCCCGCCGCTGTCGGTGTAGCGGATGGCGTTCTCCACCAGATTGCGCAGCATGCGGCCGAGCAGGACCCGGTCGCTGCGGATGGCGGCATGGCAGGGCTGAACCCGCCAGCCCAGGCCTTTTCCATGCGCGACCGGGGCATAGGCGTCGTCCAGGCTCCTCAGCAGGTCCGAGACGCGAAACTCCTCGAATTGCGGCGCCACGATGCCGGCGTCGAGGCGGGAGATGTCGAGCAGGCCGTCCAGCAGACCTTTGAGGATCTCCAGCCCGTGCTGGAGGCGCCCGAGCGCATCGAGACCGGGTCCATCGCCCAGATGCGGGCGCAGCACCTCGGCGAACAGCAGGATCGACTGCATCGGCTGGCGCAGATCGTGGCTGGCGGCGGCCAGGAAGCGGCTTTTGGACCGTCCGGCCTCCTCCGCCGCATCGCGGGCGCGGTGGATGTCGTGGATGTCGACGGCCCCGCCGAACCACGCGACGATCCGTCCGCCATGGTGGATCGGGTGGGTCCGGCTGAGGTGCCATCTGTAGGCTCCGTCGGCCCGGCGCAGGCGCAGCTCGTACGCATGCGCCGCACCGGCGGCGATGGCCGCTCTCCGGACCGCCTGGATGCGCTCGACATCCTCCGGATGCAGATCCCCCATCCGGTTCTCTTCGTCCGTCATGCGGCCGGTGTAGGCCCGGAACGCGGCATTGACATATTCCAGCGTGCCGTCGGGCCGGTTCACCCACATCATGTGCGGGGCGTTCTCCACCAGCGCGCGCGACCGTTCCTCGCTGGCCCGCAGCGCAGCGGATGCCTCCTCCTTGGCCTGCATCTGCCGGCCGAGATCCTCGACCAGACCGTCGAACGCCAGCCCCAGCCGGCTCATCTCAGGCCCGTCCACCGCACCCACGTGGGCGGAGCGGTCGCCGGCACGCCAGCGCTCGGTCGCCGAGATCAGTGCCGCGACCGGCTGATAGATGTGCCTCCTGGCGATCAGGAACGCCGCCAGCAGGCCGAGCAGCAACGTGGCCGCAATCCACACCAGCGACCGCGTCAGCGCGTCGTCGATGCCGCTCATCGCCGCGTCATGGTCGATGCCGATCGCGACGAAGATGTGCCGGACCCCGGCGGACAGCGGAACATAGGCAAACACCCGCTCCACCCCGTCGATCCCCATCAGCTGGGCGGTCCCGACGGCATCGGCGTCGAGCAGAGGGCGAAAGCGCGGCGGCAGCGCGGTGCCGACGGCCCCCGGTCTCGCAGGGGCATGGGCCAGCACGATGCCGTTGCCGTCGGCGATCATCAACGCGGCATTGTCGGGAAGCAGGTGTTCGGAGAGGTAGCGTTCGAGCCAGCCGAGATCGATCAGCGCCGTGACCACGCCGATGGTCCGGCCGTCCTCACCGGTGCGGCGGATCGGCAGGCCGAACGGCATCGCCGGCTTGTCATCGTACCGCTGCCGGATGAACTCGCCGACGGTGAAGCCGCCACTTTCCAGGGCGGAGCGCACATGCATCCGGTCGGCGACGGTCCGCCCGCGCAGAAGCGGGTTGGTGGAACAGAGAATGACCCCGTCCCCGCCGGTCAGGTTGACCGTCAGGTAATCCGGGATCCGCATGGCCGTGCGCGTCAGCAGCGCCTGACATCCCGCCGCGTCGAGGGTCTGCGCCGACGTGGTTTCCGCCAGCAGTTCCAGCATCTGCCGCACGCCTTCGACCAGCCGCTGCTGCTCCCCGCCCAGCAGGCTGAGCAGTTGCTGCGCATGCTCGTGAATCTCGTCGGAGCGCTGGCGGCGCAGGTCGATCTGGTTCCAGACCTCCAGCGCGCAGATCGGCACCAGGGCCAGCGTCACGAGCAGCAGCAGCCGGGTCAGGAAGCTCATGGCACCCTCGTCCCGATTCCGGCCCACGTCCTGAGCCCGACCACAATTCTGTCGGATGCGACCGCCATGCCCCGTCTCCCGACCGGCCCTGCTGCATACATAACCGTTCGGGAGGCCGAATGCTGCCGCTCTCTGGCGTTACCCTGCGGCGATGGCGCGGTTCAGGGAGGCGATCAGCACATGGGCGTCGACCGGCTTGCCCAGCACGTCGCAGGCACCGCCGCCCAACGCGCGCAGCCGGGTGGTCTCGTCGGCGTAGGAGGTCATGAACAGGATCGGCGGATGTCCGCCGCCCTCCTTGTTCAGCCGCTCCTGCAACTCCAGCCCGGACAGGCCGGGCATGCGCACGTCCAGGATGATGCAGGCGATCCCGGTCCGGTCGGCCAGCGCCAGGAAATCCTCGGCGGAGACGAAGGGCCGGCAGCGGAAGCCGACCGACCGCAGCAGGTCGTCCAGCGCCTCGCGGATCGCCTCGTCGTCATCGACCACCGCTATCAGGGGTGCGTTGGACACGTCGTGATGCCTTGACCGGATCGGGAACTGAATGAAAACGCCGGTTTCCGGCGCCACACGCATCCTATCCGGATGGGGCAGGTGGCAGATACCACACCTAGGTCTAGAGGCGGACGGTGGGGCCGGCCGCAGGACCGAGGCGCCCGAAGCCTAGAGTCCGCCTGATGCTTATTGAAGCACCAGACAGACTCTAACCTTTTGGTTTTCCGTGTGATTCACGCTTCAAGCGATTCCGCTTGAACCGATCACACTCTAGCCGTCACTCCTCGTGTTCGAGCACCTCCACCTTGCGGACGAGGTCGGCGACGGAGCGCACCTGCATCTTCCGCATCACCTTGCCGCGGTGGAGCTTGACCGTCACCTCGCTGATGCCGAGATCGCCGGCGATCTGCTTGTTCAGCCGGCCCTTGACCACCTCCGCCATCACCTCGCGCTCACGCGGGGTCAGCGTCGCGGCCAGCGATTCCACCGTCATCGTGGCGGCCCGCTGGCTCCGCCGCGACCGGTCGCGGGAAATCGCGGCATCGACCGCATCCAGCATGTCCTGGTCGCGGAAGGGCTTGATGAGGAAGTCCGTCGCCCCGGCCTTCATCGCCCGGACCGACATCGGCACGTCGGCGAAGCCGGTCATGAAGACGATGGGCAGCGCGATGCCCAGGCTGTCCAGCCTCGTCTGGAACTCCAGCCCGCCCAGTCCGGGAAGCCGCACGTCGAGGATCAGGCAGCCCGGCCGGTCGGGAACCGCCGCCGCCAGCAGCTCCGCCGTGCTGCCGAAGGCCCGGCCTTCGATGCCGACCGATTGCAGAAGGTCGACCACCGCCTCCCGCATGCCGGCATCGTCATCGACGATCAGAACCAGCGGATCGTCCTTGGCAGGGGCGGGCGACGGGGCGGCTTTCTGGGCCATGGCGGTCAGTCCTCTCGTGCCGCGGCCAGCCGTTCGGCCGGCGCTTCGGTGGACGGCGGCAGGGCCGCCGGTATGGTGAACTCGAACACCGCCCCGCCGTCCGCATGGTTGTGGGCGGTCAGCGTGCCGCCGCAGGATTCGACGGTGGACCGGCAGATGGCGAGGCCCATCCCCATCCCGTCGGGCCGGGTGGTGAAGAAGGGGTCGAACAGGCGGGCATGGCTGGCCTCGTCGATGCCCCTGCCGCGGTCGCGCACGGCAACCCTGACTTGTGCCCCGCCTTCCAGGCTGCCGATGGCGACGGTCAGTTCGCGCCGGGGGCTGTCCGCCTCCGCCATGGCGTGCAGGCCGTTGGTCACGAGGTTGACCAGCACCTGCTGCAGGCCGACCCGGCTGCCCCGCACCGGCGGGGCGGGAGCAAAGTCGGTGAAGAGAGCGGCCCCGGCCCCCGACAGCTCGCGCTCCAGCAGCAGCGCCACCTCGGTCACCAGCTGGGCCATGTCGATGGTCTCGTCGCAGTGGGTGTCCTTGACCAGCATGCCGCGTGTCCGCTGCACGATGTCGGCGGCCCGCCGTCCGTCGCGGACGATGCGGTCGGCCGCCTTCGCGGCGGTTTCGATGTCGGGCTGGTCGCGGCGCAGCCAGCGCAGGCAGGCCTGCGCATTCAGCACGATGGCGCCCAGCGGCTGGTTCAGCTCGTGGGCGATGGAGGCGGACAGCGCGCCCAGCGTGGCGGCGCGCGCCGCGCGCGCAAGCTCCGCCTGGGCCGCCAGCAGCGCCTCCTGCGTGCGTTCGCGCTGGGTGATGTCGACGACGCCGACCACCACCTGATCGAAGCCGACGCAGTCGTCGGGAAAGCTGATGCCCAGCAGCACCGTCAGGGTGCGCCCGTCCGCCGCGATCAGCTGCGCCCGCCCTTCGAAGCGGTCGCGCTTTTCCCAAAGCGCCAGCAGGACCTGAAGCATCGCCGGATCCTCGGCCGGCAGATAGCGGTCGAGCGGCCCCAGCACCGCCGGCCGACCGGCCGCACCCAGCAGCTCGACGGTGGCGTCGTTGACGTTGGTGGTGCGGATCAGCGCGCCCATCCCGCGCGCCCAGCCGGGATCGGCCTGCGCATGGGCGGCAAGGTCCGTCACCCCGCGCGCCCGCAGGGCGTCGAGCGCCGCCGTCACCGCGGTGAAGTCCTGCTCCCACAGGGAAATCCGCGCCTGCTCGAACATGCCGCGGTGGCGTTTTTCGCTGCGCGCCAGCGCAGCGTTGGCCCGCAGCAGCAGCGCGCGCGACTCATGGTCCCTTACCAGCAGCGCACCGGTGATCAGGATGGCCGCCAGCGACACGCCGCAGCGCAGGACCGAAGACAGGTCCATGTCCTGCCAGTGCGACAGGAAGAAGGACAGCACCGCCAGCAGCGCGCAGCCGGCGGCCACCCGCAGGATGCCCCGCCGCGACAGGGCGGTGGCGGCCAGCAGCAGCACCAGCACATAGAGGACGGCGATGGCGCTTTCGATGTCGGTGAAGGTGTCGACGAAGAACACCGCCAGGGCGAGCGGAATCGACAGAAGGCCGAGACGGCGCTCCATCGGCCGCCCGCCGGCCGGCGAACCGCCCCATGCCGCGTCGCCCTTCGCACCGCCTTCCGCACCGCCCATAGACCAGTCTCCAACCCCTCGTCATGCCGTTCCGGCTCCCGGAGATTGCCTGCGGGCGCCGTCCGGTTCTTGAACGATCTGACGGTCACGTGAACGATCGGCACGGCTTGTCGCCAGTCATACCTAGGTTTGCTTGGAAGACGACCGGCACCGGCGTTACCATCCCGCCCCACGCCATTTCCCCGAAGAACGCAACCGGCCGCAGGAGCCTGCCATGGTCGACGCCATCATCATCGGAGCCGGCCAAGCCGGGCCGCCGCTCGCCGAACGTCTGACCGCCGCCGGCATGAGCGTGGCGGTGGTGGAGCGCAAGCTGTTCGGCGGCACCTGCGTCAACACCGGTTGCACCCCGACCAAGACGCTGATCGCCAGCGCCCGCGTCGCCCAGATGGCCCGGCGCGCCGCCGAATACGGCGTGGTGCTGGACGGGCCGGTGCGCATCGACATGGCCCGGGTCAAGGCACGCAAGGACGAGGTTTCCGGCCGTTCGCGCCAGAATGTCGAACGCTGGCTGCGCGGCATGCCCAACTGCCGGGTGTTGCAGGGCCATGCCCGTTTCGAATCGCCGGGCAGCGTGCGTGTCGGCGACGAGTTGCTGACGGCGGAGCGCATCTTCCTCAATGTCGGCGCCCGTGCCGCGATCCCGGACATGCCGGGGGTGCGCGATGTCGAGCTGCTGACCAGCGGCACGATCCTGGACCTCGACCATGTGCCCCGTCATCTGGTGGTGGTCGGCGGCAGCTACATCGGCCTGGAATTCGCCCAGATGTACCGCCGCTTCGGCGCCGAGGTGACGGTGGTGGAGAAGGGGGAGCGGCTGATCGGCCGCGAGGACCCCGACGTGTCCGACGCGATCAGGGAGTTGCTGGAGAAGGAGGGGGTGACCGTCCGGCTGTCGGCCAACTGCATCCGCTTCGCCCGCCATGCCGACGGGGTGGAGGTGGGGGTGAACTGCACGTCCGGCACCCCGTCGGTGGTGGGAAGCCATGTGCTGCTGGCCGTCGGCCGCACGCCCAACACCGACGATCTCTGCCTCGACCGTGCCGGCGTGGTGACGGATTCCCGCGGCTTCATCACGGTGGACGACACGTTGCGCACCAATGTGCCGGGCATCTGGGCGATGGGCGACTGCAACGGGCGGGGCGCCTTCACCCACACCGCCTACAATGATTTCGAGATCGTCGCGGCCAATCTGCTGGACGGCGACCCGCGCAGCGTGGACGACCGCATCCAGGCCTATGCGCTCTACACCGATCCGCCGCTGGCGCGCGTCGGCATGACCGACGAGGCGGTCCGCCGCTCCGGCCGGCGGGCGCTGGTGGGCCAGCGGGCGATGACCCGCGTCGGCCGCGCGGTGGAAAAGGGCGAGGCCCAGGGCTTCATGCGGATCGTCGTCGATGCCGACAGCCAGGAGATCCTCGGCGCCGCGATCATCGGCCCCGGCGGCGACGAGGCGATCCACGGCGTGCTCGACATGATGTATGCCAAGGCGCCCTACCCCACCCTGCAACGCGCCGTCCACATCCACCCCACCGTCGCCGAACTGCTGCCGACCCTGCTGGGCGAACTGAAGCCGCTGGAATAGGAAGGGACCGTCCTGCCCACACCCTTCAACAAGAACCTACAATAACCGCCGCCGCCGATCGCGTATGCCTCATCGTCATTCCGCACAACTCCGATGAGGCGACGCGATGAAGCGGCAATTCCTCCCGGCCCTGCTGGCGCTGTCCCTGCTGCCGGCGTTCGGCACAGTCACGGACCTGTCCGGCCCAGCCCAGGCGGCGGCCCCGCAACAGCGCACCCAGGCGCCGGGTTTCTACCGGATGATGCTGGGCAAGGTCGAGATCACCGCCCTGCTGGACGGCACCCACCCCTTTCCGGTGCATGAGGTGATGCAGGGGATCGGCAGGGCCGGTGCCGACGCTCTGCTGGAGCGGTCCGACCTCCATGCTCCGGTCGAGGGTTCGATCAATGCCTTTCTGGTCAACACCGGCGACAGGCTGGTGCTGATCGACAGCGGGGCCGGGGTTCTGTACGGCAAGGATGGCGGCCATCTGATGGCCAACCTGCGGGCATCGGGCTATGCACCGGAACAGGTGGATGAAATTTACCTGACGCATCTGCATCGCGACCATGTCGGCGGGGTGGATGCGGGTGGCGCCATGGCCTTTCCCAATGCGGTCATCCGCGTCAACCGGCGCGACAGCGATTTCTGGCTCGACCCGAAGAACAGGGCCTCGGTACCCGGCTATCTGGGGCCGATGTTCGATGGCGCCATCGACTCGCTCCGCACCTATGTTGCGGCGGGCCGGCTGAAGCCCTTCGACGGGGAGGCGCGGCTGCTGCCTGAAATCGACGCCATTCCCGGCCCCGGCCACACGCCGGGCCACACCATCTACCGCATCCGCAGCGGGGGGCAGACCCTGCTGGCCTGGGGCGACATCGTTCATGTCGCCGCCATCCAGTTCCCGAAGCCGGACGCCACGGTGAAGTACGACAGCGACGCGGCGTCGGCGGAACGGCAGCGTGAGCAGATGTTCGCGGAGGCGGCGAAGAACGGCGAATGGATCGCCGCCGCGCACATCTCCTTCCCCGGAATCGGCCATATCCGGCGGGACGATGGCGGCTACAGCTGGCTGCCGGCGAACTACACCACGGACCTGGCTCCGGCGACGCGCTGAAAAGGCTTTCCAAAGAGCGGAAGCGGGTTTTGTTCAAAAAATCCCGCTTTCAATCTTCAATAGCGAGGCCGGGATTTCCGGCACCCTCCCTGGACTATCCGCCCGCCCGCAGTTCCCGCGGCGGACCACAGGAGGTGCAGGATGAAACGAACCCGATGGACCGGCTGGGCGGCAGGCAAATGGGCGGCCGGAGGCGCCCTGGTCTGCCTTGTCGGTATCGGCGCGTTCCTGGGCATCGCCCACCGCAGCGGCCTGCCCGCCGTTCCCCCGCCCAAGGCCGCCGACTTCCCGGCGGAGATGCTGGCCCGCGGCGCGGCACTGGCCGCCATCGGCGACTGCATCGTCTGCCACACCGCCGACGGGGGCGTGGCCTATGCCGGCGGCCGGGCATTGGCGACGCCATTCGGCACGCTCTATTCGACCAACATCACGCCCGATCCGGAAACCGGGATCGGCAACTGGTCGAAGGAGGCGTTCAAGCGCGCCATGCGCGACGGGGTATCGCGGGACGGCCGCCATCTCTACCCGGCGCTGCCCTACGACCATTACCGGCAGGTGCATGACGGGGATCTCGACGCGATCTACGCCTTCCTGATGACCCGGCCGGCAGCGTCCGCGCCGGCCAGGGCGAACGAGCTGATCTTCCCGCTGGGCTTCCGCCCGCTGCTGGCCGGCTGGAAGCTGCTGTTCCTGCATCAGGAGGACTTCACGCCGCGGCCGGACCGCGATGCGGAGTGGAACCGCGGTGCCTATCTGGCCGAAGGGCTCGGCCATTGCAGCGGCTGCCACAGCCCGCGCAACATCGCCGGGGCCGAGAAGACGGGCTCCGACGCCTATTCCGGCGGCGTGGCGGAAGGCTGGGTGGCGCCGGCACTGAACGGGTCCAGCCCGTCGGCGGTGCCCTGGACAGCCGACAGCCTGTTCACATACCTGCGCACCGGCGTCGATGTCCGTCATGGCGCCGCCGCCGGGCCGATGGGGCCGGTTGCGCATGGCCTGTCCCGCGCGCCGGAGTCCGATGTCCGCGCCATCGCCACCTACATCGCCTCGCTGTCGGCGGATCGGGCGCCGGGAGCACCGGCCGCTGCCGACCGCGCGGCGGAGGCCGCAAGGGCCAACCCGGCCGGCGCCACGCTCTTCGCCGGGGCCTGCGCCGGTTGCCACGAGGGCGGCGCACCGATGATGACGCAGGGGCGTCCCGGCCTGTCCACCGTCACCGCCCTGCAACTCGACCGGCCCGACAACGCGGTCCGCGCCATCCTGCAAGGCATTCATGCCCCCACCGGGCCGGCCGGACCGGCGATGCCGCCCTTCGCCGCCAGCCTGACCGACGCGCAGGTCGCCGACCTCGCCGCCTATCTGCGGTCCCGCTTCAGCGACCGGCCGGCCTGGACCGCGCTGGAAACCGCTGCCGCCACCGTCCGCAAGGAGGAGTCCCAGCCATGACCGTCACCATCACCGTCAACGGCGCCGACCATGCGCTTGACGTCGACCCGGCCACGCCACTGCTCTATGTGCTGCGCGACGACCTGGAGCTGAACGGAGCGAAGTACGGCTGCGGGCTCGGCCAGTGCGGCGCCTGCACCGTTCACATCGACGGCAAGCCAGCCTTCTCCTGCCTGACACCGGTCGGTGCGGTCGCCGGACGGCGCATCCGCACGGTGGAAGGGCTGGGCAGTGCCGAGGCTCCCGGCCTGCTGCAACGGGCTTTCGAGACGGAACAGGCCGCCCAGTGCGGTTATTGCATCGCCGGAATGCTGATGCGGGCCCAGGCCCTGCTCGACCGCAATCCCGACCCGGACGACGCGCAGATCCGCGCCCACATGCAGACCAACCTCTGCCGCTGCGGCACCCACATGCGCATCCTGCGCGCCATCCGCCGTGCCGTCGCCATGCGCAAGGGTGTCCAGGCGGCTCAGGAGATGCGGCCATGAATCAGATCCCGTCGCCTCTCTCCCGCCGCGGCTTCCTGACCGGCGGCGCCCTGGTGGTCTCCTTCGCCCTGGCGCCCAGGGCCTTCGCCCAGCTCGCCGGCGGGGGCGAGGGCGGTGCCGGTCCGGCCGTGGTGGCGCCCGATTTGAAGGGAAGCCTGAAGTCGGCGCCCTGGCTCGACGCCTGGATCCGCATCGACGCCGATGGCCGGGCCACCGTCTTCACCGGCAAGGTCGAACTGGGCCAGGGCATCCGCACCGCACTGATCCAGGTCGCGGCGGAGGAACTGGACATCCCGCCCACCACCGTCACCCTGGTCACCGCCGACACCGGGCGCACGCCGGACGAGGGGCTGACCGCCGGCAGCCATTCCATGCAGGACAGCGGCACCGCGATCCAGAACGCCGCCGCCAACGTGCACCTGCTGCTGGCAGCCGAAGCGGCGCGCGACTGGGGCATTCCAGCTGAACAGGTGACCAGCGGTGGCGACGGCAGGCTGCGTGCGCCGGATGGCCGGACCCTGTCCTATGGCGAGGTGGCGGCGCGGCTGTCGCTGCATGTGCAGGCGGTGCCGGACGCGCCTTTGCGCAAGCCGGCGGACTACCGCACGCTGGGCCGCGCGCTGCCGCGGGTGGACATCCCGGCAAAGCTGACCGGCGGTGCCGCCTATCTGCACGACATGCGCCTGCCCGGCATGCTGCACGCCCGCGTCGTCCGCGGCCCCAGCGTCGGCACCGGCCTGCAATCGCCCGATCTGGACACCGTCGCCCGCATGCCGGGCGTGGTGAAGATCGTCCGGCAGGGCGGCTTCCTGGCCGTGGTGGCGGAGCGGCAATGGACGGCGATCCAGGCCCTGCGCCACCTGCAACGGGCGGCCTATGCCCGTGCCGCGCAGCCGCCCCTTCCCGCCGACGGCAGCGGCGACGCCGTGGCGGCGACGCTGAAGGCGCTGCCGGCCCGCGACATCGCGATCATGGACACCAGCGAGCCGGCGGGACCGGCGGTCCGCAGCGTCAAGGCACGCTACACCCGGCCCTGGATCAGCCACGGCTCCATCGGTCCGTCCTGCGCCATCGCCCAGTATGTGGACGGCACGATGACGGTGTGGACCCACAGCCAGGGCACCTTCGACGTCCGCCGCGTCGTCGCCGAACTGGTCGGCCTGCCACCGGAAAAGGTCCATGCCATCCATGCCGAGGGCGCCGGCTGCTACGGCCAGAACGGCGCCGACGACGTGGCGGCCGACGCGGCGGTGATCGCCAGGGCTGTGCCCGAACGGCCGATCCGCCTGCAATGGATGCGGGAGCAGGAATTCGGCTGGGAGCCGCTCGGCCCCGGCATGATGACGGAACTGGAGGCGGAACTGGGCGCCGACAACCGCATCGTGTCCTGGCGCCATGCGGTCTGGAGCAACCCGCACAACAACCGCCCTGTCGGGGCCGGCGGCGTTCTTGCCGGCAACGAGGCCGATCCGCCCTTCCCCGCGCCCGAAGGCAAGCCGATCCCGATGCCGGAGGGCGACGGCAGCCGCAATTCCAATCCGCTCTACAGCTTCGCCAACACCCATGTCGTCTATCATTTCCTGAAGGACATGCCGGCGCGCGTCTCCGCCCTGCGGTCGCTGGGCGCGCATCTGAACGTGTTTTCCATCGAAAGCATGCTGGACGAGCTGGCTGCCGCGGCGGGCATCGACCCGCTGGCGATCCGGCTCGACCATATGCGGGACGAGCGGGCGCGCGAGGTCATGCAGGCGGCTGCCGACCGCTTCGGCTGGCCGACGCGCACCAGGGGCGACGGCCGGCGCGGCTGCGGCATGGCCTTCGCCCGCTACAAGAATCTCGGCGCGTACTGCGCGGTGGCGATGGAGGTGGAGATCGACCGCGAGACGGGCCGGACGATGGTCCGCCGTGCGGTTGCCGCGGTGGATTGCGGCCAGCCGGCCAACCCCGACGGCGTGCGCAACCAGATCGAAGGCGCGCTGGTGCAGTCGCTGAGTTGGACCGGCCGGGAAGCGGTACGGTTCGCCGCCGACCGCCGTGCCAGCTTCGACTGGAGCAGCTACCCGATCCTGCGCTTCGACGATGTGCCGGGGTCCGTCGAGGTGGTGGTGATGGACCGCCCCGGCGCCCCCTTCCTCGGTACCGCCGAGGCGGCGCAGGGACCGTCCGCCGCGGCACTGGCGAACGCCATCGCCGACGCCACCGGCGTGCGCCTGCGCGACATGCCGCTCAGCCCGGACCGGCTCAAGGCCGCGCTCGGTCCCGTCTGAGTTGGCCCTGTCTGAGTTGGCCCTGTCTGAGTTCGCCCTTTTTGAAGGAAAAGCCATGAAGACCCTGCGTGTGAGGATCGTCGGCGGATCGGTCGGCGGCCTGTTCGCCGCCGCCCTGCTGCGGCGGGAGGGGCACGATGTCCGGCTGTACGAGCGTTCCAGCGGCGGGCTGGCCGGCCGCGGCGCCGGGCTGGTCGGGCAGCGCGACCTGTTCGCCCTGCTGCGGGCGGTGGGCTGCGAGCATGTGGCGCAGGTCGGCGTCGTCGCCCGTGAGCGCATCTTCCTCGACCGCGCCGGAGAAATCCGGCAGCGGCAGGTGACGCCGCAGATGCAGATCTCCTGGGACCATCTGTATGCCACCATGCGCAGCAAGGTGCCCGACGACAGCTATGTCCTGGGCCGGGCTGTCCTGGCGGTGGAGCAGGATGGCGCCACGGCGACCCTGCAATTCGACGATGGCAGCCGGGAAGAGGCCGATCTGGTGATCGGTGCTGACGGGCTGGGGTCCATCGTCCGCTGTGCGGTGGTGGGCAGGCACGCCGCCAACGAGTATGCCGGCTATGTCGCCTGGCGCGGGCTGGTTCCGGAACGCGGGCTGCCGGCGGAATCCGCCATCCTGCTGGACCGCTTCGCCTTCTTCGACATGCCGCAGTCGCACACGCTCGGCTATCTGGTCACCGGGCCGGCGGCGGAGACGGCGGTCGGGCAGCGGCGCTACAACTGGGTCTGGTACAGGCGGGTGGCGGCGGCCGAGCTGCCGGCGCTGCTGACCGACGCCAAGGGACGCCACCACCCCCATTCGCTGGCGCCGGGGCAGGTGCCGGAAACGGTGGCGGCACGGCTGCGGCAGGACGCGGCGGACCGGCTGCCGCCGCCCTTCGCCGCGGCCATCGCGGCAGAGCCCCGCCCCTTCCTCCAGGCCATCTTCGATTACGAAGTGCCGGCGATGACGCGCGGCCGGATCGCCCTGCTGGGCGATGCCGCCTTCGTGGTCCGCCCGCACACGGCGATGGGCGTCGCCAAGGCGGCAGGCGATGCGATGGCGCTCGTCCGGCAGTTGTCGAACCATCCGGACATCGAGACCGCCCTCCAGGCCTACGACGAGGAACGCCACCCCGCCGGGGCCGCCATCGCCGCCTATGGACGCCGGCTGGGCGCGATGCTGGAGTGAGCATCATACCAAGGGATAGCAGCCGTAAAGCCATGGGTCGATGCGGGCGACCCCAGCGTGCAATTCCGTCCTGTGCCCCGGACGAGCGAAACTTCCTGCACGCCATGCCTTGCAGGGAGCCCTCCGATGCTTCAGCCCGCAACCGCCGACGACAGGATGGTCGCCACGCTGGTGACCCGCGCCCTCGCGGTGCTGGACCATGACCCCGACGGTGCGCGGCGCTGCCTCGACCGGCTCGCCTCCCTGTTCATCGATCGGCGGGACGAACCGGCGGCCGTCGCCGCACCGCCGCCATCCCGGGGTGGCCTGACCTCCTGGCAGCTCCGCCGGGTCACCGGGCATATCGAGGCCAACATCGCCCGGCCGCTCAGGGTGGAAACGCTGGCCGCCCTCGTCGGGCTCAGCAGCGGGCATTTCACCGCCGCCTTCAAGGCCAGCACCGGCGAAACGCCGCATTCCTACGTCATCGGGCGCCGCGTGCATCTGGCCCAGCGCCTGATGCTGGAAACCGACGAGCCGCTCTGCCAGATCGCCTGCGCCTGCGGCTTTGCCGATCAGGCTCACCTGACGCGCCTGTTCGGGGCCAGGGTCGGGCAGACGCCACTGCGCTGGCGCAAGGCAGGGCGGCGTTTGCGCAATACCGAAACTCCTTGACCCCGGACCATGCCGCGTTGATTTTAGATCATACGATCTAAAACGAGTTCGGGAGGCGGAAGCGATGGCTCGGCCGCGGAAGTTCGACGAGACGGCGGTGCTGGACGCGGCGGTGGACCGCTTCTGGACCCAGGGGTTCGAGGCGACCTCCACCCGCGAACTGGCGGAGAGCATGCAGATGACGCTCGCCAGCATGCACAACGCCTTCGGTGACAAGCGGGCGCTGTTCCGCCGCTCGCTGGAGCATTACCTGGACGGTTCCCTGCGCGCCCGCATCGCCCGGCACGAGGCGGCACCCTCCCCGGCCGCGGCCATCGCCGGCTTCCTGCGGGAAAGCATCGAGCGCTCGCTCGGCGACGGCTGCCGGCGCGGCTGCCTGCTGGTCAACTCGGCGCTGGAGGTCACGCCGGCCGATCCGGAGATGCGCGATTACCTGAACGCCGAGCTGGCGACCATCGAGGATTTCTTCCGCCACTGCATCGTCAAGGGACGGCAGGGCGGCGAAATCCCTGACGGTATCGACGCCGACGACGCGGCCCGCCTGCTCTTCTCCTGCCTGCTGGGCATCCGGGTGCTGGCCCGCGTCCGCCCCGAACGCAACCTGCTGGAAGGGGCGGCCCGCGCCGCCCTCGCCAGCCTCGGCCTGCCGCCGATGCCGGACATCTGATCCCAGCCTCCGACCTTCATTCCCGAGATTTCCCGATCAACCGGGCGGGCCGCAGCCGCGGCGCCGTCAACAGGGACGCACGCCCATGAGCACGACCTCCGTTGGTGCGAAGGATCACCTCGACAGTTCCGCCTGGATGGCGACGTTCGCCGGCATGGCGGGCAGCCTCGTCGCCATCGGCCTGGCACGCTTCGCCTATTCCCCGCTGGTCCCGTCGCTGATCGAGGCGCACTGGTTCTCCGCCGGTGACGCCGTGACGCTGGGGGCGGCGAATTTCGCCGGCTATCTGGCGGGCGCCCTGCTCGGCCGGCCGCTGGCCGGGCTGCTGCCGAACCGGGCGCTGCTGCGGCTGCTGATGCTGGCGACATCCCTCGCCTTCATCGCCTGCGCCTATCCGCTGTCGCTGGCCTGGTTCTTCGGCTGGCGCTTCGTTTCCGGCCTTGCCGGCGGCGCCATCATGGTGCTGGTCGCGACCAGCATCCTGCCCCACATCCCCGCCTCGCGGCGCGGCTTCGTCAGCGGCATGATCTTCCTCGGCATCGGGCTCGGCATCGCCGCGTCGGGCACCGCGGTGCCGGCGCTGATGCGGCTCGGCCTGCACGAGACGTGGCTCGGGCTTGGCGTGCTGTCGCTGCTGCTGACCGCCCTGTCCTGGTTCGGCTGGCCGGCCTCGGCGCCGCCGCAGGGCATCGCCGCCCCGGCGGTCGAGCATGCCCCGAAGCATGAGGGAGGGGTCCTGCGCACCCTCTACGGCGAATATGCGCTGAACGCCCTCGGGCTGGTGCCGGCGATGCTGCTGCTGGTCGATTACGTCGCCCGCGGGCTGGGCCATGGCGCGGACACCGGCGCTTTCTATTGGGTCCTCTATGGCGTGGCGTCGGTGGCCGGGCCGGTCGCCGCCGGATCGCTGGCCGATCGGGTCGGCTATGCCGCGGCCTACCGCATCGCCCTGCTGCTCCAGGCGGTGTCCGTCGCCACCCTGGCGGCCAGCGGCAATCCTGTGGCGGTCGGGGCCGCGACACTGGTCCTCGGCGCCTTGACGCCGGGTGTGGTTCCCCTGGTGCTGGGCCGCATCCACGAGCTGCTGCCGCACAGCCAGACCGAACAGCGCGCGGCCTGGAGCCGGGCCACCACCGCCTTCGCCCTGTTCCAGGCGCTGGGTGGCTATGGATACTCCTATCTCTTCGCCCACAGCGGGCAGAGCTATGCCGCCGTCTTCCTGTGCGGCGCCGTCGCCCTGACGGTTGCGCTCGGCGCCGACATCCTCGTCAACGCCCGCCGCCGCCGTCACTCTGGAACGCGTGCCGCCGTCATCCGGTCCTGAAACTCCTCCTGCAACAGGGCCAGGAAGGCGCGCACCGCCGGGTTGGTGCGGCGGCTTTCCGGCCAGAGCGCGGTGATGGTGTGCCGCTCGACGGCGAAGTCGGACAGCACCGGGACCAGCTCGCCGCGCGCCACATAGGGGGCGGTGATGAAGGTGGCGGCGATGCCGATGCCGCCGCCGGCCGCCAGCGCGGCGACCAGCGCGTCGCTGACGTCGACGACGATGCCGGACGGCGGCACGACCTCGACCAGACGCTCGCCGATCCGGAAGGGCCAGCGCAGCGTCTGCCCCGTGCTCTGGAAGCGCAGGCTGACGGTGTCGTGCCCGTCCAGCCCGTCCGGATGCAGCGGCGTGCCGCGGGCCGCCAGATAGGCGGGCGAGGCGAAGCAGCAGAGCCGGTGCGGCGCCAGCCGGCGCGACAGCAGCCGTGAATCCGCCAGCTCGCCGATCCGCACCGCAACGTCGATCCCCTCCTCGATCAGGTCGACCATCCGGTCGTTCAGGCGCAGATCGACCGAAACCTTCGGGTAGAGCCGCCGGAACGCCGGCAGCGCCG
The DNA here is from genome assembly GCF_002573965.1 of Azospirillum palustre. Classification (NCBI taxonomy): domain Bacteria; kingdom Pseudomonadati; phylum Pseudomonadota; class Alphaproteobacteria; order Rhodospirillales; family Azospirillaceae; genus Azospirillum; species Azospirillum palustre. Next base: position 654,989 of record NZ_PDKW01000042.1, on the reverse strand, counting down.
GTGCGATGACATGGACGCCGATCGGCAGCGATGCCGCGACCCGCAGCGTGCCCGAAGGCTCCGAGCGGGCCGCCATCGCCGCCTGCTCGATCTCCTCCGCGTCGCGCAGCAGCCTCAGCGCCCGCTCGTGCAGGTCCCTCCCCTCCGCCGTCAGCGTCAGCGAACGCGTCGTCCGGGTGAACAGCGACACGCCGAGCCGCTGCTCCAGCCGCTGCACGCTCTTGCTGACGGCCGAGGGCGAGACCGACAGCGCATGGGCGGCGGCGGTGAAGCTGCCCAAGGTCCCGGCACGGGCGAAAGCGATCAGGCCGGTCAGCCTCTCCAGGGCGATTTGTTCCTTCATGGCATGATTGAAGCGATGCCGAGCCAGATTATCAATCCCAAAACCGTCTGCCATATGGTCATCCAGTTTTTCCCCCCTGCAATGGAGACCATGATGAGCGAGACAATGAAAGCGGTCCGGCTGCATGCCTTCGGCGGTCCGGAGGTTCTGGTTTACGAAGATGCGCCCAAGCCCGAACCGAAGCCGGGCGAGATCCTGATCCGCGTCCATGCGATCGGCATCAATCCTCCCGACTGGTATCTGCGCGACGGCTATCGGATGCTTCCGCCCGAATGGCAGCCGCAGGTCTCCTTCCCCGTCATCGTCGGGACGGACGTTTCCGGCGTCGTCGAGGCCGTCGCCGACGATGTGCGGACGCTGGCGCCCGGCGACGAGGTCTATGCGATGATCCGTTTTCCCGCCGGCCTTGCCGGGGACAGCCGGGCCTATGCGGAGTATGTCACCGCACCGGCGACGGATGTCGGCCGCAAGCCGGCCGGCATCGACCATGTGCAGGCTGCCGCGGCCCCGATGTCGCTGCTGACCGCATGGCAGTTTCTGATCGATCTGGGCCACGACGAACCGAACCCGCTCCAGCCGCACCGGCACCGGCCGGTGACGCTCGACGGCAGGACCGTGCTGGTCAACGGGGCCGCCGGCGGTGTCGGGCACCTCGCGCTTCAGCTTGCGAAATGGCGGGGCGCACGCGTCATCGCCGTCGCCTCCACCCGGCATGAGGCGCTTCTGCAAGACCTCGGCGCCGACGAGGTCATCGATTATACCAAGGTCAAGGCCGAGGAGGTGGTGCGCGGGGTCGACCTCGTCGTCGATGCGGTCGGCGGTCCATCCTCCGCCCGGTTCCTGAAGACGCTGACGCGCGGCGGCGCCCTGTTTCCGATCTTCCCGCTGGGCCTCGACGCCGCGGCCGAGGCAGCGGAGCGGGGCGTCACGGTTTCGGCGACACAGGTCCGCTCCAACGGCGCACAGTTGACGGAGATCGCCGGGCTCCTCGACAACGGCACCCTCCGCGTCGTCATCGACAGCGTCTTCCCCCTCGCAGACGCCCGTCTGGCCCACGAGCGTGCCGCGAAGGGTCATGTTCAGGGCAAGATCGTGCTCACCGCCGTCTGACCGGGCGTTCACGCCCGGCATTGCCCGAGCAACCACACTCATCGGTTGCGATCAAATCCGGCAACGGCCAAACCGATGGAAGCCGAAGCTCAAGCCCAGGCTTGCAACCCGCTTCACTCACGCACCATTCTGTGACCGCAGCAAATATGAGAATGCGGACACCGAGAGGACACGACGTGCAGTCAGAGATTGTTGAGATTCCCGAAGGGCAGACCGAAACGGCCGTGCCGGCCCTGCAAGTGCTGTGGCCGAAATACGATGCGGCGGAGATGATCCGTATCATCGACACGGAGCTGCGGCCGAACGGCTACCGCCTCGTCGGCATCATTCCCGAAGCGGGCGGCCCGGTGGCCTGTGTCGTGGGCTTCCGCCTGCAACAGTCGCTGTGGCTGGGGAAGTCCCTCTACATCGTCGACATGGCGACGCTGCCGGAATACCGCGGCCGCGGCTATGCCGCCCTCATCCTCGACTGGGTGAAGGCGGAGGCCGAACGGCTGGGCTGCAAAGCGCTGCATCTCGACTCGGCCGTCGGTCCGGAGCGCAGCAGCGCCCACCGCGTCTATATGGGCAAGCGCTACCAGATCGCCTGCCACCACTTCGTGCACAAGCTGGGCTAGCTCTGCCGGACCGTCAGCGGGCCGCTGCGCGATACGGGGCGAACCAGCCGAGCCCGTCGAGCGTGGCGGCGCGTGGCCGGTATTCGCAGCCGACGAAACCGCCATAGCCGAGCCGGTCCAACTCGGCAAACAAGAAGGGCCAGTTCAGCTCCTCGCCGTCCGGTTCGTTGCGCGACGGGACGGAGGCGACTTGCACATGCCCGACCAGCGGCATCAGCCGGCGCAGCGCCATGGTCACGTCGCCATGCAGGATCTGCAGGTGGTAGAGGTCGAACTGGAGCCGGACGTTGGGCAGCCCGGCCTCGGCGATCAGCCGTTCGGCGAGGCCGAAATCGTTCAGGAAATAACCGGGCATGTCGCGCCCGTTGATCGGCTCCAGCAGCAGGTCGATCCCGCAGTCCGCCAGCGCCTCTCCGGCATGGCGGACGGCCCGCCGGTAGGCGCCGAGCACCACCGGATCGGCGGAATTGGCCAGCCCGGCCATCATGTGGAGACGCCGGCAGCCGGTCGCCCCGGCATAGTCCAGCGCCCTGGCGACCGCGGCGCGGAACTCGTCGAACCGGTCCGGCAGGGCGGCCAGCCCGCGCTCGCCGGCCGCCCAGTCGCCGGGCGGCATGTTGAACAGCGCCTGGGTCAGGCCGTTGCGCTCCAGCCGCTGCGCCACCGTGTCCGGCCCATGCTCGTAGGGAAAGAGATATTCGACCGCCCGGAACCCGGCATCGGCGGCGGCGGCGAAGCGGTCCAGGAACGGCCACTCCGTGAACATCATCGTCAGGTTCGCGGCGAAGGCGGGCATGGCGGCGGTGAACTCCCAAGGGGCTGCTGGCGGTGTCCGGAGCCTGCATCATACCCCAGCCTCCGGACAACCGCCGGCTTTCTGCGGCAGGCCCGGTCAGGCCGCCCGGATGTCCGCCAGGAAGCTCTCAAGGTTCGCCCGCAACGTTTCCGACTGGTACGCCAGTTCCTCCGCCGCGCCCAGCACCTGGGCGGCGGCGGCCCCGGTATGCCCCGTCGCCTCCATCACCTGCTGGATGTTACGGGCAACCTCCTCCGTCCCTCCCGCGGCCTCGGTGACGCTGCGGGTGATCTCCCCGGTCGCGGCATTCTGCTCCTCCACCGCAGAGGCTATGGCGGCAGTGATCTCGTTCATCTGGCGGATCATGCCGGAATTCACCCGGATCGCCTCGACCACCCCGCCGGTGGCGGCCTGAATGGCAGAGATCTGATCGGTGATCTCGTCGGTGGCGCGGGCGGTCTGTCCGGCAAGGCTCTTCACCTCGGCGGCGACGACCGCGAACCCCTTGCCGTGCTCGCCGGCGCGGGCAGCTTCGATGGTGGCGTTCAATGCCAGCAGGTTGGTCTGCCCGGCAATGGTGGAAATCAGGGCAACCACGTCGCTGATCTTTCTGGCGGCGTCGGCCAGCCCCTGCACGGTGGCGTCGGTATGCTCGGCCTGCGCAACCGCGTCGACGGCAATCGACGAAGATCGGGTAACCTGCCGCGCGATCTCCTGCAACGACGCCACCATCTCCTCGGCGGCGGTGGCGACCGTCTGCACGTTGGCGGAGGTTTGCTCCGCCGCACCGGCCGATGCGGTCGACTGACGGTTGGTCTGCTCGGCCGTCTCGTTCATCTGGTGCGCGGTGCTGTCCAGTTCGGTGGAGGCGGAGGACACCGTGCGCAGGATGCCGGCGACGGTCCCCTCGAACTCGGCGACCAGTCGGTCGACCGTGGCCGAACGGGCCTCCTTGCGCTGCTGCTCGGCCTTCTGTTCCGCTTCCAGCCGCCGGGCCGTGACCGCATTCTCCTTGAACACCGTCACCGCGGCGGCCATGGCGCCGATCTCGTCCTTCTGTCCGGCTCCGGGGACGGCGATGTCCAGATTGCCGGTGGCCAGTTCCCGCATCGTCCCGGTCATGGCGGTCACCGGCCGGGTGATCGCACGGCTGATCAGGCCGGCGAAGATCAGTCCGGCCAGAAGCCCGCTGGCCGAGAGCAGGACGACCAGCATTTCCGTGCTGGCAATGTCGGCCAGGGTGGCCCGGCGGATGCGGTCCGTCTCCGCCAGGGCGTTCCGGCTGATGGCCTCCGCCTCTTCGGTCACGGCTGTGCCGGCCCGCGTCATCTCACCGTTGATCAGCGCATTGACGGTATCGCTCAGTTCCTTCGCCCGCATGAAAGCCGCATGGTAGCGCGACACCATGGCCTGGAGGTCCTTCACCTTCGCCGCATACGGGCGGTCGGCGACCGCGGCACCCAATTGCTGGAGGACCTGGGCGAGCCTGGAGAAAGCCTCATCCGCCTTCCTGGCGGACTCGTCGTCGTGCCGGGCCAGCATCTTGTTGGCGGACAGCCGTCCCCTCATCAGGGCTTCGATGCTTTCCCAGGCATGGGCGACGGCAAGGCCGTCGCCGGCCTTGGCGGCCTCATCGCGGATATGCCCCAGTTCGACGCGGGCATCCTGTCCCAGCGGATCCAGGGTTTCCGCTATCAGCCCCATCAGTTCATGCTGCATCGGCGCGACCCGCTGGAAGCCGTCCATATACTGACCGAGGTGGCTCCTGGCGAGATTGAGCCTGGATTTCAGGTCGGGATCGCGGACGAGCCCATTGGCCGTCTCGAAACTCGCGCGCAGCTTCTCCATGGCCTGGCGGGCCATCGCTTCGCGGCTGCCATTGCCGCTCAATGCGAATTCACGCACGGCACCACGCATCGCCAGCACTTCCATTTCGATGTTGGAAGCGACATCCATGACCGAAACGCCGTGATCGTAAGTTTCGAACTGATGGGAGATGTTGCTGAAAGACAAATAGCTTCGCCCCGCAAGTCCGACCATGATCAGCAGCACGGCCCCGAAGCCGATTGAAATCTTCCGTCCGATCCTCATGTTCGCCAGCAGTCCGCCCGCAGGGGCCGCACCTGTGAACCCGGTCATTTCCTTCCCCCACGCACTGATGTTCCACACATGGCGGCCTGCACCAAATATGCCACTTCGGCACCGCATAACCGGTGCTAAAGTCATAGTATCCAAGACCAGGCAGCTCTCAGTCATGGGCTTGGCCGAACGGTCTGGCTCGGCGTTGCCCCTGGGCTGAAATTCAGCTCTTGCCAGAAGCGCTTTACAAGAAATACGATTTTTCAAGGCATATGGAGCGGGAATTTTTTAATATTATTGTTTGGATACTCTATTAATGAGTCCGTATTTTTCTAATTATTTAAACAACAAAACAAACTTTGTTGTTTATCGGTAAATATTTTGATTTACAATTCCATACTATATCAAAAATAACTATTTAGCCTCATAACAACGTCTTCCCAATGGATCCCTGCCTCGCAGATTGCAAGAAATGTCTTTTGGGTTGCGGCTCAATTCGCAGAATGAAAAGCCTTGGCAAGCTCCCGCATTGCTGGCCTGCCGCTGCGATGGCTTGGCGGGCACCGGACGAACAGCGATAAGGGGGGCTTGCAAAACGCCCCAGCCAAGCGGCAATCACGAAAGCGGAGAAGGGCCGATGACCAAGTCCACCATGCTGAACGCAGTCCTGACCGGCAAGGCGGTTCCCTTCGGCCGGCCGGACACGCTCAGCGCCATCGGCAAGCATCCGGTCGCTGCCGCCATCGCCATCGGCCCGGCCGGCCTTGAGGGCGACGAGCAGGCCGACCGCCGCAACCATGGCGGTCCGGACAAGGCGATCCACCATTATCCGCTCGACCATTACGCCGCATGGCGCGGCGACCTGCCCGTCCCCTGCCCGCTGCTGGAGTCCGTCGGTGCCTTCGGCGAGAACCTCTCGACGCTCGGCCTGACGGAGGAGACGGTCTGCGTCGGCGACATCTTCCGCATGGGCACGGCGACGGTGCAGGTCAGCCAGGGACGCCAACCCTGCTGGAAGCTGAACCACCGCTTCGGGGTCAAGGACATGGCGCGGCGGGTGCAATCCACCGGCCGGACCGGCTGGTATTATCGCGTGTTTGAGCCGGGCACCGTCGCCGCCGGCGACGCAATCTCCCTGGTCGGGCGCCCGCTGCCGGACTGGTCGCTGGCCCGCATCCTGCGCGCCTTCTACCACGACACCGGCGACCTCCCGACGCTCGCCAGCATTGCGGAGCTGGAACCGCTCGCCACCGGCTGGCGCACGCTGGCCCGGCGCCGGGTGGAGAGCGGCAGGGTGGAGGACTGGTCCAACCGCCTCGGCGAGTAGCCCGGACCGTTCGGATTTCCGAACGCCCGGGCGCGGGCCGCGTTCGGAAATCCGAACATCAGCGGTTCTGACCAGCAATCCTATCCAAAAAGATCAACGGCTTAGGCCGCGACGTCCTGTCAGCCCGCGCTGGCATGGCGGTTGCTCCTGAATGGTTGCGTCCCGCGCAGACGGGACGGTCTCAATCAAGGGAGCGAAACGTACGATGCCTGCCACAACGCGCACCGAACACGACCTGCTGGGCGACCGCGAAGTTCCGGCCGATGCCTATTACGGTGTCCACACCCTGCGCGCTGTCGAGAATTTCCCGATCACCGGCACGCCGATTTCCCACTACCCCGATCTGGTCCGCGCGCTCGCCGAGATCAAGATGGCAGCATCCCGCGCCAACCATGAACTGGGCCTGCTGAATGCCGAGCGGGCCGACGCCATCGCCGCCGCCTGCCGCGAAATCCGCGCGGGCAAGCTGCACGACCAGTTCGTCGTCGACGTGATCCAGGGCGGCGCCGGCACCTCGACCAACATGAACGCCAACGAGGTGATCGCCAATCTGGCGCTGGAGATCCTGGGGCATGGCCGGGGCGACTATGCCCACCTGCACCCCAACGAGCATGTCAACATGAGCCAGTCGACCAACGACGTCTATCCGACGGCGCTGAAGCTGGCGACCTACACCGGCATCTTCCGGCTGGTGGAGGCGATGGGCCATCTGCGCGCCGCCTTCCAGCGCAAGGCCGACGAGTTCCGCGACATCCTGAAGATGGGCCGCACCCAGCTGCAGGACGCCGTGCCGATGACGCTGGGCCAGGAGTTTTCCACCTACGCCGTCATGCTGGCCGAGGATGAGGAGCGGCTGAAGGAGGCCGCCCTGCTGATCCGCGAGATCAACCTGGGCGCCACCGCCATCGGCACCGGCATCAACGCCCATCCGCACTATGCCGCCCTGGTCTGCCGCCGTCTGGCCGAGATCAGCGGCGTGCCGGTGGTCACCGCTCCCAATCTGGTGGAGGCGACGCAGGATTGCGGCAGCTTCGTCCAGCTGTCGGGCGTGCTGAAGCGGGTGGCGGTGAAGCTGTCCAAGACCTGCAACGACCTGCGCCTGCTGTCCAGCGGCCCGCGCGCCGGCTTCGGCGAGATCAACCTGCCGGCGCGTCAGGCCGGCTCCTCGATCATGCCGGGCAAGGTCAATCCGGTGATCCCGGAGGTGGTCAACCAGATCGCCTTCGAGGTGATCGGCAACGACATGACCGTCACCTTCGCCGCCGAGGCCGGCCAGCTCCAGCTGAACGCCTTCGAGCCGATCATCGCCCACAGCCTGTTCAAGAGCATCACCCACCTGCGCCAGGGCTGCCTGGTGCTGGCCGACCGCTGCGTCGACGGCATCACCGCCAACCGCGACCATCTGGAAGCGGGCGTGCGCAACTCCATCGGCATCGTCACCGCGCTGAACCCTTACATCGGCTACGCCAACGCCACCGAGGTGGCCGCCGAGGCCCACCGCACCGGCAAGGGCGTCGCCGAACTGGTGGAGGCGCGCGGCCTGATGACCGCCGCCGCCCTGGCCGAGGTGCTGCGGCCGGAGGTGCTGACCCAGCCGCGGCTGCTGGCGACCGCCGGCTGACCCGTTCCGCCACCCGGCCCCGTTTCCGGCTCCTTTCCAGATATTGGGGAAGAGCCAGGGGGCCGGTTCCCATCGACCGCAACCCGGCCGGCGCTGACAGGCGGGCGGGACCAAGGTGAGGTAACAGGACCATGAACAAACAGACGACGCTGATCATCGTCGCCATGCTGCTGGGCATCGTCACCGGCTATGTCTGCAACAGCCTGTTCGACGCGGCCGCCGCCAAGGAGATCGCGGGCTATTTCGCGATGGTGACGGACATCTTCCTGCGGCTGATCAAGATGATCATCGCGCCCCTGATCTTCGCCACCCTGGTCGCGGGCATGGCCGGCATGGGCGACGCCCGCACCGTCGGCCGCATCGGCGGCAAGGCGGTGGGCTGGTTCCTGATGGCGTCCTTCGTGTCGCTGTTCATCGGGCTGATCTTCGCCAACCTGCTGCATCCGGGCGCCAATGTCGGCGTGCCGCTGCCCGACGTGGCGGCCAGCGCCGGCCTGAAGACCTCCGCCCTGAACCTGAAGGATTTCCTGACCCACGTCTTCCCGCGCAACTTCTTCGAGGCGATGGCGAACAACGAGATCCTGCAGATTCTGATCTTCTCGGTCTTCGTCGGCCTCGCCATCGGCCAGCTGCGCGACACCAAGGCCGGCCTGCTCGCCCGCTCGATCGAGGAGGTCGTGCCGGTGATGCTGAAGGTCACCGACTATGTGATGCGCTTCGCCCCCATCGGCGTCTTCGCCGCCGTCGCCAACGTGGTGACGACCCAGGGGCTGGGCGTTCTGCTGGTCTACGGCAAGTTCATGGGCAGCTTCTACGTGGCGCTGGCGGTGCTGTGGGCGGTGCTGGTCTTCGCCGGCTTCGTCGTTCTGAAGGGTGACGTGTTCCGCGTGGTCAAGGCGATGCGCCAGCCGATGCTGCTGGGCTTCTCCACCGCGTCCAGCGAATCCGCCTATCCCCGCGTGATGGAGGAGCTGAAGACGCTCGGCGTGCGCGAGCGGGTGATCGGCTTCGTTCTGCCGCTCGGCTATTCCTTCAACCTCGACGGCTCGATGATCTACACGGCCTTCGCGTCGCTGTTCATCGCCCAGGCCTATGGCATCCCGCTGACGCTGGAACAGCAGATCGTCATGCTGCTGGTGCTGATGGTGTCGAGCAAGGGCATCGCCGGCGTTCCGCGCTCCTCCCTGGTCGTGGTGGCCGCGGTGCTGCCGATGTTCCACCTGCCGGAGGCCGGCGTGCTGCTGATCATGGGCATCGACCACTTCCTCGACATGGGGCGCACCGCCACCAACGTGCTGGGCAACGGCATCGCCACCACGGTCGTCGCCAAGTGGGAGAACGCCATCGGCGGGCAACAGGACGAGGAGGAGGCCGGCGCCGCCCTCCCCTCCCCGGCCGCCGCCGAGTAACGGACGGGCGCTCTGAAAAAGCGGCTCGGAAGACGGGCGGGCAATGGAACGGGGGCTTCTGCTATGATGCGGGGGTCCCTTTCCCTGCCCGCCTTTTTCATGGCCGTCTTTTCCATGCCCGCCGCCAGACGCCTCCGCACCATCGGCCTTCTCCTGCCGGCGCTTGCCGGTCTGGCCCTGCTTGCCGGCATCGTCGGCTTCCGCATCAGCGAGGGGATGGGCCTCGCCGCGTTGCAGGAGACCGGGCACCACCGGCTCGATCTCTATGCCGAGAGCCTTGAGCGCGAGATCGACAAATACGCCTATTTCCCGGCGACGCTGGGGCTGGAGCGCGACGTCCTCGACCTTGTCGCCGGGCGGGCGCCGCTGGCCTGGGGGCTGAACCGCTATCTGGAGCGGCTGAACGAGCGGGCCGGCACCCTGTCGATCTATGTGCTGAACCGCCGGGGCCGGGTGCTGGCCGCCAGCAACTGGAACCGCCCGGACAGCTTCATCAACGAGGACCTGTCCTACCGCCCCTATTTCATCGAGGCCGCGGCCGGCCGCCAGGGCCGGTTCTTCGGGGTCGGCACCACGCGGGGGGAGGCCGGCTATTACCTCTCCTCGCCGCTGACCGAGGATGGCGCCATCGTCGGCGTGGCGGTGGTGAAGGTCAGCCTGGAGCAGCTGGAGCAATCCTGGTCGACGGTCGAGGCGCCGGTGCTGGTCGCCGACGAGAACGGCGTGGTGATCCTCGCCTCGGTCCCTTCCTGGAAATTCACCACCCTGCGGCCGATGGACGAGGCGGCCCGCCGCCATTTCGACCAGACCCTGCAATACAACGCCCGCCCGCTTTCGCCCCTGGGGCTGATGCGGCAGGAGCGCATCGCCGCCGACGCCGAACTGGTGCGCCTCTCCCGCCCGGCCGATGGACAGCTGGAGGAGACCGTTTTCCCGGTGTCCGGCGGGTTCCTGGCCCAGACGGCCCCCCTGCAAGGCACCGGCTGGACGATGACCGTGCTGTCGCCGGTCGATCAGGTGACCGGCATGGCCTGGACCCGCGCCGCCCTCGCCGCGATGGGCAGCGCCGTCCCCGGCATCCTGCTGCTGATGTGGGTACAGCGCCGCCGCCACCTGCATGAGCTTGAACGCAAGGTGGAGGAGCGCACCCGCAACCTGCGCGCCGCCCAGGACGAGCTGGTCCATGCCGGCAAGCTGGCGGTGATCGGCCAGCTCTCCGCCGGCCTGGCGCATGAGCTGAACCAGCCGCTGGCGGCGCTCCGCACCCTGTCCGGCAACACGGTCAAGTTCCTCCAGCGCGGCAATCTGGAGGCGGCGCAGGGCAATCTGGAGCGCATCGCCCATCTGGTGGACAGCATGGGTGCCTTGACCAGCCAGCTGAAATCCTTCGCCCGCAAATCCTCCGGCGCCCCCCGCCCTGTCGCGGTGCGCCGGCCCATCGACAATGCGCTGTTCCTGCTGGAGCAGCGGCTGCGGCGCTCCGGCGTCACGGTGCAGGTCGATGCGCCGGAGGATGTCGCGGCACTCTGCGATCCCAACCGGCTGGAGCAGGTGCTGGTCAATCTGCTCGCCAACGGCCTGGATGCGCTGGCCGGGCGGCCGGAGGGCAGGCTGACGCTGAGCGCCCGGACGGAGGGCGACCGGGTGCGCATCGAGGTCGCCGACAATGGCCCCGGCCTGCCCGCCGACGTGCTGCCCCGCCTGTTCGAGCCCTTCTTCACCACCAAGGAGGCGGCGAAGGACGGCGCGAAGGAGGGAAGCGGCGGGCTCGGCTTGGGGCTTGCCATCTCGGCCGGGATCGTGCGTGACTTCGGCGGCGCCCTGACCGGGGCGAACGGCCCGGATGGCGGGGCGGTCTTCACCATCGACCTTCCCGCCGCCATGCTGCCCACCGACCCGGCCTCAATCCTTGCCGCCGTCCAGGCCGGAGAACTCAAATGTCCGACCCTGCCGTCCCAGCCTTGAATGCCCTGCCCCTGAAGGTCCTCATCGTCGAGGACGACCCCAACGTCAGCCTCGGCTGCCAGCAGGCGCTGGAACTGGAGGACATCCCGACGGAGTCGGTGGACAGCGCGGAGAAGGCCCGGCGTCTGGTGGCCGAGGGCTTTCCCGGCATCGTCGTCACCGACATCCGCCTGCCGGGCATGGATGGGATGGCTCTGCTGGCCGAGCTGCTGGCGAGCGACCCGGACCTGCCGGTGGTGCTGATGACCGGCCATGGCGACGTGACGATGGCGGTGCAGGCGATGAAGCTGGGCGCCCATGACTTCATCGAGAAGCCTTTCTCCCCCGACTATCTGGTCGAGGTGGTGCGCCGCGCCCTGGACAAGCGCCGCCTGACGCTGGAGGTGCGCGACCTGCGCGCCCGCCTGCAGAACCGCGACAGCATCGAGGCGCGGCTGGTCGGCGGATCGCCGCAGATGGCGCGGGTGCGCCGGCTGATCGGAGACCTCGCCAGTTCGGCGGCCGACGTGCTGATCCATGGGGAAACCGGGTCCGGCAAGGAACTCGCCGCCCGCTGCCTGCACGACGCCAGCCCGCGCCGCGGCGGCAACTTCGTCGCGATCAACTGCGGCGGCCTGCCGGAGAGCCTGATCGACAGCGAGATCTTCGGCCACGAAGCCGGTGCCTTCACCGGCGCCGGCAAACGGCGCATCGGCAAGGTGGAGCATGCCAGCGGCGGTACCCTGTTCCTCGACGAGATCGAGAGCATGCCGATGCCGGTGCAGATCAAGTTCCTGCGCGTGCTTCAGGAGCGCACGCTGGAGCGGCTGGGCTCCAACACCCCGGTCCATGTCGATTGCCGGGTGATCGCCGCGACCAAGGTGGATCTGCGCGAGCTTGCCGACCGCGGGCAGTTCCGCGCCGACCTCTATTACCGCCTGAATGTCGCCAATCTGCCGCTGCCGCCCTTGCGCGACCGGCGCGAGGACATCCCGCTGCTGTTCGAGCAGTTCACGCTCCAGGCCGCCGCCCGCCACGGCCGCCCGGTCCCGCCGCCGGACGCCGAGCGCATGCGCCGCCTGATGGCCTACGACTGGCCGGGCAACGTGCGCGAGCTGCACAATGTCGCCGACCGGTGCGTTCTGGGCATCGAACAGGGCTTTCCCCCCTTCGCAACATCCCATCCCGCCGCCAACCGCCCGTTGGCCCAGGCGGTGGAGGCCTTCGAGCGCGCCCTGATCGCCGACACCCTGCGCCGCACCGACCACAGCCTCGCCCGCGCCGCGGAGGAGTTGCAGGTCGCCAAGACCACGCTGCACGACAAGATCAGGAAATACGGACTGTCGTGAAAGGGCCGCGCCCTCCCATCGGCCGGGAGGGCGCGGGACCGGTCAGGCGGCGGTGTCGAGAGGACCGCCGTCGGTGCCATGGCCATGGGTCTCGCCATGCATCTGCCCGTGGCCAGGGGCGAGGTGCAGCGACTGGACGGTGTCGACGAACTCGTCGACCGCCGCCACCACGTCGGCATTGCCGGTGACCGCGCTGTCGCCGGAGGCATAGTGGTTCAGGAAATGCTGCCAGATGGCGCTGCCGCCGTCGGCAGCGGCCTGACCGGTACCGGCATCGGTCGAGCCGTCATGCTGTGCGATCAGGCGGTCGTGCCAATGCGGCGCGTCGCCGGTGCCGGTCTTGGCGTCGTCGTTCGCCGTGGTGGTGGAGGTGGTCCCGGTAGACGTACCTGTGCCCGTCGTCCCGGTGTGGCTGGTGGCGTCGGTCAGGTGTTCCTGGTGCAGCACGGCGCGGACCTGCTGCAACACGCCCTGGACCGTGGCGGTGCTTTCGCCGGTGGCGTCGGCCAGCACCTTCACCAGTGGATCGGCCGGCGGCTGATGCGTGGTCGTGTCGGTGGTGTCGGAAGTCTTGCCGGTGGCGGCATTGTCCGTCGCGGAGCTATCGCTCGTCGACGTGTCACTTGCCGTGCTGTCGGTGGTCGCCG
>NZ_PDKW01000042.1:603403-641647 GCF_002573965.1 Azospirillum palustre | reverse complement strand
CGAAAGCGCTGTATGCTTGTTCGTGCAAGTGATGTCGAGGATGTATCGAACGGCTGTGCGCTGGTCAAGCACTGCTTTGTGAGCAGGCTTGCTGCTGCGCATGGCGCGGTTTGTGGTGTCGAGATCAAGCCGATCGAGCGATTAGTAAGGCTTAGCTTCAGGCATTGCTGCCCGTCCACATGCCTCCTATCGACGTGCCAGATGCCCTTCAGACGCTTGATCTCAACTCCAACGAAAACGCTTGCGCCACGCGCAGGAACAAGCCTGCTCGCGAACCAACCGACAGGGCTGGCTGTTTCCGCCGTTCGATGCTACTCCCAGCCAGGATATTCTCCCGGCCGAGGAGCGTCCTCGGTCACTTGCACTTCATCTTCACTTGTCCATGATCCCGTCCCTTGCGGGACACAATAATTCGCGTCGGGAGGCGTCTTATATGCGGGCCCGCCCCGACCGCGCAAGAACTTTCTGCATCCCCATGACGATTTTTTGACCGGAGGCCCGATAGGGGCGAGCGCCGGTCGCAATCATAGCGCCGGGTCAGCCGATGGCCCGCAGATGGCGGACCGGACGGCCGGGAGACGCCGCCTCGGCAGCCGCGACGATGCCATGCGCGTCGATGCCGTAATGGCGATAGAGGTCGGCGACGGTGCCGGTCTGCCCGAAATGCTCCACACCCAGCGCCCGCGTGCGGTGGCCGGCGACGGAGCCGAGCCAGCCCAGCGTCGTCGGATGGCCATCGACCACAGTCACCAGCGCGCAATGGGGCGGCAGTCCCTCCAGCAGCCTCTCGATATGGCCGCGGGCATGGCCAAGGCCGCGTTCGCGCGCCCGCTGGGCTGCACTCCAGCCCGCATGCAGCCGGTCGGCGGAGGTCACCGCCAGCAGCCCGACATCGCGCCGGTCCTCTCCCAGCATGCCGACGGCGGCGATGGCCTCGGGCGCCACCGCCCCGGTGTAGGCGATCACCACCTGGGCGTTCGGCCCCGGCTTGCGCAGCCAATAGGCGCCATCGACGATGTCGCGGGCGAGTTCCTCGTCCATCGTCCGCGTCGGCTGCTCCAGCGCGCGGGAAGACAGGCGCAGATAGACCGAACCGCCGGTCTCGTCGCGCAGCCAGTTGCGCTCGCCGGGGGCGCCCTCCCCGTCCCGCTGCATGTAGTCGAAGGCCCAGCGCATCACCACCGCCAGTTCATCGGCGAAGGCGGGCTCGAAATAGGCCAGCCCATCCTGGGCCATGCCGACCAGCGGCGTGGCGATGGACTGGTGCGCCCCACCCTCCGGCGCCAGCGTGATGCCGGACGGGGTCGCCACCAGCATGAAGCGGGCATCCTGATAGCAGGCATAGTTCAACTGGTCGGCGCCGCGCATGATGAAGGGGTCGTAGACGGTGCCGATGGGCAGCAGCCGCTCCCCGAACAGGCTGTGCGACAGGCCCAGCGCCGCCAGCAGGATGAACAGGTTGGATTCGGCGATGCCCAGCTCCAGATGCTGGCCCTTCGGCGAGAATTCCCAGCTGTAGGTGGAGGGGATGCGCTCCTTCTTGAACAGGTCGGCCAGCTCGCTTTTGGCGAACAGCCCGCGCCGGTTCACCCAGGCGCCGAGATTGGTGGACACGGTGACGTCGGGGGCGGTGGTGACGATGCGTTCGGCCAGCGGCGAGCGTTCCCGCCCGATTTCGTTCAGGATCAGGCCGAACGCGGCCTGGGTCGACAGGCTCTTCTGCGTCGGCACCACCAGCGCGGCCGGCACGGCGACCGCCGGCGCCTCGTAGCGGCGGCGCCCCTTCTGTGCGAAGGGAACGCGGCGCAGAAAATCCTCCAGGGCGGAGTCCGGCAGCGAGAGTCCCTCGAAGCGATCCCATTCATGACCCTCGCGGACCTTGTTGGCGGCGCGGAAGCCCTCCATCTGCTCGCGGGTCAGCAGGCCGGAATGGTTGTCCTTGTGGCCGGCCAGCGGCAGGCCGAAGCCCTTGACGGTGTAGGCGATGAAGCAGACCGGCCGGTCGTGGGTGCGGGCCCGGGCGAAGGCCTCCAGCAGCGACGGCAGGTCATGGCCGCCGAGATTGCCCATCAGCCGGGCCAGTTCCTCGTCGCTGCGGCGCTCGATCAGGCGGGTGACGTCGCCCTGGTCGCCCAGATCGTCCATCAAACGGCGACGCCATGCCGCTCCCCCCTGATAAGTCAGGGCCGAATAGAGCTGGTTGGGGCAGGTGTCGATCCAGTGGCGCAGCCGCTCGCCGCCCGGCTCCGTGAACGCCTCCTGCATCAGGGTGCCGTATTTCAGGATCACCACGTCCCAGCCGAAGGCGCGGAAGATGTTCTCCAGACGCTCCCACAGCCCTTCGCGGATCACCGCGTCCAGGCTCTGGCGGTTGTAGTCGACGATCCACCAGGTGTTGCGCACGCCATGCTTCCAACCCTCCTGCAGGGCCTCGAAGATGTTGCCCTCGTCCATCTCGGCGTCGCCGACCAGCGAGACCATGCGGCCTTCCGGCAGGCCGGGCGCCCAGCCCTTGGCCTTCAGGTAATCCTGGACCAGCGAGGCGAAGAGCGTCTGCGCCACCCCCAGCCCGACCGAGCCGGTGGAGAAATCGACGTCGTCCACGTCCTTGGTGCGGGACGGGTAGGACTGGGCGCCCTTGTAGCCGCGGAAATTCTCCAGCTTCTCCCGCGTCTGGTTGCCCAGCAGATACTGGATGGCGTGGAAGATCGGGCTGGCATGGGGCTTCACCGCCACCCGATCCTCCGGCCGCAGGGCCGAGAAATAGAGCGCCGTCAGGATGGTCGCCATCGAGGCGCTGGAGGCCTGATGGCCGCCGATCTTCATCCCGTCCAGGTTGGGGCGGACATGGTTGGCGTTGTGGATGGTCCAGGACGCAAGCCAGAGTACCTTGCGCTCCAGCTCTGCCAGGCAGGCGAGATCGGCGGAGGACGGCTGGTTCGCGGTCATGGGTCTGCTCCCAAACGCAGGTTTACGATTGGAGCAGCCTATCATTTGCGACACGGCAGATGCTTGCGAAGTGGCGCCGGCCGCGGTTGCGCTTTAGCATCGGATGCCAGGATAACACGGGAAACGGCATCTCATGCCAAAGCACCCCCTCGACCGCATCGACCGCAGGATCCTGTCCGCCCTTCAGCAGGACGGCCGGCTGCCCAACAACGAGCTGGCGGAGCGTGTCGGCCTGTCGCCCTCCCCCTGCCTGCGCCGGGTCAAGGCGCTGGAGGATGCGGGCGTGATCGCCCGCTATGTGGCGCTGGTCGACCCGGCCTCCGTCGACCTGCCGGTCAACATCTTCGTCAGCGTCAGCCTGGAACGGCAGGTCGAGGCGCGGCTGGACGGGTTCGAGGCGGCGGTGATGGCGCGGCCGGAGGTGCTGGAATGCTACCTGATGACCGGCGACGCCGATTACCTGCTGCGGGTGGTGGTGCCGGACCTCGCCAGCTATGAGCGGTTCCTGAAGGAGCACCTGACCCGCATCCCCGGCGTCGCCAACATCCGCTCCAGCTTCGCCTTGAAGCAGGTGCGCTACCGCACCGCCCTGCCTCTGGAGCATCTGGGGGACTGAGGCCGCATCAGTCCGCTGCCGCCACCGGCTTGGCACGGCTGCCGACCAGCGGAACCAGCACCGCCGCGAGCAGGCACAGCGCGCCGGCGGTGGCGAAGGCCGGCAGATAGGTTTGCAGCGCGGTGCGCGACAGGCCGGCGCCGAAGGCAGCGCTGGCGGCACCGAGCTGGTGGCCGGCGAAAATCCAGCCGAAGACCAGATTGGCGCGCTCCCGGCCGAAACGCTCCGCGGTCAGGCGCACGGTCGGCGGGACGGTGGCGATCCAGTCCAGCCCATAAAAGACGGCGAAGACCGACAGGCCGTAGAGGGTGAAGTCCGAATAGGGCAGATAGAGCAGCGACAGGCCGCGCAGGCCGTAATACCAGACCAGGAGCCAGCGGTTGTCGTAGCGGTCGGACAGCCAGCCCGACCCGACGGTGCCGACGAAGTCGAAGATGCCCATCAGGGCCAACAGCCCGGCGGCCTGGACCTCCGGCACGCTGAAATCGACGCAGAGCGGGATCAGGTGGGTCTGGATCAGGCCGTTGGTGCTGGCACCGCAGATGAAGAACGTCGCGAACAGAACCCAGAAGGCCCGCGTCCCCGCGGCGTCGCGCAACGCTCCCAGCGCGGCCGACAGGATGGCACCGGCCGGAGCGGCAGGGGACGCGGCCCCGACCTCGCCGACGGCGGACAGGCCGAGATCGGCAGGGCGGTCCCGCATCAGCGCCAGCATCGCCAGGGCGGCGACGGCGATGAGACCGCACAGCAGGGCGATGGCGGTGCGCCAGCCATAGGCCTCCGTCAGCATCGACAGCAGCGGCATGAAGACCAGTTGCCCTGTGGCCGAGCTGGCGGTCAGCAGCCCGATCACCAGCCCGCGGCGGGCGACGAACCAGCGGGTGGCGATGGTGGCGCCCAGCACCATGGCGGTCAGGCCGGTGCCGAAGCCGACGACGAAGCCCCAGAGCAGGATCAGCTGCCAGACCTCCCGCATCGCCAGCGAAGCCAGCAGCCCGCCGCCGACCAGCGTCAGCGAGGACAGCACCATGCGGCGGACGCCGAAGCGGTTGATCATGGCGGCGGCGAAGGGCCCCATCAGCCCGAACAGCAGCAGGCGGATCGCCATGGCGGTGGAGATGTCGGCGGTGTCCCAGCCGAATTCCCGCTGGAGCGGCAGCAGCAGGACGCCGGGCGCGCCGACCGCCCCGGCCGACACCAGCATGGACAGGAAGGTGACGGCGACGACGACCCAGGCATAGTGGATGTCGCGCCGCGCCAGGGCGGCGGCGAGAGGGGTGGACAGCATCGGCTGGGGTCTCCGGGGGCTTGGCTATCGGTGAAGCCGGTTATTGAGCGGTCACGCCGCCGTCGATGTCGATCGACTGGCCGGTGACGATCACCGTCGCCCGTCCGCTCATGTCCGCCCCGGTCGTGTTCGTCGCAACGCTCATGGCCCTCTCCTGTCCTTATGTCCAGCTTGTGCGCGCCGGCCGGTGCCGGGCTTCATTAATGACGATCATCATTAATGCGGTCTTTGATGATGTCCATAATTAATATGCCGGGCGAGCCCGGTTTCCCGGAGCCCCAGCCATGCACCGCCCGAATGGCGCAATGCCGCAATCGACACCACATGTGCGCGGAACGGACGGGAACCGCGGGGAACAGGCGGCCACGGGCCGTGAACGCCCACCCAGTCGGGAGGCTTATTCTGGTCTTGGTTGCGACACCGCCCGACAGCGGCAACCGGAACTGCGCATGGCATCCACCACGCCGCAAGTCACCGGTCCGCGGGTCCTTCGACAGGGCATGTGATGGCCCCGACACAGGGGCCTTCCCTTCGATTCAGTTCCACAAGGATAAGCTTGACCCTTGCCGTACAACGGATCATGAAGGCGCGAACATGCCCGTTCATGTAACTGCATGTATCCGGTGCCGTCGGATCTTCCACTTTCTTTCGGTTGGGCGAATGTTGCTTTCGCAGCGCTTGGGCAGCCCAAGACTTGTCATCTCCCATCGGTACGGGTGCCGACACGCCGAGCGGCAAGCATTCGTTAACCATAAAGCGCCACAACTTGCGAGCGGCCCATTGCCGCGTTCAGCCGACCGCCGGGACCGCATGCCGATCGGGTCCGTTTGGCGCCACCGCGCTGATTCCTTTTGGAAGGCTGACACAGCGTGACTCTGCTGACTGCGCGGGCCAACGGCCCGACCGATGTTTCCCCGGCCGGTCAATCGACGATCTCCGCTCCGTGGACCGCCACTCCGACGGTCCCGACGCTGAGCGGCCGGGTCGATCCGTCCCTTCTGCGCGACGAACTGCTGTCCGACATCCCGCAGGCGACCGCGGCGGCGCATCCGGACCGCACGGCCATCGTCTATGAAGGCCGGCGCGTCACCTATGCCGAGCTGGACGCGCGCGCCAACCGGGTCGCCCACGGCCTGCGGGCGCGCGGGATCGGCCCCGGCTGCTTCGTCGGGCTGTGGATGGCGCGGTCGCTCGACCTGCATGTGGCGCTGCTGGGCATCCTGAAGGCCGGCGCCGCCTATCTGCCCTTCGACGCCGATGCCCCGGCGGAGCGCGTGGCGGTCAGCCTGACCGACTGCGCCGCCCCGGCGATCCTGATCGATCTGGTGACCGGCACCAAGGCGGCGACGCTGGCAGCAAGCGGCGCCGACGTCCAGGTCCTGCGCATCGGCGACGTGCTGAGCGACAGCGAGGAGCCGTTCGACCTGCGGGCCGACCGGGTGACGCCGGACAGCCCGGCCTATGCCATCTACACCTCGGGCTCGACCGGCAAGCCCAAGGGCATCGTCATCAGCCACCGCAACATCTGCCATTACCTGCGCGCCGCCAACAGCGTCTACGGCATCACCGCCGACGACGTGGCGTTCCAGGGCGCTTCGGTGGCCTTCGACCTGTCGCTGGAAGAGATCTTCGTCCCCTATCTGGCCGGCGCCACCCTGTGGGTCGCCAGCCGTCAGGTGCTGGACGAGGCCGACCGGCTGGCCGACGTGCTGACCGAAGCCGGCGTCACCGTGCTGGACACCGTCCCGACCCTGCTGGCGATGCTGCCGAAGGACATTCCGTCGCTGCGCGTCGTCATCCTGGGCGGCGAGGCCTGCCCGCCGGCCGTCGCGTCGCGCTGGTGCCGGCCGGGCCGGCGCCTGTTCAACAGCTATGGCCCGACCGAGGCGACCGTCGTCGCCACGGTGGCCGAGGTTCATCCCGACACCCCCGTCACCATCGGCCGCCCGATCCCCAACTACACCTGCTATGTGGTGGACGAGGCGTTGCAGCCGGTGGCCCCCGGCACCCAGGGCGAGCTGCTGATCGGCGGCCCCGGCGTGGCCCAGGGCTATCTCGGCCGGCCGGAGCTGACGGCGGAAAAGTTCATCGCCAACCCGTTCCGCTCCGGTCCGCCAAGCCCACATCCGGATCCGCTGCTCTACCGCTCCGGCGACGCGGTCAGCGTCGATGCCGACGGCAACCTGCGCTTCCATGGCCGCATCGACGATCAGGTGAAGATCCGCGGCTTCCGGCTGGAGCTGGGCGAGATCGAGGCGAAGCTGACCGACCTGGCCGGAATCGCCCAGGCCACGGTGGTCCTGCGAACCGACAACGGGCTGGACCGTCTGGTCGCCTTCCTGGTCGCACAGCCGGGCGCCTCCCTCGACAAGACCGCGCTGCGCGACGCGCTGCGGGCGCAGCTGCCCGCCTACATGGTGCCCGCGCACTATGAGCAGGTGGCGGAACTGCCGCGCCTGACCTCCGGCAAGGCCGACCGCAAGACGCTCCAGGCGATGGCCCTGACCGAGGATGCCGGCTCGAGCGAGCAGGAGGAGCCGCGCAGCCCGACCGAGGCGACGCTGCTGGAGGCCGCCCGCCGCGTCTTCCCCGGCCAGTCGATCCCGCTGGAGGCCGACTTCTTCCTCGACCTGGGCGGCCATTCGCTGCTGGCGGCACGCTTCGTCTCGGCGGTGCGCGAGACCGCCGGACTGGCCGGCCTGACCCTTCAGGACGTCTATGGCGCCCGCACGCTGCGGGCGATGGCCGAGCGGCTGGATGCCAAGGCTCCGGCGGGTCACGGCGCCAAGCCGGCCGACCTGTCCTTCGATCCGCCGCCGCTGGCCCGCCGCCTGCTGTGCGGACTGGCCCAGGCCGCGGCGCTGCCGATCATCCTGGCGCTGATGACGGTGCAGTGGCTTGGCGTGTTCGTCAGCTACATGCTGCTGTCCGGCGAGGATGCCGGGCTCCTGGGCGAAATCACCACGATGTTCGGCGTCTACGTCGTCATCAACATCGCCACCGTCGCCATCGCCGTCGCGGCGAAATGGCTGATCATCGGCCGGACCAAGCCGGGGCGCTACCCGCTGTGGGGCGTCTATTATTACCGCTGGTGGCTGGCCCAGCGCTTCATCGCGCTGGTCCACCTGAAGTGGTTCCAGGGGTCGCCGGTGATGCGGCTGCTCCTGCGTGCGCTCGGCGCCAAGGTCGGCGCCGACGCGATGATCGGCGAATTCGAATCCGGCGCCATCGATCTGGTCAGCATCGGCCGCGGCGCCTCGACCGGCGGCAAGGTGAAGATGGCCAATGCCGAGGTGATCGGCAACGAACTGGTGATCGGCACCATCGAGATCGGCGAGGACGCCTACATCGGCACCTCCTGCGTCATCGGCCACGACGCCGTCGTCGGCAAGAGCACCGAACTGGCCGACCTGACCGCGCTCGCCGCCGGCACCCACACCGGCGATTACGAGCAGTGGGACGGTTCGCCCGCCCGCAAGGTCGGCACCGTCGACCGTGCCGCCCTTCCCGAGGAGCCGCGCGCCGGTGTCGTCAAGCGCGCCGCCCAGACGCTGATCTATCTGGTCGCCCTGGTCGGCCTGCCGCCGGTGGCGCTGATCCCGATCTTCCCGGCCTTCTACCTGTTCGACAAGCTCGACGCCTGGATGGGCGGGGTGTTCAAGGTCAACTACCTCTACTATGTCCCCGCCATCGCATGGCCGACAGCGATGTTCCTGGTGGCCTTCACCGTGCTGCTGATCGCCGCCATGCGCTGGATCGTGCTGCCGAAGGTGGAGGCCGGCTCCTACTCGGTCCACAGCTGGTTCTACGTCCGCAAATGGGTCGTGGCGCTGGCGACCGAGGTGATGCTGGAAACCCTGAGCTCGCTCTACGCCACCGTCTACATGCGGGCCTGGTACCGCCTGATGGGCGCCAAGATCGGCCGCGACGCCGAGATCTCGACCAACCTCGCCGGCCGCTACGATCTGGTGGAGATCGGCGAGAAGTGCTTCATCGCCGACGAGGTGGTGCTGGGCGACGAGGACATCCGCCGCGGCTGGATGCATCTGCAGCCGGTGAAGACCGAGGCCCGCGTGTTCGTCGGCAACGACGCCGTGGTTCCGCCGGGTGCCTCGATCCCCACCGGCACGCTGATCGGCATCAAGTCCAAGCCGCCGGCCAATACCGAGATGCAGGCCGGCGACACCTGGTTCGGCAGCCCGCCGATCAAGCTGCCGGTGCGCCAGAAGTTCGACAACGTGTCGGCCAACTGGACCTTCGAGCCGTCGCGCGCCCGCCGTCTGGGACGCGCCGTGTTCGAGGCCTTCAGCCTGTCGATGCCGTCGATGCTGTTCATCACCTTCGGCACCTTCGCGGTGGAGTTCTTCGCTCCCGCCATCCTCGACCAGCGCTGGGGCGCCTTCGCCTGGCAGTTCCTGGCGGTCAGCGTCGCCATTCCCACCGCGATGGTGCTGGTGGTGGCGCTGGTGAAGTGGCTGCTGATGGGCCGCTACGCCCCCACCATGAAGCCGATGTGGTCCTGGTGGGCCATGCGGACCGAGGCGGTGGCCGTGCTGTACTGGGGTCTGGCCGGCAAGGTCCTGCTCGACCATCTGCGCGGCACGCCGATGCTGCCCTGGGTGCTGCGCCTGTTCGGCACCAGGTTCGGCCAGGGCGTCTATATGGACACCACCGACATCACCGAGTTCGACTGCGTGTCGGTCGGCGACTATAGCGCGATCAACGCCCTGTCGGCCTTGCAGACCCACCTGTACGAGGACCGCGTGATGAAGGTCGGCCGGGTGTCGGTCGGGACCGGCGTCACCGTCGGGGCCGGCGCCACGGTGCTCTACGACACCCATGTCGGCGACTTCGCCCGCCTGGGCCCGCTGACCCTGGTGATGAAGGGCGAGGAAATCCCCGCCCACGGCGAGTGGGTGGGCGCCCCGGCCGAACCGGCACCGCAGGCCCACGCGGCGGTCGACAAGCGGGTGAAGGCGGCGGCGTAAACAGCCGGCGTCAGTGACGGTAAGAAAAGGCTGGTATTACCATTGCGGTGTGCCGGCCTTTTCTTTTGCCTGTCTTCGGTCCTTCATTCACCCGACGACAAACCGTCGCGCACCGTTACTCCCTCCGATGGTTGTCTCCGCGCGGGAGCGGTGTATAAGGGGGGCCGAGCGCGGCCTGCCCCCTTCGCGCGCCCGGCCGGGCGTGTATCTCGGAGGCGAATGGTGGCCGTTGGATCGTCACGCCAGGTTCGTCAAAGGAACGCCCCAATGCCCGACGACATCGCCTCAGCCCGCGGCCTGTTTCCGCTCGCCAAGGACGACACGACCTACCGCAAGCTGACCTCGGATCACGTCTCGGTCGTCGAGTTCGACGGCGAGCAGATCCTGAAGGTCGAGCCGGAAGGTCTGCGCCTGCTGGCCGAGGCTGCCTTCTCCGACATCAACCATCTGCTGCGTCCTGGCCATCTGGCCCAGCTCGCCAAGATTCTTGACGATCCGGAGGCGTCGGCCAACGACCGCTTCGTGGCGCTCGACCTGCTGAAGAACGCCAACATCGCCGCCGCCGGCACCCTGCCGATGTGCCAGGATACCGGCACCGCCATCATCATGGGCAAGAAGGGCCGCCGCGTCTGGACCAAGGGCGGCGACGAGACCGCCCTGTCGGAAGGGGCCCGCGACGCCTACCTGAAGCGCAACCTGCGCTACAGCCAGCTGGCGCCGATCTCCATGTATGAGGAGAAGAACACCCGCAACAACCTGCCGGCCCAGATCGACATCTATTCCGAGGGCGAGGACTATTACAAGTTCCTGTTCATGGCCAAGGGCGGCGGGTCGGCCAACAAGACCTTCCTGCATCAGGCCACGCCGTCGGTGCTGGCGCCCGACCGGCTGCTGAAGTTCCTGGAAGACAAGATCCGCTATCTCGGCACCTCGGCCTGCCCGCCCTACCACCTCGCCATCGTCATCGGCGGCCTGTCGGCGGAGCAGAACCTGAAGACGGTGAAGCTGGCCTCGGCCCGCTATCTCGACAATCTGCCGACCGAGGGCGGCGAGGACGCGCACGCCTTCCGCGATCTGGCGATGGAGGCCGAGGTCCACAAGCTGACCCAGAACATGGGCATCGGCGCCCAGTTCGGCGGCAAGTATTTCTGCCACGACGTCCGCGTCATCCGCCTGCCGCGCCACGGCGCCTCGATGCCGATCGGCATCGGCGTGTCCTGCTCGGCCGACCGTCAGGCGGTTGGCAAGATCACGCGGGACGGCATCTTCCTGGAGCAGCTGGAGACCGATCCGGCCCAGTATCTGCCGGAGATCGGTGACGAGCATCTGTCGGGCGACGTCGTGAAGATCGACCTGAACCAGCCGATGGAGCAGATCCGCGCCACGCTGAGCCAGTACCCGATCCGCACCCGCCTGTCGCTGACCGGCCCGCTGATCGTCGCCCGCGATCTGGCCCACGCCAAGCTGCGCGCCCGCCTGGACGCCGGCGAGCCGCTGCCGGATTATTTCAAGAACCACCCGATCTACTATGCCGGCCCGGCCAAGACGCCGGAAGGCTACGCCTCGGGCTCCTTCGGACCGACGACGGCCGGCCGCATGGACAGCTTCGTCGACCAGTTCCAGGCGGCCGGCGGCTCCATGGTCATGCTGGCCAAGGGCAACCGCAGCGCGGAGGTGACGGCGGCCTGCAAGCAGCATGGCGGCTTCTATCTCGGCTCCATCGGCGGTGCCGCCGCCCGTCTGGCCCAGGACTGCATCAAGAAGGTGGAGTGCGTCGAGTATCCCGAACTCGGCATGGAAGCCATCTGGCGCATCGAGGTCGAGGACTTCCCGGCCTTCATCATCGTCGACGACAAGGGCAACGACTTCTTCAAGGAGTTGAAGCTCGCCTGATCCGGGTCGACAGGATGTGAAACGGGGCGCGGCGCCTTGCAGGAGGCCCCGCGCCCTTTTCCCTGCCCGCTTGCGGGATGGCACCGGGGGCGCCTATCTTCAATGCATCGGGATCTGGGCATCGGGATCGGGCCATCGGAAGCGGGGAGGACTTTGCAATGGACGGTGTCTATGACCGGCGCGCGCCGAAGCGGGACATCACCTTGTCGCTGGACGAGGACATCCTGCATCGCGCCCAGTCCCTTCCCGGCGACCTGTCGGAACGGGTCGAAAAGATGCTGGCCGACGAGGTGGCGAAGGCGGATCGTGAAAGTCGTCTGGATGCGACAATTGCGGCGCTGAACGACTTCGACGCCAGATACGGCTCTTTTGCCGACGACCATCTCGATCACCTGTGATGGCTCAATTCGATGTACACCGGAACCGAACGGCGGCGCGCTCGGGCATTCCGTACTTGGTGATCGTACAATCACAGCGTTTCGATGCATCGATCCGCAGGGTGATCGCACCGCTGTTGCTGGCTGACAGGCTTCCGAACACGGAACCTTCCCTGACCCCAAAGTTCGTGATCGAAGGCCATGAGGTTATTCTGAATCCCCTTCAACTCGCCTCCGTTCCGACCGACCAGCTCGGCGAGAAGGTCTGCTGCCTCGACGACGACAGCGACCGCATCATCGCCGCCATAGACCTTTTGATTTCCCGTGCCTGGGGATGAGTAGCCCGTGACACCCGCCCAAATCCAAGACCGCATCCTGTACCGCGACGGGCTGATGCTGATCCTCGACAAGCCCGCCGGGCTGCCGGTCCATGCCGGACCCGCCGGCGGACCGAACCTGGAGCGGCATTTCGACGCGCTCCGTTTCGGCTTCCCCAAGCCGCCGTCGCTGGCCCACCGGCTGGACCGCGACACGTCGGGCTGCCTGATCCTCGGCCGCCATGCCAAGGCGCTGCGCAAGATCGGCATCCTGTTCCAGAACGGCAAGGTCGATAAGACCTATTGGGCGGTGGTCGCCGGCACGCCGCCGCAGGAGTCCGGGCGGATCGAACTGCCGCTCGCCAAGGTGTCCAACAAGACCGGCGGCTGGCGCATCGTCGGATCGCCCGACGGTCAGGCGGCGGTCACCGACTATGTCGTGCGCGGGCAGGCCGATGGGCTGACCTGGCTGGAGTTGACGCCGCACACCGGCCGGACCCACCAGATCCGCGTTCATTGCGCGTCCATCGGCTGCCCGCTGGTCGGCGACCCGCAATATGGCGGGCCGGACGGCAAGCCGCTGCACCTGCACTCCCGCGCCATCTCGCTGCCACTCTATCCCAAGCGCGACCCGGTCGGCGCCGTGGCCCCGGTTCCGCCGCACATGCGGGCGGCGCTGGAAGCCTGCGGCTTTACCGAAGCGTCATAGCGTCGCCGCCACGCTCCGGCCTTGCTGCGATGCGGCAGGCTGCCCCATGATCGCTGTCGGCATTGGGGGCGATCACGGCCGGGGGACGAGCGCATGATACCGATCGGCACGACGACAGCCCGGTGGATGACCCTGCGCTACGCCCTGGCGCTGACGCTGATCGCGCTGGGCACGCTGGCCGGCTTCGTCATGACCGAGCGGGTGATCGGCCAGCATGAACGCATGCTGGAGGTCGTCAACGTCTCCGGCCGCCAGCGCATGCTGTCGCAGCGGACGGCCCTGCTGGTGGAGCAGTTGAGGAGCGCCACCGATCCGGCGGTGCGCGCCGACCTTGCCAAGCGGCTGGATGAGGCCACGGGCATGTTCGAGGCCACCCACCGGCGCCTGAGCGGCCAAGCCGGGCCGGAGGAAGGTCCGCCGCTGGGTCCGCCGCCGCGAGACCTGTTCTTCAGCGGCCCCGACCCGCTCGACCCGGTGGTGAGCGGGCATATCGCCGCCTTGCGCCGCGTCATCGCCGCCGCGTCCGCCGGCCAGCCGCCGGACCTTGCCGAAGCCGACCGCATCACCGCCCAGGCGCTCGGCCCGCTGCTGGACCGGCTGGAGGAGATGGTCGCGCTCTACCAGGAGGAGGGCGAGGCGGGCTTCCAGACCCTGCACCGGCTGGGATTGGCGGCGCTGCTGGTCACTCTGCTGATCCTGGCCGTGGAGGCCCTGGCGATCTTCCGGCCGATGACCCGGCAGGTGCGCCGGCAGTTCACCGAAATCCTGCGCATGGCGGAAGCCATCGAGCGGGCCAACGCCACGCTGGAACAGCAGGTGCGCGAACGGACGGCCGAACTGCACACCGCCAAGACCGCGGCGGAGCAGGCGCACCGGGCGAAGTCCCGTTTCCTCGCCCATGCCAGCCACGACCTGCAACAGCCGCTGCAGGCCATCGGCATGTTCACCGGCATGCTGGAACGCCAGCCGCAGAGCGCCAAGGCGGCGGCCCTGCTGACCGACCTGAAGGCGGCGCAACGGTCGATGCGCGACCTGCTGAACGCCATCCTCGACATCTCCAAGCTGGAATCGGGGGTGGTGTCGCCGAAGCCGGCCGACCTGCCGCTCTCCCCCCTGCTCGACCAGCTTGAGGCCGAGTTCGCGGGACAGGCCGAGGCGAAGGGGCTGCGGCTGCGGGGCATCCCGACCGATGCGGTCGTGCGCAGCGATCCGGCCCTGCTGGAGCGGATCGTCCGCAACCTGATCGCCAACGCCATCCGCTACACCGAGAGCGGCGGCGTGCTGGTCGGCTGCCGCACCCGCGGCGACATGCTGTGGATCGAGGTCTACGACACCGGCCGCGGCATCGCCGAACCTGACCGCCAGCGCATCTTCGAGGAATTCGTCCAGCTCGACCGTCCCGACCGCGACCGCAGCGAAGGCATCGGCCTCGGCCTCGCCATCGTCGAACGTCTGGCCCGGCTGCTGGGGCATCCCGTGACGGTGCGGTCGGTGGAAGGGCGCGGAACCGTGTTCGCCGTGGGCGTGCCGCTGGCGGGGTGAGATTGTCGCTCCAGGGGGAACGATCTGATGTAAATACGCCGGATTGTTCGAATCGCCGTCCGGTGCCAAATTCCCCTCCAGACAAGGGCACACACCCCAATGGTACGGAGGGTTCCATCATGATCACCATTCGCCATCGCGATGAGCGTGGGGTCGCCAACATGGGTTGGCTGAACAGCAACCACAGCTTCTCGTTCGGCCATTACTTCGATCCCGGCCATATGGGCTTCCGCGCCCTGCGGGTCATCAACGAGGATCGGGTAATCCCCGGTGCCGGCTTCCCCACCCATGGGCACGCCAACATGGAGATTGTCTCCTACGTGCTGAACGGCGCGCTGGAGCATAAGGACTCCATCGGCACCGGGTCGGTGATCCGTCCCGGCGAGGTCCAGGTGATGAGCGCCGGCCGCGGCATCCGCCACAGCGAGTACAATGCGTCGGACACCGAACCGGTGCATTTCCTCCAGATCTGGATCCTGCCGGAGGCCAACAACCTGGCGCCCGGCTACCAGCAGGCGGACTTCCCGGCCGAGCAGAAGCGCGGCACGCTGAAGCTGGTCGGGTCGCGGGACGGCCGCGACGGCAGCACCGTCATCCATCAGGATGTCGATCTGTATGCCGCCCTGCTGGACGGCGAGGATAGTGCCACGCTGCCGCTGCGCCCCGGCCGCCATGCCTGGGTCCAGGTCGCCCGCGGCTGGGTCCATCTGAACGGCACCCTGCTGAAGACCGGCGACGGTGCCGCGCTGTCGGACGAGGAGGCGGTGACGCTGGACCGGGCGGACGAGGCCGAAGTGCTGGTCTTCGACCTCGCATAAGGTGTCAGGCTTGACATAAAAGCTTGATTTGAACCGGGAGCGGGGCGGACGGCACAGTGCCGCCGTCCCGTTCCCGCCGACACCCTGCCGGCGGGCCGAACCCTGGGGTTGGCGATGACCGAGCAGAAAACCTACAACGCCCTGTTCCTCTGCACCCACAATTCGGCACGCAGCATCATGGCGGAATGCCTGATGCGCCGGTGGGGCGCCGGCCGCTTCCACGCATGGTCGGCCGGCAGCCATCCGTCGGGCCAGATCAACCCGCACACGCTGGCGACGCTGAAGGCCTTCAACCTGCCGACCGACGGCCTGCGCTCCAAAAGCTGGGACGAGTTTTCCCGGCCGGATGCGCCGGCGCTGGATTTCGTCTTCACGGTCTGCGATCAGGCCGCAGGCGAGATGTGCCCGGTGTGGAACGGCACGCCGCTGACCGCCCATTGGGGGGTCGAGGATCCGTCCGCCGCCAGCGGGACGGAGGACCGCATCCGCATGGCCTTCCGCCGCACCTATGTGGAGCTGGAAAGCCGCATCAAGATCTTCGCCAGCCTGCGGGTGGAGCAGCTGGACCGGCTGACCCTGCAAAGCTCGCTCCATGCCATCGGCACCGTCCATGGATCCGAAGCGGACATGATGGCCGGCGCCTGAACGCGCTCACAACACCTGCTTGGGCAAGGACAGCAGCTCCTTCCTGATCCGGTTCAGGCTGGGACGGTTGTCGGGGCCGAAGGCGATGGGGCGGCACAGGTGCATGGCGGTCAGCCCGACCCGCGCGGTCAGCAGGCCGTTGATCACCCCCTGCCCCATCCGCGTCGAAATGGCGGCGGCGAGCGACCCGCCCAGCGCCTCCACCGCGACATGGTGGGCGCTTTCCGCCACCCCGGCGACGGCGATGTTGGCGAGCATCCGGCGCAAGAGCCGCAGCGAGCCGACATAGCCGGGCCGGGCGCCGTAGAGGGCGGCGATCTCCCGCACCAGCTTCAGGTTGCGCCAGAGGACCACCGCGAAATCCAGCAGAGCCGCCGGGCTCAGCGCGGTGGCGACGGCGGTGTCGCGCGAGGCGCGCAGCACCCGCTGATAGGCGGCGCGGTCGAGCGGGCTCAGCACCTCGCGGTCGAGCAGCCGGACCACCTCATGCTCGTCATGGGCGTCGGTGACATGGTCGCGCACGCGGGCCAGCGCCGGGGCCAGTTCCCGCCGGTCGGCATAGAGCGCCACCAGCGATCCGGCGAACCGGTCGGCCCGGCCGCCGGGGGCGTCCAGCTCCAGCCGGCCGGCTTCGGCGCGCAGCTCCTCGATGCGGCGCAGCCGGCGGAGCGACAGCAGCTCGGTCACCAGCATCGCCAGGGCCGCGATGCCGGCGGTGGCGGCCAGCAAGCCGACCAGCACGCCGAGAGCAAGGCTGGTGGCGAAGGCGCGGGCCAGCAGGTCGGCGGTGTCGAAGCCCAGCGCCACCAGAACCAGCGCCGCCAGCGCCCCGAACAGCCAGCGCCCCAACCTGCGCGTGGTCCGCACCGGCGTGGCCGGCGCCGGCAGCAGGTCGGCGGGATCGCCGGAGCCGGTCAGCAGGGCGGTCTCCTCCTCCGCCGGCACCGGTGCTGCGCGGTCGAGGTCCAGTTCCATCGGCGGAACCCAGCCCGGCGATGGCCTGCGGGGGGCGGTCTCGCGCTCCGTCACGTCAGATAGTCCCCGAGAAGGAATTGCAGGGCCTGGTCGACGCGGATGTGCGGCAGGCCGCGCGGGTCGCGGCCGAGGTCGTCGGGCGGGCGGAAGGCCAGGAAATTGTAAGGACGGTCGCGGCCGGGCGGAAAAGCCTCGGCATCCTCCGGGATCTCGCCGGGGAACAGCACGGTCGGACGGTCGCGCCCGACGGGGACGCCGCGGACGCAGCGCAGCTGCCGGCCCTCATGCTCCGTCACCACGCTCTCGGTGCATTTCAGCGCGGCGATGGCCATGGTCTCGACCTGGGCGCCTTCGAAGCGGATGGCGTTGCGGGCGTCGCCGACCAGCCGGTCGAGCAAGGACCGCAGCTGGGCATGCTGGTGGGCGGCGATGTGGTCGGCCTTGGTCGCGGCGAACAGCACGCGGTCGATCTTGCTGCCGAACAGCCAGTCGAGCCAGCCGGATGACCCATGGCGGAACGGCTCCAGGCTCAATTCCAGCGCCCGCTTCATGTCGGCCATCCCGGCCGGGCCGGCATTCAGCGCGCCCAGCACGTCGATCAGCACGATCTGGCGGTCGAGCCGGGAGAAATGCTCGGCGAAGAAGCGGCGGACGACGTTGGTCTTGTAGGCCTCGTACCGCTCCTCCATCAGCGCCCACAGGCTGCCGCGGCCCCTCGATCCGTTGGGCTGTGTCCCATGCAGGGGACAGAAGGTCAGCAGCGGCGCGTCCTTCATGTCGCCGGGTTCGACGAAGCGGCCGGGCTGGATCAGGCTAAGCAGCGTGTCGGCGCGGCGGCAGGCATGGAGATAGTCGGTGTAGAGCGCCGCCCCTCGCCGCGCGGCCTCCTCCTCCGCCGGAGCGGCCGGGTCGATGGTGGCGAGCCAGCCGCGCCAGGAGGCGGACAGCGCGTCGCGCGGCGGACGGGCGGCAAGCTCCAGCGTCTGGGTGCTCCATTCCGCGAAGCTCTGGCGCAGCAGCGGCAGGTCGAGCAGCCATTCGCCGGGGTAATCGACGAGGTCGACATTGAGCGTCGCCATCGGCTGCACGGTGCGTTTCAGCGCCGAGTCCGGACGGTAGCGCAGCGAGACGCGCATCTGGCCGATGCCGCGCGTCGGTTCCGGCCAATGGGGGTCGGGGCCGGTCAGGGCGGCGAGATGGCCTTCGAAATCGAAGCGCGGCACGTCGGGATCGGGCTGCGGTCGCAGCCGCGCCGCCTGGAAGCGGCCGGACGAGACGACATCCATGAAGGGCAGCCGCCCGCTCTTCAGCAGATTGTCGACGATGGCGGTGACGAAGACGGTCTTGCCCGCCCGCCGCAGCCCGGTGACGCCGACGCGCACCGTCGATTCCAGAAGAAGCCGGCTGCCGGCGTCGTAGAGGCTGTTCAGGTCGGGAATGCGCACGGGCGATGGTTCACGTCTGGCCGATGACCGGCCCTATATGGGGTCGGCCAAGCGCGATGCGAGGGTCCGGGATGCGAGGGGGTGCGGGATGCGACGTTTGGAACAGCATAAAACAGTTTTCGGGGGTGTGTTCACTGTTCCATCGGGGCGGCATCGGCGAGGAGCTCCGCAGGTGGGGACCGGTGAGAAAGCTACCATGGATGCAGGGATGCGGGTAACGGCGGGATGAAAAACGGGAGGTCAATGCATGCAGGCGGCCGCCCTCTCCCGCCCCGGGAGAGGGAGGGGACCCGCCGCGAAGCGGTGGGGAGGGTGAGGGGTAAATCAAGAATCTCGAACCACATGGATCCTTGGATCACCCCTCACCCTTCCCATGCTCCGCATGGGCCCCTTCCCTCTCCCGGGGCGGGAGAGGGAACTCACCCCCCGACATAATGCGGCATCAGCTTCGCCTGATCGCCGATCCAGACCTCGCAACGGCTGTCCTGGTTGCGGAAGAAATAGGTCTTGCCGGGCTGGCGGCGGTTCTGTGGGTCCACCAGATTGGCGCCGCCGGAAAAGGCCACCCCATAGCGATGGTCCGGCGTCGCCGCCCAATAGAGGCCGTCGATCCGTTGCAGGAAGGCGCCGCGCTGGCACAGGTGCGACAGGGTGCGGTCGCGCGTGGCGAGGCCGTTCAGGCCGTTGGGCAGCTTGTAGACGACGCGGCTCTCGGTGCGGCGCAGGCGCGGCTCATGGCCGGGCGGCGGCGGCTCGTAGGCGCGGAAGGTCGGACCCAGATGGCCCGGTTGGGTGCGGTCGGTGCGCAGCACCTCCTCAGCCCCGGCGGCGGCCGGGGCCATCAGGATGGGGACCGTCAGAACGGTCAGCAGCAGGGCGGCGAGGCGGCGGGTCATCGCACCGACGGGTTGTTGGCGACGAAGGCGAAATAGGGCAGCCGCCGCACCGCGTCCGCCACCATCAGGTAGGCGACCGCGAAGGCCAGCAGCGAGGCGAGGAAATAGCCGTAGCCGTACCAGGGAAAGCCCATCCGGCTGAACAGCAGGGTGAAGCCGGCGTTGGCGGCCAGATAGACCAGCTGCACCGTCAGGTTCCGCCCCCGCAGGTCGAAATAGGCCAGGATCACCGTGCAGAACAGGAACAGCACCTGGAAGAAGGCGCCCAGCACGCCGAAGCGGAACATGCCGATCTGCTGGTATTGCAATCCGAGGGCGCCGATGATGCTGGGGGCCAGGAAGATGCAGACGGCGCAGACCGCCCCTTGCAGGATGATCAGGTTGCGGCTGCTGTCGAGCAGGGCGGCGATGATGGCGCGGTGGTTGCGGGCGATCTGGTCGTAGGTCGCGTGCTTCTGGATGTCGCGGTAGAAGCCCTGGTAATGCTCGAAGAAGCGGGTCTCGATGTTCACCGTGAACAGGGTCAGCGCCGGCAGCGTCGTCAGATAGGCGATGAACATGGCGCCGTCATAAGCGCTGTAGATCGCCATGGCGCCGGAAACCAGCTCGCGTTCCGGCACGAACCACATGATCCACTTGTCGGTCCACACGGCGGCATTGGCGCACAGCCCGATCAGCGCCAGATCGGCGTATTTGCGGAAATAGCCGAGGAAGTCGAACATCCGGCCGACCGGATGGGGGTATTCGGCCAGCACCCGCGCGATCAGCCCGAACTGGATCACCGCCAGCCCGGCAGAGAATCCCCAGACCATCCCGGCGGCGCCGAAACGGCCGCCCAGCAGGACGGCGCCGGCCAAGCCCGCCGCCATGCCGACGCCGAAGGCGACGGTGACCGCCAGATAATCCTTCAGCGCCGACAGGAAGATCGACACCACCCAGATGCCGCAGACCAAAAAGAAGTTCACCAGCCCGCCCAGCATCAGCGGCAGCGGCAGGCCGCTGAACAGCGGGTAGAAGGGTCCGGCGGTCAGCCCGGCGATGGCGTAGGCCAGCCCCAGCGTCGCCAGCAGCATGCCGGGTGCGGCCTCGACCTCCCTGGCATAGATGGCGTCGGCGAGATAACGGGTGGCGACCAGAACCAGCGGCCCGGTGAAGACGACCGAGAAGCAGAAATTGTAGATCACCACGACGCGGAACAGCGTCAGCTCCTCCACCCCCACCAGATCGCGGCCGAACAGGGTGATGCCGGCCAGCGCCAGGATGGTGAACATCCAGGGACCCGACGTGATGAAGGCGGAATGGGCGTAGCCCTGCAACACGCCGAGCAGGTCGTCGCGCCGGGCCAGCCGGCGAAGCGCGAAGCCGATGCCGGCCATCTCAGGCGGCTCCCTTCAGGTGACGACAAACGCCCTCTCCCGCCTCTCGCACAAACTTCGTTTGTGCTGACGGCGTCAGGCGGATCGCAGATCCGCTGAGAGCCCCGGGAGAGGGAGGGGACCCACGAAGTGGGGAGGGTGAGGGGTGATCCAAGACTCCCGAACCGCTTGGCTCCGTGCCTAACCCCTCACCCTTCCCACCGCTTCGCGGCGGGCCCCTTCCCTCTCCCGGGACGGGAGAGGGAGCCATATTCGTCGGCCGCGTCGGCATGGCGATGTGCTCGTCGTAGATGGCGCGGTAGACGCGGTCGATGGCGACCTTGTCGTAGGACTGGGCGACACGCCGGGCGATGGCCTGGGCGCAGCGGTCGCGCCACGCGCGGTCGAGCAGCAGGGCGCGCAGTTCCCGCGCGGTGTCGAGCGGGCTGGCGAGCGGCGTCACCGCCCCGCCCGGCCCCAGCGGCGGCACCTCGTCCGGACGGCCCATCAGCAGCTCGGAGCAGGACCCGACGTCGGTCGCCACCGTCGGCACGCCCGATGCCCCGGCCTCCAGGATCACCAGCGGCTGCGCCTCGCTGACGCTGGTCAGGGCGATGGCGTCGATCCTGCCCAGCCAGTCGGTCAGTTTGACCCGGCCGGCGAAGATCACCGTCTGCTCCAGCCCCAGATGCTTCACGATGCTGCGGCATTCCTCGACATAGCCGGGATCCTCCTCCAGCGGCCCGAGGATCATCGCCTTCAAATCGGGGATGTCCTCGCGCAGGATGGCGGCCGCCCGGACATAGGTCTTTACGTCCTTGATCGGCACGACGCGGCCGATCAGGGCGATGGTCGGCGGGCGCGGCGTGGAATCGCGCTGCACCTGGGAATAACCGGCATAGTCGATGCCGTTGGGAACGATCGTCAGCTTGGCCGGATCGGCGCCCTGGCGGCGCTGGAACTCCTGGTTTCCGCCATAGAGCGTGATGATGCGGTCGCAGGCGTCGTAGCAGGCCTTGGAATAGCTGGCGAAGGTGTCCAGCCACAGGTCGCGCAGGTCGCGCTTCTTCTTGTCGAGCGCCAGCGAGGTGTCGGCCCCCTCGAACAGCCATTCGGCCATCAGGATCTCGATGCGCCGTTCGTTGGTGTAGATGCCGTGTTCGGTCAGCAGCGCCGGCCGGCCGGTTTCCAGCCGGGCCCGCGCGGCGAACAGCCCGGCATAGCCGGTGGAGACGGCATGATAGACCCCGGCCTGCGGCATCGGCACCAGCAGCGTGGCGAACAGCCCGCTCATCAACGCCCGGCTGCCCCAGAAATATTCGAGGAAGGAGGCGTCCGGCAGGGCGGCCCTGCACATGCGCACCACCATCTGGAAGGCGTCCTCGGAGTTCAGCAGCGCCCGTTTGCCGATCCGGCCGCGCCGGGGGGCCAGCAGCCGCAGAACCTCCGCCACCTCGGCCAGCCCGCCCCCCTGTTGCAGGCGAGCCAGCGGCTTTTCCAGCTCCTTCAGCAGCCGGCCGGTGCCGGGCTGCCAGCGCCAGCCGGCGGGCGGATCCTGAAGATAGACATGGGTCAGGCCGGTGACATTCGGCGGCAGTTCGTAGGCGAGCTTGCGGGCGCCACGGTCGGCGACCAGCGCCACGATGTGGAAGGTCAGGTCGGAATGGGACCGGATCAGGTCATGGGTCCAGGTCGACACGCCGCCCGCGACATAGGGATAGGATCCCTCCATCAGCAGGCAGACATCCGCCCTGGGGGCGTGGGGAGCTTCCGGCAGGGATGGGGCGCGGTTCATGCGGCCAGCTCCCGTCCGGCGCTGCCCGCGGCGGCCGGCGCATCGTCGCGCCCCACATCGCCGCGCCAGAGGGCGAAGACGTCGCGCAGCGTGTCGGGCAGTTCCGCCCTGTCGCCCAGCTGGTCGGGCCGCCGGGCCGGCAGCGCCCGCAGATCGGCGAAGCGGCCGAGCCGGAACAGGCTCTCCGCATACCAGAACAGGATGCGGCGGTCGGGCGTGCGGTCGATCATCGGTTCCAGCCTTTCCGCCGCCTCCGCCGCCAGCCCGCAGCGCAGGAGCAACCGGCCCAGGTCGTGGCGGATGCCATCGTCATCGGGGGCCAGATCCAGGCTGCGCCGATAGCCCTCCAGCGCTTTGTCGCGGATCTCCGCCTCGCGGTTGGAATCGAGCAGGCCGCAGAAGGCATAGTCGTCGAGATGGCGGGCGAGCCCCGCAAGGCTGGCGGCATCGTCGGGACGGCTGCGGGCGGCATGGTCGAGCGCCAGCCAGCGCTCGTTGAACTCATGCTCCACCCGCGCGGTGGCGGTGGCGGCCTGGACGCGGACCGACGGGTCGGCGTCGGCCAGCCCGGCCTTCAGGGCGGGGGTGAAGGCCGGGCGGAAATGACGGGCGACCAGGGCGATCACCGCCTGCTTCTGCTGCGGCGAGCCGACCGACATCACGTCGGTGAAGGAGTCGCCGGCTACCAGATGGGCGTTCTCGCGGCCGGTCACGATCAGCTCGTACAGCTCCTGCGCCGGGCCGGTCTCGCTGTCGGGGAAGAGCGAGAGATACCAGTCCTGAAAGCCGGTGGCATAGCGGCTGAACAGCGCCAGCAGCGCCGCGGTCATCAGCGTGCAGGCGGCGCCCAGCGGCCCCAGCGGAACGATGGTGACCAGCAGCAGACCGGCCAGCCGCAGGTCGCGCCCGCGCAGCACCCGGCCGCGCACCCACAGGCCGACCAGGGCGCAGAGCAGCAGATGCAGCGCCGCGGCCAGCGGTACGGCATAGGGACTTGCGGTCAGGCCGGGCGCCAGCGCCGCGGCATCGAGCAGCCCGGCGGCCAGCGCCACCGCCGCCAGCTCGGCCGCGCCGGCGGCCGGACGCTCGCCCGGCAGCAGGACGGCGGGATCGGAAAGGTCTGGATCGGAAAGGTCGGGGGTTGACTTGCTCATCCCGCCCCCACCGTTTGCCCGGCCGCGGGGGCCGGCGGATCGATGCGGCGGGTGACGAAGCCGATGGGGATGGTGGAGAGGCCGGCGGGCAGTGCTTGGCGCACCGCACGCTCCAGCTTCGCCTCCACCTGCCTGGCGCCCTCCAGCGGCGTGCCGGCCAGGACCACGCCGAAGGACGTGCCCTGATGGCCGAAGTCGCAGGCGAGGTCGGTGTCGCGCAGGCTGCCGCGCACCGCCTCGCCGATGGCGGCGGCAAGGTCGGCGCGCTGGGCCACCGACAGGCGCGACAGGCCGGTCGGGCGGATGGTGATGGCGGTGGTCTCGAAGCCCATGCGGCGGCCGAGCAGGGCGAGGAACTCCGCCTGCCGGCCGATGTAGCTGGAGGAATAAAGCGCCTCGTCGGTGAAGACCCGCTGTTCGCTGGCGGTGCGGTACTGGCGCGCCTTCGCCATCGCGGTGCCGATCCATTCGCACAGGATGCGGAAATTCTCGACCGTGTTGACGCTGAGGTCGGTGAAGCCCAGGCTTTCGATCTTCACCATGCCCAGCACCTCGCCGGTGTCGGCGCTGATCAGCGGGCCGGCCATCACGCCTTCGCCGGCGAGCACGCGCTCGTCGTCGGCCCGGTTGACGCAAAGCTGGCGCTGGCGGGCGATCACGGTCTGGAACAGCGGCGTGCCGCTGTCGAACCAGCGGGCGTAGCTGTCGGTGTCGTCGTCCCAGCCCTCGTTCGTCACCGATTCCAGGACGTCGTTGTTCAGCAGGAACAGCGAGAATTTCTCCGGCTTCATGACGGTGCGGACGAGGTCGGCGATGCCCAGCATCACCTCGCCCTCATCGAGATGGTCGATGGACTTGGCGGCCTGATAGAGGGTGAAGACGGTGCGCAGCTGGCCGGCGACGCGGGTCTCCAGGCTTTCCTTCACCGATTTCAGCGCGCGGTAGGAGCGGGCGATGGCCTCGGCCTCCTGCCGGGCGGTGGCAAGGCCGGCGCGGAGATCCTCGCGCTCGCGCAGCTGGCGCATCCGCAGCTCGCCGAACAGCACGGCGGCGACCAGCCAGAGGATCGGCTCGCGCGTCAGGGTGAAGAGATGGTCGTAGAGGTCCTGCCCGATCCCGGCATCGGGCATGTTGCCGAGCCGCAGCGCCGCCGACGCCGCCAGCGCCGCCAGCACCCCCTCGTTGGTGCCGTACTGGATCGCCAGCAGCAGGACCGGGATCCAGAAGGGATGCGGCTGCACCCCCTCGAAGCGCAGCCCGCCGCCGAGCCAGCCGTCCAGCCCCAGCGCCACGCCGAAGAACAGCAGCAGCTCCAGCAGGGCGACCGGCCGCAGGCCGAGCCAGCGGCGGGGCGAAGCGCTGTCGGCGGGGGGCGGGCTCGGCAGGCTGCTCATGCGTGTCCGGGCCTCAGCGGGGGGCGGCGACGACAGGCCGCAGGCTGTCGATCATGCGGGTCGCCACGCGCTGGGCGACGTTGTTGACGCTGTCGCGGCTGAAATAGCCGCGGCCGGCCTCCGACTGGCTGGAGGTCCAGAGGACGGCGCCGTCCGACACCCGCACCAGCCGGGCGTTCAGGCCGACCACCGGCTCCTCGCGCAGGCCATGCTGGTAGCCGTATTCCGACACGCTGCCGGCCAGCACCGCATCGACGCCCAGCGTCCGGCCGGCGGCCTGGGCATCCGGCGGGGCGGCGTCGGGCTGCCCGTCGGCGGTGGCGGTGGAGGCGGCATCGGCGGCCGGCTTGCCGGCGGACAGGCGGCTGCGGACCCGGCCGACCTCAACCGTGCGGAGGCCCTCGACGCCGTAGAGTTCGGTGGAGACGATGTCGGCGGCGATCTGGCCGGCATTGGGGTGGTTGGTCAGATTCTCGAAAGGCAGGACGGCGACGGTCGAGCCGGCCGGCAGCGCCCCGCCCGGCTGGGCGAAGTCGCGGCTGTTGATCCTGCCAAAGCTGCACCCCGCCAGCAGCAGTCCGGCCGCCAGCAGCGCCGCATAGCCTCGCGCGCCTTTACCCATCATCCCCGCACCCGTCTGCCGCATCTCTCGTCCACCTTTTTTAACCATAAAGAGTTGACACACCGTCAATAGCGCCAGACCAGGGTGACACCGGCGCTGTTCACCGCGCTGGCCGTGCCGCGCGCGGTGGAGCGGGCGTGGCTGGCGCGGAATCCCAGTTCCAGAGTGTCCGCCGGCTCCCATCCCAGCGAGATGGCCCCCTGGGGTCCGCTGCGGCCCCGCCGGTCGTAGGCGTAGCCGATCTGCGCCGCATAGCGGACATAGTCGGTCAGGTAATCCTCGACATTGAACTGCAACGCATGGACCTCGCGGGTCGCCGCCGGCAGCGGGACATAGGGCTGGCCATTCGCGTCCTGCCGCTCTTCCCGGTGCGCCACATATTCGGCATCGAGCACATAGGCGACGCTGGCCAGCGGGCCGACGGCGTTCAGCGTGTAGCGCAGCAATCCCTCCAGCGTGGCGCTGCGCGCCAGATCGGCCTCGCCGGACAGCCCATAGCGGTTGTAGCCGGCGCCGAGCGACAGCGACCAGCGGTCGGACAGCCGGTTCTCGTGCTGGACGAACAGGCGGTCGCGCCGGCCGCCATCGACGATCCCCTCCAGGAAGGCGAAGCTCGGCTCGCTCCAGGCGAAGCCGGCGCGGGTCTCGGACTCGTCGCCGCGCCAGAGATGGCCGTAGCCGGCGCCGAGCGTCCGCGGGGCGGCATAAAGGGACAGGGTGGAGCGCTCCAGCTCCGGCCAGTCATGGAGCAGCGCCGCCTCCAGCCGGGAGCGGGCGCCATGGAACGGCTCCAGCCGGCCGTCACCGCGGCGGGCGGACTCGACATCGACCTCGCGGCGCTCCAGCGCCCAGGTCAGGCTGGTGGAGCGGCCAAGCTCCTGAACGCCGCTGAAGCGGGCGATGCGCTGCATGTCGGCGTTGCGCACCTTCTGCCAGTCGAGGTCGAGGCGGCTGCGGTCGGCCGTCTCGTGCAGGAGCAGCGCCTTGCCCCGGACCAGTGACGGCTCGTCGGGCGTCAGTTCCAGCGCCGTGTCATAGGCCATGATCGCGTCGCGCCAGCGGCCGAGCCGCTCCTCCGCCTGGGCCAGCAGGGCGGTGGACTGGGCGTCCTTCGGATCCTGCTCCAGCAGGTCGCGCAGCAGGGTGCGCGCCGGGCGGACATCGCCGCCCTCCATCAGCGCCAGCGCGCGGAAATAGTCGAGGCGGCGCTGGGCGGCGCGGTCGGCGGCCTGCGCTTCACGTGTCGGAACGGCGGCGGGGGAGCGCGTCAGTGCGACGCTGAATCCTGTGGGGTCGGTGGCGACCGCCGCCTCGACACCGGGGCCGAGCACCAGCACGACGCTGTCGTAGCCGTAGAGGATGTTGTCGACCCAGGATTCCAGCCGCTCCGGCACACGTTCGAGCGCGACGTCACCAAGCGGACGGCTGAAGCGAAGCACCAGTTCGCGGCCATCGCGCTGGGTTTCGGTGGCGACGGTGCCGGACCAATGCAAGGCGAAGCGGGCGGTGCTGTTCCCGCGCACGGCCTCGACCCTGACCGGTTGGGCGTGGGCGGGGGTGGCGAGGAGAAGGAGGGTAAGGAGGGCGGCAAACCACTTCACCCCCTCTCCCGCCCCGGGAGAGGGAAGGGGCCCATGCGGAGCATGGGAAGGGTGAGGGGTGATGCGAGGAGCCATGCGGTTCAGGATTCTTGGAATGCCCCTCACCCTCCCCGCGCCTCCGGCGCGGGTCCCCTCACCCTCCCGGGGCGGGAGAGGGCGTTTTTCGGGAACGGCCCGAAGGCGATCACGGAAGGGCCAGGACACGGCGGGCCTCCGGCAGTCGTCCGTTCTCGATCAGCATCGATGCGTAGTCGGCCTTCAACTGGCGGTCGGCCGGGCGGCGCTTGCGCAGGCCCTCGAACAGCGCCACGGCGTCGTCCACCTTGCCCAGCCGGTTCAGCAGGTTCGCCTCCGTCTGGATCGCCGCGTCGCCGCGCGTGGCGCGGGCGCGGAGCTGTGACAGGGCGGTGCGGTAGAAGGGGATCGCAACGGTCGGGCGCTTCAACGCGGTCAGCGCCTCGCCCAGGAAGTAATGCGCTTCGTAATCGTCGGGGCCGGCGGCGACGTAGCGGCGCAGCAGGCGTTCGGCGTCGGCGAGGCGGTTCTCGTCATAGGCCAGCATGCCCAGTTGCCGCAGCGCGTCGGCGTCGTCCGGCTTGCGCGCCAGCAGCGCGGTCCAGGCCTGCGAGGCGGCGGCACGCTGGCCGGTCTGCTCGGCGAGGCGGGCATAGCGGCGCAGCCGGTCCGGGGCGGCCTCGTCGGCCAAGGCGGCGCGCACGGCCGCCGCCAGCTCCTTGCCCTTGCCGGCCGCCGCCAGCGCCTCGATGTAGGGGGTTTTCAGGGCCGGGGCGGCGCCTTGCCCGCCAAGCCCTTGTCCACCGAGCCCGGCGATGACGCGCCGGCCGCCGCCATAGTCGGCGAGGCGCTCGTACCATGCGGCCTGCTCGGCCGGGCTGCCGGCGGCCTTGGCCCGCGCCTCGATCCAGTCCAGCCCGGACGCTGGCGGACGCGGTCCCCAGAGATAGGCCAGCTGCCTGAAATCCTCGCTCTGCGGCCCCTGCCCGGCGGCCAGCCGTTGCAGAGCCTGCTCGGCCCCCGCCTTGTCGCCGAGCGCCAGCAGCGCCGAAACCGGCTCCCGCCGCCGGTCGGCCGGCAGGCGGTCGTCGGTGGCGCGGGCCAGCAGATAGCGGCGCAGGTCGGCCTTGCGCCCCAGCCTGGTCAGCGTGTCGCGGTAGAGCGAATCCTCCGCCTCGGCCAGCGGCGCGGCGGCGGCGCGGCCTTGCAGAAGGGCGGCGAGATCGGGCAGCGCGTCAGCTTTGACAGCGGCATCGGCATAGACGCTCAGCCACTCTCCCCCTTGGCGCTCCGCCCAGGCCCGCAGCAGCGGCAACGCCGCGCGATAGGCCTTGTGGTCGAGCAGCATGGTGACGATGGCCTGCTGGTCCGCGTCCGAGAGGTTTCCACGCGCCAGCTTGGCGGTCAGGTGGCGGGCCAGCTCCTCCGACCGGCCGGCACCGTCGAGTGCTGCGATGTAGGCGGCCTCAACCTCCGCACCGCCGCCGTCGAGCAGAGGCGCCAGCAGCGGCAGCGCGTCGGCCGGCTTGCCGCTGGCGGTCAATGCGCCGGCCAGCGCCAGACGGCTGCGCGGCGAGGGGTCGAGCGCGAAGGCGCGCTGGGCGGCGGCCAGCGCCAGGGCGGCGGCGGGGCGATTTGCGGCGGGATTTGCGGAAGCGCGTTCGGCAGCGCTGCCGGCGATGTCCTGCAACAGCGCAAGCGGCAGCTTGGGCTGACCGGCCAGCCAATCGGCGACCGCGGCGGGATCGCCAGACTTGGCGGCCAGCCGCGCCCAGCCCTGGGCGGCGGCCGGAGACGGCGTGGCCTGCCGCCTTGCGGTGAACCAGGCGAGACCGGCTGGGGCGCGGTCGAAGTCGATGAACAGGGCGGCCAGCTCCTCCAGCACGTCCTCCGGCACGGTGC
Organism: Azospirillum palustre; assembly: GCF_002573965.1. Classification (NCBI taxonomy): domain Bacteria; kingdom Pseudomonadati; phylum Pseudomonadota; class Alphaproteobacteria; order Rhodospirillales; family Azospirillaceae; genus Azospirillum; species Azospirillum palustre. Next base: position 612,351 of record NZ_PDKW01000042.1, on the reverse strand, counting down.
CCGACAGCGGCAGCCGGTCGAAGGCGGCGACCGCGGCGGCGCGGTGGCCGGTGCGGTCGAGGATGCGGATGGCGCCCAGCCGGTCGCCCATCGTCAGTCCCTTGCCCGCCAGCCCGTCGCCGGCCAGCGCACGCTCCGCCCACCCCGCAGCGGCGGCGGGGTCGCCGCGGCCGAGCGCGATGTTGGCCGCCAGGATCGGGTAATCGTCGAGGAACCCGTCGCCCAGCTCGCGGTAGAGGCGGTCGGGGAAGGCCTGGTCGCCGTCGCGCAGCGCGGTTTCCGCCAGCCCGGCCAGGACCCAGTCGGGCACCAGACGCAGGTCGCGCCCCCTGGTCGCCTCCAGCGCCGCGCGCGGCATGCCGGCATTCACCTCCAGCGCCAGCAGCCGGCCGAACTGGGCATCCTCCACCGGACCGGACAGCGCCGACAGGCGGGCCCGCGCCTGCTCGCGCCGGTCGGCGGCGATCAGCAGGTCGATGTAGGTCAGCTCCAGCGCCAGTTCATGCGCACGGCCATTCCCCTGCGGCCCAATCACCTGTGGCCCGGTCACCTGCGGTTCAATCAGCCGCAGCCCGAGATCGGGACGCGATGCCGCGGCAAGCTGGCTCGCCAGACCGATCATGTCGGCGACGGTCGGCTGCTCGCCCAGCCAGCGCCGGGCGCGCTCATAGGCCTCGTCCTCGCGGTCGAGGTCGATCAGCAGGCTCATCAGCAGCTCCCGGCTGTCGGGCTGGATGTTGCCCGTGGCGCGGTCGTCGGCGCGCAGCAGCCAGTCCACCGCGCCGGCAGGATCGCCGCGCGCGGCCAGCAGCGCCGCCAGCTCCTGCTGGGCCTCGACATCCTCCGGCCGCAGGGTGCAGTAGCGGACCAGCGCCTCGGCCCTCATCGCCATCCGGTTGCGGAAGCCGGCGGCATAGGCCAGCTCGCGGAACAGGTCGGCGCTGTTGCGCATCTCCGCCAGCGCCTTCAGGTTCTCCAGCCGGTCGCCCGGCCGCTGCGCATCCTGATAGAGACGGTCGAGCAGCTCGCGGGCCTCGACGGAGGACGGCTCGGCGGCAAGGAACCCCTCGGTCAGCTCGATGGCGCGCTCGACGTCGCCCTGGGCCAGAGTCAGGCGGGTCAACGGCATCACCGTGGCGCCGCTGCGGTCGCCGGCGGCATAGCGCTGCTCGTAGGCGTCGCGGGCGCTGTCGTAATCGCGGTCGCGGAATTTCTGCAGCGCCAGCTCGGCGCTGTGCGGGATCAGCAGCAGGCTGGCGCCGATGCCGGCCAGCAGGATCAGCAGGACGACGAGGAGGTTCGCGCGCATGGCCGCCCTACCCCGCCGCGCCGTCGGCGGCACGGAAGCGCAGCAGCAGCGGCGCGATGGCAGGCACCGGCACGGTCAGCGCCAGCCGGCCGTCGGCATCCGCGCTGGCGCTGCCCGACCACAGCCGGGTGCCGTTGCGTTCCGCCGTAACGGTCCAGCGGCCGGGCCGCGGCATCTGCCAGACCATGCCGCCCGCACCGTAACCGCTGGCGGCGACGTGGAAGCCGTGATCGTCCGGCGCGAAGGCCGAGAAGGCCCAGCGCCCCTGCACCAGATAGGGCATGGCGGCAGGCGGGTCGCGGTCGGCGCGGGGCGCCTCCGCCAGCGCCACCACCGGCTCCGCCACCGCCGGGTCGAGCGCCACATAGAGGCTGCCCTGGCTGTGGCGCTGGCCCAGCACGCCGCTGGAGCGGGTGAAATCGACGGCGTCGGCGCTGGCATGGTCGAAGCGCAGCGTGTTCAGCGCCCCGCGGTCGCGCACGCGCCAGCGCCGCCCGCCTCCCTGGCCGTCCAGCGGCTCGAAGCGGGTGGTGTAATAGCCCTCGGCGATGCGGGCGTAGGTGGAGGCGGCGACCGGCGCCAGCTCCTGCCCTTGCGCGGCGGTCAGCACCGAGACGAGCGCGTTCAGGCTGGCCGGCTTCTGGCCGGTGTACATGTGGTAATAGACGTTGAAAGGCTTCAGCCGCAGCGGGCTGCCGGCATGCCGCATGGTGTTGACCAGATTGCGGTAGCCGTAGAAGCGGCTGGTCCACAGGTCGGTGTAGGTGTTCTCGTTGCTGCCGGCGGCGTAGATCTGGCGTTCCGCCCCAACCGGCAGGCCGATGGGCGGCAGGCCGGTGATGGACGGGAAATCGGCGTCGAACCGCGCGTCGCCGCCGTTGATGTTGACCCCGCCGGCCTTGCGCACCGCCGCCAGCGCCGCCTCGAAGGGTGAGGTGTCGCCCGACCATTGCACCAGCACCGCCCGCTTGCCGGCGGGAGCCAGCCGGGTGAAATAGTCGAGAGCGCCACCGATCTCCTGGTCGAGGTCAAAGGGCTGCTGCAGATAGGCGCGCGGCACGGCATAGCGGCCGATGTCCGACACTTCGCCCGCTTCCTCCGCCGCATGGTCGTCATCCTTTCCGGCGCTTTTTCCGGGCTTGCGGCTGCCGTCGCGGTCGAGGAAGGGCGCCTCGGCCTGCCGGCTGTAATCCTTGAAGAAGGCCCATTGGAAGGGGTGGGTCCAGGTGTGGCTGGACGGCTCGACCTGCGGCAGGGCGAACAGCGCCTTGGCCGCCGCCAGCGATTCCGGCGTGCCCTTCCAGGTCGGGTCGAGATCGCCGACGATGGGGGCGACGCTGACCGGCAGGTCGGGAAAGGGCTCGATGGCGGCGGTGCGCACCATGTCGGCGGACAGCACGCGGCGGGCGGCATAGGGCGCCACCTCCGTCACGTTGCGCCAGCCGTCGCCGTCGATGTGGCTGAAATAGAGCCGCCGCCCGGACAGGGTGGTCACGTCGGGCTTCGGCAGATCGTCGGTGGCGAAGCTGTCGCGGAAGAAGGCGAAGGGATCGACGATCCATTGGCGCCGGTTGTATTCGGCGTCGAAATGGCGGGCGTACCCCTCGCTCACCAGACCGCCGGAGGGGCCGGTGACCACCAGATGGCTGTCGCTGGCCGGATCGTCGCCGCGCCGCATCGCCAGATGGGTGGCGAAGCGCTCGTCGGTCTTGCGGAACAGGGGATAGCCGGGCAGCACCCCCGACAGCGGCCGTTCGAAACCGATCGTCCCGTCGGCCAGCACCGGCTTCGATTTGTAGGTCAGGTCGGAATAGCCGTCGTCGTCGCGCAGACCGAAGCGGGCGAAGAAACGGTTGGAGACGGCCAGCGGCACCGGCTTGCCGCCCTGCTCCAGCCGCACCCCCGGCTGGCCCAGCACGGCGAAGCGGACGCCGCGATCCATGGCGCGGGCCGCCCAGCCGACATAGGCGCCGACATCGGGGAAGGGCTCTCCCGCGAACCAGGTGACGACACCGCGCAGGTCGGGATAGCGCGACAGGTCGGGCAGCCCGTCGGCGACGTTCCAGTAGACGACCGACAGGCCAAGATGGTTCAGCGGCAGTTCCGCCATCGTGTGGATGCGGCTGAGGCGGATCGTGCTTTCCTCGCGCAGGTCGACCAGCGCAAGGATGGTGCGCGGCACGGTCTGCTGAGCCGGGGCGGCAGCGGCAGTCGGGCCGGCGGCAATCGCGGGAAACGCCGCGCCGGGCAGGAGCATGGCGAGGGCTGCCGCCCGGATGCCAGCTTGGAACCGGCCCCTCACCGCGGCGGCTCCGGGATCAGGCGGTCGAGTTCGACCGTCGCGACATAGGGCGAAAAGCCGTTGGCCCGTTGCAGGTCGTAGATCGCCCGCACCCCCGCCGCGTCGGACGGGGTCCAGTAATCCAGCGTGTGGAGACCGAGCTGCGGGTTCAGCGCGCCGGCCGCCTTCAACGCGTCGACCTGGAACCGGTAATCCTCGGCGCTCTGGCGGTGCGGGCGCTTGGCGGCGAAATCCCAGCCGGCATAAACGCTCTCGCCCAGCGCATGGCTCAGCAGCGGGGCGGTCTGCGGCAGGATCTCATAGCCGCGGTTCTGCATCAGGCCGATGTCGGTCCAGTTGCGGCGGATGGCCCGCACCAGCGCCGCCGCCGCGTCGGTCATGCCGCTCCAGCGCTTCGGGTCGGTGCGTTCCAGATGCGGCGGGTTGTCGAGCGTGTCGAGGAAGATTCCATGGAAGCCCTCGCGCAGGATGGCGGGGACCAGTTCCTCGACCACCAGCTTGACCCAGCGGCGGTCGCGCACATCGACATAGAAGCTGCCGGGCCAGTTGGGGTTTTCCTGGTCCAGGATGCCCCACCCCTTCACCCGGCCGAACCAGGGACGGTGGGTCTCGACCTCGCCGACGCTGAGATAGCCGAGCAGGGTCTTGCCCCGGTCGGCCAGCGGTTGCAGCGGCGGGTGGGTCCTGCTGTCCAGCACCAGCAGCCGGTAAGGCTGGAAGGCGGCCGGCGGTGCGGCATCGGCGTAATAGACCGCCCAGGGAGCAGCGGAAGCTTGGCCGGAGCTTGCAGCCCGCAGAGTCCTGTTGGGCAGCGCCAGCAGCGCCGCACCCGACAAAAGCCCGCCAGCGACCGCGCGCCGCCCGATCAAACCACCGATCACGCCACCCTGCCCCGATCAGTCAGCCGGGTTTTCACCCGGACCCGTCAGCCCAGCCACGCCAGCGTCTGGCGCAGCCCGTCTTCCAGCGGCGTGTCGCAGCTCATGCCGAAGGCGGCGACCAGACGCGTGGGATCGCCGATGGATGTCCGGATGTCGCCCGGCCGCGCCGGACCGTAGCGCCGGTCGAGCGGCCGGCCCGACAGGTCGGCCAGCACCTCCGCCAGCCGGTTGACCGAAGTCGGACGGCCGGTACAGACATTGTAGACCGGTGCGCCCGGCTGCGGATGTCCCATCGCCGCAGTCAGGTATCGCACCAGATCCTTTACAAAGATGAAATCCCGCACCTGCTCGCCGTCCCCATTGACGGTGATCGGCTCGCCCCTGGCGATGCGGCCGGCGAAGATGGAGATGACGCCCGAATAGGGCGATTTCGGATCCTGGCGCGGGCCATAGACGTTGAAGAAGCGGAAGCCGGCGGTCGGCACGCCATGCACCCCGTCCGCCACCCGCGCATGCAGCTCGCAGCCCAGCTTGTCGGCGCCATAGGCGGACAGCGGGCGGGTCGCCGCATCCTCGGTCAGCGGCATGTCGGGATTGTCGCCGTAGACCGCGGCGGAGGAGGCGTAGATCACCGGAACCGGGCCGGCCGGATTCGTGCTGCGGGCGGCGTCGAACACGGCGATGGTGCCGGACAGGTTGGCGTGGTGGGTCTCCAGCCATGCCTCGCGCGACCGGTCGACCGAGGCGACGGCGGCCAGATGGAAACAGCCGTCCACCCCCTCCCCGTCCTCGCCGGCCATCGCCACCCGAACCGCATCGGCATCGGCCACATCGCCGACGGTCACCGGCACGCCGTCCGGCAGGTTTTCACGCTTGCCGGTGGACAGATCGTCCAGCACCCGGACCTTGTGCCCGGCCGCCAGCAGCCGCTCGATCAGGTGCGAGCCGATGAATCCGCAACCGCCGGTAACCAGATAACGCGCCATCGCTGCGGCCCCTCCGCTTTTGCGTGTGTTTGACGTGATACGCGGAGTTTGGGAGGCCGGATTTGAAAAATCCCGAACCGGGCTCAAATCGGCGGCAAAAAAGATCAGGCCGAAAGGAAACCGGCGACGGAGGCCTGGAATTCCTTGGGCTTGATCGGCTTCGACACATGGCCGTCGAAGCCCGCTTCGGTCAGCCGGCGCTTGTCCGCAGGCGTGGCGAGGTTGGTGACGGCCAGCACCGGGGTGGCGGCCAGGGCCGAGTCGGCGCGGATCTGGCGGATAAGCTCAAGCCCGGACAGGCCGGGCATGACGATGTCCATCACCACCAGATCGGGCGCCATGTCGCGCATCAGATCCATCACCGAGGTGGCGTCCGACGCCTCGACGACGGTGAAGCCGCCCTCTTCGAGGCAGCGGACGAAGAGCTTGCGCATCAGCACATTGTCTTCGACAACCAGGATCGTCCGCGTTTTCTCGACCGTGTCCAACATTCCGCCATCCAAGCCTTGTGGCCGAACCCCATGGCGTGAGCGGCATCGCCGGCATCCGGAAGGACGCAACGCTGCGACCTTAGCACTGCACACGAATGCCATCATTCACGCATGGTTCGCTCTCTATCCCTTTTTGGGTTGCAGGTCAAGCCATGCGCGATAAGGATCTACCCCAGCTGGCGAGCTGGTCTCATGGAATTGATGGAGATCCCTTCTCCTTTGACGCGCAGTCATAGCATCTATGACGCGCCCACGACCGGATTGAGCCCGAATCTACAAACCAACTCCATGAGATCTTTTTTGTCTGATCTTTAGCCTAATTGCGAAAATCGACATCGACCCTTTTCGACGGAGCGTCATGATTCAAATGACCCGCGAAACAATTATGCGACGCCCCGTTTCGAAAAGCTCGGGCTCACTGCCGGCAGATCAGCCTTTCTTGCCGCCACCATGCGGCAGGTAGCTCTGAACGAGATCCTTGGCGGTGTCCTTCAGCATGTCCCAGACCTCCGGATCGCCCTTGGCCAGCGTCGCCATCATCGCCGCGGCGTTCTTCAGGGTGATGTGCGGCGGCAGCGGCGGGACATTCGGATCGGTGTAGGCCTCGACCAGCACCGGCCCGCGGGTCGCCATCGCCTCGTCCCAGACGGCGGCGAGGTCTTCGGGCTTGTCGACGAACAGGCCCTTGAAACCGAGCAGTTCGGCATAGCGGGCATAGGGGAAATCGGGAAGCTCCTGCGAGGCCTCGAACTTCGGATCGCCGTTCTGGGCACGCATTTCCCAGGTCACCTGGTTGAGGTCACGGTTGTTGAGCACCAGAACGACGAAGCGCGGGTCGCTCCACTGCTTGCAGTATTTCGACAGGGTGATCAGCGCGTTCATGCCGTTCATCTGCATGGCGCCGTCGCCGACGATGGCCAGCACCGGACGGTCGGGATGGGCGAACTTGGCCGCCAGGGCGTAGGGCATGCCCGGCCCCATGGTGGCGAGGCCGCCGCACAGCGTCGCCTTCATCCCGCGGCGGATCTTGATGTCGCGGGCGTACCAGTTGGTGCCCGACCCGGTGTCGCAGGCGATCACCACGTCGTCGGGCAGCCGCGGCGACAGCTCCCAGAAGACGCGCTGCGGGTTCAGCGGCGTCGCATCGTTCATGGCGCGGGCTTCCAGCACCTTCCACCAGTCGGCGACGCCCGCCTCGATCCGCTCGCGCCAGGAGCGGTCCTGCTTGCGCTGGAGCAGCGGGATCAGGTCGCGCAGGGTGCCGGCGCTGTCGCCGACCAGATTGACCTCCATCGGATAGCGGATGCTCAGCATCTTCGGGTCGATGTCGATCTGCACGCCGCGCGCCTGCCCCTCCTTCGGCAGGAACTCCGAATAGGGGAAGCCGGAGCCGATCATCAGCAGCGTGTCGCAGTTCACCATCATCTCGTAGCTCGGCCGGGTGCCGAGCAGGCCGATGGAGCCGGTGACGAAGGGCAAATCGTCCGGCAGCGCCGCCTTGCCGAGCAGCGCCTTGGCGACGCCGGCCCCCAGGATGTCGGCGATCTCGATCACCTCGTCGGTGGCGTTCAGCGCGCCGGCACCGACCAGGATCGCCACCTTGCTGCCGGCATTCAGCACATCGGCGGCGTGGCGCAGGTCGGGCTCCGCCGGACGCACCACCGGGGCCGACCAGCCGACCCCGGAATGAATGGTGCCGTGGGCGCGGGCCGGGGCCTCGACCGCGTCCATCTCCTGCAGGTCGTTGGGCATGATGATGCAGGTGACCGTGCGCTCGGCCTTGGCGATCCGCACCGCCCGGTCGACGATGTGCCGCACCTGGGCCGGGGTGGAGGCCATCTGCACATACTCGCCGGCCACATCCTTGAAGAGGGAGACGAGATCGACCTCCTGCTGGTACTGGCCGCCCAGCGCGGTCAGCGCCTGCTGGCCGACGATGGCGAGCACCGGCTGATGGTCGAGCTTCGCATCGTACAGCCCGTTCAGCAGATGGATGGCGCCGGGGCCGGAGGTGGCGAGGCAGACGCCCATCTCACCGGTGTATTTGGCATGCGCCGTCGCCATGAAGGCGGCCAGCTCCTCGTGGCGGGGCTGGATGAACTCGAACCGGTCGCCGGCACGGGCGAGCGCACCGACCAGCCCGTTGATGCCATCGCCGGGATAGCCGAAGACCCGCTTCACGCCCCACTCGGAGAGCCGCTGCCAGAAGAAATCACTGACGTTCGGAGCCATGGTCGCCTCTCTTGTCTCTGCTCGGATGTCACCGCCGTTCCTGTTTCAACTGTGTGCCGCGCCATCGGTTCGCCGGAGGCCGCAGTTTTTTTGCCCGCCGACCTACCGGACCGATCCGGCCGGCGGGGCGTTATCGTTTGCAGCAACAGGGAGACAGCGATGGCCGAGGCCAACATCGATGACCGCTCCAGCTTCGAACGGGCTTACGAGCGGCACGCCTTCGAACAGGATGCGGCGGCGAACGCGCGCAGCGACACGACGACCGTCCATGGCGTGACCATCCTGTCCGCGGCCGATGCCGACGGGCGGATCGAGCTGTCGCGCAGCACGCGGCATGTCGGGGAAGGAAACCCGGAGGGAGACACCGTCTTCGTCGCAGCCTTCCGCGTGCACGACAGCGCCGCCGAGGCTGCCGCCCCCTATTCCGGCTCCGTCCAACCGACCGGCGAAGCCCCGGGCGAGGCCGCCGACGACTACCGGAGCTTCATCGACCAGCTGGTGGAAGCCGCGAAAGGGGCACGGTTCAAGCCGGACATCGGCCGCGGCGAAGAGAGGCTGACCGGCTTCCATGGCGGCTGACGAACAGCGAAACGCCCCGTCTCATTCGAGGCGGGGCGTTTCCGATCAGTGTGAAGATGCAAGCATGCATGCTTTGGATTGAAGCGTCTCTTGTGCCTGAGCGACCTGGCGGCGACCTACTCTCCCACGTCTTAAGACGCAGTACCATTGGCGCGGAGGCTTTTCACG
>NZ_PDKW01000042.1:438683-603303 GCF_002573965.1 Azospirillum palustre | reverse complement strand
ACGGCTACCAACTACCGCCGCCTGCGCATCCCTTCTCACAACACGGTATTAACTTGTCAATGAACCCGCAGCGCTGATCGCGCCGCTTCCGAACATCTCGGCGACGATCCGCTCTGGATCACCGCGTCTTGTTCAGCTTATTTAGCGGTCTTTACTTTCGCTGTCAACCTCTTTTTTTTGAGGTGCTCGGCAGTTACTTGATCGGACCGCTGTTTCCTTTGAAGCGTCACTGCTCTTTCGAACCGTGCTGCGTCGCGGGAGGCGGTGTATAGGCCGCTTGGCCGATGCCGCGCAAGCGCTTTTTTCGCCCCATCGCGATTTTCATGCGGCACCGCCGCCTCACCGGATGGCCGCGGTCAGGGCTCAGCGTCGAATGATCGCCTTGAGCCAGGGCGAAATTGCAAAAACGTCGGTGAAGTAGCCCTGCTGGATCACGGCGCGCCCAGCCTTGTGAATGTTGGCCGGCAGCTTCCCCAGCTCTCCCTTCCGGGTCACCACATGGATGGAACGGCGGAAGCCGGAGGTTGGCAGCGGCAGCACGCGCATATGGTTGAGGTGCTGGCGGCTTTTCACCAGGGCCGTCGGCGGAAGCAGGCTCCATCCCATCTCCTCCGCCACCATGGCCATCACGGTGTCGGTCGCATCGAAGGCGAAGCTGCGCGGCACCTCCATGCCCAGCCGTCGCAGATGCTGGTCCACCAGCCGGCCGAGCGCGCTGTCCGTCGTGCTGCGGATCAGCGGCAAGGTTTGCGATAGCGTCCGCAGGGCGGCCTCATCGACCACCTCGGGACAACTGCGCGGCAGCAGCAGCACGAAGGGCTCGGTGAGCAGACACAGGCTGTCCACCTGATCCATGTCGTCGAAGCTGTCATTGGTGAACAGGACGTCCAGCCGGCGGGCGAGGAACTGCTCGCGCAATTGCCCGCACAGGCCCGACGCGATGCTGAAGGACGGCACATGGTCGCGCAGCCGTTGCAGCAGCCGCGGAATGAACGGTGCCGCCAGCGTGTCGATGCAGCCGATGCGCAGTTCCGGCATGAAGGCGCCATCCGTGCCGCCGATTGCCGCCGGCAATTGCCGCGCGTCGGTCAGGATGCGGTTGCTCCAATGCCAGAGCCGCTGCCCGGCCGCCGTCAGCGCCATCGGCCTGATGCTGCGGTCGAGCAGCTGGGTGGCAAAGGCGGTTTCCAGTTGACGGACGACATGGGAGACGGCCGATTGGGTCAGCCCGAGCCGGCCGGCGGCGCGGGTCATGCTGCCCAGTTCGGCGACGGCGACGAACACCTCCAGGGATCCCAGGTCAAAGTCTCGGTGATGCATGACGCTCCGATCTGCGACGGTTCGGGACAACTGCAAACTGCATACTATCTTATGTTGGCTCTGGGCATGAATGCAGCTCATCCCGACCATGAAAGAAATTTCTCCAACTGACTGGAGCACAGGTTTCCACGGCAGCCTCATCGCCTTCCTGCAATCACGCCGGGGTTCCTGCCATGACGCCTCCCTTCGACGAACCCAACCCGCCGACGGCCGCAGCCCGACGGATCGGCGATTGGGTGGCCGGGTTGCGACGAAGCGATGTGCCGGGCCCGGTCGCCGCGGTGGCACTGGACTGCATCGTCGACACGCTCGGGGTCGCGCTCGCCGGCACCGGCGAAGCGTCCGCCCGGCTGGCGGCCGACGAGGCGCTTGCGAGCTATGCCGCCGGGCCATCGCAGTTGCTGGCCGGGGGTCGTCTGTGCGCGGAGGGCGCCGCCTTCGCCAATGTCGCAGCCGCCCACGCGCTGGATTTCGACGACAACAGCTATGCCGGCTTCGTCCACGGCTCCGCCGTCGTGGTGCCGACGGCGCTGGCGATGGTCGAGGAGGCTGGAGGTACGGGACGCGATCTGCTCACCGCCGTGGTCGCCGGCGCGGAAGCGCAATATGCGTTGGCGGAAGCGGTCGGCAACGGCGTGTACCATCGCGGCTGGTGGACAACCGCACTGTTCGGCACCGTCGGGGCAGCGGCCGCCAGCGCCAAGGCGCTTGGACTGGACGGACGGACGACAGCGGACGCCATCGCCTTCGCGCTCTGCGGAACCGGCGGCCTGCGTGCCTGCTTCGGCACCGGGGCCAAGCCGCTGCTGGCGGCGCAGGCCGCAGCGAACGGGGTGCGCGCCGCCCGGCTGGCCGCGCGGGGCCTGACCGTGCCCCATGGGGTGGTGGAGGACCCGCGCGGCTTCGCAGCGCTGATGGCGGCGGGCCGCTTCGACCCGGCTGCCCTGGATAGGCTCGGGCGGCGCTGGCGCCTGCTCGATCCCGGCATCGACACCAAGCTCTATCCGGTCTGCCTGTCCGCCCACGCCGCCATCGACGCGGTGCGCGACCTGATGGCGGAGCATGGATTGAAACCGCAGGACATCCGGACCGTCCACTGCCGCGTCCCGCCGGTGGTGGCCGCCAACCTGACCTATCGGTGTCCGGCAACGGCGGGAGAAGCCCGCTTCAGCCTGCCCTTCGCCGTCGCCTGCGCGATGCTGTACGGAACGCTTGGGCTGGAGCATCTGGACGATGCGACGCTCACCGACCCGGACCTGCGCCATGCCATCGGATGCGTCTCCATGGCGGCCGATCAGGACTGGAACGCCGATCCCACCCGCGCCCGCACCGCCCCCGAGGGCGCGGAGGTGAGCGTCGAGACACAGGCGGGAGAGCGCCATACACGCTTCTGCGCCTCGGCACGCGGCACGGTGGCCCGTCCGTTGTCGGCGGCGGAGCGTGCGGCGAAATTCCGCGACTGCGCCGCCCGCGCCGTCGAGGCCGAGGCGGCGGAGCGCCTCCATCGGAAATTGTACCGGCTTGAGGCCGAAGGCAGCCTGTCACGCCTGCTCGCCCCCGCACACCATGGCGCCAGCTCATGATGTCGATGAATATCGATCATGCTGCGTAGCCACTCTCCTGGGAGCGGCCCGTATTTTCATCATGCTGACCCGGCCAACCATCCTGGGAAAAACATAAGGAAACCAGGGATTTCTCCGGGAGTGCACTGCACAAATTTTGCCCGCTCCGGCCCTTTGCACAAATCTTAGCCCGTTCGTTGCCCGGTTCGTCGTCCGTCCGGCGTCCTTTCCTCCGGCCGCGGCCTTGTGAGACCGTTTCGGTCAAGCAGGAACCAAGGTCCGCGGCAAGGGCCGGCAAACAGAGGGGCTTTCATGATGATGCGACGTTTGGTGGCACGCGCCGTGCTCTCGGCGATCCTCCTGTCCGGGACGGCGATGTCGGTCCAGGCCGCAGGGACACTCAAGGTCTCGGTGGACTCCAACCTGAACACGCTGGATCCGGCCAAGATGAAGGGTGGCCAGGAGTATGTTGCCGCCTATCTGATCTTCAACGGCCTGACCGTCATCGGCCATGACATGACGGTGAAGCCCGATCTGGCCGAACGCTGGGAGCGCAGCGACGACCTGAAGACCTGGACCTTCCGTCTGCGCAAGGGCGTGAAGTTCCACAACGGCCGCGAGCTGGACGCCGAGGACGTCGTCGCCACCATCGCCCGCATCCAGGACAAGGCGACCGGCTCCACCGCCCGCGTCAATTTCGAGATCGTTGACTCGATGAAGGCGCTGGACCCGCTGACGGTCCAGTTCCAGCTGAAAAGCCCCTATGCCGGCTTCGCCGAGCTGTTCGGCGAGCGTCAGGCCCGCATCGTCCCGCGCGACGCCGTCGACACGCTGGCCTCCAAGCCGGTCGGCACCGGGCCGTTCGAGTTCGTGTCCTTCGCCCCCGGCGACCGCATCGTCCTGAAGCGCAACGCGAACTACTTCGAGCCCGGCCTGCCGAAGCTGGACGAGGTGATCGTGCGCATCCTGCCGGAATCGGCCGCCCAGGTGGCGGCGCTGACCACCGGCGAACTGGATCTGGTGTGGAACCTGCCGCTGGAGGCCATCGACAAGGTCAAGGGCGACCCGAAGCTGAAGATCGATTCCGTCCCGACCTCGACCTGGGACGGCGTCATCATGAACAACACGGTGAAGCCCTTCGACGATCCGCGCGTGCGCAAGGCGGTGGCGATGGCGCTCGACAAGCAGGCCATCACCCAGATCGCGCTGTTCGGCAACGGCACCCCGACCCACTCGCCGATCCCGCCGAGCCATCCCTACTACAACAAGGATCTGAAGATCGCCAAGGGCGACCCGGCCGGCGCGAAGAAGCTGCTGGCCGAGGCCGGCTATCCCAACGGCTTCGAGGTCACGCTGCACACGCCGGCCGGCCGCGCCACCCGCGAACGTCTGGGCCTTGCCGTGCGCGAGCTGCTGAAGCCGGCCGGCATCACCGTCAATGTCCAGCGCGTTCCCTTCGACGTCTTCCTGAAGGACATCGAGGGCAAGGCCGGCTTCTACATCGACGGCTTCTTCAGCCGCCCGACCATCGACACCTCGGTCTACCCCTGGTACCACTCGCGCGGGTCGTGGAACACCGCGCTGTGGAGCTATTCCAACCCGAAGATGGACACGCTGCTGGACGGCGCGCGCCAGGCCAAGAGCGAGGATGAGGCCAAGGCGCTCTACACCCAGGTCCAGGCGCTGGCCGTGGAGGATTCGCCGGGGGTCATCCCCTACGTCATCAACCACATCAACGGTCTGAGCGCCAAGGTCCACGGGTTCCATTCGCACCCGATGATGTTCCTCGACCTGCGCGACGTATCGGTCGACTGAGGTCGTTCGGGGACCGGCACCAGACGCCGGTCCCCTCCTCTTCCCGCAGGGGATGCTGCCATGTTTGCCTACACACTGACCCGTCTCGTCTATCTGGCGCTGGTCCTGGCCGTGATGTCGGTCCTGATCTTCCTGGTGACGCAGGCGATGCCGGGCGATGTCGCCTCGATGATCGCCGGCCAGTTCGCCTCGAAGGAGGTGGTGGACGCCATCGCGGTCAAGCTCGGCCTCGACCAGCCGCTGATCGTCCAGTACGGGCATTGGGCAGCCGGCATCCTGCGGGGCGACCTCGGCCGCTCGCTGGTGCTGGAACAGCCCATCGGCCCGATCCTGATGGAGGCGCTGGCCCGCTCGCTGGTGCTGGCCGTGGTAGCGCTGTTCGTGGTCGCGGTGGTCGGCATCGGGCTCGGCGTGCTGGCGGCGGTGCGGCGCGGCAAGCTGACCGACCAGCTGGTTTCCGGGGTCTCCTATCTCGGCATCGCGGTGCCGGACTTCTTCTGGGCCATCGTGCTGGTGCTGGTCTTCGGCAGCTATATGAAGCTGCTGCCCACCGGCGGCTATGCGCCGATCGCCGACGGCTTCCTGCCCTGGGCCTCGCATCTGGTGCTGCCGGTCGTCACCCTGGTGCTGATGCTGCTGGCCCGCATCGCCCGGCTGACCCGCTCCAGCATGATCGATGTGCTGCAAACCAACTACGTCAAGTTCGCCCGCGCCAAGGGCATGCCGGAATCGGTGGTGATCCTGCGCCACGCGCTGAAGAACGCGCTGCTGCCGACCATCACCGTGCTGGCCATCGATTTCGGCCTGATCCTCGGCGGCGTCGTGGTGATCGAGACGATCTTCTCCTATCCCGGCATGGGCCGGCTGCTGCTGTTCGCCATCCAGCGCCACGACCTGCCGCTGATCCAGGCGACGATCCTGATCGTGTCCGCCGCCTACTGCCTCGCCAACCTGACCGCCGACCTGCTCTACGCCTTCGTGAACCCGAAGATCCGCCACGGCATGAGGGCCTCCTGAGATGACCGACGTGACCCCCGTCCAATCGGTTCCACGCCGGCACCTGCCGTCCCTGCCCGTCTCGCTCCTCGTCGGCATCGTCCTGCTGGCCCCGCTGGTGGTCGCCGCCGTCGCCGGCTCCTGGATCGCCCCCTACCCTTATGATGAGATGAACATCATGAGCCGGCTGCAGCCGCCGGGGGCCGAGTTCTGGTTCGGCACCGACGAGTTCGGCCGCGACGTGTTCAGCCGCACCCTGGTCGGCACCGGCAGCTCGCTGGTGATGGGCGTCGCCGCCACGGCGCTGAGCCTGCTGGCCGGCGTGCCGCTGGGGCTGATCGCCGGCTACAAGGGCGGGCGCGCCGGCGAGGCGATCATGCGGGCCATGGACGTGCTGATGTCCTTCCCGCCGATCCTGCTGGGCATCCTGGTTCTGGCCGTCACCCCGCCGGCGCAGTGGAAGGCCATCGTCGCCATCGGCATCGTCTATGTACCGCAGGTGGTCCGCCTGACCCGCGCCATCACGCTGGAGCTGATGCAGGAGGAGTTCATCACCGCCGCCCGCCTGCGCGGGGAGAGCGCCGCCTACATCCTGTTCCACGAGATCCTGCCGAACATCTGGCCGCCGCTGGTGGTGGAAGCGAGCCTGCGCGTGGTCTTCGCCATCCTGCTCGGCGCTTCGCTCAGCTTCATCGGCATGGGGGCGCAGCCGCCCTCCTCCGACTGGGGCCTGATGATCAGCGAGGCGCGGCCCTTCGTGGAACAGGCGCCGTGGATCGCGCTGTGCCCCGGCTTCGCGCTGGCGACCGCGGTGATCGGCATCAACCTGCTGGGCGACGGGCTGCGTGCCCTGCTCGACCCCCGCAACACGGGAGCGCACTGAGATGATGACCGCTCCGCAAGCCCGTCCGGCGGTTCCGCCGGTGGTCAGCCCGGCGATCGCGCCCGAACCGGCGCCGCTGCTGGATGTCCGCGGCCTGACCATCAGCTACGGCAATGCCCGCGGCACGCTGCGCGCCGCCAGCGACGTCAGCTTCGCCATCCGTCCCGGCGAGGTGATGGGGCTGGTCGGCGAGTCCGGATCGGGCAAGAGCACCGTCGCCATGGCGATCCTCGACCTGCTGGGCGGGGGTGGCCGGGTGGACTCCGGCGAGATCCTGTTCGACGGCGTCGATCTGCGCCGCCTGTCGCCGTCAGAACGCCAGGCGTTGCGCGGCGACCGCATCGCCGCCGTCTTCCAGGACCCCTTCACCTCGCTGAATCCGGCGCTGACCGTCGGCCACCAGATCGCCGAACCGCTGATCCAGCACAAGGGCCTCTCCCCCCGGCAGGCCGCCGGACGGGTGCTGGACCTGCTGGCCGAGGTCGGCATCCGCGATCCCCGCCGGGTCGCCGCCGCCTACCCGCACGAGCTGTCCGGCGGCATGCAGCAGCGGGCGCTGATCGCCACCGCGCTCGGCTGCGAACCGAAGCTGCTGATCCTCGACGAGCCGACCACGGCGCTGGACGTGACGGTCGAGGCCCGCATCATCGAACTGCTGGCGAAGCTGTGCGACAGCCACCGGCTGAGCGCGCTGTTCGTCTCCCACAATCTCGGCATCGTCAACCGCATCTGCCAGACCGTCACCGTCCTCTATGGCGGCGTGGTGGTGGAGACGGGAGCGACCGGCCGCGTGCTGTCCCGTCCGGCCCATCCCTATGCCAAGGGTCTGGTCGCCGCCCTGCCGCGCATCACCGCGGAGCGCCGCCACCGCCTGCCATCGATCCCCGGCACCGTCGCCAAGCTGGCTGGACCGCCCGCGGCCTGCGTCTTCGCCCCGCGCTGCCCCTTCGCCGAGGAGACCTGCCGCAGCCAGCCTCAGGCGATGCTGACGGATGGAGACGGGGCCGGAAACGGGGACGGCGTGCGCTGCTGGAAGGCCAATGCGCTGGCCGGCACGCCCTGGCCGGACGAGGATGCCGCCGCCGGCCGCCGCCCCAGGGCGGCGCAGCCGCACTCCGCCCCGCTGGTGGAGGTCGACCATCTGCGCAAGATCTACGGCGCCAACCGGTCCATCCTGCCCTGGCTGCGCCGGGCCGGCACCGTGGCGGTGGAGGATGTGTCCTTCACCGTCGGCCGCGGCGAGGTTGTCGGGGTGGTCGGTGAAAGCGGCAGCGGCAAAAGCACCATCGGCCGCGCCCTGCTGGCGCTGACCGAACCCAGCGCCGGCACGGTGACGTTCGACGGCGCCGACCTGACGGAGCGGGTCAAGCGCGGCGACCAGACCCTGCGCCGCCGCGCCCAGCTGGTCTTCCAGAACTCCGCCGCGTCGCTGAACCCGCGCAAGACGGTGGGGGCGGCGATGGACCGGCCGCTGGTGCTGGCCGGCCGGGCGGATGCGGAGGAGCGGCGAAAGACCGTCGCCAGCCTGCTGACCCGCGTCGGGCTGCCGGCCGCCTACGCCGACCGCTATCCGCACGAGCTGAGCGGCGGCGAGCGCCAGCGTGTCAACATCGCCCGCGCGCTTGCCACCGATCCGGATTTCGTCGTCTGCGACGAGGCGGTGTCGGCCCTCGACGTGTCGGTGCAGGCCAACATCCTGAACCTGCTGGCCGAACTGCGCGACGAGATGGGGCTGTCCTATCTCTTCATCACCCACGACATCGCCGTGGTGTCGCACATCGCCGACCGCGTGCTGGTCGTCTATGGCGGCACCATCTGCGAGGAAGGGCCTATCGGCCGCGTGCTGCGCCCGCCCTACCATCCCTACACCGAGGCGCTGCTGTCCGCCGTGCCGCGGCTGGCGGAGGACGGGCAGGAGGCGCCGCGCATCCTGCTGGAGGATGCGGCCCCCACCCCCGGCGGGCGGGGCTGTGTCTTCGCCGGACGCTGCCCGCGCAAGCTGGGAACGGTCTGCGCCGAGCAGGCTCCCCCCGTCCATGAGACGGCCGACGGCCACCGCATCGCCTGCCACATCCCGCTGGCGACGCTGGCCGAACGCGCCGCGGTCTTTCCCGAACTGGCCGACGGCGACACCCGGCACTGACCGGGTACCGTCCGACCGGCCAATCTGCCGGCGTTTCCCCGCGGAGGCGCCGGACGCCACCCCCTTGCCTTATCGATCACCCACCCTCAACCGAGCCGGGACTTTCCGCCATGACCGTCCACACCCGCATCCGTCAGTTCAACACCAAGAAGACCTATCCCGAGCAGTCGATCGACAACGACCTGTGCCAGACCGTCGTCGCCCGCGGCACCATGGTCTTCGTCCGCGGCCAGATCGGCCAGAATCTCGACACCAGCGAGAGCGTCGCCATCGGCGATGCCGCCGGCCAGACCGAACAGGCGATGGCCAACATCAAGATGCTGCTGGAAGAGGCCGGCTCGCAGCTGGAGCACATCTGCAAGATCACCGTCTACGTCACCGACCCGCGCTACCGCGAACCGGTTTACCGCACCATCGGCAAGTGGCTGAAGGGCGTCCACCCGGTGTCGACCGGCCTGGTGATCAGCGCGCTCGCCCGCCCGGAATGGGTGGTCGAGGTCGATGCGATCGCGGTGATCCCGGACGCCTGAGGCTCCGCACCCGCCGCCAATCGTCAAACCAACCGACAAGAAGAACCGCCACCATGAGCACCAGCCTGACCAACCCGCCGCGCCGCGAGCTGCAGAGCTTCCTCGACTTCCCGATCTGCACCGACCTCGACCAGCTCGACGGCCATATCGGCATTCTCGGCATTCCCTACGGCGATCCCTACTCCATCGACGAGGTGACCAACGACCAGACCAACGCCCCGACCTGGGTGCGCCGCTACACCGAGCGGGCGCTGCGCAAGCTGGAACGCTGGGACTTCGACATCGGCGGCCCGCTGCTGGGCGGCAAGGACATCAAGGTGGTGGATTGCGGCGACGTGAAGGCCGATCCCCGCAATCTCGACCTGCATTACGCCAACGCCGAGGCGGTGGTGCGCCGGATGCTCGCCAAGGGCATGCTGCCCATCGTCATCGGCGGCGACCATGGCATCCCGATCCCGGTGCTGCGCGCCTATGACGACCAGGGGCCGATCACGCTGGTCCACATCGACGCCCATCTCGACTGGCGCGACGACGTGAACGGCGCCCGCAACGGCTATTCCAGCCCGATCCGCCGCGCCGCCGAGATGGACCATATCGGCCAGATCTTCCAGATCGGTCTGCGTTCCGCCGGCAGCGCCCGGCCGGAAGAGGTCGAGGCGGCGATTGCCTATGGCGCGGTGCTGGTGCCGGACGTGGAGTTGCAGGACATCGGGATGAAGGCGGTGCTCGACCGCATTCCCGACGGCGGCCGCTACTACTTGACCATCGACGCCGACGGCATGGACCCGACCATCATGCCGGCGGTCAACGGCCCGGCGCCGGGCGGCGTCACCTATCCGCAGATCCGCACCCTGATCCACGGGCTGGTGGCGAAGGGCCGCGTCGTCGGCATGGACATCGTGGAGATCACGCCGAAGAAGGATCTCAACGGTATCACCGCGATCACCGCCGGCCGCATCATCTGCAACCTGATCGGCAAGACCATCCAGGCCGGCTATTTCGACGCCAAGTGAAAACAATCGAGTGATGGGGAGCATGGAGCGATGACCGCTGCCCGCCGGCTCGACCGGCTTTTCTGCGACCGGGCGCTGCTGGCCGGCGGCTGGGCGTCGGGGGTGCTGCTGCGCTTCGACGCGCAGGGGCTGATCGCCGCCATCGAAACCGGGGTGGACGCGCCGCCCGCCGGGGTGGAGCGGGCAGCCGGGCCGGTCATCCCCGGCATGCCCAACCTGCACAGCCATGCCTTCCAGCGGGCGATGGCCGGGCTGACCGAACGGGCCGGCCCGGCCGAGGACAGCTTCTGGACCTGGCGGGAGGTGATGTACGGCTTCGTCCGCCGCATCGATCCCGACAGTCTCCAGGCGGTGGCGGCAATGGCCTATGCCGAGATGCTGGAGCGCGGCTACACGTCGGTGGCGGAGTTCCACTATCTCCACCACGATGCCGACGGCCGGCCCTATGCCGATCCCGCCGAGATGTCGATGCGCATCCTGGCGGCGGCGGACTCCACCGGGATCGGGCTGACCCATCTGCCGGTGCTCTATGCCCAGGGCGGTTTCGGCGGTCAGCCGGCGGGCGAAGGTCAGCGGCGCTTCCTCAACGATCCGGATCGCCTGCTCGCCATCGTCGAGGCCAGCCGCGGCGCGCCCGGCGGACAGCGCGTCGGTTTGGCCCTGCATTCCCTGCGCGCGGTGTCGCCGGACGCGATGGCGGCGGCGCTGGACGGCATGGCGGGGCTCGATCCTACGGCGCCGATCCACATCCATGTCGCCGAGCAGACCGCGGAGGTGGAGGCCTGTCTCGCCTGGTCGGGACGGCGGCCGGTGGAATGGCTGCTCGACCGCGGCTGGCTGGGGCCTTCCTGGTGCCTTGTCCATGCGACCCATGTCACCGCCGGCGAGGTAACGGGCATCGCGGCCTCGAAGGCGGTGGCGGGGCTTTGCCCGACGACCGAGGCCGATCTCGGCGACGGGCTGTTCCCGGCGCGCGATTTCCTGGCGCAGGGTGGCCGGTTCGGCATCGGGTCCGACAGCCAGATCGTCATCGATGCCGCGGAGGAACTGCGCCTGCTGGAATTCGGGCAGCGGCTGGCCGCAAGGCGGCGCAATCTGCTGGCCCCGCATCCGGACAGCTCGACCGGTGCTGCCCTCTACCGGGCGGCGGTGGCCGGCGGCGCACAGGCGCTGGGACAGCCGGAGCCGGCAGGCGGCCTCAAAGCCGGACAGCGCGCCGATCTGGTCGTGCTCGACCCGGACGATCCGCGTCTCTACGGCCGCAGCGACGACACGCTGCTCGACTCCTATGTCTTTGCCAGCCCGCGCAATCCCGTGCGCGATGTGGTGGCGGCCGGGCGGCTGGTGGTCAGGGACGGCCGGCATGTCGATGCCGAGGCGATCCGCACCGGCTGGCGGCGTGCCGTCGACCGGCTGCACGCCGCCTGAGCGAAGCCCCGAACGAAGCGCAAAAGGAACAGGGACATCCCGATGACGGCGACCATCGACATTCTGGAACGGCTGGTGGCCTTCAACACCGTCAGCCGCGAAAGCAACCTCGATCTGATCCGCTGGGTGCAGGAGAGGTTGGAAGCCGCCGGCGTCGCGACCTGGCTGGTGCCGAGCGACGACGGGCGCAAGGCCAACCTGTTCGCGACGCTGGGGCCGGCGGACCGCCCCGGCGTCCTGCTGTCCGGTCACAGCGACGTCGTCCCGGTCGAGGGGCAAGCATGGACCAGCGATCCGTTCCGGCTGACCCGCCGGGACGGCAAGCTGTTCGGCCGCGGCACCGCCGACATGAAGGGCTTCGTCGCCGCCGCCCTCGCTTTGTTCGACCGCGCCGCCGGCCAGCAGGCCACCGGCCGGCCCCTGTCGCAGCCGCTGCATCTGGCCTTGTCCTATGACGAGGAGGTCGGCTGCCTCGGCGTCCGCCGGCTGATCGAGATGATGGCGGCATTGCCCGTCCGTCCGCGCTTCTGCATCGTCGGCGAGCCGACCGGCATGCAGGTGGTGACCGCCCACAAGGGCAAGACCGCCCTCCGTGCCGAATGCCACGGTGTCGAATGCCATTCCAGCCTGGCGCCGCAGGGCCTGAACGCCATCCATATGGCGAGCGACCTGCTGACCGGGCTGCGCCGCATCCAGAACCAACTGAGAGAAGACGGCGCGCAGGACGAAGCCTATGACGTGCCCTGGACAACCATCCATGCCGGGGTCATCCAGGGCGGGGAGGCGCTGAACATCGTGCCGAACCGCTGCCGCCTCGATTTCGAGATCCGCCACCTGCCGCAGGACCCGGTGGGGCCGCTGCTGGACAGCATTCAGGCGGAGGCCGATGCCATCGTCCGGCGCCTGCTCCCCGATTTCCCGGCGGCCGGGCTGACCGTCGCCGAGCTGTCGAGCTATCCGGCGCTCGACACCGACAGCACCGCCGAGGTGGTGGCCTTCGTCAAGGCACTGACCGGCGGCAACAGCACGGGCAAGATCTCCTTCGGCACGGAGGGCGGGCTGTTCCAGCAGCGGTTGTCGATGCCGACGGTGGTGTGCGGCCCCGGCAGCATCGGCGAAGCCCACAAGCCCGACGAGTTCATCGCCGAGGACCAGCTTGCGGCCTGCGACCGCATGCTGGATGCCCTGCTCGCCCGCCTGACCTGACGGCATTCCCCCGGAAATAGGGCCGCCGGTGGAGGTGGGGCCGCCCGATCAGACGGCAACCATCTCCATCAGCCGGGCACGGTCGGCGGACGAGGCCGCTTCGCCATGCAGCGTGATGCGGCCCCGCTCCACCGCATAGAAGCGGTCGGCGACGTCGAGCGCGCGGTGGATGTTCTGTTCCACCAGCAGGATGGTCAAACCCGCCTGCTTCAGTTCCGTGATGATCGCGAAGATCTCGTCGACGATCATCGGCGCCAGCCCTTCCGTCGGCTCGTCGATCAGCAGCAGCTTGGCGGTCCCCACCATCACGCGGGCCATCGCCAGCATCTGCTGCTCGCCGCCGGACAGGGTGGTGCCGAGTTGCCGCCGCCGTTCGGCCAGCCGGGGGAAGCGGGCGAAGGCCTGCCCGATTGCCTGCTCGTTCTCCCGGCGCGCCCGGCCGGGGCATTGGCGCAGCCCCAGCCGCAGATTTTCCTCGACGCTGAGGCCGGGGAAGATGCGGCGGTCCTCCGGCACCAGACCGAGCCCGAGGCGGGCGATGGTGTCGGGCGTCTGCCCGGCCAGGTCGACGCCGCCGAAACGGATCGTGCCGGAACTGGCCGGCACCCAGCCGGCGATGGATTTCAGGATGGTGGTCTTGCCGACGCCGTTGCGGCCGAACAGCCCGACCACCTCGCCCGGACCGGCCTGGAGGGACACACCCTGCAGGACATGGCTGAGGCCGTAATGCGCGTGCAGGTTCTCGATGGAAAGCATGGCTGTCACCCGTGTCCGAAATAGGCGGCCTGCACCGCGGGATCGGCGCGCACCGCCGTGGGCGTCCCCTCGGCGATCTTGCGGCCCTGGGCCATCACGACGACATGGTCGGACAGGCTCATCACCAGCCCGATGTCGTGTTCGATCAGCAGCACGGTCAGCTCGCCGGCCAGCGAGCGGATCAGCGCGCCGGTGTCGGCGGTGTCGCCATGGCTCATGCCCTGGGTCGGCTCGTCCAGCAGCAGCACCCGCGGTTCGGCGGCCAGCGCAACCGCGATCTCCAGCCGCCGCTGTTCGCCGTGCGACAGGTTGCCGGCAAGCTCGCGCGCCTTGGCCGACAGGGAGAAGCGGTCCAGCAGCGCCTCGGCCTTGGCGAGCGCCCGGCGGCTGTGGCCGACCGGACGCAGCGCGTGCCAGGGCCGTTCCAGCACCTGCGCGGCGATCCGCAGGTTTTCCAGGACCGGCAGTTCGAAGAACAGGTTGGTGATCTGGAAGGACCGCGCCAGCCCGGCGGCGAGCAGCCGGTCGGGCGAGCGCCCGGTGACGTCGGCGCCGTCCAGGGTGACCCGGCCGCCGGTGGGGCGGATGGCGCCGCTGATCAGGTTGAACAGCGTGCTCTTGCCGGCCCCGTTGGGACCGATGACCGAGGTGATCCGTCCGGCGGCGGCATCGAAACCGACGCCCGCCACCGCCTGGAGCCCGCCGAAATTCACCGACAGGTCGCGGACGCCCAACGCACAGGCGCTGCCCGCCACCGTCTTGAGGGAGGCCGCTGTCATGGCGTCGCCCTCCCCTTTTCGCCGCGGCGGCTCAGCCGCGCCAGCAGGGCGCCGACCAGCCCCTTGCGCAGGAAGATGACGGACAGCATGAAGATGACCCCCACGACGATCAGGTGATGCTCGGTCCAGGACCCGACGACCGAGCGCAGGGCGGTCAGCAGCAGGCTGCCCACCACCGGCCCGACCAGCGTGCCGACGCCGCCGACGATGACGGTGATCACCGCGTTGCCGGAGGTCTCGAAGAACATCAGTTCGGGCGAGACGAAGCCGCGCAGCATCGGGTAGAGCGCGCCTGCCAGCGCCGCGACGCAGGCGGCCAGCACATAGACCGCCAGCTTGTAGCGCCAGGCGTTGAAGCCCAGGAACGGCACGCGCTTCTCGTTGGCGCGGATGGCGGCCAGCGTCCGGCCGAACGGCGCATCCATCAGATAGGCCAGCCCGGCATAGGCCGCGACGGTCAGGCCGAGCACCAGCAGGAAGAAGGACAGCGGGTCGGCGGTGTCGAGGCTGAACGGCCCGAAGCCGATGCTGATCTGCGGGATGCCGATCAGCCCGTCCGACGCGCCGAGCGCACGGGTGTTGTAGACGGACTTGGCGGCGACCTGGGCCAGCCCGAAGGTGATCAGCGCGAAATAGACGCCCTTCACCCGGTTGGCGATGACGCCGCCGATCAGGCCCGCCACGCCGCCCGCCAGCAGGGCCGCCGCCATCGACAGCCAGAAGCTGGGCGCGACATCGCGCAGGACGAGCGCCGAGACATAGGCGCCCAGCCCGAAATACAGCGCCTGCCCGAGCGACAGGAGACCGGTGTAGCCGAGCAGCAGGTCGACGCTCATCGCCAGACCGGCGAAGATCAGCGCCTCGGTCGCCAGACGCAGGTAGAAGCCGTTGCCGGTCGCCCAGGCGACGGCGGCGAAGCCCAGCGCCGCCGCCAGGAAGGCCAGCGCCAGCCAATGGACCGGGGCCAGACGGGAAAGCCGGGATGCCGGACCGGCGCGGCCGGGATCGGAGAGGGTGCGCAAGGTGGCCTCAGGCATGTCCCAACCTCCCGAACAGGCCCTGCGGCCGGACCATCAGCACCAGCACCATGATCCCGAACACCAGCGGGTCGGACCAGACCGGCGAGATGTAGAGGCTGGACAGCGCCTGCACCTGGGTCAGCAGCAGGCCGGCGATCACCGCCCCCTGGATCGACCCCATGCCGCCGACGATCACCACGGTGAAGGCCATCAGGATGAAATCGCGCCCCATGGTCGGGAACACCGAATAGATCGGCGCCAGCAGCACGCCGGACAGGCCGGCCAGCGCCACCCCGAAGGCGAAGGTGCCGGCATAGACGCGCCGCACCGGCACGCCCAGCGACGAGGCCATGTCCTTGTCGAAGGCCGCCGCCCGCACCATGGCGCCCAGCCCGGTGCGGAAGACCACGACCCAGACCGCGGCGATCAGCGCGAGCCCGAAGCCGATCAGGAACAGCCGGTAGTTGGGCAGGAACATGCCGAGGATTTCGGTGCCGCCCTCGATGGGGTTCTCGGGCCGCTGGGTGTTGGGGCCGTAGACCAGCTTCAACAGGTCTTCCATGATCATGCCCAGCCCGAAGGTCAGCAGCAGGGTCAGGATGTGGCGGTCGCGGCTGTGGAAGACCCGGGCGA
The DNA here is from genome assembly GCF_002573965.1 of Azospirillum palustre. Lineage (NCBI taxonomy): Bacteria > Pseudomonadati > Pseudomonadota > Alphaproteobacteria > Rhodospirillales > Azospirillaceae > Azospirillum > Azospirillum palustre. The sequence continues at coordinate 587,220 of NZ_PDKW01000042.1, read as the reverse complement.
TCAGCCAGCGCTCGGCCAGCCAGCCGATGGGCAGCATCAGCAGCGGCACCAGCACCAGCAGCGCCCAGAAGCCGACCCCCAGCCCGGCCAGCGTCAGGGCCAGGAAGGCGCCCATGGCGTAGAACTCGCCATGGGCCATGTTGATGACGTCCAGCAGCCCGAAGATGATGGTCAGGCCCAGCGCCATCAGGACGACGGCAACCCCGAGCGACAGACCGTTCAGCGCCTGCGGCGCCAGGACGAATTGCAGATAATCGATGAGATCGGCCATGGGCGTCGGCTCCCTGGAAGCGGTCCTCAGAAGCGGGTGCACTGGTCCGGCCCGATGGCGGCGTCGCCCGGCACGGTGCCGACCACGTCGAAGCGGTTGCCGCTGCCGTCCGCCGCGATGCGCACGGCATACATGTCCTGGATCGCCTGATGGTCGCCGGCCCGCATGGTCTTGGTGCCCTGCGGCGTCGACCAGCTCAGCCCTTCCATCGCCTTGCGCAGCGCATCGGTGTCGGTGCTTCCGGCCTTCTCCACGGCGGCCTTGAAGAACCCGATCAGGCCGTAGCTGTCGGCGCCATAGAGGTCGGGCGCGGTGTCGTAGGCCTTGCGGAAGGCGGCGACGAACGCCTTGTTCTCCGGCGTGGCGAGTTCGGCGGAATAGCCGACGCCGGTGACGAAGCCGTCGGCCGCCTTGCCGATGGCGCCGATGTTCTGGGCGGTGACGGTGCCCGACGCGCCGACGATGGTCAGGTTGCGCAGCAGCCCGTATTCGCTCATCTGCGTCAGTAGCCGGACGGTGTCGTTGCCGGCGGTCGATGTGTAGAGCACGCTGGGCCGCGCGGCGCGGAGCTGGCCGAAATACTGCGAGTAATCCTTGCTGCCGAGCGGGGCGAAGACCTCGCCGGTCGATTGCGCGCCGGTCTTCTCCGCCGCCTGCTTGAAGGCCGCGACGGTGGAGCGGCCCATCTCGTAGTCGGGGCCGAGATAATAGACCTTGGCCTTCGGCTTGTCCTTGGCCAGCCATTCCGCCAGCGCCGCCGATTGCTGCCCTGCCCGTGCGTTCACCCGGAAGACGTTGGGCGAGCATTTGTCGGTGGTGATGGCGTCGGAGAAGGAGACGGTGGTGGCGATCAGCCGGCCGTTGCGCTCGGCAAGCTGGCCGACCGCCAGGGTGGAGCCGGAATTGACGGTGCCGGTCAGGAAATCGACCTTGTTGACCTGGAACAGCTTCTCCGCCTTCTGGGTGGCGACGGCGGGGTTGGCCTCCTCGTCCTCGAACAGCAGTTCGACCTGACGGCCGAGGATGCCGCCGGCGGCGTTGACCTCCTTGGTCGCGAGTTCCAGGCCCCAGCGGACCTGCTGGCCGATCGGCGCGTAGGTGCCCGACAGCGGGGTCACCACCCCGATGCGGATCGGATCGGCGGCGGACGCGACCCCGCCGAGCCCGAGCAGGAAGAGCGCGGCGGTGCCGAGAAGCGTGGTCTTGGTCATGATTTTTGGTTCCTCCCTGTTTTGCCCATGCTTGGAAGCATCGTTCAGACGCCCGTGAAGACCGGCTTGCGCTTCTCGTGGAAGGAGGCGACGCCTTCCTTGAAGTCCTCGGAGCCGCGCAGGCGCCCGTAGGCCTGCCCCTCGATCTCGATGGCGCCGTTGACCGAGACGTTGTTGCCGCTGTTCAGCACGCCCTTGATGGTGCGCTGGGCGAGAGGCGAGAAGCCGCGCAGTTCGTCCACCAGGGCGGCGACCGTCGCTTCCAGTTCGGCGTCGGCGACGCACTCGGTGACGAAGCCCCAGTCGGCGGCCTGCCGGCCGGAAATGCGCCTGGCCCGCATCACCATGTCCTTGGTCCGGCAGATGCCGATCATGTGCAGCAGGCGGGCGGAACCGCCGGAACCGGGGATCATGCCGATGCGCATCTCCGGCAGGGCGAACTGCGCGGTCTCCGACGCGATACGGAAATCGCAGGCCAGCGACAGCTCGAAGCCGACGCCGAAGCAATAGCCGCGGACCTGGGCGATCACCGGCTTGCGGCAGCGTTCCGGGGCGGCGATGTTGACCGCCAGTTCCGACACATGCTCCGCCGACTTCTCCATGAAGCCGGCGATGTTGCCGCCGGACGAGAAGTTCTCGCCCTCGGCGCGCAGCACGATCACCCGCACCATGGGGTCGCGGTCCAGCACCTTGAACACGGCGGCGAACTGGTCGCGCTGGAGCATGCTGACGATGTTGAAGGGCGGACGGTGCAGCACGATGTCGGCGCGCTCCTTCGCCTCGTCGATCTCCACGCGGAAGCCGTCGAGGTCGGCGAGCAGGCGGTCGGTGCTGTCGAAACGATAGGGGGTCACGGTCGAAACTCCATGGATGAAGACTGAATTCAGGACAGGGTCGGGCTGTGCTCGGCCGGGCCGTTCTCAAGGGCGAACTCGCCGGCCTGCAGCTTGCGGCGCAGGATCTTGCCGACCGGCGATTTCGGGATTTCGTCGAGGAAGACGTACTCGCGCGGGCGCTTGAAGTTGGCGAGGCCGGAGGTGCGGCAATGGTCGTCGAGATCCTTCGCCTCGACGCCGCGGGTGCGCTTGACGAAGGCAACGACCCGCTGGCCCCAGCGTTCGTCGGGCAGGCCGGCGACCGCCACCTCCAGCACGCCGTCATGCAGGGACAGCACGCTCTCGATCTCGACCGGCGAGACGTTCTCGCCGCCGGTGATGATCATGTCGTCGACCCGGCCGGTGACGAAGAGGTCGCCGTCGCCGTCGAGGAAGCCGATGTCGCCGGTGAAGTACCAGCCGGCATGCAGCGCCTTGGCGTCGGCGTCCGGCCGCTTCCAGTAGCCTTCGAAGGACTCGTCGCCCGACAGGTCGGCGGCGATCTGGCCTTCCTCCCCGGCGGCGGCACGCTCGCCGGGATCGAAGCTGCCGAGGCGGACGATGCGGATGCGCTGGTTCAGCGCCGCCTTGCCGGCCGACCCCGGCTTGGCCGGCGCGTTCTGGTCGATGGTGAAGGTGTAGATCTCGGACGAGCCGTAATGGTTGACGAACAGCTCGGGCCGGAAGGCGGCGTCCAGCCGCTTCAGCAGGCCATCCGTCATCGACGCCCCGGCGAAGCCCAGCTTGCGCACCGACGACACGTCGGTGTGCGCGAATTTCGGGTCGGCCAGCAGGTCGTGATAGAGCGTCGGCACCAGATAGAGGCAGCTCAGCCGCTCCGCCGCAATCAGGTCGAGCGCCCGGGCCGTGTCGAAACGGGGCAGGCAGACGAAGCAGCCGTCCACCAGCGCCATCGCCAGCAGCGAGCGCACCCCCATCGTGTGGTAGAGCGGCATGACGCCCAGCGTCCGTTCGCCCCGGCGGTAGCAGTTCTGGGCGACATGGGCGACGGCGGCGGCACGCTCCGTCCGGTGGCGGCGCGGCACGCCCTTGGGCCTGCCGGTGGTGCCGGAGGTGTAGAGGAACAGCGAGACATGTTCCGCCGTGGCGCGCGGCTGTGCCGCAGCCGGATCGCCGTCCAGCAGGTCGGCGAAGCGGCGGTCTCCGGGATCGACCGGATTGCCGACCGCGATGCGGGGCAGCGCCCGCGCCGCGGCGGAGGTCCGGACGGCGTCGGCCGACACGTCCTGATAGAACAGGACGCGCACCTCGGCGTCGGGCAGGCAGTAATCCAGCTCGTCGGGCTTCACCCGCCAGTTCAGCGGCACCACGGCGATGCCGGCCAGCTGGCAGGCCCAATGGATGGTCGCCATCTCCCAATTGTTCTGCAACGCGGTGGCGATGCGGTCGCCGGGGCGCAGGGCCAGCCGGTCGAAGGCGCCGACCAGCCGGCGGATGCGTTCCAGCCACTGCGCGTAGGTCAGCCGCAGGTCGCCGTCGACGATGGCGAGCGCGTCCGGGCTGCGCTCCGCGCTGGCCAGGATGCTGCGGCCGAGGTCAAACATGGGCGACCTCCCTCACTGTCTGGCCGGTGACATCCATCACGGCGCGGACGATGCCGGCATAGCCGGTGCAGCGGCAAAGATGGCCGCTCAGCATGTCGCGTAGCTCCTCTTCGGTTGGCTTGGGATTGCGGTCCAGGTAATCGGTCAGCGACATCAGGATGCCGGCGGTGCAGAAGCCGCATTGCAGGGCGTGATGCCGCCGAAAGGCCTCCTGCAGCGCGGTCATCCGCCCCTCGTTGGCCTGCGACAGGCCTTCGACGGTGTCGATGCGCCGGCCGTCGGCCTGCACCGCCAGCGTCAGGCAGGCGCGGACCGCCACGCCGTCGATGCGGACGGTGCAGGCGCCGCAGACGCCGTGCTCGCAGCCGACGCGGGTGCCGTGGGCGCCCAGCTCGTGGCGCAGGAAATCGCTCAGCAGCAGGCGCGGATGGGCATGGCCGGTGCGCGGCGTGCCGTTCAGGACGATGGAGACGGCGTGGCGCGCCTCCGCCGTCAGCGCGGATGTGGATTTCAGCGGCGGCATGACAGGGCCTCTTCAAGGACGGTTCGGCCGATCCGGCGGACGAGGTCGCGGCGGTAGCGGGCGGTGGCGTGCTGGTCGTCGTCGCCGCCGAGGTCCCAGGCGAAGCCGTTCAGCGCCTCGTCGAGATCCGGCGGCAGCCCGCCCTCGACCAGCGGCCAGGAGCGCATGGTCGGCCGGTCCGCCACCCCGCCGACGGCAAGGCTGGCGCGCTCCCCGTCCACCGTGGCGGCGCAGGCGGCGATGGCGAAATCGCCGTGCCGCATCGACTGCTCGCGGAAGGCATGGCCGCTGCCGGGGCGGGCGAGCGGAAAGCGGATGCTTTCGACGATCTCGTCCGCCGCCTTCACCGTGGTCAGCGGCCCCAGGAAGAAATCGGCGGCGGCGATTGTGCGGCGGCGCTTCACGTTGCGCAGCACCACCTCGCCGCCGGTGGCGACCAGACAGAGCGGCGTCTCGGCGCTGGGATCGGCATGGGCGACCGACCCGCAGAGCGTGCCGCGGTTGCGGGTCTGGAAATGGCCGACCCACGGCAGGGCGGCGGCCAGCAGCGGCACATCGCGCGCCAGGGTCGGGCGGGCCAGCACCTCGGCCTGGGTGACGGCGGCGCCGACGGTCAGCCAGCCATCCCCGGCCCGCAGCGTGCGCAGCTCCTCCAGCCGGCCGAGGTCGATCAGCAGGCGCGGCTGGACCAGCCGCATGTTCAGCATCGGCATCAGCGACTGGCCGCCGGCGATCACACGGGCGTCGTCGCCTCCGGCCGCCAGCGCCGCCAGCGCCTCGGCGACCGTCGCCGGCCGCAGATAGTCGAAGGGTGCGGGCTTCATCGGTCAAACCCCAGAAGACGCAGCAGGCGCGTCAGAAGCGAGGGAGAGTCGGCGGGCACCTCGGCGCCACCGGCGCGGGCGACCAGCTTTTCGAAGAACTGGCCGATCAGCAGGCGCGACGCGCTGTCGAGCATCCGCCCGCCGACCGCGGCGACCTTGCCGCCGACCGACGCGCTGTAGCGGTAGGTGACACGCGTGCCGGTGGCGGTGCGCTCCAGCGTCACATGCCCGGTGCCGCTGCCCGACCCGAGCGCGCTGGTGCCGCTGCCGGTCAGGGTCAGCGCGCTGGGCGGATCGAGGTCGGACAGCGCCACCTCGGCGGTGTAGCGTCCCCTCACCGGTCCGATTCCGACCACCACCTCCGCCCGGTAGGCGTTGGGGCCGACGAGGTCCAGCGCCTCGCAGCCGGGCAGCAGTGCCGCCAATTCCCTGGGGTCGAGCAGGATGGCCCAGACCTGTTCCGGCGTCGCCGGCACCTCGCGGCTGCCCTCCGCGGTCAGGCCGCGCCCACCCTTCACGGCAGCCAGCGGAACTTCCCCGGAACCGGGGGCGGAGGCCGGGCGCGGCGGCTCCGGCGAATGGATCAACGCCGCCAGCTTGGCCGGGGTGATCGGCAGGGACGGCACCTCGTTCAGGCCGTCGGCGGACAGCGCGTCCGCCACCGCATTGGCAAGGCAGACCGGGGTGCTCATGCAATTCCCCTCCCCCACCCCCTTGGCACCGAGCGGCGTCACCGGCGACGGGCTTTCGCGATGGAGGATGACGGGAACCGGAACCTCGCAGGCGGTCGGCACCAGATAGTCGGCGAAGGTGCCGGACAGGAACCGGCCATCGTCGCCATAGGCGTACTCCTCGTAGAGCGCGGTGCCGACGGCATGGGCGAAGCCGCCGAGGATCTGACCCTCCACCAGCAGCGGATTCAGCAGCCGGCCGGCGTCGTGCATGGTGACGTAGCGGTCGATCCGCACCGCCCCCGTCGTCCGGTCGATCTCGACCCCGCAGAAATCGAAGATGAAGCCGTAGCAGGCGGAGCTGTTGATGTGGTCGGCATCGGTCGGCGCCTTCAGCGGCTCCGGCGTCCAGAAGGCGGTCTCACGCAGCGCCGCCTCCTGCCCGTCGGGCAGCGTTCCCGGCGCCCAGTGGCCGGCGGCGGCGACACGGGAGAAGGACAGGCCGTTGTCTGGGTTGGCGTCGGAGAAGACCTTGCCACCGGCGAAGCGCACATCCTCCGCCCGGCAGTTCAATTGTCCGGCGACCAACGTCGCCATGCGGCCGCGCAGCTGGGTTGCCGCCACCTGGGCCGCGCCCGCCACCGCCCCGGCAAAGCGACTGGAATAGTTGCCCGACGCGATCGACCAGGCGTCCTTGCCGGTGTCGAGGTCGGTGTTGACGCGGATGTCCTCGAAGCGCAGGCCGAAGACGTCGGCCACCACCTGGGCCAGCACGGTGCGGTGCCCCTGCCCCTGGGGAGCGGAGGCCACCGTCACCGACACGCCGCCGGTGGGATCGACGGCGACGCTGGCGGTCGCCTGCGCGCCGTTCTTCGGCCCGGCCTTGCGCCGTTCATCGGCGGTCAGCACGGTGGTGATGTAGCCCATGTTGGAGATCGACGGCTCGACCACCGCGGCATAGCCGATGCCGTAGAGCCGCCCCTCCGCCCGCAGCGCGTCGCGCCGGGCCTTCAGCGCGTCGAGCGCCCCCTCGTGCACCGCCTGCTCCAGCGTCGCGCGGTAGTCGCCGCTGTCGAGCATCCCGCCCGACGCCGTGCGGTAGGGCATGGCGTCGGCCGCCACCAGATTGCGGCGGATGACATCGAGCGGGTCCAGCCCAAGCTCCGCCGCCACCCGGTTCATCAGCCGCTCCAGCCCGTAATAGAGCTGCCCGCCGCCGAAGCCGCGGTTGAGGCCGGTCGGCGTCTTGTTGGTGACGACGATGCGGTTGGTCACCGTCAGGTTCGGGATGTCGTAGGCGCCGGTCAGGTTGCCATGGTTGCGGTAGAGCGAGGCCGGTTCCGGCGCCCGCAGATAGGCGCCGCAATCCTCGGTCTGCTCCATCCGCAGCGCCAGCACCCGGCCGTCCGGCTCCACCGCCGCCTCGATGCGCATGCGGCGCGCGGTGGCGGAGGTGGCGGCCATCAGATGCTCCAGCCGGTCCTCCACCCATTTCACCGGCCGGCCGGCGACGCGGGCGCACAGCCCCATCAGCACGACATGGGGGAACACCGCCTGCTTGTTGCCGAAGCTGCCGCCGGAATGGGGCGGCGTCTTCAGCCGCAACCGCGATCCCGGCACGTTCAGCGCGCGCGCCATCACCGGATGGACGGCGAAGGGACCGGAGAAGTTCGACAGCACCTCGTACGCATCCTCGGCCGCATCGTAGTCGGCCAGGACGACGAAGCACTCCATCGGTGTGCAGGAGTTTCGGGGATACTCGACCTCGACCGACACGGCATGGGCGGCACGGGCGAAAGCGGCCTCGGGGTCGCCATAGCGGAAGCTGCGGCTGTTGACGAGGTTGGAGCCCACCGCCGGATGCAGCGGCTCCGACTCTTTCTCCAATGCCTGGGCAATCGAGGTCACCGGCGGCAGCGGGCGATAGCGCACCTCGATCCGGTCGAGCGCGTCCTCCGCGACATAGCGGCTGTCGGCCAGCACCACCGCCACCGGTTCGCCGACATGGCGCACGCGGTCGATGGCGAGGCACCAATGCTCCATCGGCGCGCGGATGCCGACCAGGAAGGCGCTGGCAAGGCGCTTGGCGTCGGCCCCGGTCACCACGGCGGCGACGCCGGGAACCGCCAGCGCGGCGGCAAAGTCGATGTCCAGCAGGTCGGCGTGGGCGTGCGGCGAGCGCAGGATCGCGGCGTGCAGGGTGCCGGGCTTCACCGGCAAATCGTCGGCATAGCGGGCGACGCCGGTCAGGAGTGCTGCGTCCTCCACCCGCGGCATCGCGCGGCCGACGAACGGCACCGCGGCCGGCGGCGGCGGCGGCGAAACGCCTTCGCTGTCAATGGTGTGAGCGGCGGTCTGCGTGGCCGTCATCGTCATCCTCCCGTTACCGGAGGAGACTAGACCGTTTGCCAAACGAAGCTTTTACCGTGGAGTGTCGCGATTTACCCTAGCGTCTCATTTTTATGCACGTCTCATTATCATGCATGCCCGGCTTCCGGCCGCCCCCCGCCGGGCCGGTCCACCAGATTGACGACCCGGCGGTATTCGGTGGGCGTCACGCCCTGGTGGTTGCGGAAGAAGCGGCTGAAATGGCTGGGGGCGGAAAAGCCGAGCCGGCCGGACACCTCGGTGGCGCTCTCCAGCCCAGCGGCCATGGCGTCAATGGCCGCCTCCATCCGCAGCACGTTGAAATAGAGCGCCGGGGTGATCGCCATCGTCTGCTGGAACAGCCGGAACATGTGGGCGCGCGACAGGCCGGCGGCGGCGGCGACACGGGCGGCGTCGAACTCCTCGCCCAGGGTTCCCCGCATGAACAGGATGGCCTGACGGATGCGGAAATCGCCGGCCATCGGCGCGGCGTAGCGTGTCCCGCCGAGCGTCCGCCATTCGGAGAAGCGGTCGATGATGGCGATCATCAGGTCGAACAGCGCCTCCTCCATCCGCTCGCCCGACGGGTCGTCATAGAGCAGTTCCGCCGCCATGCGGTCGGCCAGCCGGCGGATGTAGGGCGTCAGCTCGCCGCAGGATTGCGCGAAGAAGCCGGGGTTGCCGCTGGCATTGAGTTCCCGCTGCATCGCACCGAGCCAGCGCGGCTCGATATACAGCGCCAGGATCACGGTGCGCGGGGCGCCCGGCTGATGAGCATAGGAATGGGCCTCCCAGCTGTTCACCAGCACCGCGGTGTCGTCGCGCAGCGGATAGAGCTGTTCCCCGACGGCAAAGCGGGTGTCGGCGCCGGATGCCTTGATCAGCACATGGCAATGGGGATGCGCGTGGTGGATCAGCGCACTGTCCATGTCCAACAGGGCGACGCGGCCGAAGCTTCCCTGATGGATGCGCATCGCTTTCGACATGGCTTCCGGTCCCTTCCTGCCCATCGGCGGCAAACGGCCGCCGGGATGCTCTTCAATGGTTTGCTTTACAAGCTAATCGTCGGCGATCCCCTTTACCAGTTCCATGCGGGCGCAACCCTGCTTCCGCCGGAGCGGCCGGTCACCGCGGCATGCGGCTTTGCGGCGTTTGGTAGACGTCGCTGAAATGCGTGCGGAACAGGCGCATGGCCGGCGTCAGCTCGACCCCCTGTCGCCAGGCGAGGCCGACATCCATCGCCGGAACCCGCTCGCGCATGATGATCGTTTCGATGCGCCGGCCCTCCAGCGACCATGGCCGGTAGACCATGTCGGACAGGATCGTCACCCCCTGGCCGTTGGCCACGGTGGAGCGCACTGCCTCGATCGACGAGGTCCGCAGCCGGACATTGGGACGGAAGGGCGAGGCGCTCCAATAGCGCGTCGTCCAATGGGCGGCCTCGTCCACGGTCAGCATGATGTAGGGGTGCTCGGCGACATCCTGCAACCCCACGGAATCGAGGTCGAGCAGCCGGTGCCCGGCCGGCACCCACAGGCGCCGCTGGCTTCCGATCAGCGTTTCGGTCGTCAGTTCCGGGTTGCTGATGTTGGAGGTCAGGACCACCGCCATGTCGAGCCGGCCGGTGATCAGATTGTCCTCGATCATCTCGCGCGTCAGCTCGTGGATGTGGATGCGCAGGTTGGGGTAGCGCCGTTCCAGCCGCTCCAGATGCTGCGGCAGGAAATATCCCAGCACCGTATAGCTGGCGCCGATGGTCAGGCTGCCGGCCACCTCCTCCGCCGTGTCGGCGGGGTGCAGCGCCTCCTCCACGCTCGCCATGATGCGATGGCTGGCAGCCAGGAAGCGGCGGCCGGTGTCGGTCAGTTCCATGCCCTGCGCGGTGCGGACGAACAGCCGCCCGCCGATCTCGGCCTCCAGTTCCTTGATGGCGGAGGTGATCGCCGACTGGGAAATCGACAACTCGCGCGCCGCACGCGACACCTGCCCGAGATTGGCGGTGGCGACGAAATATTTCACATGACGGAAATTCAGCATGCCGAACCCCGGAATTTGGCGTGAATGGATATTGAGAAATCAGAACATGCCTAAATCCTGCACAGGCTTTGCGGACTCGATTTTGGCAGAATTCTGCGGAAATGCCTGATTTACAGGCGGATTTTGACATCGGAAAAACAGATAAAGCAATCTCAAAAATTAGAAATTGCAAAGGGTCGGAAACAACATACGCTCATATGGCAAGGCAGCCATTCCGCGGACTCAGTCCTGGGGCTCGACGCCCCCGGTTCCGCGAAGCAAGGGAGTAAGGCGTTGGCTCGTACAATGGTCGATCTCAACTGTGACCTCGGCGAGGGGTACGGCCAGTGGACGCTCGGCGAGGCCTCCGACGATGCGCTGATGGACCTCATCAGCTCGGCCAATGTCGCCACCGGCTTCCATGCCGGCGATCCCAACCTGATGGACCGCGTGGTCCGGCTGGGCGTCGAGCGCGGCGTGGCGCTGGGCGCCCATCCCGGTTACCGCGATCTCCAGGGCTTCGGCCGCCGCGTCATCCAGGCCAAGCCCGAGGAGCTGGTGAACGACATCCTCTATCAGGTCGGCGCGCTGCGCGAATTCGCCCGCCGCCACGGCACCCGGCTGCAACACGTCAAGCCGCACGGCGCCCTTTACATGGAAGCGGCGAAGGACGAGACGCTGTCGCGCCTGATGGTCGAGGCGCTGCTGAAGTCGAGCCCCGACACGCTGCTGTTCTGCATGGACGTGTCGAAGACCTGCGCCGTCGCCGAGGCGGCCGGCCTGCCGGTCATCCGCGAATTCTACGCCGACCGCGATTACGACCGCAGCGGCTCCATCGTCTTCGCCCGCCGCATGCGCCCGCTCGATCCGGCGGAGGTCGCCGACAAATGCGTCCGCGCCTGCCGCGACGGCAAGGTGCGGACGGTGGAGGGCGACGACATCGACATCGCCTTCGACTCCATCTGCTTCCACTCCGACACGCCGGGCGCGCTCGCCATCGGAGCCGCGGTGCGCGACGGCCTGCTGAAGGACGGGCTGCGCATCGTCGCCGCCGCCGACCTGCACCCCCAAACCCGCTGATCTCCATTCCTGCCGACCAGACAGCTCGCCCACCACAGCTCGCCGACATTTCCTGATTTCTCCCCCTCGCCCCAGGCGGCCCGTTGAAGAAGGATTGATTCGATGCCCGAGATCCGTTCCCCCCTGCCCGGCTCCTTCTACCGGCGCCCCGCTCCCGGCCAGCCGCCCTTCAAGGAAATCGGCGACCGGGTGGAACCGGGCGACGTCATCGGTCTCGTCGAGGTGATGAAGAGCTTCAACGAGATCCGGGCGGACGTCGGCGGAACCATCCTGAGCTTCGCGGTCGAGGACGAGGAACCGGTGATGGCCGGCGCCGTCCTCGTCGAGCTGGAAGGCTGACCCCGATGACGATCCGCCGCCTGTTCGTCGCCAACCGGGGCGAGATCGCGGTGCGGATCATCCGCGCCGCCAAGAGCCTGGGGATCGAGACGGTCCAGGCCTATTCCGAGGCCGACCGCGAGATGCTGGCGGTCAAGCTTGCCGACAAGTCCGTCTGCGTCGGCCGCCCGGCCGCCCGCCACTCCTATCTCGATGCGGCGGGGCTGGTGGCCGCGGCGCGGACGGCAGGCTGCGACGCCGTCCATCCCGGCTACGGCTTCCTGGCCGAGAATGCCGAATTCGCCGACATGGTGGAAAGCTTCGGCATGGTCTTCGTCGGGCCGGCGGGCGAAACCATCCGCCGCATGGGCGACAAGGCCGCCGCCCGCGAGGCCGCCATCGCCGCCGGGGTGCCGGTGGTGCCGGGGTCGCAGGGCCGCGTCGCCGACATCGACGCCGCACTCGCCGCCGCCGAAACCATCGGCTACCCGGTGATGATCAAGGCGGCGGCAGGCGGCGGCGGGCGCGGCATCCGCATCGCCGAGACACCGGACGAGCTGCGCCGCCTCGCCCCGCAGGCGCAGTCGGAGGCCCAGGCCGCCTTCGGCGACGGCGGCCTCTATCTGGAGCGGGTCATCGAAAACGCCCGCCACATCGAGGTGCAGATCCTCGGCGACGGCGAGCGGGCGATCCATTGCTTCGAGCGCGAATGCTCGCTTCAGCGCCGCCGCCAGAAGGTGTGGGAGGAGGCGCCGGCCGCATGCCTCGACGAGGCCACCCGCGCCAGGATCTGCGCGTCGGCGGTGGCGCTGGCCGAAAGCGTCGGCTACCGCGGCGCCGGCACGCTGGAATATCTCTACGACGAGCCGTCGGGCGCCTTCTACTTCATCGAGATGAACACCCGCATCCAGGTCGAGCATCCGGTGACCGAGATGATCACCGGCATCGATCTGGTTGCGGCGATGGTCCGCATCGCCGGGGGCGAACCGCTGCCCGTCACCCAGGACCGGGTGACGCGGACCGGCCACGCCATCGAGGTTCGCATCAATGCCGAGGATCCGGCCGCAGGCTTCATGCCCTGCCCCGGAACCGTCGAACGGCTGTCCGTGCCGACCGACCCGGCAATCCGCTTCGATGGGATGATCTATGAGGGCTACACGGTCCCGCCCTTCTACGACTCCCTGCTCGGCAAGCTGATCGTGCACGGCGCCACCAGGGCCGAGGCCATCGACCGCCTCGCCGCGGCGCTGGAGGGCTTCACCGTCACCGGGCTGAAGACCACCGTCCCGCTGCACAAGGCGCTGGCCGCCGATCCGGATGTCCGGGCGGGCAAGGCGCACACCCGGTTCCTGGAAGGCTGGCTGGCCGGGAACCCCGCTTTCACGTCCCAGAAGGCCGCGCAATAGGAGCACCGGATGCAGACCCGCTATTCCTACGGTGGCGACGAGCACATCTTTGTCGAAATGGACGAGGAGATGTCGCTCGAAGCTTTCTTCAAGAGCATGTCGATCACCAACGCGCTCCGCTCCGCCTATATCGAGGGCGTCACGGAGATCTGCCCGGCCAACGGCAGCTTTCAGGTCAAGTTCGATCCCGACCGCATCGCTCCCGACGACCTGATGGGCCGGCTGCGGGCGCTGGAACAGGCGGCGGACCGGGCGGAGAAGCGGCTGGAGACCCGGATCGTCGAAGTGCCGGTCTATTACCGCGATCCCTGGACCACCGAAACGCTGATGCGCTTCCGCGAACGGCACCAGGATCCGCAGAGCACCGATCTGGACTATGCGGCACGGGTGAACGGCTACGACACGGTGGAACAGTTCATCCACGCCCACCACGCCTCGCCCTGGTTCGTGTCGATGGTGGGATTCGTCGCCGGACTGCCCTTCCTCTACCAGCTGGTCGAGCGGTCGCGGCAAATCCAGGTGCCGAAATACCTGCGCCCGCGCACCGACACGCCGAAGCACACCATCGGCCATGGCGGCTGCTTCGGCTGCGTCTATTCGGTGCGCGGCGCCGGCGGCTACCAGATGTTCGGCATCACGCCGATGCCGATCTACGACCCGACCCAGAAGGTTTCCTACCTGCGCGACTTCATGGTGTTCTTCCGCCCCGGCGACATCGTGAAATGGAAGCCGATCGACCACGAGGAATACGACGCCATCACCGCCGACGTCGCGGCCAACCGCTACGAACCGCGCATCCGCAAGGTCACCTTCGACCTCGACGGCTTCAATGCCGACATCGACGGCACCAACCAGCGGCTGATGGAGACCCTCCATGGCGTTTAAGGTTCTCAACCCCGGCCTGCTGACCACCGTCCAGGATCTCGGCCGGCCCGGCTATTTCCATCTCGGCATCCCGATGTCGGGCGCCATGGACCGCTATGCGCTCCGCGCCGCCAACCTGCTGGTCGGCAACCCGGAAGGAGCCGCCGCGCTGGAGGCGGTCTTCATGGGGCCGCAGCTGGAGTTCGAGGTGGACGCCACCGTCGCCGTCACCGGCGCCGACCTGCCCGCCCGCGTCGATGGCGAGCCGCATCCGGCCTGGACCGCCTTCCCGGTGCGCGCCGGACAGGTGCTGTCCTTCGACTATCTGAAGGGCGGCGCCCGCGCCTACATCGCGATCTCCGGCGGCATCGATACGCCTCCGGCGCTGGGCAGCCGCTCCACCTACATCATCGGCGCGCTCGGCGGCTATCACGGCCGGGCGCTCGCGGCGGGCGACATGGTTCCGCTGGGCAGGTCGGGGGCGTTCCGCCACGGCACAGAGGTTCCCGAGGCGCTGCGCCGCACGGTGGGCATGAGTGCAGAGCTGCGCGTTCTGCCCGGCCTCTACTGGCGTCTCATCACCGAGGAGGCCGGGCGCAACTTCTTCGAGGACAGCTGGAAGGTGGCGCCGGAGGCCGACCGCATGGGCTACCGGTTCCGCGGCGGCCGCCCCTTCAGCTTCGAACCGCGCGAACAGCCCTTCGGCGCCGGCTCCAACCCGTCGAACATCGTCGATGCCTGCTACCCCTACGGCTCGATCCAGGTGCCGGGCGGTACGGAGCCCATCGTCCTGCACCGCGACGCCGTGTCGGGCGGCGGCTATTTCACGCTGGGTGCGGTGATCTCCGCCGACATGGACCTGATCGGCCAGATGCAGCCCCACACCGGCGTGCGCTTCGTCAAAATCGACATGGAACAGGCGCTGGCCGCCCGCGCCGACGAGGCCCGGCGGCTGGGTTTGCTGCGCGACGCCCTCGCCTGACCGGCCGGGAGGCGGCAGCGGCCCGCCGCCTCCCCCCAAGCTCTTTTATAGCTCTTTTAAAAACATCCCCCGTCCGTCCCATCCCATGCCGTGGAGCCCCCTCGCATGAACGCCCTCGCTCGCGCTCTTGTCGCCGCCACAGTCCTTGGAAGCAGCCTTGCCGCCCTGCCGGCGTCAGCCGCCGAGTGGTTCCCCTATCCGGCGGTGGAGGTGACGCCGGCCTTCTCCGCCGACGGCCAGCCGAAGGACATCTCCTACAGCCCGCTGCCGAAGGCCGCGAAGAAATGGGACATCTGCGTGTCCTTCCCGCACATGAAGGACGCCTATTGGCTGGGCGTCGATTATGGCGTGGTCGAGGAGGCCAAGCGGCTGGGCGTGAAGGTCAATGTGGTGGAGGCCGGCGGCTACACCGAGCTGAACAAGCAGATCAGCCAGATCGAGGACTGCGTCGCCCGCGGCGCCAACGCCGTGGTGATCGGCGCCATCAGCTTCGACGGGCTGAACAATCTGGTCGCGGAGTTGGCGAAGAAGAACATCCCGGTCATCGACGTCATCAACGGCATCTCGTCCCCGGCGCTCACCGCAAAGTCGTTGGTCTCCTTCCACACCATGGGGGCCGAGGCCGGCCGCTATCTTGCCGCCAGGCATCCGGCGGGCAGCCCGCCGGTGAAGGTCGGCTGGTTCCCCGGCCCGGCCGGCGCCGGCTGGGTCGAGGCAGCCAACAAGGGCTTCATGGAGGCGGTGGCCGGCTCCGCCGTGCAGGTGCTGGAACCGCGCTATGGCGACACCGGCAAGGAGGCGCAGCTGCGGCTGGTGGAGGACGTGCTGCAAGCGACGCCGGACATCAAATATGTCGCCGGCACCGCGGTGACCGCCGAGGCAGCGCAGGGGCTGCTGCGCGAACGCGGCCTGAGCGACAAGGTCGGGCTGATCGCCTTCTACATGACACCCGGCGTCTATCAGGGCATCAAGCGCGGCTTCATCCAGGCGGCACCGGCCGATTCCATGGTCATCCAGGGCCGGATCGCCATCGATCAGGCGGTGCGCGCGCTGGAGAAGACCGATCTGGTCCGCCATGTCGGCCCGAAGATCTTCGTCGTCGACAAGGGCAATGTCGGCACGGTGTCCCGCGACACCATCCTGCCGCCGGACAATTTCGCTCCCGTTTTCAGCGTGAAGTGACCTCCCAGCCCCCATGCGGACGGGCCCGACGGTCCGCATGGGCGGCATTCCATCCGGAGCACGCGCATGTCCCCTCCCGTCCTGATCAGGACCGTTGCCCTGACCAAGCGCTATCCCGGCGTCACCGCGCTGGATCGCGTCGATTTCGATCTGCGCGCCGGTGAGGTGCATGTGCTGTTCGGGGAGAACGGCGCCGGCAAATCGACCCTGATCTCGCTGCTGGCCGGCGTGTCCGCCCCCAGCGAGGGCGAGATTCTGGTGCGCGGCCATCATGTCCGCTTCACCGGCGTCGCCGACGCCCGCGCCGCCGGCATCTCCGCCGTCTTTCAGGAATTCTCGCTGGTCCCGACCCTGACGGTGGCGGAGAACCTGTTCCTGGGCGACGAGCCGCGCAAAGGCCCGTTTCTCGACCGCCGGGCGATGCGGCGCAAAGCCGCCGCCCTGTTCGCCGACCTCGATTTCGCCATCGACCCCAGGAGGCTAGTCGCCACGCTGAGCCGCGCCGAGCAGCAGATGGTCGAGATCGCCAAGGCATTGCACGGCGAGGTCGGCATCCTGATCCTCGACGAGCCGACGGCCTCGCTGACCGACCGCGAGGTCGATCATCTGTTCGCGGTGATCGCCCGCATGAAGGCCCGCGGCGTCGGCATCGTCTACATCTCGCACCGGATGCAGGAGTTCGCTCGCATCGCCGACCGTGTCACCGTGCTGCGCGACGGCCGTCGGATCGGCACCGTGGCGATGGCCGACACCAGCGAGGCGGCCCTGCTGGAGATGATGGCCGGCCGCGCCATCGCCGAAATCTACCCGTCCATCGCCCGCAATCCCGGCGAGGTCCTGCTGCGGACGGAAGGACTGCACGCCTGGGGTGTCCATGGCGTCGATCTGGAGGTCCGCACCGGCGAGGTGCTGGGCGTGGCCGGCCTCGTCGGCTCCGGCAAATCGCGCAGCTTCCGGGCATTGATGGGCCTGCTGCCGATCCAGGCCGGCCGGGTGACGGTGCGGGGACGCGACGTTACGGGTGCGTCGACCCGCGACCTGATGCGCGCCGGCCTCTGCTATGTGCCGCCCGACCGCAAGACCGAGGGGCTCCAGCTGGCCTTCAGCACGCGGGACAACCTGGCGCAAGGGGAGCTGGCCGGCACGCCGAGCCGCTTCGGCCTGCTGCCCTGGCAGCGCATCCGCAGGCGGTGCGAGGCGACCGCCGAACGGGTCGAGCTTCCGGTCGCCTATCGCGGCCGGGCGGCCGGCCAGCTGTCCGGCGGCAACCAGCAGAAGGCGCTGTTCGGCCGCGCGCTCGGCCGCGACTACGACCTCTACATCTTCGACGAACCGACCGTCGGCGTCGACATGGGCGCCCGCGCCGCCATCTACCGGCTGATCCGCGAGCTGGCGGAGGCCGGCAAGGCGGTGGTGGTGATCTCCTCCGACCTGCCGGAGGCGATGAACCTCGCCCACCGCTTGGCAGTCTTCGCCCATGGCCGCATCGCCGCCGAACTGGAGGGCGACGCCATCGGCGAGGCGGCCATCCTCGCCCATTTCTTCGACCCCGTTCCATCGGCCTCCGCCCCTCCGGTACCCGACATCGACCAAGAAGCGAGACTGCCCGCATGAGCGCCACCTCCGCCGCCTCCCCGCCGTCCGGCACCGCTCCCGTCCCCGCCACCGTCCGGCTGCGCATGGCCGGGCGGGCGCTGTTCATCCGGCTGGGCGTGCTGCCCTTCTTCCTGGCTGTGGCGCTGATCGTCTTCGCGCTTGCATCCGACCGCTTCCTGACCGCCGAAAACCTCGTCAACGTGATGCGCCAGTCGGTCTATCTGGTCCTGGTGTCGCTGGGGCAGATGATGGTGCTGATCACCGGGGGCTTCGATCTGGCGGTCGGGGCGACGGTCGCCCTCACCTCCGTCGTATCGGCGCTGGCGATGGCGGCCCTCGGCCAGATCTTTCCGGATGCTCCGGTCCTGGTGATCGCGCTCGGCGCGCTGGCCGGTTTCGCGGTGGCGGCGCTGGTCGGTCTGGCGAACGGGGCCGGCGTCGCCCTGTTCGGCGTCTCGCCCTTCATCATGACGCTGGGCGTCAGCTCGGTGGCGGCCGGCGGGTCGCTGTTCCTGACCGGCGGCGTCCCGGTGTCCGGGCTGCCGGCCGAGTTCGCCGACCTGTTCGGCTTCGGCCGCTGGCTGGGCATTCCGGTGCCGGTGCTGGTCGCCGCCGTGGCCGTCGCCATCGCCTGGGTGGTCATGACGCGCACCCGCACCGGCGCCCATCTCTATGCCGTCGGCGGCAACATCAAGGCGGCGAAGTTGTCGGCCATCCACACCGGCCGGACGCTGGTCGTGGCCTATGTGCTGTGTGCCCTGATCGCGGCGCTGACCGGCCTGCTGCTGACCGCCCGGGTGGAATCGGGCGAGGCCAATCTCGGCGGGACGCTGGCCCTGGAGTCCATCGCCGCCTGCGTGATCGCCGGCGTGTCGCTGCGCGGCGGCATCGGCCGGGTCGAGACCGTGGTGCTGGGCGCCTTCTTCATCGTGCTGGTACAGAACGGCATGAACCTCGCCCAGATCGGGTCCTATCTGCAGATGGTGCTCCTCGGCGGGCTGCTGATCCTGGCGGTGATCTTCGACCAGATCCGCTATCGCATGATGATGACCGCCTGAGCGACGTTGCCCGGCAGGTTGCCGGCCGCTTCCGCAGAAAAACCACTTCAGTATCCAAACTGTTATCGGAGCGTTTAGATTTTCTTCAGTGAATTGCTGTGTTATCGCAGTTGCCACAAGCAAATGCAGCGTCGGCGAAAGGTCCCAGATGCCTGACACCCTGAAGGCCGACGCCCCGTCCGCCCCGCTCCTGACCATTCCCGACGCGCTCGCTTCGGAAGCCGCGGCGGTGATGCTGAGCGGCGATCCCGGCGCGTTGAAGGCCGTTCAGGGGAAGATGGCGGCGGCGCTGGCCGGACAGGGCTTGCCGGAGGCATCGGCGGGCACGCTGGTCGATGGCTGGATGCACGACTTCACCGCCGGGCTCGGCGCGCAGGCGACGCCGGATGCGGCCATTGCCCAGGCGAACCGGATCGCCGCCGGTGCCGCCGCGCGGATGGCCCAGGCAACGCAGGAAGCGGCCTCGCTGACCGGCGAGCAGCGTGTCGCCACCGCCTTGGCGCAAGGACAGGGACACGGAACGGACGCGCTGGCCGCAAAGGGCGCGGCATCCGACCTGTCCGCCGCCCTGTTCAACGGGGTGATGGACCCGCTCGCCCGGCCGGCGGGTGCGGCCGACCCGATTGCTGCCCTGTCGCAGGCCCTGAATTCGCCGCCATCCCCTACGGTCACACCGGCGGCGGCACCGCTTTCCCCGGCCGAGCAGCTGAGCGCCGCCCTGGCCTCGGGTTCCGGCGTTCAGGAGGCGGTGAAGGCGGTGGGGGCCGGACAGAACGGCCACTTCGCCGACACGCTGGAACGCGCCCTGTCCAGTGGCGCCGACTCCACCGCCGCCGTGACCGCGGCGAAGGAAACGAGTGCCAGCAGCGAGGCCCTGGCCCATTCCACCACGGTCGGGCAGTCCGACGGCGCCCGCATGCTCGCCGCCCTGGCCTCCGGCAGCGCCGAGGCGCACACCGCCGCGAACGGGGCCACGAACGGGGCCGCCTTCGCCAGCGTCCTCAACGATGCCCTGACGCAGGGGGGATCGCCGGATGCCGCCCTCGCCGCGTCGGTCAGGGCGCAGACCGAAATGACCGCCAGCCAGAACGCAGCCGTCGTGCCGCCCAAGCCGGCCGACGCGCTGGTGGCGTCGCTCGCCTCAGGCCGCAATGTCGGCGAGACCGTCAAGTCCTTCGCCTCGGCCGCCGGCATCGACCCGACCGCGGCCGGCGGATTCGGGCAGGCCCTGGGCAGCGCCCTGTCCACGGGCCATGAGCCGTCCGGCGCCCTGGGCACGGCACGCCAGGACGTCGCCGCGGCATCGTCCCTGTCGGCCGAGACGGCGAAGGGGGTGAAGGCCGATCCGCTCGTCACGGCTCTCGCCAGCGGACAGAATGTCCAGCAGGCCGTTCAGGCCCTCGGCGGCTCCGGCGCGGCCTTCAGCGCGGCGCTCGGGCAGGCCCTGGCGGAGGGACGGCCCGCCGGGCAGGCGCTGGCTGCGGCCCGTCAGGCCGCCGACACCGTCCAGCAGAACACCCAGGCCAGCGAAGTCCCGGTGTCGGCGCAGGACAAGGCGATTGCCGACCTCGCCAACCCCGACAAGGCGGCAGCCCCCAAGGAGGCCGCCGAAAACAAGCAGGCCGCCAAGGATGGGGCCCAGCACAGCGACAGCGCCGATGGCAAGGCCGCCGAACAGGTGGCGGATGCCCAGGCGAAGGACGACGGCGGAAAGGAAAAGGACGGAAAGGGCGACGCCAAGGCGGACGATAAGGCGGGCGACAAGGGCGATGCGAAGGCCGACGCCAAGGAGAGCACCGGCGACAAGGCCGCGCCCGATGCGTCCGCCGATGGAAAGCCGGCGGCACCGGACGCCTCCCCGCAGGCGGCAAAACAGGCGGCGATGAGCGATGCCGCCCCCAAGGCCATCAGCTTCGATCTGCCCGGCACGGCGGACAAGGGAACAACCGCAAGCGACACCGCCGCCCACTCCGCCGCATCGACGGACGCACGGCCGGCCGTTTCCGCCCCCTCGGTGACCAAGGCGCTGAGCACCGGCGATGCCTTCGCCGTCGCGGCGCAGAGCCAGCAGCGGGCCGTGCAGTCGGTGGTCCGTGCCGTCGAAAACACGACGTCCGACAGCTCGGGCACCACCACGCCGACCGTTACGCCTACATTGCCCGCCATCCCCACCGTCCCGGCCGAGCACCACGCCGCGGCGCCGACCCTGTCGGCATCCTTCGACGCGGCGGCCCTGGCGAAGGCGCTGGCGATGGCCGAGGGAACCGCCGCCCCCGCCGGCTTCACCGTCTTCCACCTGATCGAAGCGATGTTCCGCCCCGGCGAGACCGGCAGCAGCGTGGTCGGCGTCGCGGTGGTGGCGAACCAAGGGTCGCAACTCGGCATCTGGCAGTACAGCGTCGACGGCACCAGCTGGAGCGCGGTTGGTCCGGTGGCCGAAACGGCGGCACTGGTGCTGCCGGGCAATGCCCTGCTGCGCTTCCTGCCCGCGGCCGGCGCCTCCGGCCAGGCGCCCGCCCTCGAACTGCGGGCCGTCGGGAACGAGTGGACCGGCGGGTTCAGCGGCACGGAGCACCGGCTGTTCACGCTCGACGGAACCGGCGGCACCACGCCCCTGTCCGCCGACGTGGCAAAGCTGTCCATCGACATCACCTCCGTCAACGGCGCCCCGGTGGCGACCGGCGTGCAGGCCGTCCTGGACGCCATGGCGGAGGACAGCGGCAACCCGGCCGGCGCCACCGTCACGACCCTGTTCGGCAAACTGTTCTCGGACCCGAGCGATGCGGTGTTCGGCGCCTCCGGCGACGGCTTTGCGGGTGTCGCCGTGGTCGCCAACCCCGGCAATTCCGCCCAGGGCGAATGGCAGTACTGGAACGGAAGCAGCTGGGTCGCCGTCGGTGCTGCGTCGGACGGCAACGCGCTGCTGCTGTCCGCCGAGACGATGCTGCGCTTCCTTCCCACCGCAAACTGGAACGGGCAGCCCCCCGGCCTGATGGTGCGTCTGGTCGACGATTCGGCAGGAGCCATCGTCAGCGGCGACCGCGTGGATCTCAAGAACCTCGGCGTCGGCGGCACCACCCCCTACAGCGTGTCGGCCATCCAGCTCGACACCCGGGTGACCGCCGTCAACGACGCCCCGATCGCCACCGGAACGACGGCGACGCTGGCGCACATCGCAGAGGACGCCGCCAATCCCGCCGGGGCGACCGTTTCCACCCTGTTCGGCGGCCTGTTCTCCGACCCCACCGACGCCGTGGCCGGCGGATCGACGGCGAACGCCTTCGCCGGGGTGCTGGTGGTCGGCAACGCCGCCACGGCGACGCAGGGACTGTGGCAGTACTGGACCGGAAGCAGCTGGGCCGACATCGGCGCGGCAAGCGCCGGCAACGGCCTGCTGCTGGCCGCCGGCACCGCCCTGCGCTTCCTGCCCGCCGCCGACTGGAACGGCACCACCCCGGCGCTGACCGTGCGGCTGGTGGACAATTCGCTGGGAGCGATCACCAGCGGCGAGCACGTCACCGTGACCGCGGGCGGCGGAACCAGCCGTTTCAGCGCCGGCACAATCACGCTGACCGGCAGCGTCGATGCCGTCAACGACGCGCCGGTCGCCACCGGCATCGCGGCAACCCTGCCGGCCATCGCGGAAGACACCGCCGATCCGGCCGGTTCCACCGTCACCAGCCTGTTCGGCAGCCTGTTCTCCGACGCGGCCGACGCCGTGACCGGAGGATCGTCGGCCAACGGCTTTGCCGGAATCGCCATCGTCGGCAATGCGGCGACCGCGACGGAAGGCGTCTGGCAATATTGGACCGGCACCGCCTGGGCGGCCGTGGGCACGGTGTCGGAAGGGTCGGCCCTGGTGGTCGCCGCCGCCGACCGTCTCCGTTTCGTGCCATCGGCCGACTGGAACGGCACCACCCCGGCCCTGACCGTCCGGCTGATCGAACAGGGTGCCGGCACCACCGCCACCGGCGGCCATGTCGACCTGACTCACGGCGTCGGCGGCAGCACGGTCTACAGTGCCGAGACCATCGCACTGACCGGCAGCGTCACGCCGGTCAACGACGCTCCCGAAGTCACAGCCGGCACCACGGCGCTGTCGACGGTGAAGGGCGTGGCGGTCGCGGTCACCGGCCTGTCGGTGTCGGACATCGATGCCGGCTTGACCCCGCTGCTGGTGACCCTGTCCGCCGGGCACGGGACGCTGACGCTCGCCGATGGCGGGACGGACGCCGTCATCACCGGCAACGGCACGGACACCGTCACCATCCGGGCGACGCTCGCCACCATCAACAGCCTGCTGGGCGCCACCAACGGGCTTCTCTACACCGCGACCTCCTACACCGGGGCCGACAGCATCCATGTGCTGGTCGACGACCAGGGCGGCGGCGGAGCCGGCGGGCCGCTGACCGCCAGCGCGTCCGTCGCCGTGACGGTGGCGCCGCCGAACGCCTCCCCGGTCCTGGCCGACACCGATCTCTCCCTTTCCGTCGCGGCCGAGGCCCTCGCGGCCCCCACGGCGGGAACCGCGGGCATCGCCGTGTCGACGCTGGTCGGCCTGAACGGCAGCGGCCCGGCGAACGTCACCGACGGCGACACCGGTGCGGTCACCGGCATTGCCCTTGTCGGTACCAACGAGGCCTATGGGCACTGGTGGTTCTCGACCGACGGCGGTTCGACCTGGAGCCTCGTCGGCACCGTCAACGACAGCGATTCCGCCCTGCTGCTGCGCTCGACCGACCGGCTCTATTTCCAGCCCAACGCCTCGGTTCCCGGCACCATCAGCGGTGCCCTGACCATCCATGCCTGGGACCAGACCAGCGGGACCGCCGGCAGCAAGGTGACGATGGACACCAGCGCCGGCAGCGCCTTCTCCACCGCGACCGACAGCGTGACGCTGCACCCCGGCGTGCTGATTCCGAACGGCTCCTTCGACCACGGGCTGACCGGCTGGACCTACACCGGCGGCACCAGTGTCGGTTCGACCGGCGACGGCCATGAGGCGACGCTCACCTCGGCGAGCGGCCAGACGCCGACCCAGCTGGAGGATTTCCTCGGCCTTGCCCACGGCTCCATCGCCAGCGCGACCGGGACGGTGCCGTCCGCCGGCCATGCGATGAAGCTCGGCACGACCGTGACGGTGACGCAGGACACGACGCTGACCTTCGACTGGTCCTTCACCTTCACCGACAACGCCTCGTACCACGACTTCGCCTTCGTCAGCGTCAATGGCGTGGTGACGCTGCTGGCCAAGGAGGCGAGCGCCAGCGGCAGCTTCAGCGTGGTGGTTGCGGCCAACAGCACCCTGTCGCTGGGATTCGGCGCCTCCGACACCGGCGACAACAGCGTCAACCCGATCCTGCGCGTCGACAACATCAAGCTGACGACGGTCGCCAGCGATCCCATCGTACTGGACATGACCGGCCACGGGCTGGCGCTGCGTCCGCTGTCCGACGGCGTCCATTTCGACGTGACCGGCGACGGCGTCGCCGACAGCACCGGCTGGATCGGAGCCGGCAACGCCCTTCTCGTGCAGGACAGCAACGGCAACGGGCGGATCGACGATGCGCACGAACTGGTCTCCGAACAGTTCGGCAGCGGCTTCAACAGCAGCCTGGAGGCGCTCGCCTCCCTCGACCGCAACCATGACGGCCGCTTGGACGCGACCGACGAGGCCTTCGCCACCCTGAAGGTCTGGCAGGATGTGAACGGCGACGGCGTGAGCCAGGCGGCCGAGTTGCGCGGACTGGCGGAGGCCGGCATCCGCTCCATCGCCACCACCGCGAGCCCGAGCGACGCCAGCCTGGCCGGCAGCCGCATCCTCGGCACCACCAGCATGACGATGGCCGACGGCAGCAGCCATGCGGTGGCCGGCGTCGCCTTCGACGTGAAGGCCGCCTCCGCCGCGCAGGTTCAGGTCCAGCCGCAGGCGGTCCCATCGGGGACCAACTTCACGGCTCTGCTGACGTCAGGCCTGGGCTTGCCTGCGGAAGGTACAGTTGTACCGCAAGATGTTTTCTCTCATTTGCCGGATTCGACTGCGGCATCTCACGTCTTCGATCAGCACCATTCACAAAACACCGATACACAAAGCGTGCACCACATCACAACATCCTAATGAAACTGACAGATTTAGAGGATTTATTAGGAATTTGAACACTGTTTTGTCTTAAAGCCCGATAAGGGTTGTCGGCTATGTTCGCCATTGTCGCAAGCCCCTAAGCTCTGGTCGATGGCGAGCCCCAGGACCCCCCCATGCGTAAATCCTTCATTTCTGCTGCGGTCTTGCTTCCGCTGATCGCCTGGGGTGCGCAACCTGTGCTTGCGTCTCCGCGCGAAGACGTGATCTCCCTGATCGGCAAGGCGACGGAAACCCATGACCGGCTGAGGGGGGCGGAGGCTGCGGCGGAGTCCGCCCGCAACGCGCTGCGGATCAGCCATGGCGGCTGGTACCCGACGCTCAGCCTGTCCGCCAATGGCGGGCGGGAGACCACCAACAAGCCGGCAGGGCTTCCCAACACCGACCTGAACGCCAAGCAGCTGTCGGTGCGCGCGACCCAGCTGATCTGGGATTTCGACGCGACCAACGCCGACATCCGGCGGGCGCAGGTCTCCGTGGTCCGCGCCGACATCGCTGTGGAGCGCACCCGCCAGGAACTGCTGGTGGAAGGATTGAGCGCCTACGCCACCCTTGTCCGCGCCCACCGGCTGCTCGTCTTCTCCCGGCAGTCGGAAGACAACATCCGCCGGCAGACCGGCCTGGAAGAGGTCCGTCTTCAGGAGGGCTACGGCTTCACCACCGACGTTCTCCAGGCCAAGAGCCAGCTTGCCGGCGCCCAGGCCCGCCGTGTCGCGGCTGAAGAGGCGATGCAGACGGCCCTCAGCCGCTTCCAGGCCTATTTCGGCCATGTGCCCTTCCAGCTCGACGGCGCCGAAGTGCTGGCGATGACCAAGGCCGCGCTGCCGCAGTCGATGGATGCGGCGGTGGAGGAGGCGCGCCGCCACAACCCGCGCCTTCAGGAACTGGCCCTGACCACGGCCGCCGCCCAGGAGGCGGTGGCCTCGGTGCGCGGCCGCAACTTCTATCCGCGGGTGGAAGGCTATGTCGAGCGCAACATCAAAAGCGACGTCGCCGGCCAGCCGGGACGGCAGGACGAGCTGCTGTTCAAGCTGCAGGTCACCTTCTCGCTGAACACCGGCCTGACCGCGATCAACAGCGTCCGCCTCGCCGAGGCCGACCTGCGCGCCGCCGACGCCAACTGGGCCGACCAGGAGCGCACGGTTCTGGAAACCGTCCGCAACAGCTGGAACCGGCTGGAAAGCGCCCGCTCGCAGGTGCGGCTGCTGAACGATCAGGCCAGCCTCGCCGCCGGCTTCCTCGACGTGGCGCGGGCGGAACGCGAATTGGGCTCGCGGTCGCTCATCGACATCCTGTCGGGCGAGACGACGCTGATCAACGCGCGCAGCGATGCCGCCGCGGCGGAGACGGAGCTGGTTCTCGCCGGATACCGCCTGCTCGCCGCCATGGGGCGCCTGACTGCCTCCGACATCCAGACCAAGCCGATGCCGAAGCTGGCGGCGATGGGGCGCGGCCTGTTCGACGGCACCGGCAAGACCGAGCCGCCACCTCCCGCCAACCGAGACACCAAGCGCAAGCGCGGGAAGGGAGACCAGCAATGACCGGCGGCGCCATCGGACTGCTGCTCCTGCGGCTGCGCTCCAACCTGCGGCTGACGACCCGCGTCTTCGCGGCCTCGCTCGCGGCGAACCTGCTCGGCCTCGCCTCGTCCTTCTACACCATGCTGGTGCTGAACCGGTATGTGACGCACGGCGTCGATTCCACGCTGGCGGCGCTGACCGTCGGGGTGGTGCTGTCCATCGCCTTCGAACATCTGTTCCGCCATGTCCGCCTCGGCATCGCCGGCCGCATCGGCCGCGCCGAGCATGACCGTCTGGCGACCGGCGCCTTCGGCATCCTGCTGACCGCGCGCAGCGGCGCCGGCTCGGCCGAGGGCGACGCCGCCCGGCGCGAGGCGATGCGGGCGCCCGAGCAGATCGACGCGGCTCTCGGCTCCGCCAATCTGGCGACGCTGTTCGACCTGCCGTTCGCGCTGGGCTTCATCCTCGTGGTGGCGCTGGTCTCCTGGCCGCTGGCGGCGATCTGCGTGCTGTTCACCCTGCTGTCGATCGCCGCCGGCCTGCTGGCCCAGGCCGACATGCGGGCGGTCGGCCGCGATCTGGCCCAGGCCGGTGCCGATGCGCAGGGTCTCGTCACCTCCGCCATCGTCGGCCGCGACGCGGCGGCCCTGTTCGGCGGCGCCAAGCCGCTGCTCGGCGATTGGCAGCGCGCGGCGAAAACGCTCCGGGCCTTGCGCGAACGCATGTCGATGCGCCAGGGCCGCGCCCAGTCGATGGCGCAGAGCCTCCAGGCGCTCCAGGGCGTCGCGGTGATCGCCACCGGCGCCGTGCTGGTGGTGCGCGGCGAGCTGGATGTCGGGTCGCTGATCGGCGTCAACCTGCTGGTCGGCCGGGCGCTGGCCCCCTTCACCCGGCTGGCGCAGATCGGGGAATCGCTGGCGATGGCCCGGCAGGCGCAGAGCCGGCTGGAACAGTTCGCCCGCACGGCGGTGGAGCCGCCGACCGGCACCAGCCTGCCCCGCTATGGCGGCACGTTGGAGCTGCGCGACTTGACCTACACCCCGGCCGGGGCGGTCACCCCGCTGCTGCGCCGCCTGTCGCTGTCGGTGCCCGCCGGCAACATTCTGGTGCTGAAGGGACGGAACGGCTCGGGCAAATCGACGCTGATCCGCCTGATCGCCGGGCTTGCCGATCCGCAGGAAGGGGCCGTTCTGGCCGATGGCGTCGACATCCGCAAATTCGCACCCCTCTGGTGGCGCCAGCAGACCGGCTATCTGCCGCAGGAGCCCGTCTTCCTCAACCGGACCATCCGGGAAAATTTGCTGCTCGCCAACCCGCGCCTGTCGGAGACGGACTTGCAGGCCGTCCTGCACCGCGCCGGTGCCGAGCGCGCGGTGGCCGACTGCGCCCAGGGGCTCGACACGCCGCTGCGCAACTTCGGCCAGGAGCTGCCGGTCGGCCACCGGCGCCGGCTGGCGCTCGCCCGTGCGCTGGCGGTCGGCGGCCGGCTGATCCTGCTGGACGAGCCGACCGACGGTCTGGACGCCGAGGGCACCGCCGTCGTCTACCGCACGCTGATCGAACTGGCGCGCGCCGGCCACACGGTGGTCATCGCCTCGCACGATCCGCGCATCCTCCAGGGCGCCTCCCTGGTGCTCGACCTCGATCAGTCGCAGGATTTGGCCATGAGCCGTGACCCGGCCGGACTGGTGGCGTCATGAAGCCGCTTCCCCTGCTGACCCGCAAGCGGGCCGCCAGCCCCACCCTGCCCCCCGGCCTTTCCCCCAGCCTTAACCTGGGCGCGGCAGCAGCGGCACCGGCACTGCCCTTCGCCACCGCCACGGCGCCGGAGAGCGAAAGCCGTTTCGGCGACGGCCTGTTCGCCGTCAGCATCGCCGCCTTCCTCGCCGCGCTGGGCTGGGCCTCCATCGCCGAACTGAACGTCTCCAGCAGCGCGCCCGGCGACGTGGTGCCGCTGGCCTACAACCAGTCGGTCCAGCATTTCGAAGGCGGCATCGTCCGCGACATCCTGGTGCAGGAAGGCGATTCGGTGAAGGCAGGTCAGGTGCTGGTCGAACTGGACCAGACCAAGACCCGCGCCGATCTGGAAGAGCTGCGCCTGCGCCTCGGCTCGCTCTCCGCCGACATCGCCCGGCTGGAGGCCGAGGTCACGCGGCGCGACAGCATCGACTTTCCCGAGACGCTGACCCGCGAGCGGCCGGATCTGGTGGCGCAGACCCGCGACCTGTTCCGCGCCCGGCGCGACCGGCTGGCCTCCGACATCGACATCCAGCGCCAGGACATCGTCCAGCGCGAACAGCAGATGGCCGCCGTCCGCGCCCGCATCGCCGGCTCCCAGGCGGCGCAGGGGCTGATCCGCGAACAGCTGTCGATCAGCGAAAGCCTGCTGAAGCGCGAGATCACCAACCGCATGAAGCATCTGGAGCTTCTGCGCGACGACGCCCGCATCGCCGGCTCCATCGCCGAGGACCGCGCCACCCTGGCCCAGGCCGAAGCCGCCCTGGCGGAGGCGCGCAGCAAGCTGGTGTGGATCGGCCGCAAGTACGAGGAAGAGGGCCGCAACGCCCTGGACGAGGCCCGGCGCAACCACAACGAACTGTCGCAGCGCCTGACCCGCTATCAGGACAGCCTGGACCGCTCCAGCATGCGGGCACCGATGGACGGCATCGTCAAGACGCTGGCCGTCTCCACCAAGGGCGCCGTCGTCAAGGCCGGCGAGACGGTGGTGGAGCTGGTGCCGCGCGACGGCAATCTGGTGGTGGACGCCCGCCTGCCGGTGCAGGACATCGGCTATGTCCGCGCCGACCAGCCGGTGGTGGTGACGCTGGCCGGCAGCGACGCCTCGCGCTTCGGCCATATCGAGGGGCGGGTGCGGACGATCAGCCCCGACACGCTGCTCGATGCCAACAAGCAGTCCTACTACAAGGTCCGCGTCGAGCTGCCGGTGACGCGCTTCGACTATGGCGGCAAGACCTACGAGCTGTTCCCGGGCGTGCGGGTGACCTGCAGCATCCTGACCGGACGCCGCACGATCCTCGACTACGTCTTCTCGCCGGTCCTCAACGGCCTCCAGCATGCGATGCAGGAGCGGTGAGAATGGTCCGGCCGATGAATGGATCACTCCCTCTCCCCCCCGCTCACGCGCAAACGAAGTTTGCGCTGACGCGACAGGCGGACCTTCGGTCCGCCGAAAGCGGGGAGAGGGTCGGGGTGAGGGGGACGCACGGCGTGGCTTTACTGGCAATGCAGGCCGCCGCACCGCCCCATTACTCCACGCAATGCCTCCCCCTCACCCTAACCCTCTCCCCGGGGGGGAGAGGGGATAGTTTCCCTCTCCCGAGGATCACCCGATGCTGAGTTCGCTCCAGCCCCGTTCCCGGCAGCCGCTGCGCTGGTCGCACATGACCAAGAAGGCGCGCTTCGCCCTGATCCTGGCGGCGGCGATGCTGGTCACCGTTCTGGTGTCGCTGGTGGTGCGCGCCGGCTTCCTCGGCGAGCGCGCCGGGGAGCCGCTGGCGCTCGCCGTGGTGGGACCGCTGAGCGGACCGGACGCGGCGCTCGGGCTGGCTCTGCGCAAGGGTGCGGCGCTGCGGGCCGACACCATCAACGCGGCCGGCGGCATCGGCGGACGCCCGGTGGAGGTCAGGCCCTTCGACGACGAGGGCGACAAGGGCAAGTCGCTGGAGATCGCCCGGCGCATCGCCAACGATCCAGCAATCGTCGCGGTGGTCGGCCACACGCCGGACGCCACCGACAGCGCCGCCGCCATCTATGCGCAGAAGAAGATCCCGCTGATCGCACCGCGCCCGCTGGTCCGCCCGACGGACGGCACGCCCAGCCCGTGGCTGTTCAGCATCGGCTTCGACCGCACCCACGAAATCCGCTTCCTTGCCAACTATGTCCGCAACGTCGTCGGCGAGCCCACCGTCGCCATCATCCGCGAGGACAGCGAGCAGGCGGCGGCGCTTGCCGGCCAGTTCGACACCATCCTCCAGCGCTTCGGCACCAAGCTGGTCAACCAGTGGACCTACGCCCCCGGACGCGGCGGGGCCGGCGCCCTGCCGGCGCTGGCCCAGGCGGTGAAGGAGCGGATGCCGACCGGCGCCATCGTCGTCATCGGCTCGGCTGTGGACAGCGCCCGCGTGGTGGTCGCCTTGCGCGACGTCGGCGTGCGCAACCTGATCGCCGGCAGTTCGGAGATGGCGACCGCCGCCTTCCGCACCGAGATCGTCGCCCAGACCCAGGCGAACCCCAAGGCATTGACGCCGGAGGCCTACGGCCATGGCCTGCTGGTCGCCTCGCCGGTGCTGTTCGACACCGCGAACGAGCGGGCGCAACGCTTCTACGGCCAATATGTCAAGCGCTTCAACGCCGTGCCCGACTGGGCAGCGGCGCTGGGCGCCGACGGCGTCGACCTGATCGCCGGCGCCATCGCCGCGGCCCCCGCCGGCACCGGCAAGCCGGACGGGGACGCGTTGCGCCTTGCCATCGCCGGCCATGACCGTGCCGAGACCGCGGTCCAGTCGACTGCCGGAACCTGGACCTTCGACGCCCGCGGACAGGCGACCCTGCCGGTGATGATGGCGACCTACAACGGCCTGAACCCGGTGGCGGCGCTGACCCAGCTGCAGCCGATCCGCGAGGCCGGCGTCTCCAACTTCCTGGAGGAGGTGCAGCGCGGGCGGGCGCTCTACGTCAACGACCGCTTCATGTACAAGACGGACGTCATCTACACCGGCGTCCAGCTGCACGAGATCCGCGACCTCAATCCGGACGCCAACGAAGCGACGCTGAACCTGACCATCTGGTTCCGCTACCGCGGCGCCTTCAACCCGGCCGACGTCGTCTTCACCAACGCGGTCAAGCCGGTGGAACTCGGCAAGCCTTACCGCGAGGAACGCGGCGAGGTGACGACCTACGTTGCCTACCGGATCGAGGGGCGCTTCTCGCTGAACTTCTCCGACCAGCGGCCGCCCTACGGCAGCCATTCCGTCGGCGTCAGCTTCCGCCACCGGACGCAGAACCGCAACACGGTGATGTTCGTCACCGACGTGCTCGGCATGTCGCTGGTGAACACCAACGACTTCGTCGAAAAGCTGAAGGCGATGGCCGCGGCGGAGACCGCGTCGGCCGCCGACCTCAGCCTTGCCGACCGCTTCCGCCGGGCGCTGGAAGGGGAGAGCGAAAGCTCCACCCTGCTCGACCAGCTGCGCGCCAAGCGGGTGCTGGCCCCGTCGCCGGGCTGGCGGCTGTCGCGCGCCTGGATTTCCCAGGACGTCACCAGCGTCAGCAGCGAGGGCGATCCCAACTATGTCGGCTTCGGCCGGCCGCAGCCGGACTTCTCCCGCGTCGATTTCGGCGTGGTGGCGACGCCGGACGCGCCTGCGGCGCGCGACTTCATCCACCGCGACTTCTTCGTCTACATCGCCATCTTCAGCGCGGTGCTGGCGGTCTTCGCCGCCTTCATGGACCGGCGCGACCGCGGACAGTTCTGGAAGATCCAGACGCTGTTCATGCGCATCCTGTCCTGGCCGCTCCTGCTGATGTCGGCCGGCAACATCGCGCTGGACCAGGCGGTGGCGACGCTGCCGGCGAGCGGCATCGCCATGGTGGTGAACGGCATCGCCGTGCTGTGGTGGATCGTGCCGGCCATCCTGGTCGACCGCACGATGGAGCGCTTCGTCTGGACCCCGCTGGAGATCCGCACCCAGCGCCGCATCCCCGCCATCGTCCGCCGCTTCTCCACCCTGATCGTCTTCGGCTTCGCCGGCTGCGGCATCATCGCCTTCGTGCTGAAGCAGCCGATCACCAGCCTGCTGGCGGCCTCCGGCCTCGTCGGCATGGTCATCGGCCTCGCCATCCAGGCCAACATCGCCAACGTCTTCTCCGGCATCATCCTCAACATCGAGCGGCCGTTCCAGATCGGCGACAGCATCCAGATCACCGATGTCGTCCGCGGCGTCGTGGTCGACATGACATGGCGGACGGTGCGGGTGCGCAACGTCGCCGGCTTCATCGTCGCGATGCCGAACGCCAAGGTGTCGGAAGCCACCGTCGTCAATTTCAGCTCGGTCGAGCGCGTTTCGATGAAGCTGGAATATTTCGCCGATGCCAGCATCGACCCTGGCCACATGGGCGGCCTGCTGACCACGGCGCTGCGCGCCACCGACCGGGTGATGCCAAATGACAGCGGCGGATTGCCCTTCGTCCGCTATGACGGCTTCCGCGCCGTCAACGGCCAGTGGCTGTGCAAGTACAACCTGTTCTTCTGGGTCAAGGACCACGACGCCAGCTTCGCCGTGCCGGAACTGGTCTGGCGCTCGGTCTACCGGACGCTGGCCGACGCCGGCATCGACCCGACCCCGCCCGACCTGATGGAGGCGGGTGCCGCCGCCGCGGTCGTCACCGCAGCCATCCCGCACGCGACGGTTCCGGCATGAGCAGGAGCATCCCGATGACACGCCCCCTCCGCCGGCCCCTCCGCCGCTGCCTCGTCGCGACGATGCTGCTGCCGGTCCTGCTCGCCGGGTCGGCCTGTGCGCCTTTCGGCAGCGAAAAGTCCGCCGCGATCCTGGAGCGGGTGGCCGACGGCGAGTACGACGTCGGCATCCGCTACCCGTCCAAGCGCACCCGCTACGTCATGATCGTCGAGGAGGACGAGGAGTCCTTCGCCCTCGCCAACCGCCCCGTGACGGGCAGGACCGCTGACGGCACAACACCGGCTCCAACAGCCGAACCGGCCGCCCCGCAGCAGAACGACCGGGTGCTGACGCCCTGCACCGGGGCAGCGGGCAACTGGTACCGCCACACGCCGGCCGGCTATGTCTGCGCCGGCGGGGCGGGCGGCTGACCATGAAGCGTACGGCTCTCACAATCGCCCTGCTGCTCGCCGGCTGCGCCGCCGACGGGTCCATGCCGCGCGTCACGGATGGCGGGACGGATCCGGCGCCGATGCTCCGCATCGCTGCCGATGCCGAAGCCAACGGCCGGCGTCCGGTGGCCGTCGACGTGGTCCGGGTGGCCGACAGCGCCCTGGCGCGCCGGATCGTCTCGCTCGATGCCGCAGGCTGGTTCCGCGAGCGGGCGGCCCTGAACGGCGAGGCTGCCGGGCGGATCGCCATCGCGTCCTGGGAACTGGTGCCCGGCCAGAGCGTGATCCTCCGCAGCCTTCCCCCCTTTGCCGCCGCCCCCACCGCAACCATCGTCTTCGCGCGCTACGGCACGCCGGGGGTTCACCGCCAGTCGCTGGACGGCATGACCGCGTTCGACATCCGGCTGGGGCGCGATGGCTTCACCGTGGCTCCGCTGCCGAAGGACACCGCACCGTGACCGTCCGGCCCGCCCCCTCGCCCTCCGCACCTCCGGCAGCACCCGCCGCCGCCGGCACGGCACGCGCCGCCGGTCCGGGTGTCCTGGCCCTTTTCCGCGCCTTCCACGCCGACCTGCTGGCCGCCTGCGCGCAGGACCAGGCCCCTGCCGGGTCGGTCGCCGAACGGCTGGTGGCAATGCTCCACGGCATGAGCGCCTCGGCGACCGCCCAGGGTCCCGCCGCCCATGGCACGGTGGTGAAGGCGGCCTTCGCGATGGCGATGCTGGCGGACCGGGCGCTTGCCCAGGTGAAGCCGGCGGACGCCGTCGTCGCCGGCCGCCTGTTCGGTGCGAACGCCACCCTGCAAACCCTGTTCGTCCAGGCCGACGACCTGATCCGCCAGGGCGCCAAGGCCGACCGCGGGCTTGCCGCGGTTTATCTGGCGGCCCTGGCCCTCGGCTTCCCCGACGATGCCCAAGCGGCGGCGCGGCGCTCCCCGCTGCACCGGATCGTCACCGGCCGGGAGGGCGGAACCGAGCAGCCGCAGGCCGGCCTCGCCAGCCCGCGCGCCTACGATCCGCCGATGGGTGCGGTGGTCGGCGGCTTCCGCCCGTCGGCGCGGCGCTGGTGGGTGGCGGTCGGTGGCGTGGCGGCGCTGTTCCTGCTGGTGTCCCATCTGCTGTGGTCCACCGCCGTCAACGATCTCCAGCGTGACCTGCGCGGCGCCCGGTCCGCGGTCGAGGATATGGGGCAGTCATGGTCCTACTGATCCTGACGATTGAACTTGTGATCTCCAGCATCGGTTCGGCCATCGGCTGGATCCTGTCCTTCGTCTTCGCCTATCTGCCCTTCCTGCTGGCGGCCCTGCCGCTCTACATCCTCTATCGGGCGGCCCGGTCGGTCTGGCCGACGCTGCGCGCCCGGCTCCGCCGCCCGCGCAAGCCCGCCAAGGCCACGGCCCGTGCCAAGGCGCCGACGCGCAAGCCCATGCCGTCCTCGGCGCTCCATGTCCGGGCGGAGGCGCCGCCGCCGTCGAAGGCCGCCGCCGGCAAGCCGCCGCTGGCCCGCACCTACAATGAAGGGCTGGACATCCTGGCCCGGCAGATGCGCGGTCCCCTGCGGCGCGGCGACATTCCCTGGTTCCTCGCCTTCGGCGTGGGCGGCCCGGCGCTGCTCGCCACCGACCCGACCCATGTGCGCTGGCCGGAAGACGGCAGCACCGAGAACGGCTGCTGGTGGTTCTGCGAAGGGGCGGCGATCCTGCATGCCGGCGCCGATTCCGCCGACGGCACGAAACTGGACGCCGCTTGGCCGTCGCTGGTCGCGGCGATCCGCAAACGTCCGATGCGCCGGCCGCTGGACGGCATCCTGCTGTTGGTCGGCGCCGACGAGCTGCGCGCCGCGGCGGAACGCGAGGCACCGCGCCGGGCGCTGGCCAGGCGGGCGGAGTCCCTGCGCGCACGGCTGCGCTCGATCCGCGACGAGCTGGGCATGGTCTGCCCGGTGCATGTGGCGGTGGTGCGCGCGGAGTCCCTCGACGGCTTCGGCGACCTCTGCGCGACGATACCCGCGGCCATGCTGGACAGCGTGCTGGGATGGACCAGCCCGCATGACTGGCTGGCGCCCTTCGAACCCGCCCGTGTGGCGGAAGCCTTCGACGCCATCCAATCCGACCTCGCCCTGCTGGAGGCCGACGCGCTCGCCGGTGTGACCGCCGCCGGGACCGCCTGCGTGCGCCTGCCGCTTCTCCCGGCATCGCTGGAGACGCTGCGCCATCCGCTGGCGCTGTTCCTCGATGGCGCACTGGGTGGCGCGCTGGGCGGAGACGAAGCTTCCGAGCCCTTCCCGCTGCGCGGCATAGCCCTGACCGGCGCCTGTGCCACCGCGACGGGGGGACGCCGCCCGGCCTTCGCCCGCGACCTGCTGCCCGGCCGCGCCTTCGCCGAGCCCGGCTATGGGCGCCCGTCGGAAGCCGCCTTCCTGCAAGGCCGCCGGCAGCGCCGGATCGCGCAGGCCGCGCTGGCCGCCTCCGTGGCGGTCCTGTCGGTCGCCGCCTGGCAGGGCTTCGCCGGCGTATCGGCCGGAAGCGCTGCGGTGGCGGCACCGGTTGCCGACCTGCGGCGGGCGCTGCTGTCACGCGACGCCCTGGCGGATGGTGCGATGGTCGGCCCGATGGTCGGCCGCGTGATCGCCGCCACCGCCGTGATGGAGCGCGACCGGCTGGCGACGCCGTTGCTGCCGACCTCGCTGTTCAGCGGAGTCGACGAGGACAAGCGGCGGCTCGCGTCTGTCACCCTGCGCCGGGCGGTGCTGCGGCCGATCCGCGACGCCCTGCTGCCCAGTTCGGCCCTGACCGACCTGCCTCCGGTCACCAATCCCCGGCGCGTCGAGGATCTGCCGGCTTTCCGCCGGCTGGCCGCCCAGCTGGACCGCATCGGCGGCCGGCGCGGTGCGCTGGAGCGCTACGACCGCTTCCGCCGCAACAGCGGGTTCGACGAGTTGCT
The DNA here is from genome assembly GCF_002573965.1 of Azospirillum palustre. Classification (NCBI taxonomy): domain Bacteria; kingdom Pseudomonadati; phylum Pseudomonadota; class Alphaproteobacteria; order Rhodospirillales; family Azospirillaceae; genus Azospirillum; species Azospirillum palustre. The sequence goes on along the minus strand of NZ_PDKW01000042.1, from coordinate 550,939 downwards.
GGCGCTGGCCGAAAGCGTCTATGACGCCGTGCCGCGCCCGCCCATCGCGGCGACCGACGGCTTCATCACGCGCATCGCCGCCGGGGCCGACCTTCCCAACCTGGATGCCAGGACCATCGCGGTCGCCCTGCGGGCGGAATCGGTGCAGCTCGCCGCTCCGCTGGCCGAGGAACTCTACAGCCGCAATCCCCTGCGTCTGCGGGCACAGGCCTTGGCCGACCGGCTGCGCGACCTGCCGCAATCGCCGAGCGAAGAGGATGTCGCGGACCTCGGCCGGCTGGCCGATGCCGTCACCGAGGCCGCCGGCTGGCCGATTGCCGCCGCCTTGCAGGATCCCGCGCGCGGCTTGCCGGATTCCGTCAAGCTGGCGCTCCAGAAGGCGGCGATGGCCGAGCTTCCCGGCCGCGACACCACCGACCGCATCACCGAGGCGCTGTCCACCGCGGCCACTGCGGCGCGTGCCGCCGTCCTGGCGCTCGATACCCCGTCGGCCGGACGCCTGCTGAACAGTGGCGAAGGTGGCGCACTGTCCCTGAACCCTGCGGTCGCCGCCCTGCCGTCGCAACTGGTCGCTGCCGTGGCGGTCAAGCCCAAGGACGAGCCGCCGCCGGCCAAAGCCGCCGCTTCCGAAAGCAAGCCCGCGGCCCCCGCGCCGGCTCCCGAGCCCGTACCCGTTCCCGCACCCGTTGCCGCGCCGACCAAACAGGTTGCGGTCGCCAGCCCGCCGCCTGCGCCCTACGAGGCTCCCCCGCCGGCCCGGCTGCCGCCGCTGCCGCCATTGCCGACCCTTCCAATCCTTCCCGCGGAGCCTGCGGCGCTTGCCCCGTCTGCGCCGCCTGCGCCCGAGGCGGCGGTGACGAGGCTCGATGCCGTGTTCTCCCAATCGCTGGCCGGACGCTTCCCCTTCGTCCGCCCGGATCTCGCCCGCGGGGCGCCAGATGCCGATCCCAAGGACGTGCGCCGCTTCTACGAGCAGCTCGACGAGAACCGGGCGGCCGTCATGAAGACGGCGACGCCTGAAGTCGCGGCCTTCCTCGAGAAAATGGAGGCGGTGCGTCCCCTGTTCGACGCGATCTCCCGTTCGGCACCGGTCAGTGTCCGTTTCAGCCACGGCACCAACCGGGCGCAGGAGCTGGGGGCGGAGCACATCATCGACTGGTCGGTACGGTCGGGGACCAGTGCCGTCGGCGCCTCCGCCAGTTCCGACGCTCTGGTCTGGAAGACGGGGCAACCGCTGCTCCTCAGCTTCCGCTGGGCCGCCGGTTCGCCCTATCGGCCGAAGAACGCCATGGCCAGCGAAGCGGAGGCGGCGGTCGGCGATACGCTGACGCTGGTCGAACGCGGTCCCTGGGCATTGCTGCGGCTGTTGAAGGGGCGGTCAGCCTCCACCAGCGGCGACGGCGCCCTGCTGCGCATCGTCCTGCCGACCCAGACCATCGGCGGCGAGCCGGTGCGCGATACGGTTCTGTTCATGACGGCGTCCATTGCCGCCGGGTCACGATCCGCCCTGCCGGCGAAGGCCTTGGACCTGCCGTCGCGTTTCCCTTCAAGGTAGAGCAAAACGTTGGTTGCAAGAAACGCTAATGACATCTTTGGTCACATATCGCAACAAGCCGCTCCATGTTCCTGGAAAATTTCCAGTAACCCCAACAGTGACTTAATATGTTTTTAATCAATAAAACCGTATCAACAGACTATCTGATACAGATCTGAGGCAGATATTTTCTGCCAAGCTTACGATCTAATCATCATTAGGTAATTTCCTTGCTGCCATGGGCAGCCAACGCCTTTCGTTTGTCAATCGCCGTGACTGCAATTGACGATCGGCCGCCGCCTTCCACCGGAGGGCTTGACCGAGCGGCGCCGACCGGACGGAAACGTGTGGTTGACGCCGTGGCTTCCACCGCAGATCAACTCTTCCCGACCCGAGAAAGGCTTCGGATCATGGTAGACCGTAAGAAGCGCGCCCAGGACCTGATCAAGTATCACAGCTACGCCTCGGGCGCCTTCGGGCTGATCCCCGTTCCGGGCGCCGACGTCGCCGCCGTCAGCGCGGCGCAGCTGAACCTCGTCCACAAGCTCGCCAAGCTCTATGGAGTCGAGTTCGCGCAGGAGCGGACCCGCGCCATCGTCGGCGCCCTGCTGGGCGGCGTCATGCCGGGGGCTCTCAGCTCCAGCGTCCTGGGCTCCGCCGTCAAGGCCGTCCCCTTCATCGGCACCGCGCTCGGCGTGGCGGTGATGCCGGCGCTGTCGCTGGCGGCGACCCGGGCCCTGGGCCAGGTGTTCGCCCAGCATTTCGAGACCGGCGGCACGCTGCTGGATTTCGACATCGATGCGATGCGCGACTATTTCCGCAAGGAGTTCGAGGCCGCCAAGGGTGAGGCCGCCGCCGATGCTCCGGCCGCCGCACCGCAGATGGACGAGCAGCCGGTCCAGAAGGCCGGCTGACGCCTGAACGCCGGGCAAAGAAGGAAGCATCGCCGTGTTCGAGCTGATCTATATCGGTCTCTGCCTGCTGGTCGGGTTTCTGGGGATCGGCCGCCGCGGCGGCTTCCTGCTTTACGCCTTCCTGGCGGTGGTTCTGACGCCGCCCGGCGCTCTCCTCGTCATGATCCTGCTCACCGGCCGCCGCAAGAAGCCGGCCAAGGCGTGACCGCAGCCATGACCATGCTCCCCCGCAACGCACTTCGGCGACTGCCGGCACTGCTGCCGGTCCTGCTGGCGCTGCTCGTGCTGTGCACTCCGGCCCGCGCCGAATATTGGACCGTCGCGTCGGAGGACCATTTCCCGCCCTACAATTACTCCTTCAACGGCAACCGCACCGGCATCGACACCGAGATCGTCAACGCGCTGCTGAAGGAGCTGAACGTCACCCCGGTCCATCGTCCGCTGTCCTGGACGGAGGTGGTCCAGTCGATGGACGAGAACAGCGCGGACATCGGCTTCCAGTTCATCGCGTCGCCGACCCGCTTCGCGCAGTACAACATGATCGGCCCGTTCCGCACCGGCACGACCGTGTTCATGGTGCGCAAGGACTCCGCCATCACCTTCGACCGGCTGGAGGATCTGACCTCCTACCGCATCGGCGTGGTCGACGGCTTCTCCTACGCCGCCGACTTCGACGCGGCGACATATTTGGAGAAGGTGGCGTCGAGCAGCAACGTGGTCAATTTCCGCCGCCTGATCCTCGGCCGGGTGGACGTGATCGTCGGCGACCTGCATGTGCTGAACTACATGGCCAAGCAGGACGGCCGGCTTAAGGACGTGCGCGTTCTGCCCAAGCCGGTCGGGCTGATCCCCCGCTACATCGCCCTGCCCAAGGCGCGCAAGGAGAAGGCGGAACGGCTGCAGGCCGCCTTCGTCAAGCTGCGCGACAACGGAACCATTACCCGCATTCTCGACGGCTGGCTGGCGGAGTGACCGGACGATGGGCAAGCGCACCTCCTCTTCCAACCGACCCCCTCCCAGCCGGCCGCCGTCCTCGCTGCTGCCGCTGATCGGCCTTGCCGACCGCAGCATCCTGACCCGGCTGGTCGTCACCGGCTGCGTCGCCGCGACCGCCAACCTCATCAGCCTGATGAGCCTCAGCGCGGAACTGAGCGGCTGGATGCGCGGCGAGGTGCTGGACACCCCCTTCCTGATCTTCTGCCTGTCGCTGCTGGTGTCCTACGCGTTTGCCAAGCGCTTCGTCTCCCTGACGCTGACGACCGCCTTCAGCGCGCTGGCCGAGGTGCGGCGGCGCTTCCTCCGCCACGTCACGCTGGGCGGCCACGCCGACATCCTGGATTTGCAGGCCAAGCGGTCCTTCGATCTCGGCAACCACCATCTGGAGCGCATCGCCGCATTGCTGCCCAACCTGTCCATCGCCGCCAACATGATGCTGGTGGCGGCGGTCGCCTACCTCTACCTGTGGACCCTGTCCACCGTCGGCGCCACGCTGCTGCTGGTGGCCGCGCTGCTGGTCGGCGGCTGGTACGTGCGCGAGGCGCAGCGGACCCGCTCGCTGCTCAGCGACGCCAAGGAGTCCGAGCTTCGGATGCTCCAGGGCTTTTCCGAGCTGGTCGGCGGCAATGCCGAGGTCAAGCTGGGCAAGGCGCGCCGCGACGAGCTGTCCCAGGCGGTGGAGGCCGACGTCGCCCGCTGGGAGGAGCTGAAGCGCCGCCACGGCCGCAATCTGGGCGAGCTGTTCTCCTGGATCGCGACGATCATCATCGGCTTCTCGGCGGTCTTCGTCTTCATCTTCCCGCGCATGGGCGCGATGTCGGTGTCGGAACTTCCGCTGGTGACCTCGGTCATCCTGTTCCTGGCCCGGCCGCTGTCGAAGTTCCTCAACGCCGTTCCCGACTATGTGGCGGCGGAGGATGCGGCGGCGCAGCTGACGGCCCTGCTCGGCACCATGCCGGCCCTGGAATACGCGCCGTCGCGCACCGCCCGCGCCCCACGCCGTTTCTCCAGCATCGAGCTGCGCGGCGTCAGCTTCGCCTACCGCGCCGGCCTACGGCCGGAGCCCTTCGTGATCGGTCCCATCGACCTGACCATCCCGGCGGGCAGCGTGGTCGGCATCGTCGGCTCCAACGGGTCGGGCAAGTCCACCCTGCTGCGCGTCATCCCGCTGCTGTTCCGCCCCGACGAGGGGCAGGTGCTGCTCGACGGGCAGCCGGTGGAGACCGACCGGCTGGAGGCCTACCGCGACCTGTTCTGCGCCGTGTTCCAGGACCATCACCTGTTCACCCGGCTGCCGCAGGGGCCCGGCTTCGATGCCGAGCTGTTCCGCGAGATGCTGGCCTATCTGAAGATCGACCATCTGGTTCCGGACACCGGCAACGGTCTGCTGAACCGCGACCTGTCGAAGGGGCAGCGCCGGCGCGTCGCCCTGGCGGTGGCGGTGGCGGAAGGCCGGCCGGTCGTCATCCTCGACGAATGGACATCCGACCAGGATGCCGAATTCCGCACCCGCTTCACCAACGAGATCATCGGCAAGCTGCGGGCCCTCGGCCGCACCGTGATCTTCGTGTCGCACGACGGCGACGTCTCGTCGGTCTGCGACGTCATCATCCGGATGACCAACGGCCGGATGACGAATGACCGGATGACGAACACCGAAACAATCGACGGGGCAACGGACATGCCGGCCGCGACGGCCGCGTCCCGCCCCGACATGGGGTCCGCTTCGGCCCCCGCCATGGCTTGCTTGCAGGAGACCGCGTGATATGGCTGACCAAGCCTTCACCATCGACGATGCCGATGCGCTGCCGAAGCCGAAGTCGCGCCTGCGTGCGCTGCTGGCCCACTGGTACGACGAACACCGCCGCTCCCTGCTGTGCACGCTGCTGGTCGGCATCCTGATCTTCCTCTATTTCGCCCCGTCCATCGTCGTCTTCATCCCCGCCGGCCATGGCGGCGTGCTGTGGAAGCGTTTCCACGAAGGCACCCAGATGGGTCCGGCGCTCGCCGAAGGCGTGCATGTCATCTTCCCCTGGGACAAGATCGAGGTCTACGACCTGCGCCTGCAGGAGGACACCCGCTCCTATACGGCCATCGCCAACGACGGCCTGAACGTCAGCATCGAGATCACGGTGCGCTACCGCCCCTATGCGGAGATGCTGGCCGCCCTGCACAAGAATGTCGGCCCGCGGTATCTGGAAGTCCTGCTGGTGCCGGAGGTCGGCTCCGTCTCGCGCGAGATCGTGTCGCGCTTCAAGGCGGACGAACTCTATGCTCACCGCCGCCTGCGGGTGCAGACCGAGACCTACGAGCAGGTCGCCGACCGCGTGATGTACGCCCAGTTGATCGGCGCCGAGAATGTGCCGAAGCCGGACGGGCGGACCAAGACCGGCTATCTGCTGATCCAGGACATCCTGATCCGCAACGTCGCCCTGCCCGAAGCGATTATGGCGTCGATCGAACGCAAGATTCAGCAGGACCAGGCGGCGCAGGAATACCAGTTCCGCCTCCAGCGCGAACTGTTCGAAAGCCAGCGCAAGCAGCTGGAAGGCCAGGGCATCCGCGCCTTCCAGGAAACCGTGCAGGCCAACCTGACCGAGAATTACCTGCGCTGGCGCGGCATCGAGGCGACGCTGGAGCTGGCCCATTCGCCCAACGCCAAGATCGTCGTCATCGGCAACGCCGCCAGCGGCGGGCTTCCGCTGATCCTCGACGCCGCCTCCAACCAGAACCCCCTGCCGGCTCCCGGTGCCACCGCCGCCGCGCCGGGCGCGCCGCCGGCCTCGCCGAACGCCAAGCTGACCTCGGTGCCCACCAGCACCGCCGTGCCGCCGGTCTCGCAGCTGCCGTCGCTGAGCGGAGAGGGAACGCCGGGCCAGACCCCCGTCGGCCAGATGCCGAGCCTGAACACCGGCGGCGGCGAATCGGCTCCCGCGACCGGACATCCGACGGCCGCCGCTCCGGCTCCGGCCGCCAAGCCGGAACCCGCGAAGGACGGCGCCAAGACCGCGGCCTCGGCGCCGATCCTGTCGAAGGTGTCGCCGTCCAAGCTCCTCGACATGATCCAGTCGAAGTGAGGCGGCGATGGATCTATGGCGCATTCTGAGACGCGAGGCGCTGCGCAATATGCAGCCGCTGCTGCTGCTGGCGGTGCTGGCGGCGGCGCTCAACCTCGCCCTGCTGACCTCGCTGAACGACGCCCTGCTGGTGCTGGACGACCCGGAAGGGCTGCAGCGTCTGCTGATCGTCTTCCTGCTGTCGGCCTTCCTATGGCGGATCGCCCAGGGCTGGATGATGAACGCGGCGTCCAAGCGCATGCAGGCAGCACTCGCAGTCCTGCGCGTCGACCTGCTGCGCCGGGCCGTGGCCGCCGACCTGCCGGACGCGATGGCTGTCGGCCCCTCCCGCCTCGCCCAGGTGGCGGGAGGGGAGTTGCAGATGCTGGCCCAGGCGGTTCCGACGCTGGTCATCAGCTTCCAGTCGGTTGCCGCAATCGTGCTGTGCCTGCTGTATCTCTCCACCCTGTCGGGTGCGGCGGTGCTGATCGTGCTCTGCTTCCTGGTGGTCGGCGGCATCCTGATCGGACGCTCCGTCATCCGGCTGGAACTGATGTCGGAGACGATCCACGAGGCCGAAGGCGCCCTGGCGGAACGGTCCGACCACATCCTGCAGACCCTGCGCGAATGCAAGCTGAACCGCCGCCGGGCCGCCAACGCGCTGGCCGACGCGACCTCCTGCGCCGAAGCCCTGCGCAAGGAACGCCACCGCTTCGGCGCGGAGTACAGCCATTACTTCACCATCAGCGAGCTGACCTATTACGCCGCACTGGCCGGGATCATCTTCCTGCTGCCGGCGGTGACCAGCACCGACATCGCCACGGTCATCCTGGCCGGCCATGCCGCCGCCTTCATCGCCTATCCGGTCATCACCATCGTCGCTTCCTACCCCTCCTACATCAGCGCCGAGACCGCCGCCCGCTCCTATCTGGCGGTGGAAGCGGAGCTGAAGGCGGCGCCGCAGGCGGTCGCTCCGGGCCGCGGCAGCGGCATGGACGATCCCTTCTCCACCATCGCGCTGGAGGGTGCCACCTTCCGCCATGCCGGGCGGGACGGCACGGGCTCCTTCACCGTCGGCCCGGTGGACATGACGGTCGAGCGCGGCAGCGTCGTCTTCATCACCGGCCACAACGGTGCCGGCAAGAGCACGCTGATCCACATGCTGCTGGGCCTCTATCCGATCCAGCGCGGCAGCCTGTCGGTGGATGGCGTGACGGTCGGACCGGACGGCCTCGCCGCCCACCGCGACCGCTTCGCGGTGGTCTTCTCCGACAGCCATGTCACCCGCCAGCTCTATGGCGCGACGACGCTCGACGACGGCTTCGCCGAAGAGCTTCTCGACCTGCTGGAGATGTCCGACAAGGTCGCCATCGACGGCCGCGCCTTCACCACCGTCGATCTGTCGCAGGGCCAGAAGAAGCGGCTCGCCCTGATCGCCGCGCTGCTGGAGCGCAAGCCGGTGCTGGTGCTGGACGAGTGGGCGGCCGACCAGTCGCCCTATTTCCGGCGCAAGTTCTACCGCGAGATCATCCCCTGGATGAAGGCGCGCGGCATCACCGTGATCGCGGTGACCCACGACGACGCCTATTTCGACGCGGCCGACGTGCAGTTGCAGGTCGACCGCGGCGGCATCCGCCAGCTCATCGCCACGGCTCCCACGGGCGGCATTCCCGCCCCCGACCTTCTTCCCGTCTCTTCCTGAGACGGGTCCACCCCTCCCCTGCCCCCATCACCCAGACGCGAGACAGAGGCACACCATGATCCTTCTCACCGGCGGCACAGGCTTCCTCGGCGGCTCCTTCTACCTAGACGCCGTGCAGAACGGGACCGCGGCGGACTGCCTGCTGCTGATCCGCGGCGCCGACGAGGCCGCCTGCCGCGCCCGTCTCGCCTCCAACCTCGCGCGCTGCGTCGACCGTGCCACGGCCGATGCCTATGCCGGCCTGTGCCAGATCCTGCCGGGCGACCTGCAATCGCTGGCGACCAGCACCGACCCGCGGCTGGACGCGGTGACCCACATCGTCCATGTCGCCGCCGACACCTCCTTCGACAGCCGCCATTCGGTCTGGCAGATCAACGTCGACGGCACGCTGGCGCTCGCCGCCCGCGCCCGCCGGATGAAGCATCTCCAGCGCTTCCTGCACATCGGCACCGCCTTCTGCTGCGGCGAGACGCCGTGGCTGGAGATGGTCAGCGAGGCCCCGGCCCCCGGCCACGACACGCCGCACATCGTCGAGTACACCCGCAGCAAGGCCGCGGCCGAGCGCGCTCTGGCCGCCGGCTTCCCCGACCTGCCGATCGTCGTCTGCCGCCCGTCCATCGTCGTCGGCCACACCCAGCTGGGCGTGCGTCCCAGCGCCAGCATCTTCTGGTTCTTCCGTCTGGTCGACCGCACCGGCATCCTGCCCTGCTCGCCCGACGGCTTCATCGACATCGTCCCCGTCGACTGGGCGTCGGCCCGCCTGCACGACCTGCTGCGCAAGCCCGACCTGAAGCACAACCTCTACCACATCTCCGCCGGCCTCGGCAGCCGGACGACCTGGGCCGATTTCGAGGAAGCCTTCGCCAGCCACGGCCATGAGGGCACCCGCCCCTACAGCTTCTTCGACCCGAAGGGTCCGGAGGGGTGGAAGCCCTTCGACCGCGCCTATCGCCTGGCATTCCCGCAGCGCGACATCCTGCACCGGACGATGGCCGCCGGCGGCCGCAAGTACCACCGCTTCACCGCCCAGGACATCGCCTTCGACAACAGCCGCCTGCTGGCCGAAGGCTTCGCCCCGCCGCCGCGCTTCGCCGACTATATCGGCGTCTGCCTGCAGCAGCCGCGCACGACCGTCGAGGAGCAGTTCGTCGACGACGCCGCCAGCTTCGAGTTCGACGAATCGCTGGCTCCCGCCAACGCCGCCGCCTGACGCATCGACAGGTCGTCCGGGAAAAGAAACGCCATGCCGCTGCTCATCCCCACCCGCCTCGCCTCCAGCCCGATCCACGGGCTGGGTCTCTTCGCCGAGGAGCCGGTCGCGGCCGGCGTGCCGGTGTGGCGGTTCGATGCCCGCATCGACCGCCTCTTCGCCCCCGACGACGCGCTGCTTGACGAGTTCCCCCAGTTGTCCCGGCTGGTGGATTTCCATGGCTGCGTGATCGACGGGGTCGGCGTCCTGCTGCCCGGCGACGACGCCCGCTTCCTCAACCACGACGACGAGCCGTCCATCGGCCGGGCCGACCCCGGCGACTGGCGGGTCTTCGTCACCCGCCGCGCCATCGCCGTGGGCGAGGAGATCACCTGCAACTACGAGGACATTTGCGCCGATGTCCGCGACGCGGGTGCGGCCAGCTATCTGTCGGCCAGCGATTTGCCCGCCAGCGATTTGCCCGGAACGCCGGCATGACGCCGCGCGCGTCGCATCATCCCCTGGTGACCAGCATCGTCGAACCCGCCGCCCTGACTCCTGAGCGGCGGGCGGTGATGTTCGCCCTGCTCAGCGTCTGGTTCGAAGGGTACGGCGAGGAGTATTTCAACGAGGAGCTGGGCGACCTCGACCACTGCGTCCTGCAGGAGGATCCGGCTACCGGCGAGCTGGTCGGCTTCGCGACGGTCTATCGCCAGGAAACGGAGATCGCCGGCACCGCTGTCGGCGCCTTCCACACCGCCCACTGCATCCTGGAACGGCGCTTCTGGGGGTCGAACGGGCTGGTGCGCGCCATGGTCGCCGAAATGGTCGGGCGGGCGCGCGCCGACCGGTCGGGGCGGCTCTGGTACTGGAGCTACAGCGCCGTCGGCTACCGCTCCTACCGCTACATGCCGATGCTGTTCATCCGCCACACGCCCAACGCGGACCGGACGCCCGACGACCTCGACCGGGGCTTGCGCGACCATATCGGCCGCGAATGCTTCGCGCACTACTACGATCCCGGCACGGGGACGGTGGACTGGAAATGGCAGGGCTACGGCCTGACGGAGGAAGCCCGCGCCATCAGCGAAGCCAAGCTCGACAGCCCGGCGGTCGCCCAGTTCCGCCACCTCAACCCGCGCTGGGCCGACAGCGTCGAAATCCTCTGCCTTGCCCGCCTGACCGACGACAACCTCACCCCGTTCGGCCGCCGCTGGTTCCCCATTGACCAGACGGCCTGACGCCTGCCGCCCTTTCCCGGAATGACCATCCCGATGCGCCCGATGTCCTCTCTCTTCATTCTCCGCACCGCAGCCCTGGCCGGCACAGCCGTCATCGCACTTCAGGCCGCCCCGGCCCTTGCAGAGGCCGAGTTCAGCCTGACCATCGGCGGCGACGCCTATTTCCAGGGCGCCTATGTCAGCCAGAAGCAGGACAGCGGGCTGCGCTCGACAGAGTTTTCCAACCGCCTGCGCCTGACCGTCACCCCGTCGGCCACCACCGACAACGGGCTGACCTACGGCGCCCGGCTGCGTCTGGTCTCCGGCAACGGCGACCCTTCGGTGTCGAGCCGGACGGTGGAGAACGACCGCGCCTTCCTCTTCGCCAACGGGTCCTTCGGCACCATCCAGGCCGGCGTCATCAACGGGCTGTCGGACGAATACGGCATGATCGGCCCCAACACGGAGGGCATCGCCGGCAGCCCGGACAGCAACGGCATCCTGTTCCTCCACGGCTCGTCCACCTATGCCGCCCTGCCGCTGGCCGCGACCAGCCTGCGCACGCTGGTGTCCTACGACACCGGGACCAAGTTCATCTACATCAGCCCCAGCTTCGGCGGTTTGCAGGCCGCGGTGTCCTACACCCCGCGCACCGGCGATTCCAACACCTCGATCAACCGCCGCAAGGTGGATACGCTCGGCGATGCGCTCGCCTTCCGCGACGTGGTCGAAGCGGGTGCCGCCTTCCAGAACAGCTTCGGCGACGTGACGGTCGAGGCAAGCGCCTTCTACCAGACCGGCAAGGCGGTGCGGCAGAGCGACGGCATCGCCAGCCAGTCCTTCGAGGATCTGAACTCGGTCCATGTCGGTGCCAATGTCGGCTACGGGCCGGCGAAGGTCGGCGTCAGCTATGCCTACAGCGGCGACAGCGGCTATGCCAAGGGAACCGCGCAGACGCGCGACCAGCAGAACCTGATCGTCGGCGCCCAATACACCAGCGGCCCGCTGCTGTTCGCCGCCAACTACATGCGCGCGCTGGGCAACGACATGGCGACCATGACGACGCCGGCCAAGGCCGATGTCTGGCAGGGCGGCGTCACCTGGACCGTCGCCCCCGGCCTGACCACCGGGCTTGAGTATGATTATGTCCGCTCGACCCTGTCGGGCGCTGCGGCCAGCGGCGGCGACCTGACCGACCGCGCGCACATCCTGATGCTGGACACCCGTCTGGCGTTCTAAAACTGCGATCGGTTCAAGCGGAATCGCTTGAAGCGTGAATCGCACGAAAAACCAGAAGACTTGAGTCTGTCTGGTGCTTCAATAAGCATCAGACACACTCTAAGGGTCCGGACAAGCGCACCCTGGCGGGCCGGCCCGACGGCGATCTGGCGGAGGTGCCGCGCTTCGCCGTCGATGCCCCGCTGCCGGCGCCGCACGCGCTGCTGACGCTGGCCGGGGCGCCGGTTGGAGGCAGGGACCGTCTGGATCGACACCCCTCTCGATTTCGGCCCGACCATCCCCTTCGGCGGCGCCAGGCAGTCCGGCCTGGGTGTCGAGTTCGCCGAGGAAGGGGCTGGCCGAAGTCATCCAGCTCACAATCATCAACTGGGCCATCAACCGGGTCATCGACTGGGCCAACTAGCCGAACGGGGAATCGACAGACCGCCTCCGCGCGGGTTCAGTAGGGGGACCGCACCGCTCCCACCGGGGGCGGTGCCCATAAAGGACCGCCGGTCCAGAAATCATGGTCCAGAAATCATCCGGGGAAGGAAAGCAGCCTTGAGCACCGACACCACGTCGCTGACCCAGAGCTATGTTCACGGGACGGGCAGCACCCCGCTGCTGGGTGAGACCATCGGCGCGCATCTCGACCGCATGGCGGCGCTGTCCCCCGACCGGCCTGCCCTGATCGTCCGGCACCAGAGCGTCCGCTGGACCTATGCGGAGTTCAAGCGCACCGTCGACCGGATGGCGGCGGGGCTGGTGGCGCTGGGGCTGAAACCGGGCGAGCGCATCGGCATCTGGTCGCAGAACAACGCCGAATGGGTGGTGACCCAGTTCGCCACCGCCAAGGCCGGCCTGATCCTGGTCAACATCAACCCGGCCTACCGCCTGCACGAGCTGGAATACGCCATCAACAAGGTCGGCTGCGCCGCCCTGATCCTGTCGCCGTCCTTCAAGTCCAGCAACTATCTCGGCATGATGGCCAAGCTGGCGCCGGAACTGGCGCAGGCGAATGCGGACAAGCCCCTGTCGCTGCAACGGCTGCCGACCTTGCGCCACCTGATCCGCCTGGGGGCGGAGAAGACGCCGGGCATGCTGAATTTCGACGATCTGCCGGCGCTGGCCCGCCCGGCCGACGTGGCGGAGCTGGGACGGCTGGCCGGCATCCTGCAATTCGACGATCCGGTGAACATCCAGTTCACCAGCGGCACCACCGGCAGCCCGAAGGGCGCCACGCTGACCCACCACAACATCCTGAACAACGGCTTTTCCGTCGGCGAGGCGATGCGCCTGACCGAACAGGACCGGCTGTGCATCCCGGTCCCCTTCTATCACTGCTTCGGCATGGTGCTGGGCAACCTCGCCTGCGTCACCCACCGGGCCTGCATGGTGATCCCGGGCGAGGGTTTCGACCCCGTCGCCGTGCTGGGCGCGGTTCAGGAGGAGCGCTGCACCGGGCTGCACGGCGTGCCGACCATGTTCATCGCCCTGCTCGACCATCCCGACTTCCCGCGCTACGACCTGTCGAGCCTGCGCACCGGCATCATGGCCGGCTCGCCCTGCCCGATCGAGGTGATGAAGCGCGTGGTCTCCGAGATGAACCAGCGGGAGATCACCATCGCCTACGGCATGACCGAAACCAGTCCGGTCAGCTTCCAAAGCTCCACCGACGACCCGCTCGAACGGCGCGTCTCCACCGTCGGGCGCATCCAGCCGCATCTGGAGGTGAAGATCGTCGACGCGGAGGGCCGCATCGTCCCGCCGGGCACGCCGGGCGAACTGCTGACCCGCGGCTATTCGGTGATGCGCGGCTATTGGGGCGACGCCGAGCAGACCGCCAGGGCCATCGACGAAGCCGGCTGGATGCACACCGGCGACCTCGCCACCATCGACGGGGAGGGCTACTGCAACATCGTCGGCCGGCTGAAGGATCTGGTGATCCGCGGCGGCGAGAACATCTATCCCCGCGAGGTGGAGGAGTTCCTCTACACCCACCCCGACATCGCCGACGTGCAGGTGTTCGGCATTCCCGACCAGCAGTACGGCGAACAGCTCTGCGCCTGGATCCGGCCGAAGCCGGGAACGGCGCTCACCGAGCAGCAGGTGACCGCCTTCTGCCAGGGCAGCATCGCCCATTACAAGATCCCGAAATACATCCGCTTCGTCGAAGAGTTCCCGATGACCGTCACCGGCAAGATCCAGAAATTCGTCATGCGCCAGACCATGATCGAGGAGCTGAACCTGTCCCAGGACCGCACCGCCTGACGAAGCCGGCCCCGGCCGGTGGACTACCGGCTGGCGGCCAGGGGCAGGAGCAGGGGTCAGGACGCCCGCCCGCCCCATGGCAGCCAGGCGCCGATCCAGCCATACACGGTCCCGGTGGCGGTAGAGAACCATCCCTTCGCTTCCTCCGCCAGCGGCGGGGCCTTGTCCTTCCACTGCTTGATCCACTCGACGGCCGGCTGCATGTCCTCCTCGACCGACTTCAGCCGGTCGCTGACTTTGCCGAATTCCTCACGCTGCTCGCTCAGCCGGGTCGATGCCTGTTCCTGCAACGCGGACAGGGTTTCCATCATTCCCTTCGCCATCTCGACGGTGGCGTTCAGCGTCTCCATCCGGGAGGCATCCCCGGTACCGCGATCCGCAAGAGCCTGGAGGTCGGGCATCGCCGCCAGCTTCCGCTCGATCTCGTCGAGCCGGGCCTGGAGCTTGTCCAGCCGCTCCAGCAGGGCCGGATCGGCGGGCACCGGCGCGGGAGGGGACGCGGCGGCAGCGGCAACCGGCGGGGAGACCGGAACCGGTGCGTTCGCCGGGCCGGAGGCGCCGCCGGCCGCCGGAGGAGCCGCCCGCAGCAGGTCGGCCGACACGAAACCGGTCCTTCCGCTCTGCGTCACCACGCTGTACCAGGGGGCGTCGGCCACCTTGCCGGTCACCCGCAGTCGGCTTCCGCCATCGACCAGCTCGATGCGCGCCGCCCGCGCCGAGGGCTGCTCTCGCACATTGATCCGCGCAGTCGCCACGAAATCCCCGTCCAGCGGCGTGACCTGCGCCGGCGGCGTGTCGCGCGCGCTCTGCGCCCCGGCCATCGGCGGCGAGGCCAGGACGAACAGGGCCGAGGCGGCCAGGGCCAAGGCGGCCAGGGGAAGCGGGCGGCGGGCCGGACGGATCGAATTCATGGTTTCGCGCTTTCCTCGTTCACAAAGTCACTCGCCCTGATCAGCCGGTCGATTTCCGCCTCTTCGCGGGCGAGCTGGGCCTCCAGCTCCGGGCTGACCTTCCGGTTGCTCCAGAATGCGTCCTGGTAAAAGGTGTCGTACCAGTTCTGGAGCGTGTTCATGCCCACGTCCATGGCGACGCCGCCGAGCAGCGACGCGGTGACGACCAGGACGGTCAGGGAGGTCGGCTCCATGATGCTCTCTCCTCGTGGATCAGAAGGTCTCGCTGGCGAGGTCGCCCTCGGCCACCACGCGCAACCGCTCCAGCGCCTCCTGGCCGAAGCACTGGAACAGCACCGGGGTGGTCAGCGTGTCCAGCAGGGTGGAGCTGATCAGCCCGCCAAAGATGGCGACCGCCACCGGATGCAGGATTTCCGTCCCCGGCATGTCGGACGAGAACAGCAGCGGGATCAGCGCCAACCCGGCCGACAGCGCGGTCATCAGCACCGGCGTCAGCCGTTCCTCGCAGCCGCGCATGATCAGCACCCGGCCGGTCGGAACCCCCTCATGCAGGGCGAGGTTGATGAAATGGCTGATCTTGAGCACGCCGTTGCGCACCGCGACGCCGGTCACCGCGATGAAGCCGATCATGGCGGCAAGGCTCAGATCCTGGCCGAAGGCGACCAGGGCGGCGACACAGCCGATCAGGGCGAGCGGAATGTTCGCCATCACGATCAGGCTCAGCACCACCGAGCGGTAGCGCTGGTACAGGACCAGGAACACCAGGGCGATGGAAACCGCGCACAGCCCGGCCATCACCGGCCGGCTCTCCTCCTCCTGGCGGAAGCTGCCTTCCAGCAGCGCATTGTAGCCGGGTGGCAACGGGGTGGCGGCAATCTTCGCCCGCATCTGCGCGACGATGGCCGACATGTCCGACCCGTCGGTGTTGGCGGTCAGCACGATCCGGCGCATGCCCGCCTCGCGCATGATCTGGTTGGGACCGGCGGCATTGACGATGGTGGCGACGGAAGACAGCGGCACATAACCGGCCGGGGTTTCCATGCGCATCTGGGCCAGGGTTTCCGGCGTGCGGTCGGCATCCGACAGGCGCAGAACCACGTCGAACCGCTTGCCGCCGTCGATCACCTGCGACACCGTATGGCCGTTGGACAGGCTCTCCAGGGCCTCCGCCAGTTGCGCCGGCGTCACGCCGAACAGCTTGGCCCGCTCGTAATCCAGAGTGATCCGGATCTGGGGAACCTGGACCTGCTGCTCGACCAGCAGGTCGCGCAGGCCCGGAATCTCGTCGAACTTCTCGCGGAAACGGCCGGCCAGCATGCGCAGCGTGCCCAGATCCTCGCCGAAGATCTTCATGACGATGGCGCCGCGCACGCCGTTCTGCGCCACCTCCATGCGCGAGGTCAGGAACTGGGTCACGGTCAGATCGACCGGCAGCACCGACAGGCGGTCGCGCAGATCCTCGATCACCTCGGCGCGGCTGCGGCCGTCCAGCCGGACGCGGATCGGGAACTCGCTGCTGTTGACCGGATCGGCGTCCTCGTCATCCTCGTTGCGGCCGGTGCGGCGGGCGACGCTCACCACCTCAGGCACCTGAAGGATGATCTGCTCCGCCATCGCCCCGACCCGGCTCGATTCGGCGAGCGAGATGCCGGGCCGGTTCAGCAGCTGGACATAGAGCGTGCCTTCGTTGAAGGGCGGCAGGAAGGAGCGCGGCAGCAGCGGCAGGGCCAGCGCCGACAGCACGACAAGCCCGGCGGTGGCGCCCAGCAGGGCGCGGGGATTGTCGAGCGACCAGCCGAGCACCCGGCCGTTCAGCCGCTTCAGCCAGCGGATCAGCCGGCCGTCATGCGACTCCTCCAGATGCTTCATGTTGGGCAAGAGATAAGCGCAGAGCGCCGGCGTCACCGTCAGCGACACCAGGAGGCTGGCGAAGATCGACACGATGTAGGCGATGCCGAGCGGACCGAACAGCCGCCCCTGCTCCCCCGGCAGGGCGAACAGCGGCAGGAAGACCAGCAGGATGATCGCAGTGGCGTAGATGATGCCCGACCGCACCTCCTGCGAGGCGCGCATGATGACCTCGATCACCTCCAGCGGTCGGTGGCGCCGCCGGTTGTCGCCCAGCCGGCGCAAGGTGTTCTCGACATAGACCACCGAATCGTCCACCAACTGGCCGATGCCGATGGCGATGCCGCCCAGCGTCATGGTGTTGATGGTGGATCCCATCAGCTTCAGCGCGATGATGGTGACGATCAGCGACACCGGGATCGCCAGCAGCGAGATGGCCGTGGTGCGCACGCTCCACAGGAAGGCGGCCAGCACGACGGCGACGATGACGATGGCGTCACGCAGCACATCCTCGACATTCTCGACCGATGAGCTGATCAGGTCCGCTTGGCTGTAGGAGATCTTCCTCGCCTCCACGCCCGGCGGCAGGGAGGGCGCCAGTTCCGCCAGCATGTCCTCGACCCGGCCGGCCAGCGCCACGCTGTTGGCGGCCGGATGCTTGAGGATCGCCATCAGGATGGCGGGCTCGCCGTTGAAGCTGCCTTCGCCGCGCTTCACCTTGGCGGCGAAACTGACGTCGCCGATCTGGCTCAGCAGCACCGGGCGGCCGTCGCGATAGGTGACGACGAGACTGCGCAGATCGTCCAGGCTGCGGCTGCGGCCGACGTTGCGGATGATGAATTCGGTGTTGTAGAGGTCGTTGAAGCCGCCGCTGCTGTTCCGGCCGAAGTCGTTCAGCGACTGCTCGACCTGGGTCAGCGTAATTCCCAGCATGTTCATGGCGACGGGGTTGGGCGTGAAGCGGTACTGCCGCACATCGCCGCCCACGACATAGACCTGCGAAACGCCTTCCACCGCCATCAGCCGGGGGCGGATCGTCCAGTCGGCCAGTTCCCGCAGGGTCATCGGGTCCATGCCGGGGGCCTGCACCACCAGCTGCATCGCCAAGCCCATCACCGACGACATCGGCGCCAGATTCGGGGTGATGTCGTCCGGCAACCGTTCCCGGGCCATCGCCAGACGTTCCATGACCAGCTGGCGGTTGCGCAGCGGGTCGGTGCCCCAGACGAACTCGACATAGATCAGCGAAAAGCCGGGGCTCGACGAACTGCGGATGCGCGACACCCCCGGCATGCCGTTCAGCACCAGCTCCATCGGATAGGTGATGAGCTGTTCGACCTCTTCGGGCGCATAGCCGCCGGCCTCGGTGACGATCGTCACCATCGGCGGATGCAGGTCGGGAAGCAGGTCGATCGGCATGTCCCGCGCGATCAGGACGCCCCAGCCGGTGATCAGCAGCGCCGCGATCAGGACGAGGGGGCGCTGGCGCAGGCTGATTCCGACGAGAAAGGTGAACATGACGACGGGCGTCTCCGAAGGCGGCCGGAAGGCTGGAGGTGGCGAAGGATCAGGCTGCCTTGCCGGGCCAGCGACGGCGGATGGCCACAGGATGCTGCCACAGCCACAGGAGGGCCACGATCAGGGCGACCGCCACCCCCGCCCAGACGATCGGCCGGTGGGCGGATGCGGCGCCGGGGACGGTGTCCGCCAGTCGCGGCACCAGCAGGTCGGCGGCCGCGGTCGCGGTCGCCCCGGCCAGCGCCATCCTCACCGTCAGCGGCGTGACGCTGGCCGGCGGCAGGTAGGGTTCGGAGCGGTAGATGCCGGGAGAAACCTCGCTCAGCTCCAGCGTCTGCCGCGGGGTGTCGATCCGCAGTTCGGCTCCGCTCAAAGCCTCGCTGCTGTCATAGCGGTCGACGAAGGCGAACAGCCGCTTCTGGCTGGCGATCACCACGACGCTGACGGGTTCCGCGGCAGCCCCCCTCACCGTTGTCCGGGCGAGATCCATGACCATCGCGACGCGCGGCGACGCGGCACTCCCGGTCGGCCCGGCCTCGTCGGCCAGCGCCGGACCGGCGGAACCGGCGCTCAGCCCTGTTGCCAGACACACCGCCAGCACGGCGGACACCGCGCCGGCGGCGGCGCAACGGAGCCAGTCTGCCGTCTTGCTGCGAAACTCCATGGCGTCCTCCACTGTATCTGCGTTCATTGTTTTGGCTGGGCATCGTTTCGGCCGGGCGGCTGTCTTGCCGGGCCCAAGCGGATAGGCGGCGTTACTGGAACTGCGACAGCAGCCGGGCACCGTGGGTGACGATCCGGGCGCCCGGCTCCAATCCCGCGGAGATCAGCACGCTGCGGCCATCGATCATCTCGGTCTTGACCGTGTGCGGCATGAAGACCTCAGGCTCGACCAGTTCCCAAACCTGCTCGGCCCCGCCCGAATCGTTGACCACCGCCTCGCGGGCGATGGGAATGCCTTCGCGCATCTTCGATTCGTTGCGGACCGTGACGGTCACCGGACGGCCGACCCGAAGTCCCTCCATCGGATTCTCGATCCGGAACATCAGGGGCACCGACTGCTGCTGCAACGCCAGCCCGCTGCCGATGAAGGTCAGGTCGAGCGCGTCGCCCTCCGGCGTCACCGCGCTGGCGTTGTGGACCAGCTGCGTGCCGCGGGCGACCTCCGGGTCGGCGGCGACCGCTTCGATCCACAGGCGCTGCGGGTTGACGATCTCGAAAATCTTTTCGCCGGGATGGACGATGCGGCCGTTGATGGCGGTCGACGCGCTGATCACGCCGTCGATGGCCGCCCGCAGCACCTCCTGGGTCTGAAGCATCGGCAGCAGGGCCTCCCGCTCGCGGCGCAGGCCTTCCAGCCGGACTTCCGCCTGCATCACCTTGCCGTCGCGGAAGGGCACGAACCAGAACTGCTTCAGGATCTCGAGGCTCTCGGCGGTGATCCGGATGTCGTTGGTCAGCCGCGCGACCTCGCGCCGGACCTGGCTGCGGTCGACGACGCCGATGGCCGGCGCGACATAGCCGAGGATCTGTCCCTTGCGCACCGTTTCCCCGAGGACCGGCATGCCGGTCTTCGGCGGTTCGATGCGGCCGAGCAGGCTTGCCTCGACATCGCCATGGGCGTTCGGGTCCGGCACGATCCGGCCGGGCAGCTTGACCGTCAGCGGCGTGCGCACGCTGTCGGCCCTGTGCGTGCGAATGTCGAACATCCGCTGCAGCGGCTTCGGCACGAAGTAGGACCCGTCCGGCCTGCGCTGAGGCTTGTCGACCGCCAGCGACGCCAGCAGCTTCGCATCCGCCGCGCGCGCTTGCGGCACGGCGGCTACCGCTTCGGCCACGGCGGCCACCGGCGGCGTTGCCGGTTCGGATGGTGCGACCGGGAGCTTCGGCGGGACTGCTTCCGGCACGGGTTGGGCCGGCGCCGTTTGGGATGGCGGCGAAGCAGCGGCAGCGGCCGGAGACTCGGCATTCGGAACGGGTGACGGCGCTGCGGGAGCGGTCTGGCCGGCCTCCCGTGCCGAAGGATCCTGCGCCGATGCCGCCGGTATCGCGGCGTCCGTGACATGGACCTGGCTGACCGGGGTGCGGTTGACCCCGAACACATAGGCGACTTCCCAGCTGAACTGGCTGAGGGCATTCGACCCGCTGGAAATATAGCTGCCGACCGCCGCCACCGGTGCGGTTGCCGTGTTCACCACCGTGCTGGCCGCCGAGCAGGCGGTCGAGCCGATCCATTGGCCGGTGCCAGAAAGCCAAGTCCCATCGGCGGACGAGGCCGCGGACGAGGCGGCGGACGAGGCCGCGGACGGGCGCCGCACCCTGACGGGAGCCTCATCCTCCACTTCCGTTCCGTGGCGGCTCCAGGCCGCGGCGGGTGCCGCGGACAACGATGCCAGGAGAATTGCGGCGGAAACCGCCGACGACACCGCGCGGGACAGCGCCGCGCTGCGCACGAGCGCCACCGGCTGATCGAGCAGCTGCCAGCCCCGCTGCCGGGGGCCCTTCACCGGCCTTGAGGAGCCGACGACATAAGGCTGGTCTTGGCCCGCCATGGTGCGATCCACCGTTCCAAACACATTCGGCATGTAGATTCCGGCGCTCGATGATGCCCGATCCGGCCGGCAAAGCAGCGAACGCACGACCGTCCCGGATCCGGACCCGCTTCGGAACCCGCTTCCCTGGCCGGCGCGCAAACCTCGCCTGCTGTCATTGGACCCGAGGAAGCCTAACGAATTATGAACGATCATGTTGGGATGTGACGCCCTGAAATATAAACGCCAATATCGAGAAATCTTCTAACAGGGATCGCTCCACCAAGACTGTTAAGAGCCGTAACTTTCCAAGGAATCGAGCAAAGAAATCCTTGTTATCTTCGCAGATTACATTTTCAACCTAACATATTGCCAGTGATGATCCACCGCATCTTTTGATGAAAATTTCTCGGATAGACAACAATAAGACTCTGACTCAGAACGAAAAGTTTCAACACTGACGGAGTCTGCAAATTTCCCGTGAACGCTTTTCCGTTTACCCTTATTGAGGTAGCCTGTCCGATATGAGATATGCGGACTACTGAACACTCGAATCAAGGGCCGCCTTTTCACATGCCGACGCCGCAAGGAAGACGATGCCGCCCGGCGCCGTCGGCGCCGCCCCTGTCGCCGGCTTGGAAGCCGGTCGTCGACAGTGACTTGCGGACCGTAGCAGCCATGTCAAACCCGAGCGGAGCGTGACCGTATGCAAGACGTCCAATCCACCGAAGAAACCGGCAGCCGATCCGGCACTGACCGGCAGGCGTCCGAAACGGCCACGCCCGGACTCCAGACCGCGCCCGCCATCGTGCAGCCCAGCCGCAGCAACGGTCCCATCGTCCTGACCATCCTGCTGGCGGCGGCGGCGGTGTGCGGCACCGTTCTCTATTCCGACGACCTGCGCTCGTCCTTCCTGTCTCCGAGCCGCACCCAGCTGAAGCTCGATGCGCTGGAGCGGACCGTCGCGGGGCTGACGGCGATGCCGGAGAAGCTGACGGCGCTGGAACAGGCGGTCGCGGCGACCGGCAAGCGCATTGACCAGCAGTCCGTCACCGGCCGTGCGGTATCGGTGATCGCGGCACGCCTGCTGAAGGAGTCGCTCGGCACGTCCGATCCCTTCGCCGACGACCTCGCTCTGATGCGCCTCTCCGCTGCGGCGGATCCCGAACTCTCGAAGACGCTCGATTCGGTGTCGGGCTACGCGGCCAAGGGCGTGCCGACCCGGACCCAGCTCTATGGGTCCTTCGGGCTGCTCGTGCCGTCCGCTCTCCAGGCGGAGGTGCAGGACGGTGCAGGCGGACTGCGCGAAACCGTCTGGGGCTGGATGACCGGCCTCTCGACGGTCATCCTGGCATCGGCGTCCGATTCGCCGCCGCAGGCGGCCGATACGACGGCTCCGCAGGCGGCCCCGCAAGCGGCGGCTCCGCAACCGGCCGAAACCAGGACACCGGCGCTGCTAGCAGCCACGGCGGCCCGGCTCGAAGCCGGCGAACTCGCGGCGGCAATCGACATCATGGCGTCACTCGACGGCGTTGCCGCACCGGTGGCGGCCCCCTGGCTGGCCGACGCCCGCGCCCGGCTGGCCGCGGAGCGGACCGGCGCCGTCCTGGAAGCCAGGATCCGCAGCTGGAGCGCTGCCGGCACCCAATAAGGACGTCGGCCCACTGCCGGGACGCACGTCCGGCCGCCTGGCGGCCTGCGGCCCCGGACCGGCGGGCCGGACACCGATCATTTCCCGAATCCACCGCCAGATTGCGAGGCTACCGGTGACAGAGCTAAAGAAAAAGGTATCGGCGGTGATGGTTGCCGCCGGGCTTGCGCTTTTCGCCGGGACGGCGGCGCAGGCGGCAACGGTGCTGAACCGCGGCAACGGTGGCGAGCCGTCGACGCTCGACCCGCACCGCACGGACGGTCGCATCGAATCGAACATCCTGCGCGACCTGTTCGAAGGGCTGGTGGTGTATGGCCCCGACGGCCGCATCCTGCCGGGCGTCGCCGAAAGCTGGCAGGTCTCGGAGGACGGCAAGCTCTACAGCTTCCAGCTCCGGGCCGATGCCCGCTGGTCCAACGGCGATGCGGTGACGGCCGAGGATTTCGTCTACAGCCTGCGCCGCGCCCTGACGCCCAAGGACGGCATCCAGCCCTCCTCCAACATGCGCGTCATCAAGGGTGCCGCCGCGGTCATCGACGGCGCCAAGCCGGCCGACACGCTGGGCGTCGCGGCGCCGAACCCGCGCACCGTGACCATCGCGCTGGAGGCGGCCACTCCCTATTTCCTCGACCTGATCGCCGCCGACAACAGCGCCCTGCCGGTGCATCGCGGCACCGTCGAGTCCCAGCGCGAACGCTGGACCGATCCCGGCAAGATGGTCAGCAACGGCGCCTATGTGCTTGAGGAATGGCGGGCCCGCCAGCAGATCGGCCTGGGCAGGAACGCCAATTTCCACGGCCGCAGCGGCGTCTCGATCGACAAGGTCAACTTCTTCCCCATCGACGATTCCGCCGAGGAGGTCGACCGCTTCAAGGCCGGCACCCTCCACCTCACCTACGAGGTGCCGCAGGACCGGGTGAAGTGGATTTCGCTGACCGAACCGAAGGTGTTCTGGAACAGGCCCTTCCTGGCGACCTACTATTACGCCTTCAACCTCACGGTCGAGCCGTTCAAGAGCAACCGCGACCTGCGCCGCGCGCTGTCGCTGGCGGTCAACCGCGAGAACATCGTCGACAAGGTGACGCGCGCCGGCGAGACGCCGGCCTATGGGCTGGTGCCGCCCATCGTCCCGAACTATCGCCGCCAGACCGCCGACTTCATCGCCGAGCCGATGGACAACCGCCTGCGCGAGGCGCGCCGCCTGTTCTCGGCCGCGGGCTTCAGCCCGATGCAGCCGCTGGCGGTCGAGATCCTCTACAACCAGTCGGAAAACAACCGCGTCATCGCCGACGCCGTCATTTCCATGTGGCAGGACGCCTTCGGCAAGGGCATCCAGGTCAAGCCGGTCAGCGTCGAACGCACCGATTACCTCAAGCGCCGCGCGCGGCGCGATTTCCAGATCGTCCGCGCCGCCTGGATCGGCGACTACGCCGACCCCACCGTCTTCCTCAACCTGATGCTGTCCACCGCCCTGCCGCCGCGCAACGATCCCGGATACCGCAGCCGCAAGTATGACGACCTGCTTGCCAAGGCGGCGGCCAGCGAGGATGCGGCCCAGCGTTCCTCCCTGCTCGGCCAGGCCGAGAAGGCGATGATCGACGACGACCCGGTCATCCCGATCTACCACTTCTCCACCAAATCGCTGGTCAGCCAGCAGATCAAGGGCTGGGTCTACAACGTGCGCGACGTCCATCCCAGCCGCTTCCTGTCCATCGCCGAAAAGGCCGCCTCGTGACCGCCGCCACGGCGTCCACGACAGCCTGACAGCAGACAGACGGCACAGCGAAAGCAGAGCGACAGGGGGAAACACATGGATTTCGGCCTTCTCACCATTCCGCTGGTGACACTGGCGATGGCCTTCGGCTTCGCCGTGTTCACCGACACCCAGACCATCCATTTCGACTATGTCGACGTGCCCGATTCGATCTCCCAGGAAACCGGCCTGACGCCGGCGGTGGTGATCACCAAGCTGGCCGACGACATGCAGGAGATCGAGCGGCAGGCCTTCACCAAGGCCGAAGCCCGTCAGGTCGAGCTGCATGCCGACCAGAGCGCCACCTCGGTGCTGGGCGAATATCTCGGCGTCACCCCGCTGATCCGCGTGGTGCAGGAATCGGCGCACATGATCCCCTTCACCTTCTCCGGGGAAATCGTGCGCCACGACCAGCAGGTCGAATTCATCCTGCGCAGCTACGACAGCCACCACAACAAGACGCGGATCTCGCGCAACGGCTCGGTCGACGACATGAAGGGCCTGATCCACGGCGCCGCCTATGAGGCGATGCGCGTGGTGAACCCCTACATTCTGGCCGCCTACCAGTTCAAGCGCGACCGGCTGTCGCGCGACTTCACCCCGACCCTGGAAATCCTGCGCCGGGAACTGGAAGGGCACGATTCGCGCTACGCCCCCTGGCTGCACAATCTGTGGGGCATGGTTCTGTACCAGCAGAACGACCGCCACGGCGCCATCCACCAGTTCGAGGAGGCGGTGCATCTCGACCCCAACTTCCTGTCGCCGCGCCTGAACCTGGGCGTCGTCAATGCCCGGCTCGGCGAATACGATTCGGCCGTGCGGAACTTCACTGCGGTGGTGCAGCACCCCAACGTGGTGCAGAGCCCGGCGGTGAAGGCGGCGGCGCTGAGCGAATGGGGCTTCACCCTGGCCCTGACCGGCCGGATCGACGAGGCCTACGCCAAGTTCGACGAGGCCAGCCGGACCGATACCAACTTCTCCGACGTCTATTCGAGCTGGGCCGAGGTGCTGAGCGCCCAGGGACGCCGCGAGGAGGCGGAGCGGATGACCGCCAAGGCGCTGAAGCTCGCGCCCAAGGAGGTCGTCTACACCGAAAACCTGATCGGCACCGTCCAGAACGTGCCGGCCACCGCCAGCATGAACTGACGACCTGATGGAGGGGGGCCGAAACATGAGGCGGAACGCACACTCCACAACCATCTCCGGTGCCATCGCCGCTGCCGTCGCGGCGGCGATGGCCCTCCTGGTCGCGGCGGCGCCGGCCGTTGCAGCGGGTGGGCATGGCGGCGGCAGCGGGCACGGTGGCCGCCACGTCCGCCATGCGGTGCCGGTCCATGCCGAGGTCAAGCATGCGTCGGCGCACCGCAGCAAGGGCAAGGGCCATGGCGAAAGCCACGATGACGACCATGGCGGCGGCCACAGCAGCAGCGTCCTGCTGCTGGTGATCTACGGCCTGCTCGGCGTCAGCAACGACCATGGCGGGGATCACGGCGGCGGGCATTCCAGCCCGATCGCCTCGATCTTCGGGGGCGGCCATGGCGGTGGGCATGGGGGAGGCCATGGCGCCGACCATGGAACGGGACACGGCCCCGACCCGGCCGGAGCCCATGGCCCGGCCGACGCCGCGGTTATCCCGGCAGCGGCCCATTGATGGCGGCCGATTGCCGGTGAATGGTCCGGGGCCCGCGGGCTCCGGTCGGATTTTCAGAGCGGAGACGATGCAAGCAACCGAAAACAGCGGTACGGGCCGGTCGTTATGACCGTTGATGTCGCAGGCTGCCATGCCGTCCTTCATATCGACCGGCTGACGTCCAATCTCGCGATGGCCAGGTCGATGCTGGACAGTGGCGCCCGCATCCTGGGCGTGGTCAAGGCGAACGCCTATGGTCATGGTGCCCTGGCGGTGTCCAGGGCGCTCGAACATGCAGGCATCGACGGTTTCGCCGTCGACAGCCCGGATGAGGGAATCGAGTTGCGGCAGGCGGGGATCGCATCGCCGATCCTGGTGATGAACCCGCTTTGCCCCGGCGACGCATCCCCCGTGATCGGGTTCGGCCTCACGGCGACCGTCAGCGATGTCGAAACGGCCGAAGCGCTGCAAACCGCCGCCCGCCGGGCCGGACGCCCGGCGGACATCCATGTCAGGATCAGATCCTGCTGCGCCGGGCTGGGCGCGGACGGGGACGCGTTGGTCCCCCTCCTGCGCGCATTGCGCAGCCTCGCCAATCTGCGGGTGGAAGGGCTGTTCACCCACATGATCGGTCCCTACCGCGACGACCCCGTCCAGATCGGGCGCGAGGTCGCGGGCTTCCACACCCTGATCGACCGGCTGCCGGCTGATCTGCCGAGGCCGCCGCTCGTCCATGCCGTCACCAGCCCCGGCCTGTTCAATGCGCCCGGCGCGCGCTTCGATATGGTCCGGCTGGGTGCGGTGCTTTACGGCATCCGCATGGTCGAGGCCGGCGGCGCGCCCTTCCCGTTCCGGCCGGCGATGGAGCTGGTGTCGCGCGTCGCGCATTTCTGCCGGCTGGAGCCGGGGGATGACATCGGATACGGTCCGGCCGCCCGGCGACGGAGCGATGGACGGAGCGGAGGACCGGCCGGGGCCGGAGGACGGGCCGCGATGATTCCGGTGGGCTATGCCGACCTCCCCTATCTGCTACGCTTCCGCGACAGCGCCGTGCTGATCCGTGGGCGGCGGGCTCCGCTGATCGGCGAAGCCTTCATGGGCAAGGTCCTGGCGGACGTCACCGACATCCCGGACGCCGCGCTGGGCGACGAGGCGGTATTCGTCGGCGCCCAGGGCATCGAGACGATCACGGTGGAAGACATCGGCAAGGCCAACGGCATCCGCCCGTCGGCCATCCTGATGCTGGGGCCGCGCGTGGCGCGCCGGCTCTCCGGGCATTCGGCCGGACAGGTGGGGGGCATGGAATGAGCCGATGCGGACGGATGCCGAACCGGCGCCAAGCGATCGCCGGCGCCGGCACGGCGCTCATGAGCGCCCTTCTTCCCGGTGGCGCGCACGCAGGCCGGGCGACCGACAACGCATTGCTGCCGAAGCTGACCGACGGGCGGCATTGGCGCATCGGCTATGCCGAAACGATGCCCTACGGCAATTATGCGGGCACCCTGGCCAGCATCGTGAAGGGACTGGACGCCCTGTCCTGGCTGAACGGTGCGGCACGGATGCCCTATGACGCCGGCCAGAGCGACAGCGAGGCGCTTTGGCGCTGGCTGTCGGCGCGCGACCTGGGGCCGCGCATCCGCTTCGTCGCCGACGGCTGGTACGGCGGGCTGGACCAGGCGTCGGCGGAACCGATCCTCCAGCGGTTGGAAAGCGGCGGCGACATCGACCTGATGATCGTCATGGGCACCATCGCCGGGCGAAAGCTGGCGCTGGACCGCCACGCCGTCCCGACGCTGGTGTTCTCCACGACCAATGCGGTTGCCGCCGGCATCGTCGCCGCCGTGGAGCACTCCGGCCGCAATCATGTCTGGGCCCATGTCGATCCCGAGCGCTATCACCGCCAGATCCGCATCTTCCACGAGACCTTCGGCTTCCGCCGGCTGGGGATCGCCTACGAGAACAGCCCGGCCGGCCGCGCCATCGCCTCCATCGCCGACATCGAGGCGATGGCGGGACAGCTGGGGTACGAACTGGTGGCGCGCCATGTCCAGGCGCCCGTCGGGCCCGACGATCAGGAACGCTATTACGCCGACCTCGCCGCGGCCTGGGGCGACCTCTCCCGGCAGGTCGATGCCATGTACATCACCTTCGGCCGCTGGAGCCTGGAGCGCTTCCCGCCCCTGGTCCGCATCTTCCAGGAGCGCGGCATCCCGACCTTCTCGCAGCTTGGACCGGAGGAGGTGGCGCAGGGCGCCCTGATGAGCGTCGCCCGCAGCGATTTCGACGGGATCGGCCAGTTCGGCGCGTCGGTGATCGCCCGGCTGGCCAATGGCGAGAGGCTGGCGGACATGCGCCAGATCTATTTCGACACGCCGACCATCGCCTGGAATCTCGCGGTCGCGAACCGGATGGGCTACCGCCCGGCGATGTCGGCGCTGCTGGCCGCCGACAACATCTACACCAGCCTCGGCACCATGCCTTGAGCGGCCCGCCATCAGCCGAGAGGACCCGCCCCGTGCAACGCAAAACCGGCCGTTTCCTGGCGACCTTCCTGCCATCCGTGCTGCTGATCGTGGCGGCGCTGGTCTTCAGCGCCGGCATCAATCTCGGCACCTTCCGGCGGGATTGCGGCGATGCGCTGTTCTCCACCTTCAGCGTCGCCGGCCGAAAGGTGGTCACCAGCATCGAATATGCGGTGAAATACGGCAAGACCATCGACAATTTCTTCGGCATGGAGCGGGCGCTCAACCAGCTGAGGACCTATCTGCCGCAGGCGGACGGAGTCGCGGTGGCGCTGCCGAACGGACAGATCGCCTACGCCATCGGCACCTACGGCTTCAAGGATCGCGCCGGCGACCGGCTTTCCGGCTATGAACAGCGCCGGACAACCGAAGAGTTCAAGCGAAACGCTTCATTCAACTATCACGATACGGACAACCGGTCGTACGAACTGTACTTGGCGATCCGCGATCCCAGCGATGGGCGCTGGATCGGCACCCTGATGATCGCGGCCAGCGATTCGGTGATCGACGAATACGTCCGCGCGTTCGAACGCCACACGCTGATCCTCGTCGGCACGCTGGGCGCTGCCGCAATCCTTTTGCTGGGCGGCCTTGCCCTGCTGCCGGAACGCGGACGCGGCGGGCTCGGACGGCCCCGCTCCGGGCGCGCGGCGCTCGCGGTGGCGGCGCTGGTGCAGATCGCGGTCGGCGTGACCGGCTACGGCGCCTTCAGCGACGCCTATCTGCGCACGGTGGAGAACACCACCGGGATCGTCGAGAACATCGTGGCGACGGACATCGGATCGGTCATCGGACGCGGTGCGACCTACCATACCTTCTCGGGCATCGACGATTATTTCCGCGAGATCATCGGCATCGTTCCCCACTTCAAGGGCATGTCGCTGGCCGTTCCGGAAGGGGCCGATCTGTCGGGCTCGCTCGGCTCCGGCCAGCCGGCGGCCAAGGGGGATCTGGTGACCGGGCGGGCGCTGGCGACCGACGCGGACTTCGTGACGCCGACCCTGCGCATTGTCATCGACAGCGACTTCATCCAGCGCAACATGCTGGAGGTCGTCGCCAACAACGTGACGATCCTGATCATCTCGCTGATGTTCATCTATGAACTGCATGCCTTCGTCAGCCGGCGGATGCGGCCGACGGTGGAGACGGTAACCGAGACAGAGGCGGTGGTAGCGGGCGCCGATGCCGCCGCCGCGACCGGCCGGTCCCTGGCCGGCCTCCGCTTCCTCACCTTCGTGCTCTATTTCGGCATGTTCCTGTCGGCCTCCTTCGTTCCCGTCATCATGCAGACCTTCGACAGCGGCCTGTTCGGATTGGCTCCGCCCCAGGCGGCGGCGATTCCGGTGTCGGTGGAGATGCTGTGCGGCGCGCTGGCGATCCTGCTGGCGGGACGGATCAGCGCGCGGCTGCCCTGGCGGACGATGACCGCCGCCGGTCTGGCTGTCGCCGTGCTGGGCGCCGTGGTCTCCGGGATGACCGGCGATCCGCTCCTGTTCATTGTGGCGCGCGGTCTGGTGGGCGCCGGAACGATGACGGCGCTGATGGGGCTGTACCGCCTGATCGACCGCATCCGCCGGATCGATCCGGCGACCGGCGCCTATTCCGACCTGTTTTCCGGAATGTATGTCGGCGTCAATTGCGGCGCGGTCGTCGGCAGCCTGCTGGCGGACGCCATCGGCCCCCACGCGGTTTTCCTGATCGCCGCCGTCGTGCTGACGCTGGGCATCGGGCAATTGCTGCTGCTGACTCCCGAACCGGCGGGAGCGGCCGCCATCGCTGCCGCCGCCCCCGCTGTCGCCGACGCGAAACCGGACGGCGACACGGCACCCGCGCGGCGGGTGTGGAGCGACGGCTCCTTCCTCGCCTTCCTGCTGCTGGTGTCGGTTCCGACCTCTGCCTGCAGCATGTTCCTGATCTATTATTTCCCCCTGTTCGCCAGCGGGTTGGGACAGCCGGCCTCCACGGTCGGTCAGGCCTTCCTGCTCTATGGCCTGTGCATCGTCTATCTCGGTCCGCTGCTGTCGCGCCTGATGCGGTCGAGCAACCTCTCCCCCGGCCTGCCGGTCCTCGCCTCCGGCCTCATCATGGCGGCGGGACTGACGACTTTCGCGCTGACCGGGAGCCTGGTCGGGGCGTTCCTGGCGATCCTGCTTCTCGGCCTCAGCGACAGTTTCGGCCTGACCGCGCAGCAGCGCTATCTTGAGCGGCTGCCTGTCGTGGGCACCCATGGGCTCGCGGTTCCGCAATCCTATCATCTGAACGCCCGGAAGATCGGTCAGGTCATCGGCCCGATGCTGTTCAGCGCCGCTGCGGTCGCCGGCGGGGCGGGCGCGACGCTGATCGGCCTCGGTCTGGCGGCGGCGTTGCTGCTTCATCTGGGACTGTCCGTCCTGGCCCTGCGCCGGCGCCCATTCATGGCCAAAACGGCATGAGGGACCAAAACGGCCTGAGGAAGATGGCGGCACAGGCCCGGACGGAGGGCAGTCCGCTGCGCATGGCGGTTCTCGACGGCAGTTGGGCGCCGGCCATCGCCGCGTTGCAAGACGCGGCGGTCGGCGACCGCATGTATCCGGTCAGCGGCGAGCAGATCGCCGAGATGCTCGGCCCCCGCGGCCTGACGGTGGGGGCGTTGGCCGGCGACCGGCTGGTCGGATTCTTCTCGCTGCTGTTTCCCGGCCGGCAGCCCGACTCGATGGGCCTTCCCTTCGGGCTCGTGGATGGGGAACTGGACGCGGTGGTCCACTGGACCGCGGTGATCGTCGATCCCGCCTTCCGCGGGCAGCGGCTGCAACAGCGGATGGTCGCGGTGGTCGACTGGCGGCTGTTTCCCGAGTCTCCGCATGACTACGGTTTCGTCACCGTGCGCGCCGACAATCCGCCCAGCCTGCGCAGCATGCTGGCCTGCGGCTTCGCCATGGTCTGGGCCGCTCCCAAATTCGACGGCCACTTGCGCCATACCCTGTTCCGCATCACGCCGGGCGACGGCGCGGTTCCCGAGGGCGGGGAGATGGTGGCGCTGATGGATGTGCAGCGTCAGATCGACCTGATGGCGCGGGGATGGATCGGCTGGCCCCAAGGTGCCGCGACCGGTGCCACCCCCGGCCACGTCCGCTTCGCCCCCCCGGTTCCCGGCAGCCTTGTGGACCGCATCAGGGCGCGGAAGCGGTCCGGCTGGAGTGTGATCGGTTCAAGCGGAATCGCTTGAAGCGTGAATCACACGGAAAATCAAAAGGTTAGAGTCTGTCTGTTGCTTCAATAAGCATCAGACCGACCCTAGTCCGGACGGTCACGCTGTCACGCATTGACGTCGCTGAAGCCGAAGGCGTCGCGCAGCCGGGCGAGCATGCCGGTCCCCTGCCCGCGCTGACGGTCGTCCTCGTCCGGGCGGACGCTGCCGTGCCCGTCCGCCGAGCGGGTGGATGCGATGCGGCCCAGCAGGTCGCGCAGCGACGGCTGGCCGTCCAGCGCCTGTGCCAGCACCGTCTCGTCGATCTCGTACAGCAGCGCCGGCCCCAGGGTGCGCGCCGAACTCGTCCTCGCGGCCCCGTCCAGCAGGGCGCCCTCGCCGAACAGCGCGCCCGGTCCAAGGCGGGACAGCTCGATCTCGGTGCCGTCCAGGCCGGTCGTGCTGAGCGCCACGATGCCCTCCGCCACCAGGAACAGCGACCGGCCGGCATCGCCCTGGCGGAACAGCGGCTTGCCGATGGCGACCCGCTGCGGCCGGGCGCCGGCCGCCAGCCTCTCGCGGGCTGACACGTCCAACGGCTGGAACAGGGGAGCGGCGGCGATCAGCGACGCCGCGTCCGGATGGGCGTCGGCGGCGTCGGTTCCCCCCTCCACCAGCCGGATGTTGGCGTGGCGCTGCGCCAGCGTCACTCCGGCATGGCGGAAAACCGAATGGATGCTGATCAGCACCGCATGCTCCTGCGATTGCAGGAGGGAGCGGTCGGTCAGGTCGAACGACACCAGGAAACGCATCCCGAATTCGTCGATGCCGTTGAACTTCACCCAGACAAGGCCGAGATGCTTGCGCCCATCGACACTCTTCACCAGCCGCAGCGCGTCGGTCAGCAGATTGACGATCCGGTCGGGGTCGTGGCCCAGCGTCACATGCAGCAGCATCTGGGCGATGAAGCGGTTGTTGGGGTGCGAGCAGTTCTCGATCCGCGTCCCCGCCGCGACCGCGTTCGGAATGCTGACCACCGTGTTGTTGAAGGTCTGGATCTTGGTCGAGCGCCAGGAGATGTCGATCACCTGACCGATGGGCGCATCCCCCACCTTGATCCAGTCGCCACGGCGGAACGGCCGTTCGAGGTTCAGCACCATGCCGGAGAAGATGTTGGACAGGTTGCTTTGCAGCGACAGGCCGATGATCATCGCCAGCACGCCGGAGGTGGCGAGCAGGCTGGTCAGGTCCTTCTGGAAGACCTGCGCGATCACGCCGAAGACCGCCAGGATCAGGATCAGCAACGACACCGTGCTCTTGACCACCTGCGGGATCGCCCGCTCGCTGGAGGCCTCCAGCGGATCCCAGGCGAAGCGGTGCAGGGCCAGATTGATGAACAGGGCGGGGACCAGCCACCAGGCCACGTCGAAGGCGGTGACGGTGGCGGCCATCGCCCGTTCGGCATCGATCCGCGCGAAGCCGTCGATCAGTGCCGATTCGGCGGCAAGCAGGCCAACCCCGGTCGCCGCCGACTCGGCGAGCAGGAACAGGCGGGGAAAGCGGCGGTCCGACTGCCATGCCTCGGCCCCGCGCAGGGCCAGCAGCAGCAGACAGGCCCCCCACACCCCGATAAGGGCGGGAAGTCCGCCGATCTGCCGGCGCAATCCGCGATCCTGCGGCTCGATCGACAATTCGAAGCGGACCGTCGGGGCGTCGCGCCCGGCGCGCCGCTCTTCCGGCCGGATCTGGGCGCCGGGCACCGCCGCCGGGATGTCGGCGGTGAGAACCGCGTCCGTCACCGCCCAGCCCGCCCCGGCCACCTTGCGCCCGGCGAGCACGCGTGCGAGGTCGCGGTGGGCGGAGCCGTCGCCTTCGTCGGCGGCGAAGATCATCCGCTCGTGATTGAGGTCGCGGCTGCGGAACCGCAGGCCGACCCGATGTCCGCCCAGCGGCGCGCGGGCATCCTGCCACGCATCCATCAGGAAGCGGCCGGTGACATGGTAGAGCCGGTAATCCTCGTCGCCATTGCGCACCTGTTCGACGGGAACGCCCAGGATCACCGGCTCCACGGTGTCGAGGAACTGGATGTCGGTGACCGCTTCCGGCGGCGGGCTGCCGGGAACGTTGCGGTAGCGGAACCACAGGTCGAACTCGATCCGCGCCGAACGGTTGACGGGATCGATGTCGGAGATGCGGCTGACCGACATGCCGACATGAACCACCGACAGTGGCCTCATCGCGCCGCGGCTGCCGTTTCCGCCGCTTCCCTCCGCATCGGCCGCATAGCGCAGCTGGGTCAGCGCGGTGGTCAGCCCGTCCTCCGGCCCGGCGCCGGTGGTGAACTGGCCGATGCCAAGCGCCCGTTCCGGCGTTCCGTCCTCACCGAAATACAAGGGCCCGGTGACGCCGGGCACGGCATGCAGCACCGAGCGGATGGCGGCGAGCTGGTCGCGCACCATGCGCCGCGCCGACGCGCGCGTGCTCCAGCTGTCCGCCAGCCCCGCCCGTCGCACGGCGGCGACCAGAAGCTGCCCGGCGTCGTAGGCATAGAGCGCCGCCCAGTTGCCGAGCGGCCCGAACCGCGCATCGTAAGCCGCGAGCAGGCGATTCGCCTGCTGGTTGGCGATGTCCGGCAGGAAGGAGCTGATGACGAAGAGCTTGCCCGTGTAGAGGCCGGGATGGGACGATTCGCGCGGCAGCCGCGACAGCTGCTTGCCGAAGGATGGCGCTCCCAGCCAGTTGGGGCCGAGAATGCGATTGGTCACACCGGCATCGCGCAGCGCCTGGATCAGCATGACCGCCGGCTCCTCCGTCGCCAGAAGGATGACGACGGTCTCGGCAGGCAGCCCGCGCAGAGTGCCGACGAAATCGGCGATGTCGCGGGCAAAGCCGCTCGCCGCCGGATTGATCGCCGCATCCAGCCGCAACCCGACCCCACGCTGCGGCATTACGTCACGCAGGGGAACCGCGAGCCGCTCCGTGACCGTTTGCGGCGTGCGCAGCAGCGCCACCGAATCGGCAAGTAGTCCGAGCCGGACGTAATCGGCCATGAAGGCGGCTTCCCGCTCGTCCGAATGCCCGATGCGGAAATACCAGGCATTGTTCCGCGTCAGGCTGGTCTCGCTCGCCATCGGTGACAAAGCGGGAATGCCGGCGGCGGCATAGATCGGGGCGGCCGCAAGGGAGGTGGCGGAACTGTCGTGGCCGATCACCGCCAGGATGCTGTCGTCCTCCACGATCTCCGCCGCGGCCTTGCGGGCGCTGGGAGAAACGCCGTGATCGTCGAACGGCACGAACTGAAGCTGCAACCCGTCGATTCCACCGGTGGCGTTGATGCCGTCCGCCAGAAGCCCCAGCGCCTTGACGATGTCCTGGCCGCCTTCCGACAGGTTTCCGGCATAGGCGATGCGGACCGTGCCGGCACTGTCCCGAATCGCGGATCGCGCCGTCAGCGATGGCACCGCCAATCCTCCGGCCAGCAATGCCGCCAAAAACAGGAGAATGGCGATCAAGCGCATCGGTAGGACAACCCCAGGACTCCACATCGGCGGGAAGGTGGCGGGCAGGCGCCGGACTACGGCGAATTGCGCAGGTCCAGTAGGCCCGACGGCTCGGCGAGGATCAAGCCTTACGCGCGGTGCGCGCGGTCAAGTGCGGGAAATCTCCGATTATCACGGCATCCTCACCTTTAAGTGATAGAGTCTTAATGAATGCCGCAACCTTTCTTTGAAACAAATCAAAAAGTCTGGAATCTAAACATTTCACCGAGTCGGTAATTTGTTATTGGCAGGGATAACATAAAACAACCCCTTTCCAGTCAAGGCGCGGCTGAAACCAGTAGGAGTGTTCCCGATGGATATAGCGTGTCTATTGTGGAAAGAATCAGACGGTGAGACTATGTTGCACGCGCTTTCCTGAAGAGGTACGCAAAAATTGCCGCCCGATGCGCTCTCTGCGCATGGCGGGAAGGCCCGATGAGACCGTGGGGACAGGCGGACGCTCTATTCGTTCGCAGGGTGCGATGTAGACTTGGCAACGCAATGGGTTGGATTTCAAATGACCGAAGCAGTCGAGGATTGCCGCCGTAAATTCGCCGATCTGGTCAAGCTGAACGGGATTTCAAGCAAGTATATCGAGCGCGAAACCGAGCGACGGATCCTGGAGGATGGGGTTGTCCGTTGCGGCCTGACACTGGAGGAAGCACGCGGTGTCATGCGTTGTGTTGCCGACGATTACGATCTCGTTTTCGAAAGCGAAACCGATCGTCGGATCCGGCAGGTGCTGGACAAGCACGCCGGGAAGAAGGGAAAGATCGGCAAGAAGCAGTTCAACCAGACCGCATCGATCCTGCGCGATTTTTCCAACGACAGCATCAGCGAGGAAGAGGCGCGGCGCCACATCAAGCGCATCATGACCGACAACGGATGGCAGCCGAAGCGGGCCGGGCTGATCCCGACCAAGCGCTGGTATCGCAAGATCGAAACCTGATACCTGCCCTGAACACCTGAAAGGCAGAGGCCCGCGACGGGGAGCGACGCCCATGGATATCCTAGAGCTGTTCGCGTCGGGAACCGTCATCCTTATCGGGACACTTCTGATCGCGGCACCGCTGATCGTCTACCGGGCGCTGTTCGACACCGCACGGCACTGGCATGCGTACGGCGCCGGCCGCGCCGGCATCGTCGAACTGTGCGGGTTCCTGATCGGCATCTGCTTCATCATGACCACGCCACTTCCAGGCGGCGGCCTGAATGCAGATCTGCTGTTCGGCGTCGACGGTCCCTGGGCCCTCGATCCATCGGCATTCGAGGCGCTGGTCCTCGACACGCTGGCCGAGGCTCCAGACCGGCTGGCGGCGTGGCTGGCCGAGCGGGACGACCGCCTCAACCTGACCCTGGTCGTCGGCTTCGCCTTTGCCTTGCTGGCCGGACGGGGGGCATGGGGCTTCTACCGGACCTACTGGCGCGTGGCCCTGCTGACCCTGGCGATGGATCTGACGCTGGCGGCGCTGGCGTCGGTCGCGACCCTCTACGCCATGCTTCTCGGCCTCTGGCTGCTCAACCGCCTGAATTTCTGGGCTCTGGCGGTCGCGGTGCTGGTCATGCAGGAGTACCGCTACAACACGCTGGGCCTGTTCCAGAAGCAGCGCCATTTCCGTGCGCCCAAATCCATGCTGCCGCTGGGCGCGCCGGTCAGCGGCGAAACCGGCAACAGCAGGCGGAAACGGGTCAGGGCGGAGGGGTCAGGACGTGCGACTGGCCGGAAATTCGGCGTTTGAAATGCGACCAGCACACACCGGACGCCAGCACCAGCCCCGCCAGCACCAGCGCCAGATAGCTGCTCCACAACGGCGCATCGGCGGCGAACACGCCGAGGTGCCGCAGCGACAGATAGCCGCTGTAGAGGATCGTCGCCGCGGTGAGAATCCCCGGCAGGCGCAGCGCGACCCAGGCGATCCGCAGATAGGCGGCATAGAGGGCGAGAAGCAGCAGGCCGACGGCGATCTTCACCGACAGGCGGCTGCCGTCGTCGGTTCCGAGCCAGGCGGCATAGGAATAGCCGGTCGGGTTCCAGGTGGCGAACAGCAGGAGGAAGCAGGTCACGGTGCGGATCAGGTAGCCGAAGCTCTTCATGGCGTCATCCGGCCGGTCAGGCGATCAGGCGATCAGGTTTTGGGAATCGACCTGACCGCTCAGGCGATAGCGCACGAGCGACCAGGATTGCCCGGCTCCCAGCACGATGGCGACGGTGCTCAACAGGCCAAGCGAACGGGTGGTGGGATCGGCCAGATCGATCACGCCGAAATCCCACAGGACCCAGCCGAACGACGACACGACCGAAAGCACCAGCAGAATGCCGATCAGCTTCATCGACCGCCATGTGGCCTGCGCATGGATGAAAAGCAGGAAGGCCAGCACCGACGCGCCGAACAGCTTGACCGTCCAGTGCCCCAGATCGCCGACGAGCCAGTCGTAATAGGAATAGCCGGACGGGTTGTAGATGCCGAAGACCAGCAGGACCGCGAAAATGATCCGGACGATGAAACCCGCTGTCGTCATCATGGCGGCGGCTCTGCACAAATTTTCGGTTTTTCCCGTCCGGAAACCGTACGCCGCCCCCATTGCCCGGTCAATGTCGGGAAGATCCCGCAATTGCCGCACCGTTTCCCCATCCCCCTCCCCGTGCCGGAATGACGCATCGCGATGGATCGGCTGACATGACGCCCGTGAACGCCCTTTTCGGCAAGCCCGCCGCCATCGCCGCAAGCCTGGCTCTCGGCGCCCTCTTCCTGTCGGCGGGCTGGACGACGCTGCCGACCCGCCATGCCGACGCCACCGTCAGCTATGAGCTTGCCGCCCCGATGGACGGAATGCCGGCGGCCTCCGTTGCCGCGCCCGCCGCGGCGCCCATTCCGGTGCCGGTCTTCCTGATGCAGCCGGACCACGCGACCATGCGCAGCGGCACCGGCCTGCTCCAGCCGGACGGACGGGTCGACATCACGCTGTTCGATCCGTCCGACCCGCGGCTGATCCACGGCAGCGAGGCGCTGATGTTCAACACCGAGTTCCGCGTCCTCTGGCTGCTCGCCACGGACGAGGAGCGGGCCCGGCTGTGGCACGGCATCGAGGAGGTGGGGCGCGGGCTGCGCACCGCCATGGACGGCATCTTCGAATCGCCGGAGTTCACCGGCGAATACCGCGACGCCTTGCAGGAGATCGGCCGGATGGCGATAGAGGAGGCCTGGCGGGCTCCGTCGACCCGCGCCACCTACGAGGAGTTCCTGCGCAGCGCCGAGCCGATGCTGCACGACATCGTCGGCCGCGACCTGAAGGCCATCGCGATGAAGCAGGTCGAGCCGCTGGTGTGGAGCCTGATCGGCGCCAATGTCGGCATGGCGCTCGATCCGTTCCGCAGCCAGTCCTGGGATCTCGCCCCCGTCGATCAGGCCATCGACGCCGTCCTGCGCGAAGCGCGGGAGGCCGGGCTGGTCAACCGCGCGGCACGGCAGCTTGCCGACAGCTGGCAGGCGAAGGCCTTCCTGAAGACCTTCGCCGGAAATGTCGTCGATGCGCTGGCCCATCAGCAGCGCCTGCGCGACGTCGCCGGCCGGATGGTGAACGATCCCCGGCTGGCCGCCTATCTGAAGCCGGTTTCCGGCCCGGCCGGCGATCTGGCCCGGCTCGCCCCCGACCTGCTGTTCGGCGTCCAGGCCGGCGCCGATCTCAACGCGCTTGCCGCCCACACCTTCCAAGGCTTCCTGACCGGCCGCGGCGGTCCGCTCATCGTCATGATGAGCGCCCGCCAGCGCGAGGACATCCTCACGCTCGACCGCTACTCGCCCCGCATCCTCCTGCATGCCGTGCCGCAATGACCCAGACTTCCCATGCCCTCGTCATCGACGGCTTGACCATCGACCGGCCGAACGGCCAGCCGCTGCTGCGCCAAACCAGCTTCGCCATCGACCCCGCGGAGGTGGTGCTGCTGGTCGGGCCGAGCGGATCCGGCAAATCCACCATCGTCAAGCTGCTCGGCGGTCTTCTGGAGAACGGCCCCGGCGAATGGCGGGTGTCGGGACGCCTGCATTGCGGCGGACAGCCGATGGATCTGGCGACGGAGCGCAGTGCGGTCGGCGGCATCGTCTTCCAGGACCATGCGCTGTTCAACGATCTGAGCGCCGTCGAGAATCTGCGCATCGCCGCCGACCATGCGGCGCACCGGCCGGATTCCGTACTGATCGCCGACGCCACCGCCCTGCTGGACGGCATCGAGCCGACCCAGACCGTCAGCTCCTGCAGCGGCGGGCAGCGCCAGCGCCTGGCCATCGCCCGCACCCTGCTGGCCGACCGGCCGGTCCTGCTGTTCGACGAGCCGAACTCGGGCCTGGACGTCGCGATGGCGCGGCGGCTGGGCGAGCTGATCCGCGACCTGTGCCGGACGATGAACAAGCCGGCGCTGGTGGTCGCCCACCACGTCAAGGATCTGCTTCCGGTGGCCGACCGCGTGCTGCTGTTCGATACGCGCAACCACCGGCTGGTCGAGGTGCCGCGCGATGCCGAAGCCATCGAGGCTGCCCTGCTGGCCTTGGACGAAAGCGCCCCTCCCAATGGCAGTCAGGCCGGGCTTACAGAAACCGGCCTGGCCGAAACTGGCTTGGTTGAGGTCGGAATTCTGCGGGGCGCCGGCAAGGGTCGGGACTGGCGGCAGGAGATCGGCCACCGCTCCCGCTTCCACTGGTTCCTGCGCTATCTCGCCGAATATTTCTGGGAGCTGTGCGTCTCGCCGCTGATGCTGATCTATATGGGAGCCGGCGCCCTGATCATGGGCTTCGTGTCGATGTGGTTCGGCTTCCACTACAACTCCTTCGGCGGCTATCTGAAATCCCTTCTGCATGACGAGACGCTGGTCGGGCTGGGGCTGGTCCAGGGCACCGTGGCGGTTCCGCTGATCAGCAGCATCCTGTTCGTGGCGCGCAACAACGCCATCATCGCCGCCGACATCGGGAACCGGGTCCTGTCGTCGCAGTTCAGCGCCATGCAGAACCTGCGCATCACCGCGCGCGGCTACATCTTTTCGGCCATCCTCATCAACATGGTGGTGGGATCGCTGATCCTGCTGGTCATCTCGCTGGGCATGGCGAGCTGGGCGTCGATGCAGACCTGGCACGTCCAGTTCCCGATGCAGAGCTTCGAGCTGTGGCGCAGCCATTTCTTCCGCAAGCTGCTGCCCGACGGCCTGCATCCCTCCTTCAGCATGGTCTGGGTTCTTTTGAAGGTGGCGCTCAGTTCACTGCTTGCCGGCGGCGCGGCGATTGTTATCGGATGCGGAAAGAAAGAATCGGTTCTTGAAATAAATGCGGCGATTGCACGTTCGATCATTGTCGGGGTGACTCTGACCCTGCTGGTCCACGCCATCATTTCAATTCTGACACTCTGACACACCTCCCCTTCGGATATTTCCCGATAGCGCGGGAACTCTTTTGGGGTAACATTACGGTGAATGGACGCCGTGAAACGGGGAAGCGGATCATGATCACGGATGCGGACATCGAACAGCGGGCCGCGGCACAGGATGCCAAGACCGCGGCCAGCCAACCGGAACCCTGGCAATCCGCCGGCCAGGCGTTGCCGCCGTCGCCCCCGCCCGACCTGCCGCCTTTGAAGGCGCCGGCTTCGGACGGGCGAAACACGTCGCTGCCGCTGATCCTGTCCATCGCGGCGCTGGTCGCCACGGTGTCCGCCCCCTACTGGTCGCCGCCGCTCTACCGGCTTCTCCGGCTTCAGCCGGCCGGACTGGAATGGCAGGCGCGGCAGGAGGTCGAAACCGGCCGTCTCGCCCGGTCCGTCGCCGAGCTGGACCGCAAGGTCAGCGATCTGTCGGCAACACTGGTCAGGACGACCGAACAGGGCCT
The DNA here is from genome assembly GCF_002573965.1 of Azospirillum palustre. Lineage (NCBI taxonomy): Bacteria > Pseudomonadati > Pseudomonadota > Alphaproteobacteria > Rhodospirillales > Azospirillaceae > Azospirillum > Azospirillum palustre. Next base: position 509,900 of record NZ_PDKW01000042.1, on the reverse strand, counting down.
GTCGGCCAATGCGGTGCTTGCCAATGCCGATGCCAGAATCCGGATGGTGGCGCTCCTGCAGCTGCGCGCGACCTTGCGCCGGCCGGTTCCCTTCGATGCGGAACTGAAGGCCGTCCGTGCCCTTGGCGGCAAGATGGAGGAGCTGGAGCCGCTGCTGGCCTCGGTGGAGGCCTATGCCGCAAACGGCATTCCGGTGGAAAGCCAGCTCCGCCAGGATTTTGCGACGGTCACCGAGGCTGCGGGGCGCACCGACCCCCGGCCGACGCCGATCAAGTGGCTGTCCAACGTCACCGGCTGGACACCGGTCGCGGTCGAACCTGAGGCGATCCGGCCGGTGACGATTGCCGAGCAGGCCCAGGCGCTGCTGGCCGAAGGCAATCTGCCGGCCGCCATGGCGCAGCTGAGCGCCATCGACCTCGGCTCCACGTCGCCGGCCCGCGCCTGGATGGAGGATGCACGGGCGCGGATCGCGGCGAACCAGGCGGTCGACCGCATCGCCGAGATGGTGGTGACGGCGGCTGGCCGGATGTCTCCGAAATCCTGACAAGACTGCATCGGGATCCATGCGGGGCCCATGCACGGGCGGTGAGTTCACGCTCCCGCCGTCGCGGTCCAACTGGCAAAATATGGCTGGCAAGGTATGGCTGGATGAGTTGCGACCTTCTCGTGTCCCGCCTGCTCGGCTCGGTGATCGCCGCGTCGCTCTGGACCGCTTCGGCTGCCTGCGCCAGCCCTGCGACGGCAGCGTCGTCCCAGGGCACCGCCGCGCCGGCCGTGGCACCGCCGGCCGCCACGGCCGCGACGGCCAAGGATGCTGCCGAACAAGGCGGCTGGCTCGACAGCTACAGCCGCGCCGTCTTCGATTTCAATCGGCATCTTTACGACGGCTTCGACGCGGTGGGCGGCTGGATGCGGGGCGGAGCGCCGGCCGCACCGCCGGATCCGGCGGCCGGAAGCGTGCAGAACGTCGTCACCAATCTGGTGAACGAGCCGCTGACCGCCGTCACCAGCACGATGATCGGCGAGTTCGGCAACGCATGGCGGTCGGTGGAGCGTTTCGGCATCAACAGCACGGTGGGCGTTCTCGGCTATTACGACACCGCGAGCCAATGGGGATTCACCCCGACCCACACCGACCTCGGCCTCAGCCTCTGCCGCTCCGGCGTGGGTGAGATGGGTTATGTGGTCCTGCCCTTCATCGGTCCGCGCACCGGTCGCGACGCAATTGCCGACATCGTCCTGATGAACGCCGTGCTTTGGACCTTCGCGGGCGTGGCAGCCGGCACCGGCGCCAGCTTGCAGACCATCGTCATCGCCGAGTCCGTTGAAGTGGTGGCGGACATCACGGCGACCCGGCAATTCGACATCGAAGCGAAAAAGATCCGCCTGCCGGACTACGATGCCACCCGCGTGGCCTATTTGAAGCAGCGGCGGGAACGCTGCGCCCAGCCGATCGAGACACCGCCCGCCAAGGGGCCGGTTTCCGCTCCCCCCTCGCTCGACCGGACGCTGCCGGGCCGGGGGCGCCCGTCACCCGAGATGGCCTTCCCCGAAGACGACCGCCCAGGTCCACGCAAGGGACTTTCCGTGCAGCGGGCATACGCGGTCGCCACCCGATAAGCGGCTGCGCGCGTCGAAGAGCAACCGCCCCACCGCTCTTTCGCCTCCCCCCCGACAAGTTGCTGCGGTTTTCAAGGCTGCAAGGTCGATCAGCTTCTGAAAGACCTTTCCATCAGCCCCGAAAATTCCACTCAAGACTTTACATAACTATATTGGGCAGCAGCAGCCGCCATCGCCGAATAGCCACAGCGCTACTTGGAATACAGGCAATTCTACACTTTTTTAAAATTCTCACTTATCAAATTGAACTTCATAAATAATTTAAAACTGAAGATTGGAAGACCGATAGGGGTTGTCCGAATTGACTCAACCACTCTTTTATAAATAAAATTTCCCCAATAGTCGTTTAACCACTTAAGCAATTTTTGCGCGGACAAATGAATACCCTACAAGATTTTTATTTTTCACCGAAGATTATCTCTTTCATCTCGAAATTTATTATTGGCGATCTCATTCGAAAATTTCTCCGCACGCTGAAAAAAGATGCCCTGAGGGAGAGGACGCGCTGTGACAGAGCCAACAATCATGGCATCGGGTCGGAACGATCGATGCCGCGACAGCAGAAGCGGTGAGGCATGCGGCCGGCGGAACGGACGGGCCGGTGCGATTCTGACCGCGCTGCTGCTCATCGCCCTTGCCCAGTTCGCCTTGCCGTCCTGGGCGGCAACCGAAGCCCCGCCCGCCGAAACCGGCGCTCCGCCCGGCACAGCCGCCTCGCCGCCGCCAACCGCCGACGGCGCAACGCCGCCTTCCGCCGCACCGGCACGGCCGGACGGGCCGACGGAGGTGAAGGTGGGCATGTACCTGACCCAGCTGCTCGATTTCGACATGTCGAAGCGGTCCTACTACGCGTCGTTCTGGCTTTGGTACCTGCACGACAATCCCGAATACGATCCGCATGCAACGGTCGAAGTCGCGAACGCGAAGTCGGACAGCGTGAAATTCGCCTCGCTCGACACCAGCAAGGGGATCCGCTGGCATCAGGAAAAGCATGGCGCCGTGCTGGCGGAGGATTGGGAGATCACCCGCTTCCCGTTCGACCGGCAGAAGCTGGTGATCATGGTCGAGGACGGCCAATCCGACACCGGCCGCATCCGCTTCGTCGCCGACGGCAAGAACAGCCGCATCGATCCCGCCGCGACCGTGCCGGGCTGGACCATCGAGGGCTTCGACCTCTCGGCCCAGGACGTGACCTACAACACCTCCTACGGCGATCCCACCCTGTCGGAGGACAGCGTCTATTCGCGGGTGGTGGCGACCATCACGGTGAAGCGCCAGGGCGTCCGCCTGCTGTGCAGCCTGTTCGTCGGCTTCGGCGTCGCGTTCCTGCTGGCGCTGCTCACCTTCTTCCTCGATTTCGACTCGATGGCGGGATCGCGGATCGGCCTGTGCGCCGCTGCGGTGTTCGCCGCGGTCGGCAACAAATACGCGCTGGACGGCTATCTGCCGCCGGCCTCCACCTTCACGCTCGCCGATGTGATCGTCAGCACGACCTTCGCCTCCATCCTGCTGGCGGCGCTCGCCGTCGTCCTGATGCAGCTGACGCACAAGCGTGCGCCACGCTTCGCCCGCATCGCCAATCTGGTGCTGTGTCTGGCGACCTTCGCCGGATACATCGGCGTCAACGGCTATGCCGTCGCCTCGGCCGCCTGACGGAACGGTGGAGACGACGATGAGCGCCCCGCTCCCGATTACCGGCCCGACGGCGCTGCTGCCAGCCGTTCGGACGGCAACGGTGACCGCTCTCGCCGCCGGGCGGCACCTCGCAGTGCCGGCAAGCCAGGTGGCGGCCGTCGATCTGGCGGTTTCCGCCGCACCGGTGCCGTTCGCTCCGCCCGGCTACGAAGGCGTGGTCTTCAGCCACGGCGTGGCCGCGGCGCAGATCGACCTGGGAGACCGGAACGGCGGGCGACCGGGTGCCGGGCGATGGAGCCTGCAACTGGAGCACGCGGCAGGGCCGCTGTCGCTGCGGGTCGAGGAGGTGAAGACCGCCGGCGGGAGCATGGCGGAGCCGTCCCCCGGCCCTGTCCTCTCCATCGATCCGGACGATCTGCTCGGCGGGCTCGCCCCCTGCGGGCCGCAGCCGGCACAGCCGGCACCGGGCCATATGGACCGGGAGACCGAAGAGCTGGACGTGCTGCTGGTCGCCGGTGGCGGACAGCGCGTCGCCATCCCCGCGACGCTGGTCGACAGTGTCGGCCGTCCGGACGGTCTTCTGACCGCGCATGGCATCGCTCCCCGTCAGGTGGTGATGCTGGACGGCGACCTGCTGCCGGCCCACTCCCTTGCCTCCTGGATCGGTGGCGGGTCGCCGGAGGATGACAGCTGGGCATTGCGCCTGCGCACGGCCGACGGGACCATCGCCCTGACGGTCGCCGAACTGTTCGGCCTGCACAGCCTGCCACGCCGGGAACTGGTGGCCGTCGATGCCGATGGAGAAACCTCCCTGTGGTGGCGGGACGATGCGGGCAACCGCCCGATCCAGGTCGTTCATCCGGGGGCGGGCGGGTTCCTGCCGATAGAGCGGTTGGCGGTACGCGAGGCGGTCTGCACGGCCGTCCGGCCCCTGCCCGCGCCTTCGTCGGGCCACAGCCATGTCGCGATGGCCGCCGGCCCCGTGATCCTGGCCGCACCGGCTGCCATGGTGCGGGAGGTGAGGGGGATGCCCTGCCCCGGCGACCTCCACCGGTCGCGCCGCTCCGGATCGATCCCCGCCTTCGACATCGACACGGCGTTCGGGGGCACGGCCGGGCCGTCCGGCTGCGTGGTTCTGAAGCGCGACGGCCGGCGTCCCATCGCCCTGCTGACGGGACGGATCGAAGCGGTGGATGGCGGCTTCGGCTGGCATGCGCCGCCGCCGCTGCCCCATGCGATGGCCGTGCTGGCCGGCGCGGTCCGTCCGGCGGCGGCCGGGAAACCGTCGGACGGCACGCCGGTCCTGGAATGTCTGGTGCGGCCCGACGGCTTCCGCCGCCCGTGGCGTGCGGACCCCGGAGATGTCGTGCGGACGGCCATGCGGGCGTCATTCGCCGGCTGGCTTTCGAATTGGTGAGCGGACCCTGCAGGAGTGCCCTGGCGCAATGTTCAAGAACCTGAAAATCGGCAAGAAGCTGGCGGTCCTGGTGGTCGTCCTCAATGGCTTCACCGCCATCATCGGCCTTCTCGCCCTGCATGGCATGAAGATGGGAAACGACGCGCTCGACACGGTTTACAATGACCGGGTGGTGCCGCTGCGCGATCTGAAGGTGATCGCCGACCTCTATGCGGTCAACATCGTCGATATGGCGCACAAGGCCCGGAACGGCAATGTGCCCGCCGAGACCGCGCTTTCCGCCATCGATGCCGCCCGCGCCGGAATCCGCGAAAAATGGCGTGGCTACCTGGCAACCTATCTGGTCGACGAGGAAAAGGCGCTGGTGGCGAAAGCCGAACCGCTGATGGCCGACGCCGACCGCGCGGCCGACCGGCTGCGCGGGATCCTCGCTGCCGGCCGCTCGGAACGGCTCGACCGCTTCGTCATCGACGAGCTGTATCCGGCAATCGAGCCGGTGTCCGACGCGATGTCGGCGCTGATCGAGTTGCAGCTGACGGTCGCCAAGTCGGTCTACCAAGAGAACGATGCCCTGTACGACCTCACGGTCCGCCGGACCATCGGGCTGCTGATCGGTGCGGTGCTGGTCGGGGCGGCGCTCGGGGTGGCGATCATCCGCTCGATCACCGTGCCGCTCGGCCAGGCCCGCGACGTGATCGACCGCATGGCGCGCGGCGATCTGACCGGCACCGTCGCCGACGACGGCCGCCGGGACGAGATCGGCCATATGCTGCGTGCCACCGCAGGCATCGCCGCGACGCTGAAGGCGGTGGCCGGCGACCTGCGCGACCTGATCGAGGCGGCCCGCGGCGGCGCCCTGTCCGTGCGCGTGGAGCCGGAACGCCATGCCGGCGAGTTCGCCGTCCTGGTGCGTGGCGCCAACGAACTGGTGGAGGTGCTGACCACCCCGCTGTTCGAGGTGGCGTCGGTGATGGCGCGGCTGTCCTCCGGCGACATCCGCGGCCGCATGACCGGCTCCTATGACGGCGATCTGCGGGCGCTGAAGGGCAACGTCAACCGCAGCATCGACGCGCTGGCCCTGCTGCTCGACGAGATCTCGGGCTTCGCCGGGGCGCTGGCCCAGGGCGATGTGACCCGGACCGTCGACGGCGCGCACCAGGGCGACTTCGCGGCCATCAAGAACAACCTGAACCGCGCGGTCGAACAGCTCGCCGCCGTGCTGCGCGCGGTGAACGGCTCCACCGAGCAGGTCGCCACGTCGGCGACGGAGACGGCGGCGGCGGCCATCGACGTGTCGCGTCAGGCGGCCAACCAGATGATGACGCTGACCGACGTGTCGGGCGCCATCGAGCAGACCGCCGCCGCCATCGGCGAGATCGCCCGCAACGCCGAACGCGGCAGCACCCTGGCGCGCGGCACAGCCGACCTTGCCGAGGACGGGCAGCGGACGCTGATCTCGCTCAGCCGGGCGGTCGACGGCATCGCCGACCGGACGGCGGGGATCGAACGGATCAGCGCGCTGATCGCCGGGATCGCCGACAAGACCTATGTGCTGGCGCTCAACGCCGGGCTGGAAGCGGTCCGGGCAGGAGAAAGCGGCCGCGGCTTCGGCCTGATCGCCGCCAAGATCTCGTCGCTGGCCGAGGATGTCACCGCCGCCACCCGCGACATCGGCACGCTGGTGCGCGAGGCGTCGGCGGGGGTGGAAACCGGCGTGCGGGCCGCCGGCGAGGCGGCGGACGCGATCGGACGCATCGTCGAGGCGTCGCGCGACAGCGGTTCCACCGCCCAGTCCATCGCCGCCGCCATCGACGAGCAGAACGCCATGGCCAGCCTGCTGAAGGACCGGGTCGAGCAGCTTTCCATGACCGGGCAGGCGACGGCCGGCGCTGCGGAGGAGATCTCCGCCACCATGGCGTCGCTGACCGACATGGCCCAGCGCCTGAAGGCGGAAACCGCCCGCATCCGCACCGCCTGACCACAGCCGCACCGGAGAGGAGGCAACGGAAACGCCATGAAGGAAGGGTTGCGCCGCGCGGCCGGCAAACTGACCGCGCCGTTCGTCATCACGCTGGTGGTGCTGTTCGGCTTCTATCTCGGGGGCGACAGCTTCCAGGGCTTCGGGCTGGCCGCGATGGACAGCACGCGCCGCGTGCTGAAATACGTGCTCGGCGTTGCCGCCTTCCTGTCGTTGGCCGTGCTGGTGCAGCGGATCGTCCAGTATGTGATCTTCGACGGCATCGTCGCGTCGGCCACCGGGTCGCCGGTGCCGAAGCTGCTGAGCCAGATGTCCGGCCTGGTGATCTTCGGCATCGCCGTGTCCGCCTGCGCCGGCATCGTGTTCGAACAGGATCTGACGGTGCTGTGGGCGGCGTCCGGCGTGGCCGGCCTCGTGCTCGGCATGGCCCTGCGCGAGCTGCTGCAGGACGTGTTCGCCGGCATCGCGCTCAACATCGACCGTGCGATCCGCATCGGCGAATACATCCAGATCCACCGGTCGGGCGACAGCAAGATCAGCGGCCAGGTGCTGGAGATCAGCTGGCGCACCACCCGCGTGCGCGACTTCATGGGCGATCTGGTGATCTTCCCCAACAGCAAGTTCAGCGCCTTCACCATCACCAACTTCAGCCAGCCGGAAGCCAACAGCTTCCGCTTCGTGACCCTGACGCTCGACGCCCGCGTGCCGCTCGCCCGCGCCACCCGCATCCTCCAGGCGGCGGCGCTGGAGGCGATGACCGGACTTGCCGGCCCCGACACGCCGGTTCCCTGGGTCGAGGTCAAGGCGATCCGGCTGGAGGGCGTCGAATACGCCGTCTTCTACAAGGCGGAATGGCGTCATCTGGGCAACGCGTCGCCGGCGATCCTTCAGACGGTGCTGACCCATCTCGCCTTCGCCGGGCTGGAGACCGCGACCGTCCTGACGGAGGGCCCATCCGCTGCGGACGGCGCGTTCCGGCAGGCCGGGGGCGCCGGCCCCGATACCGCCGCCTTGACCGCCCTGCTGCGCGCCACCGCCCTTTTCCGCGGGGTGGGAGATGCGCCGCTGCGCCTGCTGGCCTCCCACGCGGCGATGCGGGAACTGCCGGCCGGTCAGGTGGCGATCCAGGCGGGAGAGGCCGGGACCTCGCTCTATCTCGTGCTGGAGGGGCTGCTGTCGGCGGATGCCGGGCGCAGATCGGTCCGCGATCCGCTGCCGGCGACGCTGCGCCCCGGCGACCTGTTCGATCCCGCCATCCTGCGCGGCGAAGCCCATGGCAGCACCGTGCGCTGCCGCACGGCGGTCCTGCTGTGCGAATTCGGCCCCGACGCCCTGCAAGCCCTGTTCGGCGCCGGTGCCGGCACGATGGAACGCGTGGCCCGCAACCTCGTCGGTGGCCCCCCCAACCGCTCCGACGAGGACGAGGAGCGGGTCGCCGACACCCTGCGGCAGATGCGGCACCTGTTTCCCGCCCCTGCCGGGCGGCAGAGCTCAGGCATCGGCCCGGTCGCGAACACCGGCTGAAACCACCGGGCAACCGGCCCCGCCGGACAATATCAACGAAAACGCCAGAGAAGAGGTGACACCATGGATCCCATTTCGCTCGCGGTCGCCTTCATGGCCGCCTTCGGCATCATCTCGACCGATGCCGTCCTGCATGCCGACAGCGTCGCCGTCAGCCTGTACATGTCCGACGATCTGTCCAAGGGAACCGCCCGGGGCGACGTGATGGAGGACATGTTCATCGCCAAGATGCAGGAGATCGGCGATACCAAGTCCTATTACGGCAGCCCGAGCGTGCGCTCGACCAAGGCCAAGACCATGGGGGCGGTCCTGGCCAAGACGCTGAAGCTGGAGGACATGACCGCCGCCGTCCAGCACACCTTCGGCATGAAGACGGCGACGGTGAACGGCAGCTTCGCCAAGGACGAGAAGGAGGGCAAGCTCCAGCTCGTCGCCATGGTGCGCGACCCGGACGAGCCGCCCTTCCCGGTGATCGTCAAGCGCAAGGATGGAGAGTCGCTGCCCGACATGATGGGCCGCGCCGCACAGGAGGTGATGGAGCATCTCGCCCCCTACGTGACGGTGGTCTACGCGCTCCAGAACGCCGACCGCCAGCACGACTACACCGAGGTGGACGAGCTGATCGCGCGCGAGCTGAAGACCTACGCCTCGAAGACCTACTACAGGGAACGGGCCAGCATCCTGAACATGGCGGGCATCGTCGCCCTTCACAAGCAGAAGCCCGACGAGGCCGCCCGCCTGTTCGAGGAAGCCGACCAGACCGACCCGGCCCTGCTGTTCCCCCGCGTGAATCGCGCCTTCGTCATGCTGGTGAAGGACGACGAGAAGTCGGTGGAAACCTATCTGAAGCCGGCGATGGAGTCCGCCCGCTATCAGCGCGCCTACACGCTGCTCGCCGCCGGGGATCTGGTGCGGGCCGGCGCCTTCATGGCGACGGGCCGCTACGATCAGGCGATCGCGGCGCTCGACGATGCCGAATATTGGGACCCGACCAGCGCCCTGGTGCCGTCGCTGCGTGCCGAACTGTGCACGGAGCGGGGAGACGTGGTGTGCGCACAGCGCAACCAGGCGAAGGCCCGCGCGAACCTCGACAATTTCGAAACCTACCCGGAGGTCGCGAGCCTCTACTACCACATCTCCTGGCGCAAGGGCGAACCGCTGAGGCCCAGCGATCTGCGCCAGGATCTGGCCAAGCCTTCGGCGGCACAGCCGACGCCGGTCAAGGTGTCCACCACCGTCAAGTGAGGGAACGGGGTGCGCTGATTGCGCAAGGCGGGAGTCTCGGTTCGCCGGGGCTCCCGTTTCTTTGAGAGAGCGGCGGCGCGCAAGTCCGCGATTGTTTTTCCGGCGAAGCGGGAGAATCATAGGTAAAACGAAGCCGCACCGGCAAATGAGGGGACGCCACCATGACCGGAACCGACGCCGACCCACCCGACATGTCCGCCGATCTGCCTGACACACCGGACCGCGAACGGCGATACTCCGCCCCGGCGCTGGAAAAGGGGTTGGACATCCTGGAATTCCTGTCCGAGTGCCGCGATCCCCAGTCGTTGCAGCAGATCGGCGACGGCGTGGGACGGACCAAGGGCGAAATCTTCCGCATGGTTTCGGTCCTGGCGCAGCGCGGCTATATTGAGCGGTTGGAGGGCGACGACCGCTTCCGCGTCACCGACCGGCTGTTCCGCCTGGGAATGAACCGGCCGGTCAACCGATCGCTGATCGAAATCGCCCTGCCCTTCATGAACGCCTTCGCCGAGAAGACCGGCTATTCCTGTCATCTCGCCGTGATGTCCGGCACGCAGATCGCTGTGGTGGCGCGGGTGGAAAGCACCAGCCACATCGGCTTCACCGTCCGCATCGGCTACCGCCAGCCCCTGGTGCTGACCGGGTCCGGCCATTGCCTGATGGCCTTCATCGGCGCCCGCCGCCGCCACGGCCTGTATGAAGAGCTGCGGCGGGAGGATCCGTGGATCGACCTCGATGCGCTGGACCGCGCGCTGGATGCCATCCGCGCCGCCGGCCATGTCGCCCGCCCCAGCGGCATCACCGAAGCGGTGGTCGATCTCTCCTGTCCGGTGATCGACCGGCGGGAGGGCGGCGCCGTCGCCGCCCTGACCTGCCCCTATCTGCGCACCCGGCAGGTTCCGAAGGAACCGGCGGAGATCCTGGCCGCCCTGGACGAAGCCAGCCGGCGTATCTCGGAAATCTTTTCGTTGGACTGACGGATTGATTTACAGGCGCAATGACGATGTGTATATAAAACATGCGATCCGCGCTGCGGATTGTGGCAGCAGCGATGCGACCGGCGGCTCCGCAACCGCGCCCGACATCGCGCCTTAGGGAACAACGCCTGGGGAGAACACACCGCCATGACCGCCAGATTGCAGGGCAAGACCGCCATCGTCACCGCCGCGGCACAGGGAATGGGCCGCGCCGCCGCACTCGCCTTCGCGGAGGAAGGCGCCAGCGTGGTCGCGACCGACATCAATGACGGGCTGCTGGTGGAACTGTCGGGCACTCCCGGCATCGTCACCCGCCGCCTGGACGTCTGCGATCCGGCGGCGATCCGCGCCTTCGCCGCGGAGGTGCCGGCTCCGTCGGTCCTGTTCAACTGCGCCGGCTTCGTTCATGCCGGCACGGTGCTGGAGTGCGACGAAGACGCCTTCGACTTCGCCGTCACGCTGAATGTCCGGTCGATGTACCGGATGATCCGCGCCTTCCTGCCTGGAATGCTGGAGGCCGGCGGCGGATCGATCGTCAACATGTCGTCCGTCGCCTCGTCGATCATCGGGGCGCCCAACCGCTTCATCTACGGCACCACCAAGGCCGCAGTGATCGGCCTGACCAAATCGGTCGCCGCCGACTACGTCACCCGCGGAATCCGCGTCAACGCCATCTGCCCCGGTACGGTGGACAGCCCGTCGCTGCACGACCGCATGCGGGCGCTCGGCGATTACGACACCGCGCGCGCCGCCTTCATCGCACGCCAGCCGATGGGCCGCCTGGGCACGGCGGAGGAGGTGGCGAAGCTCGCCGTCTACCTCGCGTCCGACGACTCCTCCTTCATGACCGGGCAGGCCATCGCCATCGACGGCGGCTGGACGAATACCTGACTGAAGGCCGGGCATCTGGCCGCCAAGGATCCGACCGGCAGGGGCATCTTTGGCCGGGCCGCGAAAACGACAAGAAATTCCTGAACGAGAAATCTGGGGAAACGCTCGATGAAGCTTCTGCGCCATGGCCCGCGGGGGGCCGAGAAGCCGGGACTGCTGGATGCCCAGGGGCGTATCCGCGACCTGTCCGCCCATGTCGGCGACATCGCCGGCCGCTGGCTGCTGCCGGAGGGTCTGGCGGAGATCGCGGCCTTGCCGGTGGACAGCCTGCCGCTGGTCGATGCCTCCACCCGGCTGGGTCCTTGCGTGGCCGGCACCGGCAAGTTCGTCTGCATCGGTCTCAATTACTCCGACCATGCGGCGGAAACCGGGGCGGCCGTCCCGTCGGAGCCGGTGATCTTCATGAAGGCGACCTCCACCATCCAGGGTCCGGACGACCCGGTGGAGATCCCGCGCGGTTCGACCAAGACCGACTGGGAGGTCGAACTCGGCGTCGTCATCGGCAAGACGGCGAAATATGTGTCGGAGGCCGAGGCGCTGGACCATGTCGCCGGCTATTGCGTCGTCAACGACCTGTCGGAACGCGAATTCCAGATCGAACGCCAGGGCCAGTGGACCAAGGGCAAGAGCTGCGACACCTTCGGACCCATCGGCCCCTGGCTGGTGACGAAGGACGAGGTGCCCGACCCGCAGGCGCTGGACATGTGGCTGGAGGTCAACGGCCACCGTTACCAGAACGGCTCGACCCGGACGATGGTCTATGGCGTCGCCCACGTCGTCTCCTACCTGTCGCAGTTCATGAGCCTGCATCCGGGCGACGTCATCTCCACCGGCACCCCGCCGGGCGTCGGGCTGGGGCTGAAACCGCCGACCTATCTGAAGCCGGGCGACCGGATCGAGCTTGAGATCCAGGGCCTCGGCCGCCAGCGCCAGCAGGTGTACGCGGCGGAGTAAGGCCTTCCCCGGCCGCGCGCCGACCGACGGCGCGGCCGGCAGGATCAGCAGTTTGCTCGACAAAGCAACCGGACGGCGCGCCCCGGAACGAGGGACCGCACCGGATGGGCCACACCCGATGGGGAGGTGCCATGCAGCAAGCGTCGCTCGACACGGCCCCCGGCCGGTTCCCCGCAGCAATGGCGGGGACCGAGCTGCTGCGGCTGGACGGCATCACCAAGCGGTTTCCCGGCGTGCTGGCGCTGGACGGCGTCTGCTTCGACCTGCGGCGCGGCGAGGTCCATGCGCTGTGCGGCGAGAACGGGGCCGGCAAATCGACGCTGATGAAGATCATCAGCGGCCAGTACCAGCCAGACGAGGGCAGCATCGCCTACAAGGGCGAGGTCCGGCGCTTCGCCTCCTCGCTCGACGCCGAGCGGGCAGGCATCGCCATCATCCACCAGGAACTGAATCTCGTCCCGCATCTGAGCGTGGCGGAGAACATCTTCCTGGCGCGCGAGCCGAAACGCGGCTGGTTCATCGACCGCGCGGCGCTGCGCCGGCAGGCCCAGGCCTGCCTCGACCGGCTCGGCGTCGACATCCGCCCCGACGCCCCGGTGAAGTCGCTGTCGGTCGCCCAGTGCCAGATGGTGGAGATCGCCAAGGCGCTGTCGCTCAACGCCGAGATCGTCATCATGGACGAGCCGACCTCATCCCTCACCGAATCCGAAACCGCCCTGCTGTTTCAGGTGATCCGGGAATTGAAGGAGCAGGGGGTTGGGATCGTCTACATCTCCCACCGGCTGGACGAGATGGCGCTGATCGTCGACCGGGTCACGGTTCTGCGCGACGGCCGCTTCGTCGACACCCGCGCCTTCGCCGACACCTGCGTCGACGAGATCGTCGCACTGATGGTTGGCCGCTCTCTCGACGACAAATTCCCGGAGCGCACCTCCGTTCCCACCGAGGACGTGTTGATGGAGGTGTGCGGGCTGACCCGCCGCGGCGTCTTCCATGATGTCGGCTTCGATCTCAGACGCGGTGAGATCCTGGGATTCGCCGGCCTGATGGGGGCCGGCCGCACCGAGGTGGCGCGGGCGATCTTCGGCGCCGACCCGCTGGATGCCGGAACCATCCGGCTCGGCGGCGGCGAGATCGCGGTGAAGACCCCGCGCGACGCCATCGCCCACGGCATCGCCTATCTGTCGGAGGACCGCAAGAGCCACGGGCTGGCGGTCAAGATGTCGGTCACCCAGAATTTGACGATGGCCAACATGGCGGCGGTGTCCAACGCGCTGGGCTTCATCGACCGCAAGGCGGAAGAGCAGGCGGCGTGGCGCTACATCCAGATGCTGTCGATCCGCACGCCGTCGCCGCATCAGGTGGCGCGCCTGCTGTCGGGCGGCAACCAGCAGAAGATCGTCATCGCCAAGTGGCTGTTCCGCCAGTCGCGCATCCTGTTCTTCGACGAGCCGACGCGCGGCATCGATGTCGGCGCCAAGTTCGCCATCTACCAGCTTCTCGACCGGCTGGCCGCCGAGGGGATCGGCGTGGTGCTGATCAGCTCCGAACTGCCGGAGATCCTCGGCCTGACCGACCGCGTCGCCGTCTTTCATGAAGGCCGGATCACCGCCGTTCTGAACACGCGCGCGACCAGCCAGGAAGAGATCATGCATTTCGCCTCGGGCCATGGCCGCCCGGCGGCGCCGGGAGCCGGAACGCCATGAGCAATCCCACCACCAAGACCCTCGACGCCGCGCCGTCCGCTGCCACGCCGCGCCAGCCGGTGAGCGACGCTCCCCAAACCATAGGCAGCCGGGTGATGAACGACCGGCGCAAGGACCTGATCCAGAAATTCGCCGCGCTGGCCGGGCTGCTGGTGCTGGTCGCCGTCTTCTCCGCGACCAGCGACGCCTTCCTCAGCGTCGGCAACGGCATGACCATCGCCTTGCAGGTGACCTCCATCGCCTATCTCGGTATCGCCGCGACCTGCGTCATCATCACCGGCGGCATCGACCTGTCGGTCGGCTCCGTCCTGGCGCTGTCCGGCGTGGTGGCGGCGCTGGCGGTGAAGGCGGGCGCGCCGGTGCCGCTCGGCATGGGGCTGGGCATCCTGGTCGGCGCCTTCTGCGGCCTGCTGAACGGGCTGTGCGTGACGCGGCTGAAGCTGCCGCCCTTCATCGCCACGCTGGGCATGATGATGGTGGCGCGCGGCGTCGCCTTGCAGATCACCGGCGCGCGCGCCGTGTCGGGCCTCGGCGACTCCTTCGGCGAGCTTGGCAACGGCGCCATGTTCCGCATCGTCCGCATCGGCGAGGACGGCTTTCCCGACGTGGTCTTCCCCGGCATCCCCTATCCGGTGGTGCTGATGGTGGTGATCGCCATCGCCGTGGCGATCATGCTGAGCCGCACCACGCTGGGCCGCCACATCTATGCCGTCGGATCGAACGCGGAGGCCGCCCGCCTGTCCGGCGTCAATGTCGCCGGCGTCACCCTGTTCACCTATGTGCTGTCCGGCACGCTGGCCGGGCTGACCGGCTGCGTCCTGATGTCCCGCCTCGTCACCGCCCAGCCGAACGAAGGCGTGATGTACGAGTTGGACGCCATCGCCAGTGCGGTCATCGGCGGAACCTCGCTGATCGGCGGGGTGGGGACGATCTCCGGCACCGCCATCGGCGCCTTCGTGATCGGCATCCTGCGCAACGGGCTGAACATGAACGGCGTGTCGGCCTTCACCCAGCAGATCATCATCGGTCTGGTCATCCTGCTGACCGTCTGGATCGACCAGATCCGCAACCGGCGCTGACCGGCGTTTTCCGAAAAGCAAACAAACCAACAGGGAGTGAAACCATGAAGCGCTTCGTTTCGGCCTGCCTGGCGTCCGCCATCGCTCTCGCCGCCGGCAGTGCCCTTGCCGCCGACAAGGAGATCGCCGTGGTGGTGAAGACGGTGAACTCCACCTTCTGGCAGAATGTGCAGAAGGGTGCCGCCACCGCCCAGAAGGAGGCGGACGGCTACACCATGACCTTCCAGGGTCCGGCGGCGGAATCGGCCATCGCCGATCAGGTCAACATGGTGGAGAACGCGGTGAACCGGAAGGTCGCCGGCATCGTGCTGGCTCCCTCCGACCCCGACGCGCTGGTCCCGGTGCTGAAGAAGGCGTGGGAGGCCAAGATCCCGGTGGTGCTGATCGACTCCCCCGTGTCGGACGCCGGCAAGCAGTATTACCAAGCCATGCTGTCCACCGACAACGTCAAGGCGGGCGAGCTGTGCGCCAAGGCGCTGATCGACAAGGTCGGCACCAGCGGCAAGATCGCCGTCATGTCCTATGTCGCCGGTGCGGGATCGGAGATCGGCCGGGTCGGCGGCTTCACCAAATACATCAAGGACCATTCCAAACTGGAGATCGTCGGCCCCTTCTATTCCCAGTCGCAGATGGCCACCGCCCTGAACCAGACCACCGACGTGCTGGCCGCCAACCCCGACCTGAAGGGCATCTTCGGCGCCAACGAGCCGACCGCCATCGGCATGGGCCGCGCGCTGGCCCAGAGCGGCAAGGCCGGCCACATCGCCGCGGTCGGCTTCGACGGCAACCAGGACCTCCAGGGCTTCGTCAAGGACGGCACGCTGGAGGCAATCGCCGTCCAGGGCTCCTACCAGATGGGCTATCTGGGGGTGCAGACGGCGGTCAAGCTGACCAAGCGCGAGAAGGTCGAAAAGGCGCTGGACACCGGCGTGGTGCTGGTGACCAAGGCCAATCTGGCGACGCCGGAGGCGCAGAACGTTCTGTACTGAGCGGTTGCACAGATTCTTCTCATGCCCCCCTTCTCCTGACCTTGGGCGTGCGCGGCGCCCGGTCCCTCGCCGCGCACGCCATTTTCTCCGCCATCCAGTTTCCGCAGTTGAGGCGTCCCGCATGAACCTCACCGACCGCCGCACCCTGCCACGCTCCGGCCTGTCGCTCCCGGTGATCGGGCTGGGCTGCGCGCAGATGGGCGGGCTCTACCGACCGACCGATCCGGCCGAGGCCGACCGCCTCGTCGCCGCGGCCTGGGAGGCCGGCATCCGCTATTTCGACACCGCCCCCTATTACGGCTATGGCCGGTCGGAGCGGCGGCTGGGCGCAGCATTGTGCGACAGGCCGCGCGACGGGTTCGTGCTGTCGACCAAGGTCGGCCGGCTGATCCGCCCGAATGCCGGCGGCGCGCGGACATCGGGCGTCGATGCCAGCGGCTGGGCCGATCCCCTGCCCTTCCACCCGGTCTATGATTACTCCCGCGATGGCATCCTGCGCTCGGTGGAGGATTCGCTCCAGCGCCTCGGCCTTGCCCGCATCGACATCCTCTATGTCCACGACATCGGCCGTGTCACGCATGGCGACGCCCATGCCCATCACTGGGACGCGCTGACCCGCGGCGGCGGTTTCCGCGCGCTGGAGGAGTTGCGTCGCGACGGCGCGGTGTCGGCCATCGGCCTCGGCGTCAATGAATGGGAGGTGGCGCTGGACGCGATGGACGAGGTCGATCTCGACTGCACCATGCTGGCCGGCCGCTACACCCTGCTGGAACAGACCAGCCTGTCGCCCTTCCTGGAGCGCTGCCTCGCCACCGGCACGCGGATCGTCGCCGCCGGGGTGTTCAATTCCGGCATCCTCGCCGGCAACGGCAAGTTCAACTACGCCGACGCCCCGCCGGAAACCGTCGCGCGGGTGGAGGCGCTCGCCGCCGCCTGCCACGAGTTCGCAGTCGAGCTTCCCGCCGCCGCCTTGCAATTCCCGCTCGCCCATCCGGCGGTGGCCTCCTGCGTCACCGGGGTGCGCAACGCCGGCCAGCTGGCAACCAACCTCGCTTGGCTCCAGACACCGATCCCCGCCGCCTTCTGGCAGGCATTGAAGTCGCGCGGCCTGCTGGACGAGGCGGCGCCCACTCCGGCTCAAGTCCCGGCGGAGGCCTGACCCCATGCGCATCGACGCCCACCAGCATTTCTGGCTCATGGCCGCCCGCCGGGGCGAATGGCCGCCGCCGGAGCTCGGTCCCATCCACCGCGATTTCCTGCCGCCCGACCTGCTGCCTCTGCTGCTGGAGAGCGGCATCGACGGCACAATCCTGGTGCAGACCTTGTGCAGCGAGGCGGACACCGCCTTCATGCTCGACCTCGCCGAACGGCACAGCGTCATCCGCGGCGTGGTCGGCTGGACCGACCTGAAGGCGCCGGATGCCCCGCAGCGGGTTCAGGCGCTGGCATCCCATCCCAAGCTGAAGGGGCTGCGCCCGATGGTGCAGGCCGAAGCCGCCGACTGGCTGGACGATCCGGCCATCGATCCGGCAGCCGCCGCGATGGCCGAATGGGGCCTGAGTTTCGACGCGCTGGTCCTGCCGCCTCACCTGCCGTCGCTGCTGCGCTTCGCCCGCCGCCACCCGGCCCTGTCCATCGTCATCGATCACGCCGCCAAGACGGACATCGCCCACGGCGGCACTCCCGGCTGGGCGGAGGACATGGCCGCCCTCGGAGGCCTGCCCAATGTCCGGTGCAAGCTCTCCGGCCTGCTGACCGAAGCGGGCGAGCGCACCGGGATCGACGACATCCGCCCCTATGTCGAGCGGCTGATCGCCCTGTTCGGCACCGACCGGCTGCTCTGGGGCAGCGACTGGCCGGTCCTGCGGCTGGCCGGCGACTATCCCGGCTGGCTGGAGATGTGCCGCCAGCTGGTCCCCGCAGCGGCACATGACGCGGTGTTCGGCGGCAATGCCGCAACCTTCTACCGGCTGGGCTGATCCCACGTCCGCTGTCCCATTCCATCCTCAAGGACCAAGACCGATGCCGTCTTCCGTTCCCGAACTTCTGCTGCTGAACCCGTCGGACAGCGTCGCGGTCGCCACCCGTGAAATCCCGGCGGGCAAAGCCGTTTCCGTCGGCGGCTTCGCCGGCACCGCCGCCGCCACCATCCCCAGCGGTCACAAGATCGCCATCCGCGCCGTGGCGCCGGGCGAGCCGGTGGTCAAGTACGGGCAGGTGATCGGCACCGCCACCCAGCCGATCGAACCCGGCCAGCATGTGCATGTCCACAATCTCGGCATGGGCGAAGCCCGGCTGGACCACGGCTCCACCCGCATCGTCGAGGCCGAGCGCGGCGCGGAGGAGGCGACCTTCCTCGGCATCCGCCGGCCGTCGGGTCAAATCGCCACCCGCAACTACATCGGCGTCATCGCCAGCGTGAACTGCTCCGCCACCGTCTGCAAACGCATCGCCGATGCCTTCAACGGCAACGCGCTGGCCGATTACCCGAACGTCGACGGGGTGGTCGCCATCGTCCATGGCAGCGGCTGCGGCATGAACGGCACCGGCGAGGGCATGGCGATCCTGCGCCGCACGCTGCGCGGCTATGCCGACCATGCCAATTTCGCCGGGCTTCTGCTGATCGGGCTGGGCTGCGAGATGAACCAGATCGCACCCTTGGCCCAGACCCTGGCGCCGCGCCCTGACGGGCTGATCGCCACCCTGACCATTCAGGAGGAAGGCGGCACCCGCGAGACCATCGAGCGCGGCGTCGCCCTGGTCCGCGCCATGCTGCCCATCGCCAACGATGTCCGGCGCGAGCCGGTGCCGGCGAGTTATCTGACGGTCGGTCTGCAATGCGGCGGCTCGGACGGCTATTCCGGCATCACCGCCAACCCGGTGCTGGGCGCCGCGGTCGATCTGCTGGTCGCCCATGGCGGCACCGCCATCCTGTCCGAAACGCCGGAAATCTACGGCGCCGAGCATCTGCTCACCGCCCGCGCCGCCTCCCCCGCCGTTGCCGACAGGCTGATGGACCGCATCCGCTGGTGGGAGGACTACACCCGCCTGCACAAGGGCGACATGAACAACAACCCGTCGCCCGGCAACAAGGCCGGCGGCATCACCACCATCCTGGAGAAGTCGCTGGGCGCGGTCGCCAAGGGCGGCGGCACCCGCCTGAACGCGGTGGTCGATTATGCCGAGCCGGTGACCGACCACGGCCTCGTCTTCATGGACACGCCCGGCTACGACCCGGTGTCGGCGACCGGACAGGTGGCGGGCGGCGCCAACCTGATCGCCTTCACCACCGGCCGCGGATCGACCTACGGCTGCAAGCCGACGCCGTCGCTGAAGATCGCCACCAACAGCGCGCTCTATGCCCGCATGGGCGACGACATGGACTTCAACGGCGGCGCGGTTCTGGACGGCGGCACCAGCGTGGCGGAGGCGGGTGCCGCCCTGTTCCGTCTGATGCTGGACACCGCGTCGGGCCACCGCACCCGCAGCGAGGAGAACGGCATCGGCGACAACGAGTTCGTGCCCTGGCAGATCGGCGCCGTCATGTGACGACGCCGAAGCGGGGGACGCCGCTCAGCCTTTCAGCGCCCCCCGCCGGACCAGCGAGCGCATCAGTTCGGCGATGCCGATGCTCCAGGGCTCGCAGGCGTCGCTCGGCCGCATGCGGTTGACCAGCGCGCCCAGCTTGGGGGCGGCGATGGTGACGATGTCGCCCTCCTTGTGGGTGAAGCCGCCGCCGGGATTGTCGCGATCCTGGGTCGGCGCGAACATGGTGCCGAGGAACAGGGCGAAGCCGTCGGGATACTGATGGACCGGCCCGACGGTCTGGGCGACGAGATCCTCCGGATCGCGGCTGATCCGCGAGATGGAGGACAGGCCCGCCAGCTGGAAGCCCTCCGGCCCCTCGACCGTCAGGGCGACGTCGGTGCTCCGCACGTCGTCCAGCGTGAAGGTTCCATCGAAGAAGCGGATGAAGGGACCGATGGCGCAGGATGCGTTGTTGTCCTTCGCCTTCGACAGCAGCAGGGCCGACCGGCCTTCGAAATCGCGCAGATTGACGTCGTTGCCCAGCGTCGCCCCGGTGATGCGGCCATCGGGGGCGACGATCAGCACCACCTCCGGCTCCGGGTTGTTCCAGGTCGATTTCGGGTGCAGCCCGGCATCCATCAGCGTGCCGACCGACGACAGGACCGGCGCCTTGGTGAAGACCTCCGCATCCGGGCCGATGCCGACCTCCAGATACTGGCTCCAGGCGCCCTGGGCGATCAGCACCTCCTTCAGACTCATCGCCGCCTCGGAGCCGGGCTTCAGCGCCGCCAGATCGTCACCGACCAGCCGCTGCACCTCGGCACGGATCGCCTCGGCGGCGTCGGGATTGCCGCGGGCGCGTTCCTCGATCACCCGTTCCAGCATCGAGACGGCGAAGGTGACGCCGGCCGCCTTCAGCACCTGCAGGTCGGTCGGCGCCAGCAGCCAGGGGGCGTTGGTGTCACGGCTGTCCGGCGGCGTGTTGGCGAGGATGTCGGCCAGCGCGCCGATGCGCTCCCCCGCCGCCGCGGCAAGGTCCGCCGCCGGATCGGGCCGGGCGGCCAGTTCGCTCATGGTCGGGAAGGTCGCGGTCACGTCGTACACGCCATCGGCGCGCACGGCCACCACCGACGGGCCGATGCCCGGCCGCCAGACCCGCCCGGCCAGGGCGCCGGCATAGCCGTCGTTGGGAAGGGTGCGGGTCGCATCCACGGGGAACTGGATCATGTCGGAGTCCGAATCTTGAGATTGGGTCGGGTTACGGCACGTCGCCGGCGATGACGCCCTTGCGCAGCAGGAAACAGCCATAGGGCCGCGGATCGCCGACCTGCACGACGGCGAAGGCACGGCGGGCGGCGTCGTAGAAGGCGAACCGCTCGATCCCCTGCAAGGGCTGCGGGCGGCCCTCGGCGCGGTCGATCTCCGCCTGCACCTCGCCCTGGACGGCGGGGAGTGCGGCGGGGTCGCCCACCACCTCCATCCGGCGCACCGGGTCGGGCACGAAGCCGTCGAGCGGGAAAACGCCGAGGATGCCGCGGGCGGCGCGCGCCATCGTCACACCCGGCAGCACGATCAGCCGGCCGGAGATGGTGGCTCGGGCGATGGTCTCCGCCGGATGGTTGGCATCGACCAGCGCCAGATCGTCGCCATGCCCCATGGCGGCCAGCACCCACAGCAGGTCGGGAGACAGAAGCGGGTCCAGTCCTTTCAGCATGGTTCTTATCCTTGTTGGTTCAGGCCGGCACCGGCACGTCTGCCGCCAGCAGCCCTTCGCCCTTCAGATCGGACCACAGCGCACCCGGCACAACCGCCGCCATGGCGGCGAGGTTGCGGGTCACCTCCCCGGCCGTCACCGCTCCCAGCACCACCGACGACACCGCCGGATGCCCCAGGGCAAAATGCAGCGCCGCGGTGGCGAGCGGCACGCCATGGGACCGGCAGACCGCCTCGATCCGTCCCACCCGCTCCAGCACATGGGCCGGCGCCGGGCCGTAATTGTACTTGGCGCCGGGAACGGCACCGCTGGCGAGGATGCCGGAATTGAAGACGCCGCCCAGCATCACGCCGATGCCCTTGGCCTGGGCCAGCGGCAGGAACTCGTCCAGCGCCGGCTGTTCCAGCAGTGAATAGCGCCCGGCCAGCAGCATGGCGTCGAAATCGCCGGACTTGGCGAAGCGGACGCACATCTCCGCCTCGTTGACACCGACACCGATGGCCTTGACCGTGCCATCGGCGCGCAGCCGGTCGAGCGCGCGATAGGCGCCGTCCATCGCCTCGGCGAAGCGGGCCTCGATACGGTCGGCGCCATGGGTCCAGACATCGACGTCATGGATCAGCAGCACGTCGATGCGGTCGGTGCCCAGCCGCAACAGCGACTGCTCCACCGACCGCAGCGTGCCGTCGTAAGAATAGTCGATGACCGCCCGGTGCGGCAGTCCGCCGGCATAGCCCGACCCATTCCCCCTGCCCTGCGTCGGGTCCATCCAGCGCCCGACCTTGGTGCACAGCACCACGCCGTCGCGCCCGGCCTGGCGCAGCGCGGCACCGCAGCGCGCCTCCGCCAAACCATGGCCGTAGAGCGGCGAGGTGTCGAGCAGAGTGACGCCCGCCGACAGCGCGGCGACCGCGGCACCGACGGCGGCGGCCTCGTCGAGATGGCCGTACAGGTCGCCCAACGGCGCGGCGCCGAAGCCGATCTCCGAGACGGCGATGCCGGTACGGCCCAAGCGTCTCGTTGGCAGCGTCCTCACAGGCGCAGCCCGGTGTCGGGGTTGAACAGGTGGGCCAGCGCCGGATCGGGGGCGATCCGCACCACCTCGCCGGGCTTGGCGCCGGTGCGCTCGCGCAGCACCCAGGTCAGTTCGCGCTTGCGGTCCTCGCGGCCTGCCCCCACTTGGCCCGCTTTGCTGCCGAGCGGGCGCAGCACCATCTGGGTTTCCGAGCCGGTCGGTTCCACCACCACCACCTCGGCAGCCATCCCTTCGTCGGCGAGGCGGAAATGCTCGGGCCGCACACCGTACACGGCCGGGCGCCCGTCGGAGGCCGCCGACACGCGGCCCGTAAGCGGCAGGCGGTCGCCGCCGTCGGTGGTGAAGCCGTCGCCGCCGATGCTGCCGGGGATGAAGTTCATCGCCGGCGAGCCGATGAAACCGGCGACGAACATGTTGGCCGGATTGTCGTAGAGGTCGAGCGGTGCGCCGATCTGCTCGATGATGCCGTCATGCATCACGACGATCTTGTCGGCCATGGTCATGGCTTCGATCTGGTCGTGGGTGACATAGACGGTGGTGGTCTTCAGCCGCTGGTGCATCTCCTTGATCTCGGTGCGCATCTGCACGCGCAGCTTGGCGTCGAGGTTGGACAGCGGCTCGTCGAACAGGAAGACCTTGGGGTCGCGGACGATGGCGCGTCCCATCGCCACGCGCTGGCGCTGGCCGCCGGAGAGCTGGCGCGGGAAGCGGCCCAGCAGCGGTCCGAGGCCGAGGATGCCGGCCGCCCGCTCCACCTTGGCCGCGATCTCGCTCTTGGCGGTGTTCTTCAGCCGCAGCGCGAAGCTCATGTTCTCGGCGATGGTCATGTGCGGGTAGAGCGCGTAGTTCTGGAACACCATCGCGATGTCACGGTCCTTCGGCGGCACGTCGTTGACGACGCGGTCGTCGATGGCGACGGTGCCGCCGCTGATCTCCTCCAGCCCGGCGATCATGCGCAGCAGGGTGGATTTGCCGCAGCCCGACGGGCCGACCAGGATGACGAACTCGCCGTCCTGGATGTCGATGGACACGCCCTTGATGATCTCGACCGTGCCGTAGGATTTGCGGACGTTCCTGATGCTGACGGAGGCCATGGGGTCGTCTCTTTCTTGGGATGGATCAGCCGCCCTTGACGGCGCCGGCGGTCAGGCCCGCCACGATCTGGCGCTGGGCGGCCACGGTCAGGATCAGCACCGGCAGCGTCACCACCAGGGCGGCGGCGGCCAGCGGTCCCCAGCTCACCTGCTCGAAGGACAGCATGTTGTAGACGGCGACCGGCAGGGTCCGCGTCTCGCGGCTGGCCAGCACGATGCCGAAGACGAAGTTGTTCCAGGAGAAGATCACCGACAGGATGAAGGCGACGACGATGCCGGGCTTGGCGATCGGCAGCGCCACCTTGGCGAAGATCTGCCAGCGCGTCGCGCCATCGACCATCGCCGCCTCCTCCAGCTCCATCGGCGTCGTCTCGAAATAGCCGATCATGATCCAGATCACGATGGGCACGGTGACGACCAGATGGATGATGATCTGCGGCCACAGCGTGCCGAGCAGCCCCAGCCATTGGAACAGCAGGAACAGCGGGATCAGGAAGGACAGGCCGGGCGTCATGCGGGCGATCATGATGACCACCGCCGACTTGTGCGCCCGCATCCGGGCGATGCCGTAGCCGGCCGGCACGCCCACCACCAGCGCGAACAGGGTGGCGGCGCCGGTGACGATCAGGCTGTTCCAGAAATAGAGCAGGAAGCTGTTGCCCTCGAAGATCGTCGTGTAGTTCTTCCAGGCGAAGCGGTCCGGGATCAGGATCGGCGGGTAGGCGCCGTTGTCGATCTCGAACTTCAGCGACAGCGACAGCATCCAGATGAAGAACAGCAGCGCCGGCGACACCAGCAGCAGGACGCAGACGGCCATGCCGGCCTTGTCCAGAAGCTTCCTCAGCGGCCGGCTCATTGCCCGTCTCCCGTATTCCAGGCGCTGCGCTGGCGCAGGTACAGCAGGATCAGCGACAGCAGGATGATCAGCACGAAGAACACCACCGCGATGGCCGAGCCGTAGCCGATGTCGTAGTAGGTGAAGGCGACGCTGTAGAGATACAGGTTGATCGTCTCCGACGCCGTGCCCGGCCCGCCCTGGGTGATGGTGTAGAGGATGTCGAAGCTCTTCAGCGCGTCGATGCTGCGGATGATGACCGCCACCATCAGGAAGGGCTTGATCATCGGCAGGGTCAGGTAGCGGAAGCGCTGCCAGGCGGTGGCGCCGTCGATCTGCGCGCTCTCGTACGGCTCGGTCGGCAGCGCCGCCAGACCGCCCAGCACGATCAGCATCACCAGCGGCGTCCACTGCCAGGTCTCCACCAGCACCAGCGACAGGATCACCGTGCTGGGGTGATAGACCCATTGCAGCGGCCCGATTCCGACCAGCGACAGCAGGTAGTTCAGCACGCCCAGCTGCGGGTGGAACATCATCGTCCACACCAGCGCGATGGCGACCGGGGTCGCCATCATCGGCATGACGAAGATGCCGCGCAGCAGGCCTCTCGCCGGCAGCTTGGTGTTGAAGGCCAGCGCCGCCGCGGTGCCGAGCACCAGCGGGGCCAGGACCGACAGCGCGGTGTAGACCAGCGTGTGGACCATCGCCTCCAGGAAGCGCACGTCGGTGAACAGCCGGGCATAATTCTGCAAACCGACGAAACGCTGCTCCTCGCCGATGCGCCATTCCATGGCGCTCATCCACAGGGTGAAGACCCAGGGAAAGACGATGACCCCGATGACGACGATCAGCGCCGGCACCACGAAGGGCCAGTAGGAGGGCCGGAGCCGCTTCGTCCTGCCGACGGAAGCGGCGCCGACCACGCGGTCAGACGAGGTCAGGATGCTCACGTCTTCTCGCTGCGTTCGAGAATCGGCTTGAAGTCGGCGGTGGCGCGCTTCAGCTCGGCCGCCGGATCGCTGCCGGAAATCATGTTGGTCAGCGCCCCGCCCAGCACGTCGCGGAATTCGGTGACCGGGATGATGACCGGCAGGGCGAGGCGGCTGATCTTCGCCGATTCGACCACGGCATCGACCCAGGCCCCCGGCATCTTGACGCCCTTGCGCACCTCGGCGTCCGCCAGGACGGAGTTGCGGAACGGCACGCCGGCCCCGGCCTGCAACAGGCGGGCGCCCATCAGCTTGCCGGTCGCCCACTGGCAGTAGAGATAGGCGGCCTCCTTGTTCTTCGACGCCGCGGTGACGCCGACGCCGTCGCCGGTGGTGGCCGCGGCATGCGCCTTCGGCCCCTTCGGCATCAGGCCGTAGCCGACCTTGCCGACCACGCGCGACTTCTCCGGATCCTCCAGCGGCGGGGCGAAGCCGACGCCGTCGAACCACATGCCGACACGGCCCTGGAGGAAGGCCGACTGGCATTCCGCCCAGTTGAAGCCGGTGACGCCCGGCGGCGCCGACTTGGTCATCAGCGTCTGGTAGAGCTTCGCCGCCTCGACAGCCTCGGGCGTGTCGGTCAGCAGGTTGCGGTTGGCATCGACGCTGTACTGGTCGTAACCCAGCAGCAGGCTGGTCCACACCGGCGTGTTGGCATTCTTCATGCCGCGGGCAACGAAGCCATAGGTCTGGCTCGACGGGTCGGTCAGTGCTGCTGCTGCGGCCACCATCTCGTCGAAGGTCTTGGGGAAGGACAGGTTCTTCTTCGCGAACAGGTCCTTGTTCCAATAGACGATCCAGTAATCGACCGAGAAGGGCAAGGCGCCGATCCCGCCTTCGGGATTGCGGGCGAAGGTCACGCCGGCTTCGGAGAAATCGTCGAGGAAGCCGGCGTCGGTCAGCGCCGGGTCCTTGATGAAGGGCGTCAGGTCGGCCAGCCACTTGCCCTTCTCGAACTGGCGCTTCTGGACATGGTAGCTGATGTGCACGACGTCGAAGCTCGGCCGGCCGGAGGTCAGCTCGATCACCGCCTTCTGGCGCTGCTGCTGCTCCGGGGTCTGTTCCGACACCACGGTGATGCCGGTCAGCTCCTCGAATTCCTTCTGGTACTTGGTCAGGGTGTCGCCGCGCGGGCTCTTGATCAGGTTCACCTCGATCTTGGTGCCGGCATATTTGCGCCAGTTGACCCCGCCGCTCTGGGCGAAGGCCGGCAAGCCGATACCGCTCAGCCCCAGCGCACCGGCCGCGGCGCCCGACGCCAGAAGCCGGCGGCGCGACCAAGACATTCCGTTCGACATCGACATGCACTCCTCCCCGTTATCGCCTGGGCCTTTGATGCCCGGCCTTGACCTGACCGGCGAACACTGTGAGCGACACGGATCCGCGCCGCCACCGATTTGATTGCTTGGTCAACGTATAAATCCAGCGCAGCCCCCTTGCAAACGAAAAACATCCTAGTAACATGTTAGTCGTAACGCGGTGGCCGTTCGGCCTGCCGTTCAGCCGCCCCTGGGAGAAATACAAAGTGAATCAATCCACTGGCCGCTTCGGCCTGTCCTGCGCGCTGACCACGCCCTACCATGAGGACGGCAGCGTGGATCTGGCCCGCCTGACCCGGCATGTCGCATGGTGCCTCGCCAGCGGCTGCGACTCGGTCACCCTGTTCGGCACCACTGGAGAGGGTCCGCTGCTCGGCCATGTGGCGCGCGAGCAGATGATCGGCGCGCTGAAGGGCGCCGGCGTCGATTTCCGCAGCCATGTGGTCGGCGGCGTCATCGCCGCGTCGCTGCACGACGCGCTGGCCCAGGCCAACCAGCTGCTCGATGCCGACGCGCGGGCTCTGCTGGTCGCCCCGCCCTTCTATTTCAAGGGCGTGTCGGACGACGGGCTGTTCGCGTGGTTCTCCAGCTTCATCGCCAAGCTGGGCGACCGGGCACGCGACATCATCCTCTATCACATCCCGTCGGTCACCGCGGTTCCGCTGTCCATCGCGCTGATCGGCCGGCTGAAGGCCGCCTTCCCGCAGGCGATCACCGGGGTGAAGGATTCGGCCGGCGACTGGAACTACAGCCAGCAGCTTCTCGCCGCCCACCGCGACGATCTCGCCGTGCTGATCGGCGACGAGCGGGTGCTGGCCCAGGCGGTGCGCGACGGCGGCCAGGGCGCCATTTCCGGCATGGCCAATCTGGTGCCGGGACGGCTGCGCATGGTGGTCCATCAGGGCCGCGACGATGCAGCATTGGTCGAGCTGGTGGACGCCGTGCTGCGCTACCCGGTCACCCCGGCGGTGAAGGCGCTGGTGTCGCACACCACCGGCGACAGCGCATGGTTGACGGTGAGGGTGCCTTTGCTGCCTATGTCGGTGGCGGACACCGCGACGCTCGGCCATCTCTTCGACCGGGTGTTCGCGGATAAGGCCGCCTGACGGGGCCGCCTGAAGGGACAGCACACGGATGACGACCTCCGCCAAACGCGACCCGGCCAGACGAGACCGGGACACGGTCAACCTGCGCAGCCGGGCTTACGAAAGCTTCACGCAACGGCTGCTGGCGGACGAGATCCGCCCCGGGCAGTTCATCTCGCAGCGCGAGCTGGTCGAGCTGACCGAACTGCCGCTGGGGGCGATCCGCGAACTGATCCCGCGGCTGGAGGCCGAAGGGCTGGTGAAGACCGTGCCGCAGCGGGGGATGCAGGTCGCCCATGTCGACCTCAACCTCATCCGCGACGCCTTCCAGTTCCGCCTGTTCCTGGAACGGGAAGCGGTGGCGGTCTTCGCCCGTGAGGCGCCGGAGGCGACGGTCCGCGCGCTGCTGGACGATCACGAGCGCATCGTCGCCGCCTGCACCGAAGCGGAAGCCGACGCCGGCATGGGCGGCATCCGGCCCGCCCTGTTGCAGGAGGCGCAGGACATCGACTGGGCGCTGCACCTGACGATCATCGACGCGCTGGGCAACGCCATCATTTCCGACGCCTACCGGGTCAACCAGATCAAGATCCGGCTGATCAAGCAGTCGAAGACCAAGCTGAACACCGCCGTGCTGGTGCCGACAATGCGCGAGCATCTCGCCATCATCCATGCCATCCAGGCCCGCGACCCGGAGCGGGCCAAGGATGCCATCGGCACGCACATCCTCAGCGCCCGCGACCGCGCCATCGGCCTGGGCTGAGGTTTGCACTAAGCTGCCCGGTTACGGGACGCCGCCCGCCGGCTGCGTCAGGCGGCGCAACGCCTCCACCGCCGCCGCGGGCGTGGTCAGCACCGGGACCGACAGCAGCGGCTGAAGCCTCGGCTGTGCCCGCGCCATCGAGAACTGGCCGAGAATGACGACATCGCAGCCGCGCAGCTGCTCCGCGGTCCCCGCGACGCGCTCGTCATGCCCCTCGCCGTCACCGCTCTTGAGCGCCGCCAGCGCGCCGTCGGCAACCGCGACGGTGACCTCGATCCGGCGGCCGGCGGCGGCGGCCATCGCCAGCAGCTCGGTGCGCAGGGACAAGGCGGACGGGCCGAAGCTGACGACGATGCCGATCCGGTCGCCGACCGCCATCGCCGCCTCGAAGGCGGATTCGTTCGGCCGCAGCACCGGGATCGGCAGGTGCCGCTTGACCGCGTCGATGGCCGGGGCGAAGGCCGAACAGGTGAACAGGATGCCCGCCGTGCGCCCGCCCGCACCCACCGTGCCGGCGGCATAGTCGGCCAGCGTCCGGAATCGACCCATCATCGCCTCGTCGAGCCTGCCAGCCTCCGCCAGATCGACGGCCAGCGAGGTGTCGAGCAGGTCGAAAATCCGCGCTTCCGGCCAATGCGCCCGGAAAGCGGCCCGCGCCGGCGCCACCGATTCCTCCAGCGCGTGAATGAGCGCGATGCGCGGCCCCGGCATGGCGGCACCCGTTTCGGCGGTCATGCATCCTCTCCCTGCTTTGCGGTCTGTCGGGCGGCCAGGGCCAGCATCAGCCCGCGGTCGCGGTCTGCCTCCAGCGCGGCGATGGAGCGGCCGGCGGCTTCGTCCGCGATTCCATCGACCAGCAGTTGGCGAACCGCCGGCGTCAGGCTGGGGCTGCCGAGCGTCGCCCAGCGCCGCTCCTGGCTCGGTCCGAGATGGTCGAGGTAATGGGCGATGCCGCCGGGGCCGCCGCCCAGATGATAGGCCATGTGGGCGCCGATCACCGACCAGCGCAGGCCCGGACCATGCACCAGCGCCGCATCGACGTCGGCGACATCGGCAATGCCCTCCGCCACGATGTTGACCGCCTCGCGCCACAGGGCGGACGCCAGCCGGTTGGCGATGTGCCCGACCGCATCCTTCTTCAGCGCCACCGTGTCGCGGCCGAGACCGCGGTAGAAGGCCTCGGCCCGCGCCAGTGTCTGCGCATCGGCGGCGAAAAGCTCGACCAGCGGCATCAGGTGCGGCGGATTGAAGGGGTGGGCGGTGACGAGGCGCTCGCGCCGCACCACGCCCGCCGCCAGATCGCTCCAGGTCAGCGAGGAAGTGCTGCTGGCGATCACCGCATCCGGCCTTGCCGCCGCCTCCACCTCGGCATAGAGGCTGTGCTTGACCGCGGTCTTTTCCGGCGCGTTCTCCTGAATCCAGCCGGCATCGCCGACTGCCGCCGCAACCGACTGCACGACGGACAGCCGGCCGTGCCCGGCGGTGCCGGTCCCCAGCGCCTGCAACTGGCCGAGCAACCGCTCCACGCGCTGCGGCAAGGCGGCCAGCACGGCACCGTCGGGATCCCAGGCAACCACGTCCAGCCCGTGGGCCAGGAACAGGGCCGACCAGCTTTCGCCGATCAACCCGCAGCCAAGCACGGCAACGGGCGCGGTGGACGACGGCGGTGGCGGCATTGCGGAAGCACTCCTGCGCAAAAGAGTCGAAAAGAGAACCGGGCACGGGCGTGCACGGCAGGGACAGCTTGACCTTCCTCAGCGACCGGGTCAATATGATGCATCATACACCGAAGCAAGATGGCCGGGTGACGGGCAGACGATGAGCGGGTTCGACCTCAGCCTTCTTGAACACGACAATCTCGGCAGCACAATTTACCAGAAATTGTGCGAGGCGCTGATGCGGGGCGTGTTCAAGCCGAACGACCGGCTCAAGATCCGCGATCTGGCCGAACGGCTGGGGACCAGCGTCACCCCGGTGCGCGACGCCATCCTGCGGCTGGTGCAGGACCAGGCGCTGGTGCTGCGCTCGCCGCGCGACATCCGCGTGCCGATGCTGACCCGCGCCGCCTATCTGGAAATCCGGGACATCCGCGTCAATCTGGAGGGGCTGGCCGCCGCCCGCGCCGCCGAACGGGCCACACCGCCCCAGATCGAACAGCTGGAAGCCCTGCTGACGCACAACGAGGAGGCGATGGCCGCCGGCAACACCGCGCTGGCGACCGAACTCAACCAGATCTTCCACTTCAGGCTGGCCGAAATCGCCGACATGCCGGTGCTGGGCGACATTCTGCGGCGGCTCTGGCTCCAGATGGGGCCGTTGATCGCCGACGTCTATGGCGGAGCCGGCCGCACGATGATCGACCATCACTACCCGCTGATGGATGCCATCCGCCGCCATGACGGCCCGGCCGCCGCCCGCGCCATCCAGGACGACATCCAGCTGGCCAGCGGCCCGATCCTGGAGCGGATCGACGCTGAACACCTCGAAATCCAACCGGTAACCCTGGTTTCCTGACCCCTTTCGCCGGTGCCCGAAGCCGGGTCCCGCATGACGATGATGCATCAAACATTAAAGTTTCGAATGACGAGGAGAGTGCGGCCATGACACAGCGTGATGTACTGACCACCATCGCGCCGCCGATCTCCGGGGACGAGGCCGGCGCCATGATGCTGCGGCATTTCGGGCTGACCGGCGACGTCGGTGTCCTGAGCAGCGAACGCGACCGCAACTTCCACATCACCACACCCGACGGGCAGGGCTATGTGCTGAAGTTCACCAACCCGGCCGAACCGCAGCCGGTCACCGCCTTCCAGACCGGCGCCATGCAGCATGTGGCATCCCGCGACCCGGCCCTGCCGGTGCCGCGCGTCGTGCCGACCCGGGAGGGCGAGGCGCAGACGACGGTCCTGATCGACGGCCATCCGATGATCCTGCGGCTGCTGACCTATCTCGACGGCACGCCGCTCCATGCGGCACCGGCCTCACCGGGACTGATGCGGGCGCTGGGAACGACGCTGGCCCGGCTCGACCTCGCACTGGCCGACTACGAGCATCCGGGGTCGCAGCGCGATCTGCTGTGGGACATCACGCGCACCGCCAGCGTTGCCGACAAGCTGCATTATCTGGCCGACGGCCCACGCCGCCGGATGGTGGAGCGCTTCATCGCCCGTTTCGCCGACCGGGTCACCCCGCGCCTGCCCGCCCTGCGCCATCAGGTGATCCACAACGACCTCAACCCGCACAATGCGGTGGTCGATCCGGCCGGGCATCAGGCGGTCACCGGCATCATCGATTTCGGCGATGCGCTGAAGGCGCCGCTGATCAACGATCTGGCGACGGCCCTCGCCTACCACGTCACCAGCGGCGAGACGCCCTTCGGCTCCATCGTCGAGATGACCCGCGCCTACAACGCCGTGCTGCCGCTGACGGCGGATGAGACGGATTTGCTGCCCGACCTGATCGCGGCCCGCCTTGCCCTGACCATCTCGATCACCGGCTGGCGGGCGGCCGAATATCCCGAGAACGCCGCCTACATCCTGCGGAATGCCGAACGTGCCTTCGCCGGGCTGGAAAAGCTGACCGGCGACGAGGCCGATACCGCACGCACTCTGCTCCACCTCGCCTGCCAGGAAGTGTGACCCGCCATGACCATGATCAACGCCTACGCCCCCGACGCCGCCGGTTCCCTGCCGGAGCGCGAGCGCGCCCTGATCGCCCGCCGCGAAAAGCTGCTCGGCCCGGCCTACCGCCTGTTCTACGCCGATCCGATCCATGTCGTGCGCGGCGAGGGTTCCTCCCTCTACGACGCCGACGGCAACCGCTATCTCGACGCCTACAACAACGTCGCCTCGGTCGGCCATTCGCGGCCCGAGGTGGTGGAGGCGATGGCGAAGCAGGCGGCGGTGCTGAACACCCACACGCGCTACCTCACCGACGGCATCCTCGATTTCGCCGAAGCCTTCCTGGCGGAATTCCCGGCGGAGCTGTCGCACCTGATGCTGACCTGCACCGGCAGCGAGGCGAACGATCTGGCCCTGCGCGTCGCCCGCGTCCACACCGGCGGCACCGGCGTCGTCATCGCCCACAACGCCTATCACGGCGTCACCTCGGCGCTGGCGGAGATGTCGCCCTCGCTGGGCGCCGCGGTGAAGCTGGGCGACCATGTCCGCGTCGTGCCGTCGCCCGACAGCTACCGCATCCCGGACGCGGAGGTCGGTGCCGCCTTCGCCCGGTCCGTCGAGGAGGCCATCGCCGACCTGCGCGAGAAGGGCATCGCCCCGGCGGCGCTGCTGGTCGACACCATCTTCTCCAGCAGCGGCGTCTTCACCGATCCGGCCGGCTTCCTGGCCCCGGCGGTCGAGGTCATGCGCAAGGCCGGCGGCATCTTCATCGCCGACGAGGTGCAGCCCGGCTTCGGCCGGCTCGGCACCCACATGTGGGGCTTCGCGCGCCACGGGCTGGTGCCCGACATCGTGACGGTCGGCAAGCCGATGGGCAACGGCCACCCGGTGGCCGGCGCCATCTTCCGGCCCGAGGTGATCGAGGCGTTCGGCCGCAGCCAGCGCTATTTCAACACGTTCGGCGGCAACCCGGTGTCCTGCGCCGTGGCGCACGCCGTGCTGCGCGTCATCAAGACGGAACGCCTGCAGGAGAACGCCCTGACCGTCGGCACGCAGATGATCGACGGCATCCGCGCGCTTGCCGGCAAGCATGACCTGATCGGCGACGTGCGCGGCAGCGGACTGTTCATCGGCGTCGAGATGGTGCGCGACCGCAAGGCGAAGACCCCGGCGCCGGAGGAAACCGCCCGCGTGGTCAACGGCATGCGCCGGCGCCGGGTGCTGATCAGCGCCACCGGCCAGGAAGGGCACATCCTGAAGATCCGCCCGCCGCTGGTCTTCTCGGCCGACGACGCCACCCTGTTCCTGAGCACGCTCGACGAGGTGCTGGCGGCGCTGTGACGGACGCGGCCGGAACGTCGTCGTTCCGGCCGCATCCCATCTATCAGCTGCGGCGGGAGAGCTTCACCCCGGGAAAGTCGACCGGCACATCGAGGGCAGAACCCGCGAGGGCCTTGCCACCGGCAGCCGGGACACGCCGATGAGCGTGGCGAGCGCACAGGCCGAGACATACCAGGCCGGCGAAATGGGATCGCCGGTGATGCTGATCAGCCAGGTGACGACGAACTGGGCGAAGCCGCCGAAGACCGAAACCCCGACGCTGTAGACAAGGGACAGGCCGGTCGCCCTGACATGGGACGGAAAGCTCTCCAGCAGCAGAAGCAGGCAGGATCCGGCGCCGAAGCCGTTGGCGGCGATCAGCAGCCCCACCACCACGAGCGTCGCCGGCACGCTGGCGATGCCGGACAGCATCCAAAAGGCGGGATAGGTCAACAGCGCGCTCGCCAGCGCGGTCGCGACGACGAAGGGACGGCGGCGGCCCAGCCGGTCCGACAGCAGCCCGGCAAGCGGCGCCACCGCCAGCATGGTCGCCCCGGCGATGCAGCCCGTCAGGAAGGCCGTGTGGGCCGGCAGGCCGACCACCTTGATCAGGTAGGTCGGCATGTAGAAGATGTTGACGTAGGTCGAGGCGGTGCCGCCCATGATCATCATCACGCCCAGCACCAGCGTCGTCCGATGGCCGGACAGCAGCTCTGCCAGCCCGGCCCGGCCGCCGCGATGGGGACGCGCGGTTTCCGGCAGCAGGCGGCGCAGGTAAAGGCCGACCGGCACGATCAGCAGCCCGGCCAGGAAGGGAAGACGCCAGCCCCAGGCCTCCAGCGCGTCGGCCGGCAGGCAAAGCGAGAGCAGATAGCCGCTGAGCGCCCCCATCAGGGCCGCCGCCCCCTGGCTCGCCATCTGCCAACCGACGCGCAGGCCGCGTCCGGCGGGGGGGCCCAGTTCCATCAGCATGGTCGTCGCCACGCCGATCTCGCCGCCGGCCGAAAATCCCTGCAGCATGCGGCCGACGACGATGATCGCCGGAGCCGCCGCACCGATCTGCGCATGGGTCGGGCAAAGCCCGATCAGCAGGGTGCCGAGCGCCATCAGGGAGATGGTCAGCACCAGCGCCGGCTTGCGCCCGACCCGGTCGGCATAGCCGCCGATGAGGATGCCGCCCAGCGGCCGCACGACGAAGCCGATGCCGAAGGTCAGCAACGCCAGCATCAGCGGCCCGAACGCCGACTGAACCGGGAAGAACAGCTTCCCGATGGTCAGCGCAAAGAAGCTGTAGAGGGTGAAATCATAAAGCTCCATCGCATTGCCGACCGACAGCGCCAGGATGGTGGTCCGGCGCGACGGTGGCGGCGATACCGGTGACGGGTCACCGGCGACGTTCGGCGATGCCATGGGCGTTCTCCTTCCACCGTCCAGAAAAACCCGAAGGCTTTCATAAGAATTCGATCAATTAGATTGCACGAGCGAAGAAAGGCCGCACGTTCAGGCTATCGGACAGGGGAGAGACATGTCCCAATTTGCAGCATTCGCGCAAACAGAGACATGAAATATCCCGATCAACCCCTGTTCAGTTCCGAATATTTCCTTAGCTAACTTCTTAATACCTAGGGATAGCTTTGAAAAGCGCTTAATTCAGGGACCAATGCGAGGCATCGGCGTTCCGCGGCGCCAAGCGGCCGGATCCAGGCCGGCCGATCACCAACGCACTGACAGGGAACATCACGATGCCATCCGAAGAACTCCTGGCGCCGGGCGCCACCCGCCGCAGCCTGATCGTCGGCGCGGCTGCCGCTGGTGCTGCGGTCGCCGGCGCAACCGTGATCGGGGCCGCCGATGCCAACGCGGCCGAACGTCGCCATGCCGGAGACGCTGCGGCCCAGAAGAGCGAAGGGAAACGGACGATGACCAACGGCAAGACCGAAGACGGGTTCGTCACCGCCAAGGACGGCGCCTCGATCTATTACAAGGATTGGGGACCGCGCGACGCCCAGACCGTCATGTTCCACCATGGCTGGCCGCTCAGCGCCGACGACTGGGACGCCCAGATGCTGTTCTTCCTGAACCACGGCTACCGCGTCGTCGCCCATGACCGGCGCGGCCATGGCCGCTCGACCCAGACGGCGACCGGCAACGAGATGAACACCTACGCCGACGACGTGCTGGCCGTCGTTGCCGGGCTGGGGCTGAAGACCGTCTTCCATGTCGGCCATTCGACCGGCGGCGGCGAGGTGGCGCGCTATCTGGGCCGCCACGGCACCTCGCGCGCCGGCAAGGCGGCGCTGCTGGGCGCCGTTCCCCCGATCATGGTCAAGACGGAGGCCAATCCCGGCGGCCTGCCGCTGGAGGTGTTCGACGGCTTCCGCGCAGCGCTCGCCGCCAACCGCGCCCAGTTCTTCCGCGACATCCCCTCCGGCCCCTTCTACGGCTTCAACCGTGACGGCGCCAAGGTGTCGCAGGGCGTCATCGACAACTGGTGG
The DNA here is from genome assembly GCF_002573965.1 of Azospirillum palustre. Classification (NCBI taxonomy): domain Bacteria; kingdom Pseudomonadati; phylum Pseudomonadota; class Alphaproteobacteria; order Rhodospirillales; family Azospirillaceae; genus Azospirillum; species Azospirillum palustre. Next base: position 474,087 of record NZ_PDKW01000042.1, on the reverse strand, counting down.
CGGCAGGGCATGATGGGCGGGACCAAGGCCCATTACGACTGCATCAAGGCCTTCTCCGAGACCGACTTCACCGAGGATCTGAAGAAGATCGACATTCCGGTCCTGGTGATGCACGGCGACGACGACCAGATCGTGCCGATCGCCGATTCCGCCCTGCTGTCGTCCAAGCTGCTGCCGAAGGGCACCCTGAAGGTCTACAAGGGCTTCCCGCACGGCATGGCGACCACCCATGCGGAAACGATCAACGCCGACCTGCTGGCCTTCTTCAAAGCCTGATCCCGCGTGCCCCCGCAGGGCCAGGCCGGCGCTGCGGGGGCAACCTATACGCAGGTATGAATGGCGCATCCTGCTCCGGTTGTTGGAAATGGAAGGCCCGCGACCGGGGAATGCCGGCGAGCCTTACCGCGGCTGGAGAGCGATGTTGTGCTGAGTGGTCCCACCATCTGTGTCGTCGACGACGATGAAGGCATCCGCGAAAGCCTGGACAACTTCCTGCGCTCCGTCGGCATGCGGGTCCGCACCTTCTCCTCCGCGGAAGAGTTCATCGCCTACAAGGGGCCGGTGGGCTGCCTGATCACCGACCTGAATCTGACGGGGATGGACGGCTTCAGCCTGCAAATGGTTCTGCTGCGGCTGGGGCGCCGCGACCCGGTGATCGTGATGACCGCCTTCGCCACGCCGGCCGCCCGCAGCCGCTCGCTGGCCCAGGGCGCGGTCGCCTTCGTCACCAAGCCGCTCGACCCGGAAAACCTGCTCCTCCTCATCGAAGACGCCCTCCGGAAGAATCACGGGGATCCCGAACCATGACCGGCAGACCGATGACCAACCCAGGCCAGCGCAGCGGTTCATCCATCGGGAGGTACGACCTCGCCGGCTTTGCCGCCGGGGAACCTCCCGGCTACCATGGCGTGGCGGGTCGGCCGCATCGGCGGCATGGGAACGGGATGGAGGGAACCATGGCGGAAATGCCCATGGCCGGTGGCGGTTCCGCTCTGGTCTGCATCGTCGACGACGATGCGGAGGTGCGCATCGCGATGGAAAGCCTGCTGCGCTCCACCGACCACCGGGTGCTGGCCTTCGCGTCGCCGGAGGAGTTCCTCGCCTCGGCGGAGGCTGCCGGCGCCGCCTGCCTGTTGCTGGATGTCTATCTGGACGGCGCCGACGGGTTGGAGGTGCAGCAGGCGCTGCACGACCGCGCCATCTTCGTGCCGGTGGTGCTGATGACCGGTCAGGGCGACATCCCGATGACGGTGCGCGCCATGAAGGCCGGCGCGGTCGATTTCCTGACCAAGCCCTTCACCGAGGACGAGGTGTTGCAGGCGGTCGGCGAAGCGGTGGCGCTGGATCGCCGCCGGCGCTCCGAACGCGGCGAGGACGACGCGGTGCGCGGCCTCTATGGCAAGCTGACGCCGCGCGAACGCGACGTGATGGCCCTGGTCACCGCCGGGCTGATGAACAAGCAGGTGGCGGCGAAGCTGGAACTCAGCGAGGTCACGGTGAAGATCCACCGCGGCAACCTGATGCGCAAGATGCACGCCCAGTCGCTGGCCGACCTCGTGCGGATGGCGGAAATCCTGGGCGTGCGCGAACGCACCGTCACCCGCTACAGCGTGGCGGGCTGAGCCGGCGCGGCCAGGGATTGAGCAAGCGGCAGCGAGAAGGACAGGCTGGCGCCCTGCCCGTGGTTGGCCGCCCACAGCTTGCCGCCATGATCCTCCACGATGGTCTTGCAGATCGACAGCCCGAGCCCCATGCCCTCCTCCTTGGTCGAGAAGAAGGGTTCGAAGATCCGCGCCAGCAGACCGTCCGGGATGCCGGGACCGGTGTCGGCGATGGTGAAGGTCACCGCCTCCCCGTCTCCCGCCGTGGCGGCGATGGTGATGCGGCGTTCCGCCGATTTCGCCCCCTGCATTGCCTGGCCCTGCATTGCCTGTATGGCGTTGTAGGCGATGTTGACGATCACCTGCTGGATCTGCGTGCGGTCGCCGACGATGGCCGGCAGATGCGGCGGGACATCGACCGCGATCCTGGTTTTCTGGCGATAGGCCTCGTGCTCCACCAGCGTCACCGCGTCGGCGATGCAGTCGTACGGCTTCATCGGTTCGGTGACCAGTTCGCCCCGGCGCGCGAAGGACCGCATCTTGCCGACGATCCGCACCGCATGCTGCGTGCTGGCGGTGATGCGCTTCAGGCTGGTGGCCACCTCGTCCAGGTTGGGGGGCTCGCGCGACAGCCAGCGGGTCGCCGCCGCGGCATGGCTGGCGATGGACACCAGCGGCTGCGACACCTCGTGGGTCAGCGACGCCGCCAGCTCCCCCACCAGCGACAGCCGCCCGGCATGGCTGAGATTGGCCTGGGACGCCATCAGCGCCTCCTGCACCCGCTTCAACTCGCTGATGTCGACGGCGAAGAAATAGAGACGGCTGTAGGCTTCCGGGGCGGCTGGCCCGGCCGGCAGGCTCGCCCGCCACAGGATGGGGACGACACGGCCGTCCTTGGTATTCAGCACCCGCTCGCCCTGGCAGACGCCGTCGCCGCGCACCATCGCCCGGAAGACCTGGGCGTTGCTGGCGGGATTGGCCGGCAGCCGGACCCGCGATTCCCGCAGGAAACTGTCCTTGTCGCGGAATCCCAGCAGGTCGAGCGCCGAGCGGTTGGCGTCGAGGATCCGGTGGAACCGCCGCACGTCGAAGAAGAATTGCGGGTTGTCCTCCAGAAAGCGGTCGAAATCCGTCACGCCGCCGGCGATCACCTCGTCGACGGCCTGCTTCACTCCCGACCAGTCTTCGCACAGGATCGAAATGGGCGAGATCTCGAACAGGTCCGCATGCCGAAGGTCCATCGCTCGCAACCCTTCCCCACTGCCGTACAGATCGATGGCCCGCCGCCCTCGCCTGCCCTTCGCCATCTATAGGAAACTCTTGGAAGGACTGCAAATTTGTCCCGATTGTCGGCTTCGGGCAGTTTCCGGTCTTTCAGTCTTCGGACGGTTCGGCGCCTTTAATACCTAGGGATGGATACGAGACCGGCGGACGGCGGGCAACAATGGGAGCCAGCAGACTCCCCCAAAACCAACTCCGCGACGGAGACCGCCATGACCACCCTCCATGTCAATGGCCGCGCCTATCAGGTGGCGGTCGAGGACGACACGCCGCTGCTCTGGGTCCTTCGCGACACGCTGGGGCTGACCGGGACGAAGTACGGCTGCGGCATCGCCCAGTGCGGCGCCTGCACGGTGATGATCGACGGCACCGCCACCCGCTCCTGCCAGGTGCCGGTGGACAGCGTCGGCAACGCCGACATCCGCACCATCGACGCCATCGAGGAGGACCCCGTCGGCCGCAAGGTGGTGGAGGCCTGGGTCGCCGCGCAGGTTCCGCAATGCGGCTACTGCCAGTCGGGACAGGTGATGGCGGCGACCGCCCTGCTGAAGCAGACGCCGCAGCCGAGCGACGGCGACATCGCCGACGCCATGACCAACCTGTGCCGCTGCGGAACCTACAACCGCGTCGCCGCCGCCATCCGCCAGGCCGCCGGCTGAAAGGAGCACGCATCATGGACCGCCTGCTCACCGCCGCCCCGATCACGCTGAAAGACCCGCTCGACCTCCGGAGCGAGGCGCGGTCCGCCGTCGCGCTGATGACGCCGGACGGCGTCTCCAACCTGTCGCGCCGCGCCTTCCTCGGCTTCGGCGCCAGCGCCCTGGTGCTGGGCGCCCTGCTGCCGCCGATGCCGGTCCGCGCCCAGACAGCTGCTGCCGCCGCCGCGGTCAAGCCGGGCTCCCGCATTCCGGCCTTCCTCGTCATCGGCAAGGACAATGGCGTCACCCTGCTCAGCCCCTTCGTGGAGGGCGGCCAGGGCATCAACACCGGCCTCGCCCAGATCGTCGGCGAGGAGCTGGACGTCAACCCGGCCCGCTTCACCGTGGACTGCGCCCCGCCGGGGCCGGATTACGCCGTCATCAACGGATTGCGGATGACCGGCGGCAGCTTCTCCACCCGGTCCAGCTATCCGCTGATGCGCCGGCTGGGCGCCACCGCCCGCGACATGATGATCCGCGCCGCCGCGGCGAAACTGAAGGTCAAGCCGGAGAGCCTGACGACGGAGGACGGCGTCGTCCTCCATGCGGCGAGCGGCAAGCGTCTGTCTTATGGCGAGCTTGCCCCCGTCGCGCTCGCCCTGCCGCCGCGCGACGACGTGGCCCTGCGCGATCCGGCCAGCTTCCGCTACATCCGCCAGCCGGTGGCGCGGCTGGACGTGCGGGCGAAATCGACCGGCAAGGCTGTCTACGCCATCGACCAGAAACTGGAGGGCATGCTCTACGCCGCCGTCCAGCATGCGCCGAACCAGGGCACGACCGTCCAATCCATCGCCAACGAGGCCGCGGTGGCGGCGATGCCCGGCGTGCATTCCGTCCACAAATTGCCGGGTGCGGTGGCGGTCGCCGCCGACAGCTGGTGGCGCGCCCGCAAGGCAATGGAGACGCTGTCGGTGGCCTGGACGGCCCCGGCCGCGACCGGCCTGGACACGGTGGCCACCGATTACGCGTCGGACGGGATGCTGGCGGCGCTGAAATCCTCCAGCGGAGCCGGCCTTCCGGCGGAATCCGAGGGCGACGTCGCCGCCGCCTTCGCCAAGGCCGCCGCCAATGGCGCCAAGGTGATCGAAGCCGAATACGACGCCCCCTATCTGGTCCACGGCCAGCTGGAGCCGCCATCCTCCATGGCGCGCTTCAACCCGGACGGCACGCTGGAGCTGTGGGCGCCCAACCAGATGCCGGAGCTGTTCCAGTCGGTCGCCGCCCAGGCCGCCGGGCTGGCGCCGGAGAAGGTCATCCTGCATTCGCCGATGCTGGGCGGCTTCTTCGGCAGGCATTTCCTCTACGGCAGCGCCAACCCCTTCCTCCAGGCGATCCAGCTGGCGAAGGCCACCGGGCGGCCGGTGAAAATGCTGTGGTCGCGCGAGGAGGAGTTCCGCATGGACGCCTTGCGCCCGCTCAGCCACAGCCGTTTCCGCGCCGCCCTCGGCGCTGACGGCCGCCCCACCGCGATCCAGGCGCGCACGGTGGGCGAAGGGCCGCTCGGCCGCTGGTTCGGCGCGGTCTTCAAGGACCCCGTCGACAGTTCGGCGGTGGAGGGCATCACGGAAAAGCCCTACGCCATTCCCAACCGGCGGATGGAATACGTCAAGTTCCCCCACCCCGTGACCATCGCCTTCTGGCGCTCCGTCGGCCACTCGATGAACGACTTCTTCTATGAAGGGTTCCTCGACGAGATCGCCGATGCCGGCGGCCAGGATCCCTTCGCCCTGCGGATGGAACTGCTGAAGGACAAACCGCGTCATGCCAAGCTGCTGGAAACCGTGGCGGCGATGTCCGGCGGCTGGAAGCGCGGCCCCTATGAGGTGAACGGCACCCGCCGCGCCCGCGGTGTCTCCATGGCCTCCCCCTTCGGATCGGAGACCGCGACCATCGCCGAGGTCTCCGTCCAGGGCGGCGAGACGCAGGTCCACAATATCTGGGTCGCCTTCGATCCCGGCAGCATCGTCAATCCGGCCATCGTGAAATCGCAGGTGGAATCGGCGGTGGCGCTCGGCCTGTCGGCCACGCTGTTCGAAGAGCTGGTCTACAAGGACGGCGTGCGCCAGTCGCACAATTTCGACGATTACCCGATCCTGTCGCGCCGCTCCATGCCGGCGGTGCATGTGGAGATCGTCGAGAGCGGCGCCCCGATGGGCGGCGTCGGCGAACCGGGCCTGCCCGGCGTTCCCCCGGCGGTGGTCAATGCGGTGGCGGCCCTGACCGGCCGTCACATCCGCAGCCTGCCGCTGGCGAAGACCAGGATCGGCGTCTGAGGATCGGAAGCCTCTCCGCATGGCGTGAATGTCTGGAAACGTCGTTTCCATGACATTCACGCCGTCGGGCACCCGTCCTAGACTTGCGACATCCGCCAATGTCCGCCGCCGGTCGATGGACGGGGCGCAAACGCCCCGCGACCGGTGCCGCCCGGACTGGCCCCGCACAGGAAAGCTTCCATGGCACCCACCCTTCATAGCAGGGCGCCGCTCTATTGGCTGGCGCTCGGGTCCTTCGCCGTCGGGACCGAGAGTTTCATGATCGCGGCGATCCTGCCGGACATCGCCGCCGACCTGTCGGTCAGCGAGCAGGCGGCGGGCCAGCTGGTGTCCGTCTTCGCGTTGACCTATGCCGCCAGCTCGCCGGTGCTGACCGTCCTGACCGGAGCCGTCAGCCGCCGCCTTCTGCTGATCGCCACCATGCTCGCCTTCGTCGCCGCCAACATCGTGGCGGCGGTCGCCGGCAGCTATGGCGGGCTGATGGCGGCCCGTGTCCTGCTCGCCATGGCGGCCGGGCTGTTCGTCCCGAACGCCAATGCGCTGGCCGGCATGCTGGTGCCGCCGTCGGAGCGGGGACGCGCCCTGTCCATCGTGACGAGCGGCCTCAGCCTCGCCATCGTCTTCGGCGTGCCGCTGGGCGCCGTCGTCGGCCATACGCTGGGCTGGCGCATGACCTTCGCCGGGGTCGCCATCCTGTCGGTCGCGGCGGCGGCCGGACTGCTGGTCGGACTGCCACGGGCCATCGGCTCCGCCGCACCGGTGGTCGGGCTGCGCGAGCGGCTGGGGGCGCTTGCCAATCCGGCGGTGCGCCGGCCGCTGGCGGTGACCACCCTGTGGGCGATGGGGCCCTTCACCGTCTATCCCTACATCGCCTCCTACCTGCAACGGGTGACCGGGCTGGAGGGTGCCGCGGTCGGCTTCGCCCTGTTCGCCTGGGGCCTGTCGGCTTTCATCGGGCTGACGGTCGGCGGACGGCTGACCGACCGGCTGGGCGGTGCCCGCATCGTCGGACTGACCCTGCCGCTGATCGTCCTGGCCCTGGCGAGCCTGTCGCTGACGGCGGAGCTGCTGCCGCCGGCCCTGACGCTGGTCCCCGCCTTCGCCGGCATCGTCCTCTGGGGCTTTTCCGCCTGGGCCTTCTATCCCGGCCAGCAGGCCCGGCTGATCGGCATCACCGGACCGAAGCACGCGCCGGTCATCCTGTCGGTCAACGCTTCCTTCCACTATTTCGGCTTCTCGGTTGGCGCGGCGCTCGGCTCGTTGGTGCTGAGCGTCGCCAGCGTGCGGGAACTGGGTTGGGTCGGCGCCCTCTGCGTCACCTTGGCCTGCCTGCTGGAGTTCGCCCCGGCAAAAGCGCCGCGGATGGCCGACGCCCCGGCCCAATGACATCGCCTCAATAGAAAAGGCCGCCGGACGAAAACCCGGCGGCCTTTTCTGCGTCATGTCCGATCAGATTGGGCCGATCAAACCGGGCCGATCAAACCGGGATGGGGTTCTCGGCGATGTAGCTGTTGAAGCCCATGACCAGCGCATGCTCGTTCGGGCCGGCATTGTCGCGCATCGGGCGGGCGCTCTCGACGATGGCCTCCTCGGCGTCGGTGCCCAGCGCCGCCATCGTCTGTTCGATGAAGGCGTCCAGCGGCATGGCGCGCGGATCGTCGCCCTTCTTGATCAGGTCGGTGTTGACCCAGGGCGGCGCGATTTCCTGCACGGTGACGCTGGTGTTGCGCAGCATGAAGCGCTGGGACAGCGTGTAGCTGTGCAGCGCCGCCTTGGTGGCGGAATAGACCGCGGTGGTGGCCAGCGGCGTGTAGGCGAGCACCGAGGTGTTGTTGACGATCACCGAGCGCTGCTGCGCCTTCAGATGCTCGATCAGCGCCGAGGTCATGCGGATGGGCCCGAGCAGGTTGGTGGCGATGATCGACTGCGCCTGCGCGTCGTCGATGGCACCGGAGGCGTCGTCGAACGGCATGATGCCGGCATTGTTGATCAGGACGTTCAGCGTCGGATTCTCGGCAACCAGCCGCTCGGCCGCGGCCTGGATGCTGACCGGGTCGGCGATGTCCAGTTCGATGCCCGTCATGCCGGGGTTGGCGGCGGTCACCTCGTCCAGCAGGGCCTTGCGCCGGCCGGCGATGATGACCTGGTTGCCCAGCTTGTGGAACGCCTCGGCCAGACCGCGGCCGATGCCGGAGGTCGAACCCGTGATGAAGATGGTGTTTCCGGTGAGTTGCATGGCCTGATGTCCGTCCGTGTTTGAAAGTGGGCAAGTGAAGGCATTCGGGGAATGGAAGTACTCCCCGGGGAAGATCTGTGCTGGATGATGTGAAAAGCTACCGCACCCGACGTGCGGGCGGAGCCATATCTAGGTATTAATAGCCTCGGCAGAGGCGCGAACCATGGCTGCGACCTACTCCAGCGCCGAAGCACGGCCGGCTTCGACGGCGCGGCGGATCATTTGCGGCGGCTGGCCGTAGGCGCGCAGGAAGGCGCGGCGCATGCGCTCGCGGTCGGCGAAGCCGGTCTCGCGGGCGATGACATCCATCGGATGGCGCCCTTCCTCCATCATCACGCGCGCCGCCTCCAACCGCAGATGCTCGACCGCCTTGGCGGGGGTCTGGCCGGTTTCCTGGCGGAACAGCCGGCTGAACTGGCGCGGGCTGAGATTGGCCGCTGCCGCCAGCTCCTCCACCGACAGCTCGTCCCTCAGATTTTCCTTGGCATGGACCAGCGCCCGCCGGACGCGGTCGGAGCGCGGTTCCAGATCCAGGAGGGCGGAGAATTGCGACTGGCCGCCCGGCCGGCGCAGATAGACCACCAGCTTGCGCGCCACCGCCTTGGCGACCTCCGCCCCGAAATCGTCCTCGACCAGCGCCATGGCGAGGTCGATCCCGGCAGTCATCCCGGCCGAGGTCCAGACATTGCCGTCGACGCTGAAGATGCGGTCCTCCTCCACCTTCACAGCCGGATAAAGGCGCTGGAGGTTGCGGGCATGGTTCCAATGGGTGGTGGCGCGGCGGCCGTCGAGCAGCCCGGCCTCCGCCAGCACATAGGCGCCGGTGCAGATGCCGGCGACCCGGCGCGAGGCGACGGCGGCGTCGCGCAGATAGGCCAGCAGCCCCGGCGTGCTCGGCTTGACCCGCAGCGAACCGATGGTGACGGTCGTGTCGAAGAAATCCTCGCCGAACGCGGCGGTGTCGATGGCGAAGCCCAGCGAGTTGCGCACCGGTCCACCCTGCTCCGACAGGACATGGACCCGGTAGGCAGGGCGGCCGAGCACGAGATTCGCCATCTCGAACGCCGACAGCGCGGCCATCCCCATCACCTGGAAATCGTCGAACACCACGAACCCGATGGTGAGCATGTTCTTCTCCGGCCCGACCTTTGTCCCGTTCCGCAGCCGGCAGGCCCGATGGCCTGCGGCTGGAGCCAGACTATGCGGCGGCCGGCTCGTCTGGAATGTCAAAGATCCGACGATTCCGGACATTGCGGCGTCCGGATATGAGCCCTGAGCCCCGTCCAAAAGGCGCGCGCATCCTTCTATATCGCCACACCTCCGGCGGATAGCGTGACCCGACAAAGCCGGCAGCCGCCACCGCGCGGCGGGCGACCGCAGGAGACATGGACCATGATGCTCAACTGGAACGAATACCGTCAGCAGGTTCTCACCGGTGTCGGCGAAATCGCCAAGCTCAGCCCCGATACGGTCAGGGGCTATGCCGGGCTCAGCGCCGCCGGGCAGAAGAAGGATTTGCTGGGCGCCAAGACGCGCGAACTGATCGCGCTCGCCGTCGCCGTCAGCATCCGCTGCGACGGCTGCATCGCCGTCCACACCGAGGCGGCGATCAAGCATGGCGCCACCCAGGACGAGATCGCCGAGGCGCTGGGCGTCGCCATCGCCCTGAATGCCGGGGCGGCGCTGGTCTATTCCACCCGCGTGATGGACGCCTACGCCGCACATGGCTGACACACCGCAGAGGGCGGAGGGCGGCGGTCCATGATCGCCGGACCGCCGCCCCCTGGCGTTACCGGGCATCCATCCGGTCGGCCCGATCGGCATCGTCGATCCTGTGCTTGTGCCGCCACAGGCGGGGCGCTTCGCCGGTCGCGCGGCGGAAGATGCGCGAGAAATGCGACTGGTCGGAAAAACCGCAGTCGAGCGCGATCTGCGACAGCGGCGTGATGCTGGTTTCCAGCAGTTCCTTCGCCCGCTCGACCCGCCGACGCAGGATATAGCTGTGCGGCGGGCAGCCGAAGCTGTCCTTGAAGCTTTGGCAGAAATAGCCGCAGCTGAGCTTCGCCGCCGCCGCCAGATCGCGGTTGCGGATGGAACCGGCCAGATGGGTGTCGATATAAGCCGTCACCCGCCGCATCTGCCATGCCGCCAGCCCGCTCTTCGCCGGCCCGGACTTCCCGCTTTCAGCCGCCAAGCCGGTATCGTCGCGTCCGGCATCGTCGGGCACAAGAACGGCGCGGTCCCGACCGCCGTCCGACCCTTGCAGCCGCGCCAGGGCCAGCGACAGACAATCCTCCACCGACTGCCGGTCCGGCGCCAGCATGTCGTGCGCAGCCCGCAGCAGCCAGTCCGCCGCTGCGGCCAGCCTGTCGCCGTCGCCGTCCGCCTGCTGCCCGACCGGTTGCTGTCCGATGGCGGCCGGAACCGGCAGCGCCGGACGACGCTGCGGCGTCTCGAAAGCAGCCGAATGCATATCGCTCTCCTGCACGGGGTCACCTTGACGGCGACAGTGCCGGAGGTCCGGGCATGCCGAAACCCATACTCAGGTATCGATCCGCACCGCCCCGCCGGTGAACCGGTGACCGGACGTCGTCCCCCTCGGTGACCGGCCGGCAGTCCTTCGGCGGTCCCTCACCGCATCCCCGCCATGCGGCCCGGCAGCGAAATGGCCGAATTCGCGGCGGTCGGCATGCGGGGCGCCAGCGCCACGAGCACCGCACAGGCGACGATGGCCGGAAAGGCGGTGGAGGCCGTCGGATAAGCAGGAATCAGGTCCGACGCGTTGTTGCCGAGCTGTCCGGCAATCGACAGCAGATGGCTGGCCAGCCATCCGAGAAGGCGCTGGTAGCCCGAAGGAAGCATCAGCAGGTCCAGCACCCCGCGGACGATGGAGCAGCCGGCGCTTTGCAGCTTGCAGGACAAGGTCGACAGGGTGTCGCCGGCGGCGGCGCAGAGGGAGATGGATCGGCTCATGACCCGCGTCCTTTGATCCGGGGGAGAGATTGGGATCGGGCCGGCCGCGAACGAAATGTCGTGCCGGTCAATGCAAGGACGCTAACTGTTCTCCTGATCGTGATAAACAGAGCAAGTTGAAGAAGACTGTTGCACGCAACGGAACGACAGGTATTCCGCTCACCGTTTGGCCTCAATCTCCCGGTCGGCACTGTCCCCGAGATCGATGCGTGTCGCCAGGAAATCCAGAAAGGACCGCACCTTCGGCGGCTGGATCCGTCCGCCGGGGAAAACCGCGTGCAGATCGACATCCGATCCTTTCCAGCCGTCGAGCACCCGCTGCACCTGACCGGCCGACCGGTAGGATCGCATGGCGAAGTCGGTGGCGAGCACCAGCCCGCCGCCGGCCAGCAGCGTCGGGACCAGCATCTCCGGATCGTCGGCCGACATCACCGGGTCGATGACCGCATCCACCTCCCCCGGCTGGCCCCCGTCGCTGCGAAACAGCCGCCAGGCGAAGCCCGAGGGACGGCGGGCGGTCATGTTCGCCAGGGTCAGATGGCGGATCAGCGCGTCGGGATGGCCCGGCAGCCCATGAACGGCACAATAGGACGGTGCGGCATAGACATGGCGGTGCAGGACGCCCAGCTTGCGGGCCGCCATGCTGGAGTCCTGCAACGTTCCCATCCGTATCGCCAGATCGATGTCCCGCGCCACCAGATCGAGATTCTCGTGGCTCAGCACCAGATCGATGCGGACATCGGGATAGCGGCTGCGGAAGTCGGGCAGCAGCGGTGCGATGACTTTCATTCCGAAGGATGGTGGCGTGGTGATCCGCAGCCAGCCGCGCGGCGCGTCGCGAAGCTGGGCAACGGCGCTTTCCGCCTGCTCCAACTCTTCGGCGATCCGGCGGCAGCGGTCGAAATACACCATCCCCGCCTCCGTCAGCCCGATGCGGCGGGTGGTCCGGTGCAGAAGCTGGATGCCGAGCCGCTGTTCGAGATCGCGCACCTTGCGGCTCAGCGTCGTCTTGGGCAGCCGCAGCCGCCGGGCGGCCTTGGTGAAGCTGCCCTCCTCCACGACCTTGACGAAGGCGATGGTGTCGTTCAGGTCCTGCATCCGCCACCCGGCGATTGGATCGGTTTCCGGCACAATGTTGCCCGAGCTTGACGGGTAATCAAGCCCGCCGCCCGGCGCTAGAGTGTGATCGGTTCAAGCGGAATCGCTTGAACCGTGAATCACATGGAAAACCAAAAGCTTAGAGTCTGTCTGGTGCTTCAATAAGCACCAGACAGACTCTAACTGGTGGGCATGCACAGCGGCGGACAACCTCCATCGCCGCCGCACCCGACATCCGGACCGTTCCCAAGGACAGGCAGAATGAAACCGCACACCCTCCTGCTGGCCGCCGGCCTGCTGTTCGCAGCCATCCCGACGGGCCATGCCGCCGACACGGCCACCGCCCAAAATGCCGCCCAAGCCATTCCCCAACCGGCGGCCCAACCGTCTGAAGCCGGACTCTACCGCTTCACCGTCGGCGACCTGCGCATCACGGCACTCAGCGACGGCACCCTGCCGCTCGGCATCAAGCCGCTGGTGAAGGGACTGCCGCCGGACCGGATCGACGCGCTGCTGGCCGAGCGGTTCGAGCGCGACCCGCTGGAAACCTCCATCAACGCTTTCCTGATCGACACCGGCTCACGCGTGCTGCTGGTCGATACCGGCGCCGGCCAGCTGTTCGGCCCCTATGGCGGCAGGCTTCCGCTCAGCCTCGCCGCGGCCGGATACCGCCCCGATCAGGTGACCGACATCCTTCTCACCCACATCCACACCGATCATTCCGGCGGGCTGGCGCTGGACGGGCGGATGGTGTTCGCGAACGCCACCGTCCATGTCGGCCAGCCTGACCTCGATTTCTTCCTCAACCGCGACAACGTCGCCAAGGGATTGCAGCCCCGCCACTATGAGGAGGCCGTCGCCACGGTCGGCCCCTACCTCAAGGCCGGCAAGGTGAAGCCCTTCACCGGAAAGGCGGAAATCCTGGCGGGAGTCACGGCGATCCCCACCCCCGGCCATACCCCCGGCCATGCCTTCTACCGGGTGACGAGCCGGGGCGAGACCATCGAGTTCTGGGGTGACATCATCCATGTCGGGCCGGTGCAGTTCCGGCATCCGGATGCCACCGTCGCCTTCGACATCGACCAGGATGCCGCCCGCGCCCAGCGCCGGGACCGCTTCGCCGAGGAGGCCGACAGCGGTCAGTTGACCGCCGCTGCCCATCTAAGCTTCCCGGGCCTCGGCCGGCTGCGGCGCGACGGCGACGCTTACCGCTGGGTGCCGGTGGAATACCGCAACCGGCAGTAAGGGCTCCCCAGCGCCGGCGGAGCGGAGGCTCAGGCCTCCAGCGTCAGCGCGGCCCCCTCGACCGTGCCGGGCCGCAGCTGCGGTCCGCCCACGCTGCGCAGGCGCAGGCTGCGCCATGCCGGCTGGTAGCCGCCGGTCGCCTTGGCGGAGACCACCATGGCGTCGCCGTCGCGCAGCGCGGTGACGCTGGTCACCAGCCCGGCGCCGTCGCGCCAGCCGGTGGTGTCGCCGTTGTCGTCATAGAGCAGGGCCGTGGCGCCCACCACATCGCCATAAGCGACCAGTTCGCGCTCCGTGTCCGTCGCCGGATCGACACGCAGTCCGGCGGCAGCCAGCGGCAGCAGGGCGCCGGCCCGCACGAACAGCGGCGCACGGCCGAGCGGGGCCGCCACCGTCGCAACGGCTCCGCCCGCATGGTGCGTGCCGTCATGGAAGAGATACCAACCGCCGGGATTCTCCGGTAGCCGGACCGACCGGCTGTCCGCCCCCGGCTCCAGCACCGGCGCCACCAGCAGGTCGGGGCCGAGCATGAAGGCGTCCTCGGTCGCCGCGGCGCCGGGATCGTCGGGGAAATCGTAGAACAGCGGGCGCACCACCGGCTCGTCCGCCTCCGCCGCCCGCCACATCCGCGTGTAGAGATAGGGCATCAGGCGATAGCGCAGGCGGATCGCCTCGCGGATCGGGTCGATGACCTCCGGATGCATCCAGGGCAGCGTCGTGATGCCGTCGCTGTTCCAGCTGTTCATCATGAAGCGCGGCCAGAAGGAGCAGAACTCGACGAAGCGGCAGAGCAACTCCGGCCCGGGGCTAGGCCCATGGAAGCCGCCGACGTCATGCCCGATGTCGAACATGCCGGACAGGCTCATGTTGAGCCCCTGGGTCAGGTTGAAGCGCAGCGTCTTCCAGGCGGTGGCGTTGTCGCCCGACCAGGTCTGGCCGTAGCGCCACAGGCCGGCCGGGCCGCCGCGGGTGATGGTGTAGGGCCGCTTGTCCGGCGCCCAGGCGGCCTGCGTGTCGTAGGCCAGCTTGGTCATCAGCAGCGCCTGCGCCGGCCGCGCCAGCGTCTGCGGGAAGGGACGGCCGTCGCCGGCCGCCACGGCATCCTCGTCCCAGATCTCGTACTCGTTGTTGTCGTTCCACACCGACACCATGCCGGGGGTCAGCAGCGCCGTCTCGATCCCGCTGCGCCACCAGTCGCGCGCCTTGGCGTTGGTGAAGTCGAGATGGTAGCCGAGCCCGTCCCAGAACTGCGCCACCGCCGGCTTGCCGGTCTCGCCGTCGCTCACCAGCCCGCCCACCCCGGTCACCTCCGACAGGCGGGGATGGTCGTCGAGCAGGCAAGGCTTCAGATTGGCGACCGGGTGCAGCCCGGCGGCGTTCAGCTTGCCCAGCGTCGCCGCCGGATCGGGGAACTTGTCGTGGTTCCAATGGAAGGCGTAGCGCCGACCGCCGATCATGGTGTAGCCGGAGCCGAAATGGAAACTGTCGCAGGGGATCGCATGCTCGGCGCAGCGGTCGACGAAATCGGCGATGCGGGCATCGGCATCGGCGGCGTCGGCGATGGCCATCGAGGTGGTGGCGAAGCCCAGCGTCCATTTCGGCCCGAAGGCATGGCCGCCGGTCAGGCGCGAGAAGGCGCGCACCACATCCGGAACGCCGGGGCCGGCGAAGACATAGGCGTCAAGGTCGCCGTCGTCGGCGCGGTAGGAGCGGAACAGCCCGTGGTAATTGTCGATGGTGGCGCCGAGGTCGATCTCGGCAGTGGCGAGATTGTCGTAATAGACCCCGTGCGCCCCCGTCCCCGTCGGCCCGGCGACCAGCAGGAACGGAATCATCTTGTAGAGCGGGTCGCTCAGTTCGGCATCGAAGCCGCAGGGATCGACCGCATCGACGCGGAAGCGGCGGCCGGTGCGGTCCAGCGGGCCGGCCTTGTCGCCCAGCCCGTAATGCCGCTCGTCCCCGCCACGCTCGACGTAATGCGAGAAGGCATGGGTCTTGCGCGAGACGAAATAGGCCTGGGTGCGGCGATCCTGCATGAAGGGCGCGTCTTCACCGGCCCGGTACCAGGCGATGCCGAAGGGCTCCAGCGTCACGACGGCGCGCAGCGTCGTCCCCCGCAGCGTGACCGTGCCCTCGCCTTCCTCGACATCCGCCGCTGGGCAGGCGAAACCGCTCAGATCGTCGCGGCCCCGGCCCTCATAGGACGGCTCGGCCCTGCCGGGCGCCACCGACCAGCCGCGGTCGAGGCGATAGCCCCCATCGCGCCGCATCAGGATGCGGCCGACATCGTCCTCGACGAAACCGATGCGCAGATCGACGCCATGGTCGAGTTCGAACACGGCATAGATGCCGTCGCGCCCAATGAAACGGGCTCGGGTCAGGGCCTTCATGAAGGACTCCGGGCGGGAAGGGGTTCGGAACGGCAGGCGAGGCCCGCGGCGTCGAAACGGTGGAGATGGTCGCGGCGCAGCCGCACCGGCAGCAGGTCGCCGCGGACAAGGCGGCTCTGGCCGTCGCAGCGGATGGTCAGCGGGATGTCATTGGGACCGGTGGCGTAGAGGAAGGTCTCGCCGCCAAGCTGCTCGACGAGGTCGATCCGCACGGTCAGGTCGGCGTCGGCTTCCTGGCAGGGCTCGACATGTTCCGGCCGGATGCCCAGCGTCGCTGCCGGGCCGGCTGCCTCGCCCCGCACCAGCTCCGTCGGCAGCAGGTTCATCCGCGGCGAGCCGATGAAGCCGGCGACGAACAGGTTGGCCGGACGGTTGTAAAGCTCCAGCGGCGTGCCGATCTGCTCGATCCGCCCGCCGTTCAGCACGACGATGCGGTCGGCCAGCGTCATCGCCTCGACCTGATCGTGGGTGACGTAGATCATCGTCCCGCCGATCTCGGCATGGAGCGCGGCCAGCTCCTTGCGCGTCGCCACCCGCAGCTCGGCGTCGAGATTGGACAGCGGCTCGTCGAACAGGAAGATCTTGGGATCGCGCACGATGGCGCGGCCGATGGCGACGCGCTGGCGCTGGCCGCCCGACAGGGCGGCAGGCCTGCGTTGCAGATAGTCGGTCAGCCGCAGCATGCGGGCGGCGCGGTCGACCCGTGCCGCGATCTCCGCCTTGGCGATCCCCATGTTTTCGAGCGCGAAGCTCATGTTCTGGTGGACGGTCATGTGCGGATAGAGCGCGTAGGATTGGAACACCATCGCCAGCCCGCGGTCCGACGCGGCGGTCCGCGTCACCTCCGCCCCGTCGATGCTGATGTCGCCCGCCGTGACCGTCTCCAGCCCGGCGATGACGCGCAGCAGCGTCGATTTCCCGCAGCCCGACGGGCCGACGAAGACCACGAACTCGCCGTCGGCGATGCTGAGGTCGATGCCCTTCAGGACGGCGGTGCTGCCATAGTCCTTGCGGATGCCGCGAAGCTCCAGTCCGGCCATTTATTTCATCCCCGTATTCGCGATGCCGCTGGTGATGAAGCGCTGCAGGAAGGCGAAGACGAGCGCCACCGGCAGCAGGGTCACCACGGTCATAGCGAGCAGATAATGCCACTGCGTCTGCAACTCGCCCTGGAAGGCGTTCAGCGCGATGGGCAGCGTGTGAACCTCGGTCTTGGTCAGGACGGCCAGCGGCCACAGGAACTCGTTCCAGCGCCACATGACCGAGAAGATCGCCAGGACCGCCAGCGCCGGCATCGACAGCGGCATGACGATGCGGGCGTAGATGCGCCATTCCGACGCCTTGTCCATCCGCGCCGCCTCGATCAGGTCGCGCGGGATGGTCAGCATGTACTGGCGCAGCAGGAAGACGCCGGTCGGGGTGGCCGCACCCGGCAGGATCACCGCCCACAGCGAGTCGACGAAGCCCAGCTTGGTGACCACCAGATAGACCGGCGCCAGGATGATGGTGATGGGGATCATCAGCGTGCCGATCACCCCCAGCATCGCCACCGACTTGCCGCGGAACTCGTAGACGGAGAGCGCGTAGGCGGCCATCGAGTTGATGATCAGCGTGATGATGGTCGCCACCACCGTCACCACCAGCGAGTTGCGCAGGAAGCGCAGGAAATCGAACTGGGTCAGCGGGTCGGTGTAGTTCTCGACCGCCAGCGCCATGTGGCGCACCGGCGTCCGGCGGTCGGCCGGCACGCGGATGGTCTGGCCGGGCGCCGCCGGATCGACCATCTGGGCGACGATGCCGACGCGGCGGACCTGCGCCAGTTCGCGGACCGAACCGTCCTCCATCGTCACTTGGAACAGCGGCAGCGGCTGCGGATAGCCCGGAACCGACACCTCGCTCTGCGCCATCGGCAGCAGCGACGGCGGGAATTCCAGCAGGGCCGCCGGCGTCTTGAAGGACGACAGCGCCAGCCAGAGCACCGGCCCGAACATCAGCAGCACGCCCAGCGCCAGATAGGCGTAGCTGGCGACGTCGGTCCAATGCCAGGAGGCGCCACCACGCCGCGCCAGGAGCAGGCGGCGAAGTTTTCCGGTCATGATGCCCTCCGCCGGGTCAGGAAAAGCTGGATCAGGGTCAGGACGAACAGCACGGCCCCCAGCAGCACCGACGCCGCGCCGGCCAGACCGAAGTTCTGCACCTGATTCGCGAAGGCGGTGGTGTAGATGTACTGGACGACCATCATCGTCGCCGTGCCGGGACCTCCGCCGGTCAGCACGAACACCTCGTCGAACACCTGCACCGAGCGGATCAGCACCAGCACCAGCACGACCAGCAGGTTGGGCCAGAGCAGCGGCAGCGTGATGCGGTGGAAGACGCGCCAGGGGCGGGTGCCGTCCATCTCGGCGGCCTCGTAGACGTCGCGCGGGATGGCCTGGAGGCCGGCCAGCAGGATCAGCGTGTAGAAGCCCATATGGGCCCACACCGAGACGAAGACCGCCCAGAACATCGCCCAGCCGGGATCGACGAAGAACAGGATCTTCTCGCCGCCCGCCGTGGTCAGCACCGCGTTGAGCAGGCCGTCACGCTGCAAAATCCATTTCCAGATCAGGGCGACGACGACCGGCGACAGCAGGACCGGGAAGAAATAGACCGCCCGGAAGAAGCCGCGGCCGCGGATGGGGCGGTTCAGCACCAGCGCGGTGATCAGCGAGAACAGCACCATCGCCACCATCTGGAAGACGGTGAAGGTCAGCGTGTTTCCCACACCGCGCCAGAACAGATCCTCCCGGCAGCTTCCGGCCTCCAGATAGGAACCGCAGTCGAGCAGTCGGGCGTAATGCTCCGCCCCGACATAGGGCCGCTCCGACGGGAACAGCCCCGTCCCGCCCGTCACCGAGAAGACGATGTTGATCCCGATGGGCAGGAAGACGAACAGCCCGAAGAAGAGAAGGTTCGGCAGCAGGAAGATATAGGGCATGCGCGCCGCGCCGATCAGGCGCTGGACCGCCCGCATCGGCGGGTCGGTCAGCCGCATCAGGGCGTTGGCGCTGCCCGTGGTGACGGCAGCCGCGGCGGCGGACGGACCGCGCGCGGGGGCGCCGTGCGTTCTCATGGTATCGGTCATGGTCCACCGCCCAAGGTTGGGGCCCGGAATTGGGGGCCCAGGGTTGGGAGAGGAAGGCCGGGCGTTACTGCTTCTTCTTGCGCTCGGCGATCTGCTGGGCGACGTCGGCGGAGATCCGCTGATAGGCGTCGTCCAGGCTCGTTTCGCCGACCACCACCTGACCCAGGCGGCTGATGGCGGCGTTGAAGACGATGCGGCTGCTGGGGTCGCCCTGGATGCGGTAGGCCACCGGATCGAGCTTGCCGACCGCATCGCCGAACACCTTCAGCGCGGCAGCGGCCTGCGGCGAGGCCGACTTGTAGGCGATGCCCTTCTTGGCGAGGCCGATATGGCCGGGCACGAACAGCGTGCGCGCATAGAACTCGCCCGCGACCTCCTCGCTGGCGAGATAGTCGAGCAGGCGCCCGACCTCGGCCGGATAGCTGCTGGTCTTCAGCGCGACGAGTGCGGCACCGCCGGGCATGCCGGAGCAGTTGGCCGGGCCGCAGGGCGTCGGCACCGCGATCCAGTCGAAAGCGTCGCCGATGGTCTTGTCGAACTGCGCGGTCTGCCAGGAACCCGATTCGTAGAAGACGACCTGCGCGTTCTTGAATTCCTCGTTGGCGCCGCGATAGGCGGTGCCGGACACCGCACCCCACAGCTCCTTCGACATCACGCCGGCCTTGTGCCAGTCGACGACCAGCTTGGCGGCGCGCTTGAACCCGTCATCGACCGGCTTCAGCTCGCCGCCGGTCTCGGCCATCTGCGCCCCTTGCGAGACGGCAAGGCCGAAGAAGCGGTGGCCGGAGCGGTCGAAGGCGACCGGGAACGGCGCCTGCACCTTGTCGGCGACCGCCTTGGCCGCCTTGGCCCAATCCTCCCAGGTCGCGTTGGCGCCCGGCATGGCGACGCCCGCCTGTTCGAACAGCGTCTTGTTGACGAAGGGGCCGGTCACCGTCAGCTGCGTCATGTAGCCGGGAATCGCGGTGGTGTTGCCCGGCACCCGCATCCACTGCAGGAACGGCCCGTAATTCTGCTCCCAATAGGCGGCGTCCTTCACATGGGAACGGACATCCAGCAGGTAGGGGGCGAGGCCGCCCATGTCGGTGATGCGGGCCAGATCCGGACCCTGGCCGGAGGCCAGCTGCACCGGCAGCGTCTCGTTGATCGCCTTGAAGGGCACCTGGTCGAGGACGACCTTGACGTCCTTGTTCTTCTCCTCGAACCGGCGGAGCAGGTCGTTCATGACCTCGCCCTCGTTGCCGTCCGAGTACCACATGATGCGGAGCGTGGTTTCGGCCTGGGCGCCAGCGGCCCCGAGGATCGACAACGCCAGCGCACAGCCGGCCATCCATGCTGCCTTCTTCATTGCGTTTCCTCCTTGCGGGGTCGCTTCCGGACCCTCGGTCGGTCCCTGTCCGGACCTGTTTCCTGCCGACACCGGCAGCTCGGCGCAGGCCGGAATTTACCGGCTCCGCTCTTCTCCCTTGAACATGGCAAACGTTTGCCTAAACTGTCAACGGCAATGTTCGATGCACAAATGGAGGGGGCCATGAACGATCAGCGCCGGGAACCGGGACAGGCCTCGGGGCAGGCCTCTGGCCAGATGTCCGGACAGATTTCCCTGGCCGACATCGCGGCCGAAGCGGGGGTGTCCGTCTCCACCGTCTCGCGCATCGCCAACGGCGATCTGGGCCGGGCTTCCGCCGCGACGGTGGCGAAGGTGCAAAAGCTGATCGCGGAGCGCGGCTATCGTCCGAACCCCATCGGCCGCAGCCTGCGCGGGGGCGACAGCCGCCTGGTCGCCATGCTGGCGCCCAATCTCGACAACCCGGCCATGGCCGCCATCGCCGCGTCGACGGAGGCGGCCCTGCGTGCCGCCGGCTATGTGATGATCCTGTGCGACACCCACGACCGTCCCGACCTGCAGGACGAGTATCTGCGCGCGATGCGGTCACGCTTCGCCGAGGGGTTCATCGTGGTGAGCGCGGTCGCCAGCCCCGAACTGGAGGCATCGCTGGACCGGCGCGAGCCGATCGTCTTCGTGAACCGCCGCAATCCCTATGGCGGCGGCCCCTTCATCGGGATCGACAACAGGCAGGCGGGCGCGGACGCCGCCGACCATCTGCTGGCCTGCGGCGTGCGCGCCCCGGCGGTCATCCACCCGGCGGACCTGTCCTCGACCATCCGGGAACGGGTGGAGGGGTTTCTCGACCGGCTGGAGGAGAGGCGGCCCGGCCTGACGGTCCGCCGCTGCGACGGGCCGGGCGGCAACCATCTCGATTGCGGCTATGCCGCCGCGAAACGGCTGACCGCCGATGGCGGCTGGCCCGACGGCATCCTCTGCCCCAGCGACCTGATGGCCTACGGCCTGTTCCGCGCCGCCGGCGAGCAGGGCGTGCGCATCCCGGACGACTGCCGCCCGGTCGGCATCGACGACAACGACCTCAACGACTGGATCGCCCCCTGGCTCAGCTCGGTCAAAATCCCCTACCAGCTGTTCGGCGATGCCGTCGTTGCCAGCCTGCGCGATCTGCGGGGGGGAAACAGCGTCGGGGAGGTATTGCTTCCCCACCGGCTGGTCCGCCGCCAGAGCGACCCAACCACTGTCCTCACTGGGTATAGTCCGGCTTCCCCACCGCGGTCGGGTCCAGCCGCTGGCTGACCAGCGCGGTGAACTGCGACAGTTCGCAGGTGCCGGGTCCGAGCCGGTCGGTGCAGCCGGGAAGCTCCAGCGCCGCCACCCTCGGCCCGGCATCGCCGGTCAGCGGCGTCAGGCCGCGGACCTGATCGGCCGTGGGGGCGGCGAAGGACAGCCGGACATAGCGCTTGCCGCTGGCCCCGTCCTTCAGGCGCTCGAACAGCATCGCTCCGGTCGGCGAGGAGTCGTTGGGCTGCGATCCCTCCATCGCCCAGCCCACCTGCATGACCGCGCGCATATGGCCGATGTTGGTGTCATGCCCAACCAGCAGGGTCAGCTTGGCCGGCGGGGGACCGCCGCTCCCCGCTGCGGAGCTTTGCGGACCGGCGCCCTCGTTCATCGCCGCGACGATCTGCTGCAACAGGAAGGACGCGCCGCGGCGGGCGATGTAGGGCACATGCTCGATCACGTCGTATTTCGCCATGCGCAGGGCCATCAGGTCGCGGACCTCGTCCGCCCCCACCCTGCCCCAGCCAACCTGATCGGCGGCCATGCCCTCCATATATTCCAGCCGGAAGGTCTCGGCGATGGTGGAGGCGAGATCGAGCGGGCCGTCCAGCCCGATGTTGCGCCCCTTGTCCTTCCCCTGGTCGATGGCCCAGGGCAGGTCGATCAGGTGACAGCCCTCGGCCAGCCCCGCCTTCCGGCAGGTCTCCGGACGCGGCCCCGGCAGCACGGCGTCGAGCCGTGCGAACAGCGGCGCCAGTTTGGCCTTGTAGGCGTCGATGCTGCCGCCCATCGCCTCCAGCACGCCGGCCCTGGCGCTGGCGGGGTCGAGCGGCGACAGTCCCTGCGCAATCGGCGCGAACAGCACGTCGCGTCCACCCTGCGGCGGCTTCGACGCCGCCTTCAGGCCGCAGCCGGGAAACAGCCCCTCCAGAATGCCGTTGCCGGTCTCGCGGGTGCGCTGGTCGGTGTTGGCCCAGGCGAAGACGTCGCCGGCCGCCGGACAGCCGCCGGCCGGCAACAGTCCGTTGCCGACGAAGCGCGACCGGTAGAATTGCCCCATCAGCACCGCTCCCTCGCGGCCATGCGGCGTCAGATGCCCGTCCGGCACCGGCCAGGACGGCCAGTCCCTGGTGGAGAGCGGAACGATCTTGTGGGTTTCTGTCGGAGGCCGAACGCCGTGACGGCTGAAGATCAACGCCTTCTCGACGGTCTCGCGGGTCTCCGCGGCCCTTGCCGGCGCCGGTGCCGACAGCAGTCCACCCAAGACGAGAGCGGCACCCAGCAGGGCGGATGTCCGGACCCTGGCTCGCTTCATTGCTTCCTCCACCGGTTTTTTTCGATGTTCGAAGTCCCGTGGCGCGTCAGGCGACGCCCCGCAGCGGTCCCAGCGCTTGCAACCGCCCGGTCAGTTCGGCGGTGCAGGCGACGACGACGTTGCCCAGCCGCAGCCCGTCGCCGGCAAGGAAGTCGTTGGTCCAGCCGCCCGCCTCGCGCACCAGAAGCAGGCCGGCCAGCGCGTCCCAGGCATTGATGTGCAGTTCGACATAGCCGTCGCTGATGCCGGCCGCGACATTGGCGAGGCCCATCGCGCCCGACCCGCAGCGGCGAAACTCAATGTCGTCGGCGATCATCTGGGTGATCAGGTCGAGGCTGAGCGCCAGCGGGCGACGCGCCGACCAGCCGACCTCAACCACCGCCCCGCCGCCATGGCGCAGGCCGCTGGTGCGCAGCGGGCGGCCGTTCAGGGTCGCCCCCTGGCCGCGGCGGGCGACGAACAGCTGGTCGAGGTCGGGGGCATGGATCACGCCGATCTCGACGGCACCCCGATGGACCAGGGCCAGAGAGACGCACCAGTTGGCCGTGCCGTGGATGTAGTTGGTCGTGCCGTCGATGGGGTCGACCACCCAGACCAGTTCGGCCGGATCGCCGCCGGCCTCCTCGCCGATCACCGGGTCGCCGAATGCCTCGTCGAGGCGCCGACGCACCAGCGCTTCCACCGCAAGGTCGGCCGCGGTGCAGAAATCGATGCTGCTCTTGGTCTCAACCGCGCCCAGCCCTTGGCGCATGGACCGCGCCAGGGCTCCCGCCTCGGTGGCGAGGTCGATGGCGAAACGCAGGCGGTCGTCGAAATCGGTCATGACAGGAAAGCTCCGCCGGCAGCCGGCAGCGCCGGCCCGGGATGTCTTGGGTAGAAGGGACGGGGGAAAAAGGGAGCGGGACGGGCGGATCAGGGCGGAACGATGGTGACGCCCCGCGGCGCGAAGCCGACGCTGACGGCATCGCCGACGGACAGCGGCGCATCGACGTCCGGGGTTCGCGCGAACAGCATGACCTCGCGGCCGCCCAGCGCCACGGCCACCTCATACTCCATGTGGTCGCCGAGATAGGCCGCGAACTGCACCCGGCCCGGCAAGCCGTCGGACGGATCCTGGCTGAGTGCGAGGCGGATCGCGTTGGGGCGCACCGCCAGATCGACCGGCCCGTCGGCCAGATCGCGGTGCGGCAGCGCCAGGGCCGCCATGCCGGTGGCCATGCCCACCCTCACCCGGCCCAGCGCACCGTCCCGCCCCTCCAGCAGCGCCGGAACGATGTTGGCGTCGCCGATGAAATCGGCGATGAACCGGCTGGCCGGCCGCTGGTAGAGGTCGCGCGGCGTGCCGTCCTGGGCGATCCTGCCGCCGGCCATCACGATGATGCGGTCGGACACCGCCAGCGCCTCCTCCTGGTCGTGCGTGACGTAGACCACGGTCAGCTTCAGCGACTGCTGGAGTTGCCGGATGTCCTCCCGCACCTGCCGGCGCATCTTGGCGTCCAGGTTCGACAGCGGCTCGTCGAACAGCAGGACGCGCGGCTCCAGCACGATGGCGCGGGCCACGGCCACCCGCTGCTGCTGGCCGCCCGACAATTCGCTGGGCAGGCGGCCCTCCAGCCCGGCGAGGCCGACCAGGGCCAGCTTGTCGCGCGCCGCCTCCAGCGCCGCGCGCTTGGCCATGCCGCCGACCGTCAGCCCATAGGCCACATTGTCGAGGATGGTCATGTGCGGAAACAGGGCGTAGCTCTGGAACACCATGCTGACGTCGCGTTCCGCCGCGGAGCGGGCGGTGACGTTCTCGCCGCCGATCAGGATGGTGCCGGACGACGCCTGCTCCAGCCCGGCGATCATGCGCAGGGTGGTGGTCTTGCCGCAGCCAGACGGCCCGAGCAGCGTGACGAGTGTCCCCGCTTCGATGGAGAAAGTCAGCTCGTGCACGGCGGTGAAGGCGCCATAGCGCTTGACGACGGAGCGGAACTCCACCGCCGGCCGGGCGCTGGCAACTGCCGGAGCCGGGGCCGGCTCAAGGGTCGTCGTCCCGGAGGACGGGGTCCGGATAGGGGTCATGCGTTGACCTTCGAGGCTGAAGTGCTGACGGGCAAGGCGGCGGTGCGGCGGCCCAGGCGGCGTTCGCCGACCAGCAGCTGGATCGCCAGCAGCGCCACCACCATGATCGCGATGAGGGCGGAGGAGTAGGCGATGGCGAGGCCGTATTCGCCGACCTCGGCCCGGCCGACGATGTAGGCGGTGGCGAGGTTGTATTTGGCCGTCACCAGGAAGATGACCGCGCTGACGCTGGTGATGGCGCGGACGAAGCTGTAGACCATGGCGGTGACGATGGCCGGGCGCAGCAGCGGCAGGATCACCCGGCGCAGCGTGGTGAAGGACCGCGCCCCCAGCGTCAGCGACGCCTCGTCCAGGCTCTTGTCGATCTGGCTCAGGGTGGCGATGCCGGCGCGGATGCCGACGGGCATGTTGCGGAAGACGAAGGCGATGATCAGGATCAGCCCGGTCCCCGTCAGTTCCAGCGGCGGCGTGTTGAAGGCGAGGATGTAGCTGACGCCGATCACTGTGCCGGGGATGGCGAAGCTCAGCATCGTCAGGAACTCGAACGCCCCGCGGCCGAGGAAGGACTGGCGCACCAGCAGATAGGCGGTCAGCAGCCCGAGCGCCGCCGTCAGCGGCATGGCGACCAGCGACACGCCCAGCGTCGTGAACAGCGAATCCCAGGCGGATCCGCTGAACCACCAGCCGTTCGGCCCGGTTTCGATGCCGAAGGCGGTCTGGTAATGGATCAGCGTCAGCGTGTTGTCGCGCCCCAGGCTTTTCATGAAGCCGCCGACCAGGATGGTGCCGTAGACCAGCACGGTCAGCCCCGTCCACAGCGCCGCGACGGCCGATGCGGCGATCCGCACCCCCGGCGGCAGCGGGCTGGGCAGGCCGGCATCGCCCTTGCCGGCCACCGTGGTGTAGGACCGGCGGCCGAGCCACCGTCGCTGCGCCAGGAAGGCCGACAGGGTGAAGGACAACAGGATGATCGCCAGCACGGCGGCCCGTCCCTGGTCATGGGCGGCACCGACCACCGCATAGAAGATCTTGGTCGACAGCACGTCGAAATTGCCGCCGAGCACCAGCGGGTTGCCGAAATCCGCCAGGCTTTCGATGAAGGAGATCAGGAAGGCATTGGCGAGGCCGGGACGGATCAGCGGCAGCGTCACCGTGCGGAAGGTGATCCACGGGGTGGCGCGCAGGGTCTGCGACGCCTCCTCCAGCGTCGGGCTCACCCCTTGCAGCACGCCGACCAGCACCAGGAAGGAAATCGGCGTGAAGGCGAGGATCTGTGCCATTGCCACCCCCGGCATGCCGTAAATCCAGCGCGAGCGGGGAATGTCGAACAAGGTGGACAGCAGATCGGTCACCACGCCGGCGCGGCCGAACAGCAGGATGATGGCAAGCCCGATGACGAAGGGCGGCGTGATCACCGGCAGGATCGAGGCCAGCCGCAAGGCCGCCTTGTAGCGGAAGCCGGTGCGCACCGCGATCAGCGCGAAGGCCAGCCCCGTGCCGGTGGTCAGCACCCCGACCACGCCCGCCAGGGCCAGCGTGTTCCAGGCCACCCCACATGTGCTGCCGGTGCCCAGCACGCAGCCGAGGCCCCAGATGCCGCTGTCGGTCAGCTTGTCGAACAGACCCACGACCGTCAGCCGGCCGTCGTTGTCCTGGACCGCCGACAGCAGGATGGTGACCACCGGGAAGCCGACGAAGACCAGGATCGAGCCCAGCACCAGCCCGATGGAGGCGACGATGAAGACATCGCCTTTGCACCAGCCGCGCAGCGCCAGCCCATGGGCGCCCAGCACGAGGCAGACCACCGCATAGGCGGCGGCGCCCAGCCCCAGGCCCGGCTGGGTGACGGCGAGGCTTTCCACCAGCAGCCAGCCGAGCCCGCCGGCCCCGGCGGCGGTCAGCCACGCTGACCGCGCCCGTCCGTCCGCTCCGCCCTTTGCTCCGCCCGTCGCCCGCAAGCCGGCCAGCGCCGCCAGCAGCGGCAGGACCGACGCCAGCAGCCACGGCCGTCCCAGCAGCAGCCCCTGGATCAGCGCCGGCATGCCGTCACCGGCGGAGGGGCCGTTCTGCGGACCGCCCGGCCAGAAGACCGGCCAGACGCCGCCGATGTGCCAGGGCAGGACAAGCACCGCCGCCCAGCCCGCGGCCAGCCAGAAACCGAGATGTCGTTTCATGATCGCGGGACCTATCTGGACAGGGACTTGACCTCGTGATCCCACTTGGCGAGCAGGCGGGTGCGTTCCGCGCTCGAGCCGTAGCGCGCGAAGTCGTAGGAAATCAGCTTCATCCGGTCGACACGCGGCGATTCCGGCGGGATCTGGGCGCCGCTGTTGCTGGGAATCTGGAAATTCCTGGCCTTGGCGCCCAGCGCCTGCACCTCGGGCGTCAACGCCCAATCGTAGAAGATCTTGGCGGTGTCGGGGTTGCGCGCACCCTTGACGAGGCTCATAGAGCCGATCTCGTAGCCTGTGCCCTCGCACGGCGCGACGATGGCGACCGGGGCGCCGGCAATCGCCTCCACCAGCAGGTCGTGCTGGAACGCGATGCCCAGCATGGTTTCGCCCTGCGCCGCCGACTTCGCCGGAGCCGCGCCGGATTTGGTGTACTGGTTGACGTTGCGGTGCAGCCTCTTCAGGTAATCGAAGGCCGCATCCTCGCCCATCAACTGCACCATCGTCGCCAGCATGGTGTAGGCGGTGCCGGACGAATTGGGATCGGCGATCTGGATTTCGTCCCGGAAATCGGACTTGACCAGATCGGACCAGCAGGCGGGGGCCGCGATCTTGCGCTTGGCCAGCAGGTCCTTGTTATAGCCGAAGCCGAGCGCCCCCATGTAGATGCCGACCGTCCGGTAGCCGGAGATTTCCGCCTGGCGGATCGCCCAGCCATACAGCCTGTCGAGTTCCGGCGACTTGTACGGCTCCGTCAGCCCCTCTTCCGCCGCCTGCAAATGAGGATCGCCCGAGCCGCCGAACCAGATGTCGGCCTTCGGATTGGATTTCTCGGCCCGAAGCTGTGCATAGACCTCGCCCGCGCTCTTGCGGGTCATCAGCGCCTTGATGCCGGTCTTGCGCTCGAAGGAGGTCACCACCTCGCGGCACCAGTCCTCGTTGACCGAGCAGTAGACGACCACCTCCGACGCGGCGGCCGGCGACGGCCCGGCCAGGACGGCCAGCCCCGCCGCCGCGGTCACCGCCAGCACCATCGAGCGCAGGCGCTTCCGGCCGGCGGCCGTGGCCGGGCGTCGTGTTTTGCAATGCATGAAGTTCCTCCCTTCAAGGAAACGGACGGCTTCTTTCGGCGATGTCGGCATGGCCGGCCGCTTTGAATTGTTTATGCACGCGCGTTCATTCGTACGTCACGCTATTTGAGATGCGAACAACTGTCAATCCCCAGACAGATGCGTTACTCCGGAATCATGCCGAAGGCGGGAGATACGCACATCAGCCTGGAAACGGCGAAAAATAGCGGTCATAGCACCCTTCACACAGCGGGACCGATCAAACGGCACCCACCAAAAGGTCGAAACCCCACCCCGACCGCCATCGTCGCGGAAGTTTCTAGTGCTGCACGCGCGTGCATTATAGTGCCGTATTCAGTGAAATTTCCGGGCGGCGCATAGCGCTTGCGATCGTCCGGTTTCGCCCTCAGTATCCCTTGGCAACGATCCGGATGCGGGCAAGGGACGGAACCCCAGTGTCGTCAATGAAGTCGCGGGTGACCGCCCAGCAGGTGGCCGATATGGCGGGCGTTTCACGCTCGGCGGTTTCCCGCTGTTTCGGCGATGGGCTGGTGTCCGAGGAGACGCGCAAGCGCATCATGGCGGCCTCGGAAGCGCTGGGATACCGCCCCAACGTCATTGCCCGCTCGCTGACCGGCCAGAACACCGGCCTTGTCGCCCTGCTGCTGGCCGAACTGGAGAATCCGCACACCGATCTGGTGCTGAAGAAGCTGCTGGTGGCCATCGCGGAGGCCGACAGGCGCGCCCTGGTCATCCCGGAGACACGGCAGCACGATCTGACCAGCTCGACCATGCATGCGCTCGATTATCAGGTGGATGCCATCGTGGTGATGGGCGGAACCGTGTCGGACCATGTCGTCGACCGGCTCCGCGCGCTCGACACTCCGGTGTTCCAGTTCGGCCGGCAGATCGAGGGGCTTGGCGGGGTGGCCTGCGACAACCGGCTCGGCGGGCTGATGGGCGGCCGCTTTCTGGTGCAGTCCGGCCGGCGCCGCATCGCCTATGTCACGAAGACGGCGCAGACCGACGCCAATCGGCGGCGCCGGGCCGGGCTTGCCGCCGCGCTGGAGGATGCCGGCCTGCCCTTCATGGAGGAGGAGTCCGAGGACAACAGCTTCGAAGGCGGCTACAACGCGGCAACGCGGCTGTTCGCCCGCTCGGACCGCCCCGACGCGCTGTTCTGCTTCAACGACATCATAGCGCTGGGCGCCCTCCAGGCTGCCGCCACCTTCCGTTTGCGGGTGCCGGAGGATGTTGCGGTCCTCGGCTTCGATGACATCCCCATGGCCTCCTGGCCGGCCTTCGGCCTGAGCAGCCTGCGCCCGAACCTCGACAGCCAGGTCGGCCGGCTGATGGCGATGATCGAGGGCATCGGCAAGGGGAGCCCGCCGAACCGCGAGGTCGATCTCGTCCTGCCCGAACTCGTGGTCCGCCGAACCGCGGTTTGAAGCGCGCCGGGTTTTCCGTGGTGCGATCTCCCGGCCCGCTTCGGGAACCGGAAGCCCCCCACCGCCGCCACCGCAACTGGTGTGAAAGCGGCGTTTTCGAGCGCGCCGGTCCTCGACACCGACGAAGCCCCGGCGACCGGCGACTCCCATTTGTATTCTTGGCGATCGATGAAGTGACAGCGCTGGCGAAGAGCGGCAGCGGACGCGGCACCGGGCCGTCGTTCAGGACAACGGGTCGATTCGCTTCATCGTCTTGCGGCAATGGATCAGTGCGTCGCGAATCATGAAGTTGACCAGCGTCGGCGACACACCGAGGGTGGCGGCGATGTCCTTCTGGCTGTGGCCGTGGATCCGGTGCATCTCGAAGGCATAGCGGGTCCGCTCCGGCAGATCGGCCAGGGCGGACTCAAGCGTTTGCAGAAGTTCACGGTTCACATTTACGTTTTCCGGCGACGCCGCCTCCGGCGTGCTTACCGCCTGCCCTTCCTCCTCTGCCACGAGCAAGCGTGACTCCATGCCCTTCCGGCGGTAATGATCGATTGCCAGGTTACGGACCACCATCATCAGGTAGCCCGCCTTGGCCCGGATGGAACTGGTCGATTCCGCACCCAGAAGCTTCAGAAAGGCATCCTGGACAACATCTTCGGCATGGTGGCGACAGCCGGTGATCCGCTCGGCCACCCCGATCAACGAGCGCCGGTGCGTGGTGAAGACGTCGCACAGGGTCTGGCTTTCGACGGATCCGACCTGTCGCATGGAGAGTTCCTTGTGCAGAGTGAAGCCACGGTGGGGTTGCAATCCCTCTGGCTTGACAAGCTGCCGCAGGCTAATGCAACTGACAATCATTTGCAAACAAGGAAACGGCAGAATTTCTCCGTGCGGTTTCCAGCGTGCGTTGTAGGGGCTTTGGATGACCGATCGTCTCGCGGGGCTCCGCCCAACCACCCGGAGCCGGGGTGCCGGCCATCGGCCTCCTGCGCTCGGCTGGCTGGCGGCCTGCCGGGTCGCGGCCGGTCGGACGACGGTCTGGACGGCGGTCTGGACGGCGTCGCTGGGCTTGCCCGCCCCTGCCCTTTCGGCCTCCATCGACCCGGCTCCCGCTCCGTCCGACATCGGGCAGCCGGCAGCACAGGAGCCGGCAGCACAGGAGATGCTGCTGGAGATCCCTGCCCTGCCCCTTCGGGAGGCGCTGACCAGATTGGGCCGCCAGACCGGCTTGCAGATTCTCTACAACCCCGACCTTTTGGCCGAACGCCGCTCGCGTGCGCTGTCGGGGCGGATGGCCCCGGCGGATGCCCTTTCCATCCTGCTGAGCGGAACCGACCTCGCCTTCGAGATGCGGGAGCGGATGGTGACGATCGGCCGGCTCCAGGAGAATCCCGGATTCCTTCCGGCCCTGACGGTGGAAGGCCGCCCGCCATCCGCGGGGCTGGCAGCGCGGCTCCCCAGCCACGGCGGCAGTGCCGGCAAGACCGCAACGCCCATCGAGGAATCGCCGCAAGGACTTTCCATCGTCACGCGGGAAGATCTGGACCGGCGCGACGTCCAGGACATCAATGCCGCCCTCTCCTACAGCGCCGGGGTTCGCCCCATCGACTACCCCGGCGGCCAGGGTGCCATCGACGTCTTCGTTCGCGGTTTCCGCCAGAGTTCGGAGTCCGTCATGATCGACGGGCTGCGCAGCGGCTACAACCCTTACGGGCTGGAGTACGAGCCTTTCGGCGTGGAACGGGTGGAGGTGCTGAAAGGCCCGGCCTCCACACTCTATGGAGCCATGCCACCCGGCGGAGCCATCGCCCTGACCAGCAAGCGCCCGACCGGCACCCCGCTCCATCGGCTCCAGCTGCAGGGCGGAAGCCATGACCGGAGGCAGGTCACGGCCGACCTCGGCGACCGGATCGACGCCGAGGGGACGCTTCGCTATCGCCTGACCATGCTGTCACGACGAAGCGGCACACAGATCGAACGCACCCCGGACGACCGCCTCTATGTCGCGCCCGCCCTGTCCTGGTCCGCTGGAGAGAAGACCGACATCACGCT
Source organism: Azospirillum palustre (assembly GCF_002573965.1). Lineage (NCBI taxonomy): Bacteria > Pseudomonadati > Pseudomonadota > Alphaproteobacteria > Rhodospirillales > Azospirillaceae > Azospirillum > Azospirillum palustre. The sequence continues at coordinate 442,431 of NZ_PDKW01000042.1, read as the reverse complement.
GCTCGCAAGCTGGCTCGATTTCCGAAAGATGGGGGCGGAGCAGAGCTTCCCGGCAGCGGGGACGGTGCTGGACAATCCATACGGCCGCCTGGACTCGAGCCTGTTCCTCGGCTATCCCGGACTGAGTTCCTACCGTTCGCGCAGCCTGTCGGCCGGCTACGATATCCGGCATGCCCTGACCGGGGACTGGATGCTGAATCAGACCCTGCGCTACAGCCGCAGCCGCGTCGGCTATCTGTCGAGCTGGGCGTCCTCGGGCCTGCTGGAGGCGGACCGCTACTACCGCTTCGGGTTGCAGGACCGGCCCAAGACCAGTTCGACGCTGCTGGTAGATACCAACCTGCAGGGCAGCGCCGCCACCGGCCCGCTGCGCCACAGCCTGCTGGCGGGACTCGACCATGGCCTCTACCGGGCACACGAGACGCGGCGGAACGGCACGGTGGCCGATGCGCTCGACGTCTTCGATCCGGTCTATGGCGGCTCCTATGGCTGGGACGCGACGCTTGCCCGCGACCTGACCGACCGCATCCGCCAGACCGGCCTCTATGCCCAGGACGAAATCGCCGCCGGCAACTGGCGGCTGACGCTCGGTGGCCGGCTGGACTGGAGCCGTACCGGGACTGTCGGCCGCCTGTCCGATGGTCCACTGGTGGAGACGACGCAGGTCGACCGGGCCTTCACCAAACGCATCGGGCTGGCCTACCGCTTCGAAAGCGGCCTGACGCCCTATGCCGGCCACTCGACCTCCTTCCAGCCGAACAGCGACAGCGACGTGCAGGGCCGCCCCTTCTCGCCGAGCCGGGGAACACAGCTGGAAGCCGGGCTGCGCTACCGGCCGAAGAGCTTCGACGGTCTCTTCACCCTGTCCCTGTTCCGTGCCGTTCAGCGCAACCTCACTGCCGCCGACCCGGACAATCCCGGCTATTCCATCCAAACCGGAGAGGTGCGGTCGCGCGGCGTCGAACTGGAGGCGAAGGCGGCTCTCGATGCCGCGACCGACTTGACGGCGGCCTACAGCTACACCGACGCGCGGGTCACCCGCGACACGCCTTACCCTGGCGGAACCGACAGGACGGGAAAGCGGGTGGCCTCGGTACCGCGTCATGCCGCCGCGGTCTGGCTGCATCGGCATATCGACGATGGAGCGGCCGGCGGTCTGACCGCCGGCATCGGAATGCGCTATGTCGGTGCGACCTACAATGCCGCGAACAGCATGCGCGTCCCCTCCTACATGCTGGCCGATGTCAGCCTCGGCTACGATCTGGGACGGCTCCGCCCGGCACTCGACGGCGCCGGTCTCACCGTGACCGCGACAAACCTGTTCGACCGACGCTATTTCTCGCCGGGATTCTACGAGAACTCCGTTTTCTACGGCAACCGCCGGGCAGTTCTGGCCACCCTGTCCTACAGTTGGTGACGACCGTCAGCCAGCCTCGGCCAAATTCCGGCGCAGCACATCGGCGATCAGATCCTGCGCTTCCTCCGCCTCGTCCACCAGGGCGCCCATCCGCAGGAAATCGTGGGTCATCCCGGCATAGATCCGCACATCGACGGGAGCGCCGGCCGCCGCCAGCTTGTGCCCGTAGGCGATCCCTTCATCGACCAGCGGATCGCATTCGGCCAGCACGAGCAGAGCCGGCGCCAGCGAGGCCGCGACACCGGGTGAAAGCTCCGCCAACAGCGGCGAGAAGCGGCCGTCCCGCCGGTCGGCCTCCTCACCGGCATAATGGCGATAGAACCACTCCAACGTCGCCCGCTCCAGCAGATGCCCTTCCCCGTACCGGCATAGGGAATCGGTTTCGGCCGTGGCATCGGTCACCGGATAGATCAACACCTGCAGACGCGGGCGCGGCAGGCCGGGATCCGCGGCGGCCCGCAGGCTGATCGCCGCTGCGAGACTGCCGCCGACGCTGTCGCCCCCCACCGCCAGACGGCCGCCGTCGAGCCCCAGTGCCGCGCCAGCCCCGCCGAGCCAGTCCAGCGCGTCCAGCGCATCGTCGAAAGCCGTGGGAAAGCGATGCTCCGGAGCCAGACGATATCCCACCGACAGGACCGCAACCCCGCTCTTCGATGCAATCGCCCGGCACAGCCCGTCATGGGAGTCGAGGCTGCCGACGACATAGCCCCCGCCGTGGAAGAAGAGCAGCACCGGAGCCGGCATCGCCGTCCGGTCGGCGGAATAGAGACGGGCCGGCAGCACGGCACCGTCGCGGGTCGGGATGGACAGCTCCTCCACCCGCTCCACCGGCTCGCCGCCGGGGTTCATCATGCGGGAGGTGTGCTCGAAGGCGAGCCGGGCCTCCGCTGGCGACAGGGCGTGCATCGGCTTCATCCTGCCGCCCTCGCGTCCACCCGCGGCGAGCGCGAGGAAGGCGGCAATATCGGGGTTCACAGGCATCGGTCGTTACTCCCGGTCCGGATGGGCGCGCTCACTCCGCGGCATCCGCTAGGTCAGAGGTCGGAGCGTCGGTAGGGGCATCGGGCCGTTCCGCCGCCGGCCCCGCCAGATGTTCAGCGATGTCCGCCAGGAAGCCCTCGTCGCGCGGCGCCTCGAAATGACCGCAGCCGAGTGTCCGCCAGGGCAGCGGGCGTCCGCCAAGCTGCGTCTCCAGGCGCAGCCGGTCGGTGTCGCGGGCTGCGATCCACCAGCCCTGCACAGCGGCATCGATCGGCAGGCAGGCAGGCAGGGCTACGGACAGCCGCTTCAGATGGCGGGCGGTCAGGAAGGCCTGGGTCAGCTCCTCCGCCCCCATCGCGGTCCCCAGTCCTTCGGCACTGCCGGTCCGGGGAGCATCGAGCATCGGGGAGATGACGCTCCTGATCGCGTCGGCGTCTTCGGACCCGGCCGCGGGAGGGCCGACAGCCACTCCCGGCAACATCACCGCAAGGAAGCCGGCGAGATCGTCGCGCCAGTCATCCAGCCCAACCTCGCCGATTTCCCGCGATGGCACGAAGGGGTCGAGCAGGGCAAGGCGCCGCACACGCTGCCCCCGGCGCTCCAACTCGGCCGCCATCAGCGCGGCAATCGTTCCTCCCAGCGACCAGCCGAGCAGCTCGTAGGGGCCCTGCGGCTGCCGCGCCCGCAGCAGGTCGACATAGTCTCGTGCCATCTCCTCCAGCGAACGGTCCCGCCATGCCGGATCGAGCAGCATGCGCGACTGGATCGCCAGCACGCTTCGACGCCCATCGAGGCGACGGGCCAGCGGTTCATAATCGAAGACCGTGCCGAAGCCGGCATGGATGCAGACCAGCGGCGGCTGTCCGGCAAGCGGCCGGTTCAGGGCCATGATCGGCGACGCTCCGCCCTTCGTCGCATTTGTTTCCGCAGCAGTCCCGAGCAGTTCGGCGATGGTCGGCTTGCGGATGAGGTCACGGAGCTTGAAGGACACCCCAAGCGGCTTCAGCGACCTTGCACGGGTCACCAGCTGGATGGAGAGGATGGAGTCTCCGCCCAGCTCGAAGAAGTTGTCGGTGACGCCGACGCTGTCCAGCCGCAGCAGCTCGCACCACAGCGCCGCCAGGGCGCGTTCGGCCGCGCTGCGCGGCGGCACCCGGGATGGCGACGACGCCAGCTCCGGCTCGGGCAGCGCCTTGCGGTCCAGCTTGCCATTGGGCGTCAGCGGCAACCGTTCCAGCACCACGAGATGGGCAGGCACCATGTAGTCCGGCAGCGCCGCCTTCAGCCCGCCGCGCAGCCGCTCGACAAAGCCGTCACCGGCAACCCCGTCGCCGACCGGCACGACATAGC